>CAIQWC010000012.1 GCA_903875425.1 uncultured Actinomycetes bacterium | reverse complement strand
AGCAGTCAGGTAGGCATTGCTTCCACCATTGGGAGCGGGGATGGCAGTGCTCACCCACGATCCCGAGCTGTTGGTGACGACGAGACCCTGGTCAGCCGTACCGTCGTAGAGGTTACCGACGGCCGTACAGGTAGAGCTCACACAACTCACAGCAGTCAGGTAGGCATTGCTTCCACCATTGGGAGCGGGGATGGCAGTGCTCACCCACGATCCCGAGCTGTTGGTGACGACGAGACCCTGGTCAACCGTACCGTCGTAGTAGTTACCGACGGCCGTACAGGTAGAGCTCACACAACTCACAGCAGTCAGGTAGGCATTGCTGTTACCATCGGGAGCGGGGATGGCAGTGCTCACCCACGATCCTGAGGCGTTAGAGACGATGAGGCCTTGAAGGTACAAGCCATCGTAAAAATATCCGACAGCTGTACAGGTAGCGCCCGCGCAGTCAACAGAACGAAGATTGCCAGTGGAAGTCGCTCCAGGTACCGCCACTGACGTCGAGACCCAAGGGGTGGACGTCCCGGCTCCAGCGAGACTTGGCATGGTCATAAACCCAAGGGTCACGAGCATGAACAGCGAAAACAGTCTTCTGAGCGGTTTTTTCATATGGTGAACCTATCTCATCTAGGCCTCACCAGGTGCTGATGAAGTTCGGCATCAAAGAGAGATAAAGAACCCGTTCTCCCTCGAGTGACCATTTGACGACTCAATCAAAATTATGGCAGGAGCCCCAGGTGATTTCGTGACGTTTATTGTGCAAGTGGGTCAACCGCTACCATGCGAAGACTCCAGAGAGCGGGTGACGGGGATCGAACCCGCATAGCCAGCTTGGAAGGCTGGAGCTCTACCATTGAGCTACACCCGCAGACAGGGATCACGTGATCAATCCGCGAGCCTCAAGTCTATGAGACGCAGGAGATGCCCGGGACGACGGGGGCGATACGGTAGACCTCGTGGAAAAAACGGAAGCGAGTTTCTATGAGCGCGTCGGGGGCCTCGGCTTCTTTGAGCGCCTTGTTTCGGCCTTCTACGAGGGCGTCGAGACCGACCCCCTCTTAAGACCTTTATATCCCGAGGGGGACCTGACTCCGGCTCGCCATCGACTGGCTTTGTTTCTAGCTCAGTACTGGGGAGGGCCTCCACTCTACGAACAGTTACGTGGCCACCCTCGACTTCGAATGCGTCACGTTGACTATGTCATCACGAAGAAAGTTCGTAATGCTTGGCTTGAGAACATGACAAGAGCCTTGGATCGCGAAGCTGGTGAACTCAGTGAACAAGATCGACACGAGATGCATGCGTACCTTACGATGGCAGCGAATGGCTTGCGCAACCGCTAGAGAATGCGCAACTCAGCGTTAGGATGCGTCTCTGCACCGCCCTCAACTAGGAGAGTTCCATGAGTCGCCCCACCCTTCATATCATCATTGCTTCAACGCGTCCCGGCCGAGTAGGGCCTGCTATCGCCGCGTGGTTCGAAGGCGTCGCTAAGGAGCAGGGGTCCTTCGACGTTGCAGTGATTGACCTTAAGGAATTTAACCTCCCGATTTACAACGAACCGGGTCATCCAATGACCGGCGTCTACGCCTTTGACGACACGAAGAAGTGGTCAGCATCGGTCACCCGTGCTGATGCTTTTGTCTTCGTCATGCCCGAGTACAACCACTCGTTTAACGCTGCGCTCAAAAACGCGATCGACTTTCTCCACCGTGAATGGAACTATAAGCCTGTGGCCTTTGTGAGTTACGGTGGGATTTCCGCGGGTACTCGTGCTGTGCAGTCGTTGAAGCCGACGCTCACCGCGCTGAGCATGTTTCCCTTGGCTGAGCAAGTTGCCATCGCGAGCCACCAGCAATACCTCGCCGACGGCGTGTTTCACGCCGCCGCGGGTCTCGACGACGTGGCTCAATCCATGCTGGGTAACTTGGCCCGTTGGACGAGCGCCATGGCATCGCTACGCGAGTAACGCCGACGGGGATGCCGTCGCGGGCTTGTGCGCTGGGTACCTCAGTGTCGTCGGCGATAGCGACCCACGATGAGGAATCCGCCGGCGATGAGGATTAGAGCAAGGACGATTGTGAAGCGCAGTGGGGCACCGGTGTTGGCTAGCTCAGGAAGCGCAAGCACCACGGCGGATTGGTCGGCGTTGTTGAGCACTGCTGAACAGTGGAGTCCCGTGTCGAGAATGTAGTCTTGAGGGACAGTGAGTTCTTGAAGACACCAGGCGTGACCTGCGGGTACGGTGAAACGGAGATGGCCCGTGGTGGACGTCGTCGCGGTGGCGTAGAACATCATGCCAGGAGGCGTGGACACGCCCACAGGAGCCGGTACCGGGGTGTAGCCATCAGGGAAGGCACCCTTGACGAAGAGTGCGTAGGTGGCGTTAGGGACGCCGCTATCAGGGACCGAAGCATTGAATTTGTAGGCATTGAGGGTGACCGTTCGAGGAATTTCACTCACCGATACGGTGCGAACAGGATCGGGAGCCCCGTGGTGGATTATCGCCGTGCAATGAAGACCAGGATCGAGTTGAAAGTCAACGGGCGCTTGGTGTTCAAGGACACACCAGGCATAGCCAACAGGAATAGTGAATCCGAGGTGACCAGATGCGTTCGTAGAGCCTCGGGCGTACCAGGTGAGCCCCGGTTCTCCAACAGCGTCCTCGGGTGCGATACTCGGTGTCGAGAGCGGTCCGGGGTCTTTGACGTAGAGGTCATAACTGGCACCCGCGATGCCCTGATCGGGTTCGCTGGTGTTGTACTTTGCCACAAAGAGTTGTGTTGTCGTTTCTGCGTCGGCAACCCGTAAGGTCAGCACGGTTGGTGGCGTGGTGGTGGTCCCCATGACCACGTCGCTGCAGGAGGGATTTGGATTCAACGAATAGCCAACCGGTGCGCTGAATTCTTGAACGCAGTATGCGTAGCCTGGATACTGCCAACCAAAGAGCGCTGGGGAACTCGTGGATTCAGCTCGAGCCACCCACGTGCCCCCCTTGAGGCTTGGCGCGTCAGCGGGTGCCTCCGGTTGATTCGGCCCTGCAGCATGATCCATGCGGTAGAGATCAAACGTGGCCCCCGGAACAATCGTCGATGGCGAGGCGTGATCAACCTTGAGTGCCTCGACTTGAATCATCTCGCCGGGATCCACCAGGCCGATCGGTGTCGCACTCGAAGTCGCTGACGCAATGAAGGAGCCGCTCGCACCGCTTGCGAGGCCCGGAGGAGCCGTTACCTCTTTCCACAGATAGGTTGTCGCGTCGATAAGCGTTGACGGCGTCGTACAGGTGCCCAACGATGTCGTGGTGCACTCTGCAGCCAAGAAGCCAGATGCGGTTGACACCTCAATGACGGCACCTGCGAGACTGATTTGGGTGGGGTCCATGTTGCCATTCGCGGTTTTTGAGAAACTCTGAGAAACCATAGCGGGCCCCTGGCTCGTAAATTCTGAGCTTGTTTGGATAGTGGCCGGTGCATTCGGTGCAGCAATGACCTGGGCATTCAAGATTTGTGTGGTTGGTCCAAAAAATCCCATGCCGCGTTTGCCGATTGCTACCGACGCGGTGGCGCCAACGCGAAGGGGTCCAGGTCCGATTGCAGTAATGGGAACTGTAATGGTGCCATTCTTGGCAGTAGTTTGGGTGATGGAACTCGCACCGTTGGCGTCGGCAATAGCGTTCGTGAGTTGCAAGGTGACGACCAGGCCCGCAATACCTCGATGAGTTCCCGGAAAGGTCACGGTGGCTACCAGGGTGGCCGCATCCACGAATGACGTACCGCCGCCTTGCTGACTAAGCGAGATTGTGGGATTCGCAGTGGAGCCAACCGCTGCGTTGTAAAAATTTGCCAAAGACTGATAGGCCCGTTCCACCCCTAGAGGCATGGAGGGAAGTGGCGTACCCCATGCCTGCGCGTCATAGAGGAGGTCGCCAGCGACGAAGGCCTCATCTTTTGTGAATGAGCCCTTCACCCCGCTCCAGTAGCCAAGCGCCGTGAATTGGCTAAAGGCGTAGCCCAAGGGATTCATGATCGACGTATTCGTTCCGCTCGGCGGCGCTGAGGCTTGGTAGCGATAGGAGGGATCCGGATAGAAATTTGCGCTGTTTGGTGAGTCAGCGCAGAAACCCCATCCCGTCGACGATGGGAACCCTGGACCATAGGAGCCGAACCACGTATTCACCCCGCCGTAGGTTGCGCACATGCCGCCATAGGGAGACGGGGGATAGCCGGCACTACAGGCTGCGGGACCATCGCGTAAGTGGCCGGATACCGCCATACTTGGCTGGACCGACCAGACACTCACGATCATTGCCACACCGAGGCTCAGTGACAGCCAACGCACCCGCATCGCCGAAGATTACAGCGCCGAGTCTTGAAGACGGTGCACGTTCAGCGGCGATACCGGATTCGAGCGGGGTAGGGCTCTACGCTCAATGGAGATGGGACTGCGGAAAAAACAACTGGGACACGACGAGGAAGTGGTCGTGGAACTTCGCGGTCATCGAGGATCGCTCCTGCTGCCGCTTTTCGTTGTCGCGGTAGGGCTTGCGATACTCATTACGGCAAGCGTCGATCACCATCTCAGCGCGAGCTCGGTACTCAAAGTAGCTGGCCTCGTGCTCGGCCTGCTCGGCGCCGTGCTGTTGGTGCATCGCGTGGTGCAGTGGCGTGCTCGCGTGATCACCGTGACGAACCAACGAGTTGTTGTCAGCGTCGCGGGACTGAGAACGCGACGCGATCAGGTGAGTTTGGACCGCATCGTTGAAATCCAGGTACATCAGGGAATCGTGGATCACCTCTTTGGACGGGGCGACGTAATCGTTGAGCTCGTCGACGGTCCTTCGGTGGTAATTCCAGACGTCTCGAAACCCGAAGCGCTGCGACGAATCCTCATGCGAACTGCTCGACTTGATCGCCAGGGGTTGTTGGCAGAAGCCTCACGAGACCATGGTGCGGACGAATCTGAAGATCTCGATATGGACTCGCGCTTCGGGTTGGATGCCACCCAGGTCCGCCGCGCATCGGATGTGATCGTGCCGCGCTTGGTCACCGAATTCGACCCCACCCCACCGAATGGCACTCCTGCGGTGGCGGCGTCATTCGATCAAGATCAGGTAAGTCGGCTTTCGGCCATTGATGATCTTGAAGCCACAGGCATTATTTCTCACGCTGAAGCCCTCGAGCAGCGCCTACGTATCGTGAGCCGTTTCTCTCGATGACGGACTGCGACTAGGTTCGACGGTCATGAACGCTCCCCGTTACCGTTGCTCGCTGTGTGGGAACTTGACCCGCTTTGACGTGGTTACCACCGCAACTATTAAGGCCTTTCACCACTACAGCATCGGAGGTGACCTCGAGATCGAAGATCCCCAAACCCTTTCGAGCGTCGTCGACGAGGTTGCCTGTCGCTGGTGCGGACATGGTCGCGCCGTCGAAATCGTTGAGCTCAGCGATGCCGAGGACTCCCTACCCGCAGAGCAATGACTGACGACGGCCGACTCGATTCTGAGACGGCGCGAGCGGTACTCAAGAGCGCTGCCCCTATTGCGGTGCGCGCTGCTTCGAGCATTGCGAAACGTACGGTTCGCGGACGAGGTGTGGACGGTGAAGTGATAACCCTCGATATGAACCAAGCGTGGTGGTTGCTCTTGTTCGTTTCAGAGGGCTGCCTTGGTTGCGTGGACCTGGTTGAGCACCTGAGAGCAGGTGGTCGATTCGGACTTGAGAACCACGCAGTGGCACTCATGCTCCGAGAGGGTGATCGCACCACCGTTCCAGGGGTCACGAGCGTGATATCGGACGAGATGTGGTCGGCCTACGGTGTTACTGGTCCACCATTTTTCTCACTGATCTCAGCCAATGCCTCGACGGTGGTCACCGAAGGGGTTGCTTGGGGCGTCGAGGCCGTCACGCAATCACTTTCGGCGGCTACCCATGGACATCCCGCTGTCGACGTAATACGCCTCGAGGCCACTGACGAAGCGTGAATCTCGTTTGTCACAGCCGCCGGGCACCATGACGGGGTCGGGAAACGAGGAGGTTATTGATATGAGTGAAACCCTGTTTATTGATTGCGATGGCTGCGTAGGTAAGGAAGTGGGTGCTTGCGATGGCTGCGTGGTGAGCTTTATTTTGGGCCGAGAGCCTGGCGACGCCGTTGTTATTGACGTCGCCGAGCAACGCGCCATGCGCTTACTCTCCAATGCCGGAATGGTCCCACCACTTCGCTATTGCCCCACGGGCTCTGACGCCTAGTGCGAGAATGGTGGCGTGTCTCGCCATCTCCTCGTCACGAATGACTTTCCCCCCAAGGTGGGCGGTATCCAGAGCTACCTCTGGGAATTGTGGCAGCGACTTGATCCAACAAGCTTTTCGGTACTCACTGCCACATCTGATCCTGAAGCGGAACGCTTCGATCTCGCCTGTGCTCGTAAGGGCATCGACATTGTACGAATTTCGAATCGGATCTTGTTTTTTCCAACCAAGCGCATCAAGGCAGCGATCGAAGCACAGGTAACGAGAACGGGTGCTGATCTTGTCATTATGGATCCTGCGTTCCCGCTTGGATCCCTAGCAGGTTCATTAAGCGTTCGCTGTGTACAAATTCTCCATGGCGCTGAAGTTACGATCCCTGGCCGTCTACCTCTGACGAAATCGATGTTGCGGCGAGCCCTTCAACGAAGCGCTGGCATCATCGCCGCCGGTCCCTACCCCGAGCGCGAGGGTCGGCGACTCAGTGGTCCCAACGACACCTTGCAGATTCCTCCAGGTGTCGATACGAAGCGATTCACGCCCCTCAACGAGGAGCAAACGTCATTAGTTCGTGCTCGCTTTGGTGTCGCACCGAGCGCTCACTTAGTGGTGAGCGTTAGTCGTTTGGTTCCGCGAAAGGGAATGGACACCCTGATCAAGGCAGCCGCAAAGCTCCATGACTCGTCCCCGGGTATTGAGGTGATCATTGGCGGTACGGGTAGAGATACCAAGCGCTTAACCCGCTTAATTAAACGTAGTGGTGCACCGGTGCGCCTCGTGGGCCGTGTGGCCGATGATGAGCTTCCGGAACTCATCGCCGCGGCGGATCTTATGGTGATGGCCTGTCGTAACCGATGGTTCGGCCTCGAACAAGAAGGCTTTGGCATCGTATTCTTGGAAGCTGCGAGTTGTGGTGTTCCGCAAATTGCAGGACGCTCCGGTGGAGCGAGTGACGCGGTGGTCGATGGCGAAACAGGCATCATCGTCGAGCGACCACGCGACGCCGCCCAGCTCGCCGACGTGATTGCATCGCTCCTGCGCGATCCTGAGCGCAGGCAAGCGATGGGACGAGCAGGCCGAGATCGGGCGGTGGCATCCTTCGATTACGACGTCCTCGCGCATAGGCTAGGAGACGCGCTCGCGAGCGGTTGGCCTCGGGTGAGCGGTGGCGTCACGAAGGGGAGGTGAGTCATGTCAGAAGAAACGACGGAACGACTCACCGTGCTTCTTGCTCCCACCGCGGTCTACGAGATCGCTGCTGACATCGAGCGGTATCCAGAGTGGGTTGCCGATATCAAACAAGTCACCATTGATGATCGCGACGGATTGGGGCGACCGACTTTAGTGACATTTCGCACCGCCGCCTTTGGAAGGTCGACGACCTATGCCCTTCGCTATGACTACGCACGTGCTCCCGAGGTGTTGGCGTGGAAGCAAGAGTCGGGAGATTTAACGTCGAAGCTTGATGGTGCCTATCACTTCAATGCTGCTGACCAAGGTTGCGAGGTTGTCTATCACCTTGAGGTTGAACTCCGGGTTCCCATTCCTGGTTTCGTCAAGGCTCGGGCACAGAACCGAATTCAAACTGCAGCATTGCGTGAACTGAAACTTCGCGCCGAAGGTTCGCACTGAGCGACCGAGGTAGGCCCACGATGAATCTGCGCGTCGGCGTGGTACTTCCAACTTTCCGAGACTCTTTGGTCGAAGCGCTTGGGGTAGCCGCTGATGCGGCTCGCTTGGGAATTGACGGCGTGTTCTGCTACGACCATCTCTGGCCCATGGGTGATCGCAGCCGGCCGGCTTTCGCACCCTTCCCGGTCTTGGCACACCTGGCCGCTACGCATCCGGGCTTGACCGTCGGCACCTTGGTGGCTCGAATTGGCTTGGTGTCCGATGCCGTCTTGGAAGCGCAGTTCAGAACTCTGGCCTATCTCGCTCCCGGCCGCGTCATCGCGGCCTTGGGCACGGGAGACAAGTTAAACCGAGAAGAGAATGACGCGTACGGCATTGCATACGGCTCCGCAGATGAGCGTCGAGCGTCACTCGCGAGCGTGGCGGACTCGCTGCAGCGAGTTGGCATAGAAGTCTGGATCGGTGGTCTTGCCGCAGCGACGCGAGCAATCGCCCATGATCGCGATCTCACCGTGAACCTGTGGGGCGTATCGATTGAGGAACTCAAAGAGGAGGCCAAGAATGGTCCGGTGACGTGGGCTGGACCTGCCCCGGCCGCTCGGGAAGCCTTGCAAGAGCACCTTGAATTAGCGAGTCGAGCGAATGCTTCATGGGTGGTTTATGGATGGCCGGTTGACCTTGAGGCGCTGGCATCGTTCAAGCATCGCCTTTAGCCTTGTAAATTCAATAGATGGAATTCCGGCGCATCAACGACCTCCCCCCGTACGTCTTCGCGACCATCAACGAACTCAAACTGCAAGCGCGTCGAGAAGGTAAAGACGTCATCGATATGGGATTCGGTAATCCAGACTTACCTTCGCCCCAAGTGGCCGTCGATAAGTTGGTGGAGGCGGCACAAAATCCTCGAAACCACAAGTACTCCTCTTCGCGCGGTATTCCTAAATTGCGTCAAGCCGCAGCCGATCTGTACCTGCGACGATTTGGCGTTTCCATTGATCCTGAAACCGAGGTCATCGCCACGATGGGTGCCAAGGAGGGATTGAGCCACTTGATGTGGGTCATGCTCGGTGAGGGTGATACCGCCATGGTCCCTACGCCGTCGTATCCCATCCATATTTACGCGCCGCTCTTCGCAGGCGCTGGTGTTTTGCATGTCCACGTCGAGGACCCATCGCTGGTCAACGGAGATGTTCGAGCGGTGGGGGATGCGTTCATGGCTGAGACGCGTCGCGTCTATGACGCCGCAACCACGAAGCCCCGAGTACTCATCGCTTCCTTCCCCCACAACCCAACGACCGCATGCGTAGACCTTGCTTGCATGCAAGAGCTCGTGGACTTTGCTCGGGAGCGAGACATCATCATTGTCCATGACTTCGCCTACGCAGATGGCGGCTATGACGGCTACGAGCCGCCGTCGATCCTCCAAGCCGAAGGAGCTAAGGACGTCGCCGTCGAGCTCTACACCTTGACGAAGAGTTTTTCTATGGCTGGGTGGCGCTCGGCATTCATGGTGGGCAACGCCGAAATTGTTGGTGCTCTCACGAAACTCAAGAGCTATCTTGATTACGGCACCTTCCAGCCCATCCAGATCGCTTCTATTGTGGCCATGAACGAAGCATCGGATTACCCCTTTGAGGTCCGCGAGATTTATCAAGGACGCCGGAATGCCTTAGTTGAGGGTTTAAGCCGTATCGGCTGGGACTTTGCGACGCCACGAGGCACCATGTTCGTATGGGCACCCATTCCCGAGCCTTATCGGGAGATGGGAGCGCTGGAATTTTCGAAGTTCTTAGTCACCGAAGCGGAAGTCGCGAGTTCACCGGGTAATGGTTTTGGTCCAGGAGGCGAAGACCACGTCCGATTTGCCCTGATCGAAAATGAGCAGCGCATCGCCCAGGCTGTTCGCAACTTGCGAAAAGTACTCACCAAACTGGGCTAAGTCCCCAGTTCGCCCCCGAGAAGTCGCTAGGTTCAGCAGTAGTGATCTACGCCTTGGCCCGTCAAGCGACAAAACTCTTCTTGAGGATTTGCTTTCGTATCGAGGTCGTCAATCTCGACGGCTTACCAAGATCGGGACCCGTGATCGTGGCCGCCAATCATCAGAGTTTCTGTGATTCATTGTTTCTTCCGGTGGTGCTGCCTCGCAGAGTGACCTTTTTGGCTAAGGCTGAGTACTTTGACCATTGGCATACCAGCGTGTTCATGAGATCGATCGGCCAGATACCAATTCGCCGTGGTACGGGTTCCGAAGCCATCCGAGCCATTGCCACGGCCACAGATTTACTCCACGAAGGAGCGGTGCTCGCCCTCTACCCCGAGGGGACTCGATCCCTCGATGGTTCGGTTCACCGTGGCCATGTTGGTATTGCTCGCTTGGCCCTGGCTACCGGGGCGGCGGTGGTGCCGATCGGACTTCGTGGCACGCAAGCCGTGCAACCCGTGGGGTCGAGGATGTTGCGGCCGTTTCGCCGGGTGGAGGTTCATGTGGGGCAAGCTCGCTACATCAGCCCCGCTGACGTTGAGGCCGCAGGAGCTAAAAAGCTCGCCCTTCGAGGATTTACCGATGCCGTGATGGGCGATATCGCAGTGCTCTCGGGTCGCGCCTACGTCGATTCCTATCTCAAATCGCCTGAAGGATAAGGCTTCGAGCCCCCAGTGTCCCTGTCTCAATGGCCCTTACGATTCGAGCTCGAGCACTTCTGGCGCCCAAGATTTTTTGGGATAAAAAACCTGAGGAGAACTTTTCCCACATAGCCTTTGATCAGGCTTTTTGCATTCTCGAAATCGTTGACAGATCTCGCTAGAAGTGGTTAGATATACCCCATCTTGTGATCGTTTAATTCACAACCACAACATGTTGTGGTTGTGAATCGAAAAGGCATGGGGGAGGGGAGCAGAATCCAAGGGATTACTGCGCAGCCGACAGTTTTGAGTCCACATCGTTATCGCAGGGAGAACACATCATGGCAATCGCATCGCAGGGCACAGAGATCGGCATTCGGCGACACTTCACGACAGAAGGGGTTCACCCTTACAGCGAGGTGACGTGGGAACTGCGTGATTCACGCATCACTAACTATCGCGATGGCACGGTCGCCTTCGAGCAACTCGGCGTAGAAGTTCCTTCGACGTGGAGCGTAAACGCGACCAACATTTTGGCTCAGAAGTACTTCCGCGGAACCCTCGGCACCGCAGAGCGTGAGACTTCCCTCAAGCAGGTTGCTGATCGCGTCGCTGACACGATCACCATGTGGGGCATGAAGGATGGCTACTTCGCTGATGAGCACGAAGCCAAGATCTTTAACCTTGAACTCAAGCACCTCATCATCCACCAGAAGGCCGCCTTCAACTCTCCCGTTTGGTTCAACATTGGCGTCCCCGGTGTTCCCCAGCAGGCCTCTGCGTGCTTCATCTTGTCGGTGGAGGACTCGATGGATTCGATTCTGAACTGGTACACCGAAGAGGGTGTGATCTTCAAGGGCGGCTCGGGAGCTGGCGTCAACCTGTCACGCATTCGCTCCTCCGCGGAGCTCTTGAAGGGAGGAGGCACCGCTTCGGGACCCGTGAGTTTTATGCGAGGTGCTGACTCATCCGCGGGCACCATCAAGTCTGGTGGCAAGACCCGGCGCGCCGCCAAGATGGTCATCTTGGACGTCGACCACCCCGACGTTGAAGACTTCATCTGGTGCAAGGCAAACGAAGAAAAGAAGGCTCGCGTACTGCGTGACAACGGCTTTGACATGGGCCTTGATGGCAAGGACATCACGTCGATTCAGTACCAGAACGCCAATAACTCTGTTCGAGTGACCGATGAATTTATGCAGGCCGTGATTGACGATGCCGACTGGGACCTCATGGGGCGTTCAACCCACGCCCCGGTTCGTACTGTCAAAGCTCGTCAACTCTTCCGAGACATCGCTCAGGCTGCGTGGGAGTGCGCCGACCCAGGTATGCAGTTCGATACGACGATCAATGACTGGCACACCGCCTCGAACACCGATCGCATCTACGGATCAAACCCTTGTAGCGAATACATGCACATCGACAACTCGGCGTGCAACCTCGCGAGTTTGAACTTGATGAAGTTCATCAACGATGACGACACCTTCGATGTTGAGGCGTACAAAGCAGCGATTGAGGTCGTCTTCACCGCTCAAGAGATCCTCGTAGGTAACGCGGATTACCCAACGAAGAGCATTGAGACCAACACCATCAAGTTCCGTCAGCTCGGTCTTGGCTACGCCAACATCGGTGCGCTGCTCATGGCCAATGGGCTTCCCTACGACTCGGACCAGGGTCGTGCACTTGCCGCTGGCTTGACCGCTTTAATGACCGGTCACGCGTACGCCACAAGCGCAAAGATCGCCTCTCGCATGGGACCGTTCGCGGGCTTTCACGAAAACCGCGAGCCGATGCTTCGTGTGCTTCGTAAGCACCAAGCTGCTGCTTCGCAGATCAACGAAGAGTTGCTCGAAGACACGATTCTGTCGGCCGCGCAAGAGTCGTGGGATACCGCCGTTGAGCTCGCTGAGATTAACGGTGTGCGTAACGCGCAAGCGACCGTGCTCGCCCCTACGGGCACCATTGGCTTGCTGATGGACTGCGACACGACGGGTATTGAGCCTGACCTTGGTTTGGTCAAGACCAAGAAGCTCGTTGGTGGCGGTACGATGTCCATCGTCAACATGACAGTGAGTCGTGCGCTCGCTAAGTTGGGCTACAGCGCAACGCAGGCCCAAGAGATCGTGTCCTACGTCAATGAGAACATGTCGATTTTGGGTGCACCGCACATCAAGGCCGAGCACCTTCCCGTCTTTGCCTGCTCCATGGGTGATAACACCATCCACTTCATGGGTCACCTCAAGATGATGGGTGCCGTGCAGCCCTTTATTTCCGGTGCCATTTCTAAGACGGTGAACCTACCTGAAGATGTCTCGGTAGAAGACGTCGAGCAGCTCCACATTGATGCGTGGAAGCTCGGCATCAAGGCCGTTGCTGTCTACCGAGACAACTGCAAGGTGGGCCAGCCGCTTTCGACCACCAAGAAGGACGATGAAGAGGAAAGTCCTACCGTTGCCTCAGACCTGCAGGCCCGCATTAACCAGCTCGAGGCTGAGTTACAACGAGCTCAGGCTGCGAAGGGTGAGCCAGTACTTGTGGGAGCCGTTCGTGAGCGTCTACCTCGCCGTCGCCAGTCCAACACCTTTAGTTTCCGCGTCGCGGATTGTGAAGGCTACGTAACGGTTGGCGAATACGAAGACGGTCGACCCGGTGAGGTCTTCATCAAGGTGTCGAAGCAAGGTTCTACCTTGGCTGGCGTTATGGATGCTTTCTCGATATCCATCAGTTTGGGACTCCAGCATGGCGTGCCGCTCTCGACCTACGTGCGCAAATACTCAAACATGAAGTTTGAGCCCGCCGGCATTACGGACGACCCCGATCTGCGTATCGCAACGAGTCTCGTTGACTACATGTTCCGCCGTTTGGCGCTGGACTACCTCGGCGTGGACGAGCGCGAATCATTGGGCATCTTGTCGAGCGGTGAGCGTACGCAGCCCACCTTGCCGGGTGTGGAAGAGTCGGCAACGACCAACGTTGGCATCGAGACCACCCCCATCACGCTGACTTCGGCTCCAGCGGCGGCCTCACCCGTCGCCCGCGCCGAACAGCGCGATGCCCCCTACTGCTACAGCTGCGGTGACGTGATGCAGCGTGCCGGTTCGTGCTACGTGTGTTCGAGTTGTGGTACTACGTCTGGCTGTAGTTGATCAAGCGATACGGTTACTTGGCTAACGGCCCCGGCTTCTTGAATAGACAAGAGGTCGGGGCCGAAGTCATTGCTGAAGGTGGATCGTAAGGACTCGCGTCCGAGGTCGATCGACGCTTATTTCGCGGCAAAGCTTGGACATGCGGCCACGAAGAAACTAATCACTCGTTGCCCATCGTGTAGGAACGCAGCGTTTTGCGCAGTGCTTGAATATTGAAGGAGTTCATCGGTCGAGGTTCCGCTCTTGGCAGCCTTGGTAATTTGCTCACTCATGGATAAATTTTGTACTCTCCAAAAATTTCGAGCATTAAGGGAGACCCCCGTCGCGTGATTAGCGAGCCAGGCGCTCGCCTTGGCGATGCTGGCGACTCTGCTTGCATAGAGTTCCGCGGTCATAGCGCTGGTGTTGCCTAACTGGTTTTCGGTTTTGGTAATTGACGCGTACTCGGCTGTGGCTTGAGCGCAGACAATCCCTGATACTTGAGTCGTCGAGCGTGGCGCCGATTGAGATGCTTGGCTGCCACACGAAGCCATAAGGAGAGCCGCACACGCGGCGGTCACGACCAACGAAGTCGGAGTACTGAGACAGCGGGGCATACCTGAGAGCCTAGAAGGCCGAGACGCTCTCGTTAGCGCATAGCGACAACGTCGATATCTTCGTCACGCCAAAGATCGAATCGCTCCTCGGGTAGCCGGAGGCAATGCGTTGGTTTGAGGGCGATAACAAAGTCGGGCTCATGGGAAACCACAATGATGCTTCCTTCCCAGGCGCTAAACATGGCCCCCACGGCTTCAACGGAAGCAGGGTCCAAGTTGTTCGTAGGTTCGTCCAAGATCAGCAAGTTGCATCCACCCGCCGAGAGCATGGCTAGTCCCAGCTTCGCCCGTTCGCCACCAGAGAGAGATCCCGCATCTTGCTCCATGGCGGCTCCCGAGAGACCGAATCCGCCAAGCAGGGCACGGCGTTCTGATTCGAGTTTCAACTGGCGGTCGTCGATATTGTCGAGGCTGGAGGCATCGAGATCTATCTGCTCGTGTTCTTGAGCGAAATATCCTACGGTCACGTTGTTGCCGAACTCAATACTTCCCTTACTTGGATTTTGAACTCCGGCGATGCAACGCAAGAGGGAAGATTTGCCAGCGCCATTGCGCCCAACAACGGCAATACGATCACCGCGACCAATGCCCATGGATACACGTTGGAGCACCTGCTTGTCCCCGTAGGTAACCGCGAGGGATCTCACTTCCAGGGGAGTAGTGCCAGAACGCTCGGGGACGGGAAGCTTGAAATGAACAACTTTTTCTCGCCGGGTTACTTCAGTGCGGTTTTCTTGGATCCGCGCCGCCCGGCGATCAAGCGATTTAGCGGTCTTGGCTCGCTTCTCAGTTTGGCCACGCATCGAGTTAGCCAAATCACTGAGTCGCTTGATTTCTTTCTCTTCCGCGGCGGATCGTTTTTCTTGTTGCACGATGTCGCCTTCGAGGCGCTGCTGAAAGGTTGAGTAGTTGCCCTTGTACTCCGTCAGTTTTTTATTGGAGAGGTGGAGGACCTTCGTGATGGCCTTATCGAGGAGATCCAAGTCGTGGGAGATCACAAGGATGGTGCCAGGAAAACTTTGAAGTTCGTCCATGAGCCAGCGTTTTGCCGAAAGGTCAAGGTGGTTGGTGGGTTCATCCAAGATCATGATCTCGGGGGACTGGAACAACAAACGAATAATATCGACGCGACGGCGCTGGCCACCGGAGAGGCCATCAATATCATCAAGGAGGAGATCTTGACGAAGGCCGATACCGTCGGCCATTCGAGCAATGACTGCCTCCGCGTCGTAGCCTCCTGCGTTTCGATATTCTTCCTCGATACGCGTAAAGGTCTCAATGTTGGCCTCGCTCGCATCTTCTTCGAGTGCGCGACGAGCCAAGCTCAACTCGTCGTCGAGTCGATCAAGGCCACGAGCCGAAAGAATGTGTGAGAGGCCTAGCGCTTCAGTTCCCAAACCCAAGGGAACCGGCACCTGGGGCAAGAAGCCGACTCGCCCCATGGATTTGAGTTCGCCTCGGTGGTGAACCTCGGGATCGGCCTGTTCGAGAAGAACGCTGAGCAACGTTGATTTCCCAGTTCCATTACGCCCTACTAGGCCGACTTTCTCACCGGTGGCGACCAAAAATGACCCGTTGTCGAGCAAGGTTCGTGAGCCAATTTCTATGGTGAGGTCGGTGCCAGCAATCATGGGGGGAGGTCCTTAGGGGAGTGACCATTCTTCCACAGCAAGCGTGACGCGCGGTATGCGAGTATTCAAGGGTGACCAACTATCAAGCGTTGAACCGAGCATGGTGGGATCAGGCAGCGGGTATTCACGCCACGTCGCCACTCTATGACCTGGAGGCCTTTATCGCCGGTGAGAATTCATTGCGTCCCTTCGAGGCTGACGACCTAGGTGACGTCTCGGGTCTCGATATGGTGCACTTACAGTGCCACATCGGTACCGACACGCTGAGCTGGGCCCGTCTCGGGGCCTGCGTAACGGGCTATGACTTCTCGGAGAAGTCTCTCAAGGTTGCCCGAAACCTAGCGAGCAGGCTCGCTCTTGACGCATCCTTCGTGACGGGCGATCTTTACGATGCTTCGAACATACTGAGAGGAAGAACCTTCGATATCGTCTACACCGGGATAGGCGCCCTTACCTGGCTTCCGGACATGTCCCGCTGGGCTGAGGTGGTCGCGTCGCTTCTCAAACCTGGCGGCCGGCTATATCTGGTTGAGTTTCATCCACTGCTCAACATCATCAAGAGCGATACCGTCGCGCTTGATGCGTCGTGGCCGTACTTTCACCATGATGAAGGCATGGCGTTCACCGATGCCTACGACTATTCGGGTAGTGACCAGGTGCCGTCCGAGATGACGACGATGGAATGGTCACACGACCTTGGCTCTATTTTCACGGCCATTTTGAAAGCAGGACTAGTGATCGAGCAATTTCGAGAGTACGGAGAAATCTCCTACCAGCGTTGGCCGGGGCTCGAGCAGGTGGGGGCGAGTAAACGGTGGCGAATTCCTCAAGGACAACCGCAGATCCCCCTGGAATTTTCTCTCATCGCCCGTAAAAAGTAGGCATTTCAGAATGCAACAACGCCCGGGTGAAGGAATCACCCAGGCGTTGTTGCGCACGATTACCTCGCTTAGCGCTAGCTAATGAGCTTGGCCTTTGCGGATTCGAACTCTGCGTCACTCAAGACGCCCTTGGCTTTGAGGTCGCTGAGCTTGTGAAGTTCATCAGCAACGGAAGTACCGCCGGCTTGACGGACTGCATTGTTGAAAGCATCCTGAGCGTTCTTCGCGTCGGCCTCTTGGTGCTGATGCATCTTGCCGCCGCGGGCGATCAGATAGATCAAGACGCCAAGGAAGGGAAGCACGATGATGAACAGCAGCCACAGAGCCTTGGAGAGACCGCCAAGGTCACGGCTGCGGAATACGTCCACGATTACCTGGATAAGCAGGAATATCCACAGGATAAAGACGAAGAAGAAAAGCATCGTCCAGAAGAAGTTGAGGATCGGATAAGACGAACCAATCATAAAAATAGGGTCCTTTCAGGGTTGGATAGCAACGAATGAACTCTACTCGAAACTACCTGTCGAGCAGCGATGACCGTGTTCATTGGTCGGCCGGGTGAGACGAACCTGGCAATGGCCTTAGAATCAACAAGTGCCACAAGCCCCTCGCAATCCTGCTTCTCGTCCATCAAAGTCTCCTCGCGGAGGATCCTCGACCGGCCGAGCTTCATCGAGAGGCAAATCCAGCGCTCCTGGTCGGCCGGGATCGGGTGGCTACGCCGGTGCCCCTCGTGGAGCCGGCAAGGGTTCTGCCCCGCGGTCTTCGAGCCCACGAGGCGGCTCCAGCAGGGATCCTCGAGGATCACGGAGCGCCGGTAGCTCGAGCCAGGGCGCTCGCGCTGGCGATTCGGGTTCTAGCTACGCCAAAACAACACACCGTGAAGATTTCGGAGATCGACCCCGGGATGCAGTCGATGCTCGACCGGCCCGAAGTGGCGGCCCTCGCGCAGGCGGTCGACCCGGTGGTTCGCGTCCAGCTCGCGCCGGTGCTCGCTCCGGAGATGCTCGCTCCGCTCGTACGGGAGAACGCTCGAGCAGGCCAAGCGGCCCCGCTCGCGCCGGTGCTCGCTCCGGAGATGCTCGCTCCGCTCGCACGGGAGAACGCTCGAGCAGGCCAAGCGGCCCACCTCGCGCAGGTGCTCGCCCCGGAGGCCGTTCGGGGAGACCCGACGGCCCACCGCGCTCGAGTGATCGATCGGGCCAAGCTCGCGGACCTCGCAGCGAGCGCGCCGATAGTCGGGACTTCGAAGCGAAACCAAGGACTGCGCGCGAACGTGGCGACATGCCAAAGAGTTGGGGCTCGGTGGCTCGACGCGGTGCGTCCACGATTAATCGTGATACCGCACCGCTTACGGAGCCCAAATACTCGCTCAAGCCTCCCGCCCCTCAAGACGAGTGGATTTTAGAAGAAGACGAAGAAGTCGTCGTAGAGGAGAGTGTCGAGCAGCGACCCAAGATTGCCATCACGCTGCCTGGTGACGTATCAGCTGCCATCCGTCGCGCCGCGGTGGCTATGACCGCATATCAACGCGAAAAGCGTGTTGAGCAGATGCAAAAAGCAGTCGATGCGTATGAGCGCAATCGTTATGAGGAAGCAGCGCGCCTCGCCAACCGCCTAGCCCAGGACCTTCCAGAAGTCACGGCTATAAGAGAAATCGCCGGCTTGTCGTCGTACCGTTCTGGTCAGTGGCGTATTGCGCGTATGCATCTCGAGCGCTACCGTCAACTCTCCACCGAGCCTGAGTACCTCCCGCTTGAGATGGATGCAGCACGGGCTATGGGTCGGGTACGCGTCGTCACTGACTTGTTTGAACTGTTGCGTCAAGAGTCACCGGACCCCGAATTGCTTGCCGAAGCTCGGCTTGTCGTGGCTGGGTCGATAGCGGACCGCGGCAAACTGCGCGAAGCCATCGAGTTACTTGAATCAAATGGCGCGGGGGAGCCGCGCCGTAAACCGGCCGACCGTCACGTTCGTCAGTGGTTCGCACTCGCTGATCTCTTCGACCGAGCCGGCGAGACTCCTCGAGCTCGGCGGTACTTTGAGATGGTTGATGCCGCTGATCCAGACGCCTATGGGGTGAGGGATCGCCTGCGGGATCTCGGCGTTGGAGCGCGGAAACGGACCCCTCGTCCCCGCCAGCGCAGTATTAAAAAGGTTTAACGTCCGGCAACCTCGGCGCGCGAATACGTCGGACTAACATCAAGCCATGGATATTGCTCACCTTCTCGGTTCCGAGGCAGACAGCCTGCTCAACCACAAGGCCACGGCCTTCCCCAAGGAAAACTTGACGCTGCCTGGGCCCCATCATCTCGACGAGGTCTTTTCTGTCTCAGACCGCTCACCGCAAGTATTACGAAGTCTTGGTGAAGTCTTTAATCACGGTCGGCTTGGTGGCACCGGTTACCTGTCGATTCTCCCGGTAGACCAAGGTATCGAGCACTCCGCTGCGGCTAGCTTCGCGCCCAATCCTATGTATTTTGATCCTAGGAAGATTCTTGACCTCGCGGTAGCTGCTGACTGCTCGGCGGTAGCAACCACGCTCGGCGTTTTAGGTCTGGTTTCTCGCCGCTACGTGCACAAGATGCCCTTCATCGTCAAGCTCAACCACAACAACTTCCTCAAATTTCCCAATACCTATGACCAGGTACCGTTCGGCTCAGTAAAGCAGGCTTCTGACATGGGGGCAGCGGGGGTGGGTGCCACGATTTACTTTGGCGCTCCTGAGTCCGACCGACAGATTCAAGAAGTCTCGGCGGCGTTCGCCGAAGCCCATGAGCGCGGTATGTTTACGGTTTTGTGGTGCTACTTGCGTAACCCGGGATTCGTCGTTGATGGTGTTGACTACCACTCCTCGGCCGACTTAACCGGCCAAGCCAACCACATCGGTGTCACCATTCAAGCGGACATCATCAAGCAGAAGCAGGCGACGAATAACGGTGGCTACGGTGCCGTGAAGTTCGGTAAGACCAACGCTCGGGTGTATTCAGAGCTCACAACAGAGAACCCCATCGATTTGACGCGATGGCAGGTTGTCAATTGCTACGCCGGGCGTATCGGTTTGATTAACTCAGGGGGGGAGTCCCAAGGCGAGTCAGACCTCGCTGACGCGGTCCGAACAGCCGTGATTAACAAGCGTGCTGGTGGTACTGGCCTCATTTTAGGGCGTAAGGCCTTCCAGCGGCCCATCGATGAAGGCGCGGCGCTCATTCACTCGGTTCAAGATGTCTTCTTGGATGAGTCCATCACGATCGCCTGATCGCACTCGGTCTCTGGGGGGACTAGCCAGTATCTCAAGCAATTTTTCTGAGACTCGCTAGGCTGGCAAGGCACAAGAGGTTGGGTGAGGAGACAGATGAGCGTTGAGATGACGACGGAGAAGATCGATCGAGTAGTGGTCCGTTTCGCGGGTGACTCCGGAGACGGCATGCAGCTGACGGGCGACAGGTTTACCTCCATCAGTGCTGCGCTCGGCAACGACCTCGCTACCTTCCCTGACTACCCTGCGGAGATTCGAGCTCCTGCTGGCACCTTGGCGGGCGTTTCGGCATTCCAGGTCCATATCTCAGACCATGAGATCTCAACGCACGGCGATGCCCCCAACGTGTTAGTGGCAATGAATCCCGCAGGCCTCAAGGCCAACATTGACGTGATGGAGCCTGGCACCATGGTGATCGTCAACGCCGACTCTTTCGAAGAGCGCGATCTCACGAAGGCGGGGTACGCAGCCAATCCCTTGAACGATGGATCGCTGAGTGCATTTTCGGTCTTTGAAGTCCCTATGACGTCGATAACGACCGAAGTTTGCAAGGAAGCTGGCGTCAAGCCTCGCGACGCGGAGCGTTCCAAGAACTTCTTTGCCCTTGGACTGGTCTCATGGCTTTTCATCCGACCAACTGAGCCCACGATCACGTGGATCGCGGAACGCTTCGGAGCCAAACCCCAAGTGGCTGAAGCTAATACAAGGGCATTCCGTGCGGGCTATGACTTTGGTGAGACTGCCGAGTTGTTCCACCAGCGCTACGAAGTGACCGCAGCTCCTTTCGCGTCGGGCGAGTACGTCAACATTACGGGAAATACGGCGACGTCGTGGGGCCTGATAGCCGCATCACAGCAGGCGGGCCTTCCTTTATTCCTTGGTTCCTATCCCATTACGCCAGCATCTGACATCCTTCACGAGCTCTCCAAGCGAAAAGAATTCGGCGTTCGAACCTTCCAAGCCGAGGACGAAATTGCCGGGGTGGGAGCAGCGATTGGTGCAGCCTTCGGAGGATCCTTGGCCGTGACGACGACGTCGGGTCCGGGTATGGACCTCAAGGCCGAGGCAATTGGTCTTGCGGTCTCCATGGAACTACCCCTCGTGATCATTGATGTTCAGCGCGCTGGGCCGTCCACGGGGTTGCCGACCAAGGTGGAGCAAGCAGACTTGCTCAGTTCGCTCTATGGGCGGCACGGAGAATCACCGGTACCGGTGTTGGCTCCCAAGACACCGGGAGAGTGTTTCGCCGCGGCTATTGAGGCCTGCCGAATTGCACTGACCTACCGGACGCCGGTGATTTTGCTCACCGACGCCTACCTCGCCAATGGGACTGAGCCTTGGTTGGTGCCGGCGGTTGAAGATCTTCCCAAGATTGATATCGACTTTGCCACGGAGCCCAACGGTACGTCGCCCGCGGGTGAGCCAACCTTCTTTCCTTACCTGCGAAACCAAGAGACGAATGCTCGTCCCTGGGCTGTGCCAGGTACACCAGGTCTCGAACATCGCTTGGGTGGCCTAGAAAAAGCCGATGGTCGAGGCACCGTTTCCTATGACGGGGAAAACCATGAACTCATGACGAACCTTCGTGCCAAGAAAGTTGCTGGCATCAAGAGCATTTATGGTGACACCTTCGTTGACGACGCAACAGGAGATGCGACCATCGCGGTTCTTGGATGGGGCTCAACCTACGGAGCAATTAACGCTGGCGTTCAGAGAATTCGAGAAGCGGGCCGCAAAGCAGCCCAAATTCATGTCGAGTCCCTTAACCCACTTCCAGAAAAGTTGGGAGATATTCTCAGGGGCTACACCACGGTGTTGATACCTGAGCTCAATCAAGGACAGTTCATCAAGCTCATTCGTGAGAAGTATCTCATTGATGCACAAGGCTTGAATAAAATGAAAGGCGTGCCCTTCCAGGCCGCCGAGATCGAAGCGTTCATCCTCCAACATCTAGGAGAAAATCAATGACCGTAACCGCCGTTCCGATCACGACGCGTAAAGACTGGAGTACCGATCAAGAAGTTCGATGGTGCCCGGGCTGTGGCGACTACTCCATTTTGGCTGCCCTACAAAGCCTGCTCCCAGACCTTGGCGTTCGCCGTGAAAATACGGTATTCGTTTCGGGTATTGGATGTGCCTCACGTTTTCCCTACTACATGAACACCTATGGTCTCCATACCATTCACGGTCGAGCTCCTGCCATCGCCACGGGCTTAGCGACATCTCGCCCGGACCTCGATGTCTGGGTTATCTGCGGCGACGGTGACGCACTATCAATCGGGGGTAACCACCTCATTCATGCGCTTCGCCGTAACGTCAACGTGAATATTTTGATGTTCAATAACCAGATTTACGGACTCACCAAGGGCCAGTACTCGCCGACCTCGGAACCGGGCAAGATCACCAAGTCAACGCCCTTTGGATCACTCGATCACCCCTTCAATCCGGTGAGCTTGGCGATTGGCGCCGAAGCAAGCTTTGTGGCTCGTACCCACGACATGGATAGGGCGCATATGCAAGAGACATTCCGTCGCGCCCATGAGCACCACGGCGCTTCTTTCGTCGAGGTGTACCAGAATTGCAATGTATTCAACGATGGAATTTTCAGCACGATTACCGCTAAGGAAAACCGTGCCTCGATGCTGATTCCACTCACCGATGGTGAGCAGATTCGTTTCGGGGAGAACCGAGAGTTTGGGGTGACCCAACTCGGCGACGGTCAACTTAAGGTTGTGGAAGTGGCGTCGGTAGATGAGCAGAGTATTCTCATCCACGATTCACACGTCGATAACCCCGCTTTGGCGTTCGCCTTGAGCCACCTTGCTACGGGTGTGACGATGCCGACGCCGATTGGCGTGTTTCGAGATGTGGTCCGTCCAGAGTATGGAGACCAGATGAATGCTCAGCTCTCCGACGCCCAAGCCAAGCGCGGTGCGGGTGATCTCGCCACCTTGTTCCGTACCTTGCCGAGCTGGGAGATTGAGTAGGAATTGGCGCGTTGAGCCAAGATCTCCCTACCGATGCTCAAGACGCAGGCCTTTACACATGGGCGAACTTAGTAACGCTCATTCGGCTCGCCCTTATTCCGGTTTTTATAGTCCTCGCCGTAGAGCAGCACTATGCGGTGGCGGCATGGCTGCTCGGCTTTATTGGAGCGACGGATTGGGTCGACGGACAACTCGCACGGCGCCTCTCGCAGGTCTCTTCGATGGGAAAGATTATTGACCCTGTCGCTGATCGGATCTTGGTAGTCAGCGCGGTTATTGTCACCCTGTGCGTGGGAGCCGTTCCCCTCTGGTTCGGTATCGCAACCCTGGCTCGCGAGATCCTGATCTCGATCACGGTGGTCACCCTGGCCTCACTGGGCGCACGACGCATTGACGTGCTCTTTATCGGTAAAGCTGGGGCCATGGCTCTGATGTTCGCCTACCCGATGTTCCTCTTGGCCTTTGGACCCGAAGGATGGCAACGGGTCCTAAGCGACGCAGCATGGGTTCTCGGGATAGCCGGCTTGGCGCTGAGTTGGGCAGCCTTCGGGGCCTATGTGTCGCCGGCGCGCGAAGCGCTGCGGTCGGGGCGAAACGTCGCCTAGACCAGGCTCTGTTTGGTCTAATCTTCGCTCTATGCAGATTCCCGAGAACCTCCGCTACTCCTCCGACCACGAATGGGCCCTGATTGAGGGAACCCGAGTTCGAGTTGGCATCACCGACTATGCCCAAGATGCCCTCGGCGATGTGGTCTTCGTCGACCTTCCCGCCGTTGGCGCATCCGTGACCGTGGGTGGGGTTATCGGCGAGGTCGAGTCCACAAAGTCCGTATCTGAGATCTATGCGCCGGTTGCTGGAACGGTGGTGGCGATTAACGATGCAGCCTCAAGTTCGCCCGATTCGCTTAACTCAGACCCCTACGGCGCAGGCTGGCTCTGTGAGATCGAGGTCTCCGATCCCGCCGCCATCGAGGCCCTCCTCGATGCCGCTGCCTATAAGGCCCTGACCGACCACTAGGTCCCCGGTGCCGGCTAAGCGTCGGCAGACTATCGTTATCTGCGTGCACTGTCATCGCTGTGGCGCTCGCCTCACTTCCCATGCAAATTTTTGTCCCGCCTGCGGTGCCTCCATGGCCCGCGACACCTCGGAAGACACGCTCACCCTTGATCTAGAAACGGGTGCGATCCTCGGTACGTCGGAGTCGTCGGTCGAAGAAATTCCCCCTGGCGTAGACGTTCTACTCGTACAGGGCAGCCCCACCGCAGGAGCACGGTTCGCGCTAGCCGATCAGGTGGTCACGGCGGGGCGTAGTCCAGAAAGTGTGATCTTCCTCGATGATGTTACGGTATCGCGTCGTCACGTCACCTTTGGGCGCATCGAGTCGGGTCGGCCGTTTGTGCGAGATCTCGGGAGTCTGAACGGTACCTACGTCAATGGCATACGCGTCGACGAGAAACTCCTGGAATCGGGAGATGAGATCCAAGTGGGTAAATTCAAATTGACCTTTATCGCTGGGACAGATCGTTGAGCGCCAAGAGTTACCTTTCCATTGGCGACGTCCTCACACTCTTGCGATCGGAGTTTCCGGATATCACGATTTCGAAAATACGCTTTCTCGAGTCTCAAGGTCTTGTGAATCCCCAACGTTCGCCGTCGGGATATCGGAAGTTCTATGAAGAAGACGTTGAGCGTTTACGCCTCGTACTGCGGCAACAGCGTGATGAATTCCTGCCGCTCAAGGTGATTAGAGATCGGCTTAACGGCGAAGAACCTTCAGACGATGACATCGAGGACACTCCGCTGAGTGATGATTCTGAAGCACCCTTGGCCAAGGTCATCGCGATGTCAAGCGTCGACGAGGAAGTCGTTATTCCTCCTTCGGCCGATCATCCCGCAGCGCGAGATCGTGCCACCTCTGATGCGGTTAACGAAACAGAGCGTCCTACCCCATCAGCATTTGATGTGTCGGCGGCCATCGCTTCGCTTCAAGAAGCTCCAGCGGTGATCGCGCAGGACGCTCACCTTGCACCCTCCAAGCGCAAGCGTCGAACCACTGCGTCCACGCCCAGCCTTGCTGAGGCCGCCGCTTCTTCGACCCTTTCGCGTTCTGATATTGAGGCGCTCGCTGGATTCGGGATAGTGGCCACCACCACCATCGCCGGCGAGGAGTACCTAGCCACCGATACGGACTCGGTCTTGGCCATCGCTGAGCGATTTGCTGCCCATGGCATTGAGCCTCGCCATTTACGTCAATTCAAAAATGCCGTGGATAGGGAAGTGGGGCTCTTCGAGCAACTCATTGCCCCGCTGCTTCGGCAGAGAAACCCCGAATCACGCAAGCACGCCGAGGAGTTAGTGACGGAGCTGAGTGATCTTGCGGCCTCGCTCCACGCCGAGTTGCTGAAACGCGAAATTTCAGCCTTCTTCGGTGGCGCGTAGTCTGACACGTTGAACGCCGCTCCCCGCCGCTAGGGTGAGTGAATGGTGCAGGTCACGTTGAGAGCGGTCCGAGTCGATCTCAGCAGCAATACTCCCGTATTGCTGCTGCAAGAAGCCGACGGGCAACGCAGAACCTTGCCGATCTTCATTGGGGCCCCCGAGGCTGCTGCTATCGCCTACGCCGTTGAGCAGGTGGCGGTCACGCGACCGATGACGCACGATCTACTCGCTACCGTGATAGCTAAGCTCGGTGGCCAATTGAGCGCAGTCAGCGTCACCCACGTGGAAGACGGGACCTACTTTGCTCAGCTTGAACTCACTACTGAGGATGGGGGCGTCGTCGTATCTGCGAGACCGTCAGACTCGGTGGCCCTCGCGGTAAGAAGTGGCGCGCCAATCTATGTCGACGATGCACTCATGGACGCAGAAGGCGTCGTAGTTGCCTTCGAGGACGAGGATCTCGATGACGGCGAGGATGAGGAAGAGGCGGTCGAAGAGTTTCGAGAATTCCTTGACACCATTCGCCCCGAAGACTTCTCAGGGTAGTTCGAGCATCGCCAAGCCATGCCCCGACGGCGTGGCTGGGGCTTCTACGCTTACACCCTATGGACACACCCGGCACAGTGATGGACATTGAGCTTGCCGTGAGCCTGAAGGTATCGGCATCGACGCTGCGAGCCATAGGCGATGATCTGTACTGGATCGAACAGCGACCCGAGCTTGAGGGTAGAAGCGTGGTCGTGGAATGGAAAAGGGGGACTGAACCTAGCGTGGTGTCTCCTGAGGGCTATTCGTTTGCCAGCCGTCTTCATGAGTACGGCGGGGGAGCGATGGAGGTTCTCGAGCTCGGAGGCCCCCTCATCGTGGGGGTCACGAAGGATCAAGACCTCGTTTCCTTTCGGCCACATGGTGAAGCGACCCTGATCGCGCAAGGCCGTGGCAATATCGGAGACCTTAGAACGATCCCGGGAACCACGTTCTTGTTGGCCGTTCGAGAGGTCGATAGTGATAGACCCCCGAGCCGATCCGTGATCGCCATCGACGTAGCCACGGGGACGATCACAACCGTGCTTAGTGGTCACGATTTTTACGCTGACGTCGTCGCCGACCAAGACGGAAGATTCGCCTGTTGTGCGTGGGATCATCCGAATATGCCATGGGATGCCGCCGCCTTGCTGGTAGGGCGACTTACCTTAGGATCTCGACCACAGCTCACCAAGATGGAGACGGCGCTGGGTGGCGTAGAGCGAAGCGTGGCGCATCCCACCTTGCTGGACGGACGACTCGTTGTATCCGCGGAGGATGGTTTGTGGTCCCGAGTAGTGACGATCGACTCGCAAGGGGGGGATATCTCGTGGGGCCATGCGGATGGATTCGAACACGGGGTACCACTCTGGGTCACGGGTCGACGCCAATTCGCACGACTCGGTGAATCATTTGTTGGCATCGCCCGGCGTGGAGGTTTCTCCCATGTACTGAGTGAGTCTGGAGTGACCGTTACGGCTATCGACGACGTGCCCGATGAACTCTGCGTTTTGGATTCTGGTTTTGCATGGATGGGAGGGACAAGCGAAGACCTCGGCGTGGTAGTTCGCCATGATGCGAAGGGAGTCGAGATTGAGCGAACCAGCATTGGTCCTCGTGTCGCACTGCCATGTGCGATCTCCAAAGCAGTTGCTGTATCGGTGCCCTCTCGCCACGGCGGTGACGTTTACGGCTTGTTGTACCTACCCGATGCTGTCTCGAAGCCGCCCGTGATTGTGCACTGCCACGGCGGTCCGACGGCGGAATCGGTTGCCACCTTTAACCCTATTGTCCAGGTCTTCACCAGCCGAGGCTTTGCGGTGCTCATGGCGAACTACGGCGGCTCTACCGGTCACGGCGCTTCGTATCGACGCCGGCTCGATGGCATGTGGGGCATTATTGATGTCGATGATTGCGTAGACCTTGTCGTGGGACTCGGTGAGCAAGGGCTGATTGACCCTGATCGCTCGGCAATCCGTGGCGGTAGCGCGGGGGGCTACACGACGCTGCTTGCTCTGTGTACGGGTGCCTTCGCATGTGGAGTCTCCCACTACGGGGTAGCGGAGTTGACCAGTTTGGCTGCGGTGACCCACGATTTTGAATCGCGCTACCTTGATCGATTGGTAGGTCCGCTACCTGAGTCAGCGCAGATCTACCATGAACGATCGGCCGTCACACGCGCGGGTGAGATGAGAGGCGACATACTTCTCCTGCAGGGCCTTGATGACCCTGTCGTACCACCTAGTCAAGCTCGTGCCATGCGCGATGCTCTTGTCAGCAATGGTCAGTCCGTTGAGCTCGTCGAATACGAGGGTGAGTCTCACGGCTTTCGGCGAGCGGATACCTTGGTTGATTCGATTAGCAGAGAAGTCATACTGTTCGAGCGAGTCTTAAGGCCCGGTGCTCGATCGTGAAGGTACTGCTAGGTCGACACAGTTTTTCAACCTTGATGAAGGTGGAGCACTCCATCTGGTTTGACTCCTATCTCTATGGCCTCTCTGCGGTCTTTGCACTAGCGGCCAGCCTGTGGTCATCGATTCCGCTCTATAGGGAGTGGGGGAAGATGGCGCTGTGGGCCTATCTCGCAGCCTTTGTCTTCTCAGTACTACTCGCAAAAACAAAGAAACTCTCCACGAGAATTAGTGCAAGATGTTGGTTAGCAGGCCTCCTCGTAATCGGGGCAGTGGTGATTCCCATGGCCCTCGAGATATCCTCGCGATGGAGCGGCGATACGCAAGCTTTGCACGTGCAACCTGAAGTCGTCGTAGTCGAGCACGCCGCTCATCAGGTGGTGTTGGGACATGATCCCTATCAAGCACGTATGGATCACGGCGTGCTCATCGGCCGAATACCGGGTTGGCCGGCCTACGAAGCGTTCTTTCCCTACCTACCAGCCATGACCCTATTTGGTTATCCGTCGCAAGCACCCATCCCCCGTGGACTCGGCGATGCCCGGGTGTGGTTTTTCCTAACGACCGCCCTGGCGGTCGCCATGGCGCTGTGGTGGCTACCCGTGGGGAGTCGCCGTCGACTTAGGGCGCTGCAGGTAGTGATGGTGATGCCTTGGGCCGCGCTCACCATGGCCACGGGAGGCGATGACCTTCCTATCATCGCTCTGCTCTTAGTAGCAGTCGTACTGACGGCTAGGCGTCATCCTCTCTGGGCCGGCCTCGTACTTGGCTTGGTCTCATCTATGAAGTTCACCGCGTGGCCGCTGACCATACTTTTATTGTTTGCAGCCCGCGACAGCGATGATCAGCGCCGCCCTGGAATCATGGCTGCTGCTATCGCGGGGGTGAGCATCCCCCTGGTGATTGTCACACTCATTGCCAACCCGAAGACCTTCATAGCCAATGTTGTGGCCTTCCCTCTCGGACTTTCAGGGGTCGCTTCGCCGGCGGGTTCAGCACTACCAGGACACATTTTTGTCTCACTTGTTCCCTCGTCACATCGGATCTACCCTGTGGTATGTGCCCTTGTTGGTATTGCGTATCTGATCGGGTGGATGCGTCGTCACAGGCCAAGCACGGTGTCAGAAATCTGTCGCTTGGCCGGGTGGATACTGTTGATCGCCATTGCCTTAGCGCCAGCTACCAGAGTTGGGTACTTGATGTATCCCTTGAACTTCTTCGTGTGGTCTTGGATGCTGAGCAAGCCAACGACGGATGAATTACTCAGCGAGAATTGCTTACTTGGTCCCTACTCTGCGGCCGCTTGATAGAGACGCACACTAAAT
Organism: uncultured Actinomycetes bacterium; assembly: GCA_903875425.1. Lineage (GTDB taxonomy): Bacteria > Actinomycetota > Acidimicrobiia > Acidimicrobiales > RAAP-2 > CAIQWC01. The sequence goes on along the minus strand of CAIQWC010000012.1, from coordinate 261,892 downwards.
GAGGTGCTTTGGACGTTTGAGCTACTAAAGCGCGTTGGGTGAATCACGACACCCTCTTCCCAGTAGAAACCGTCATCACCAGCCTTTTGGGCCAGGATCTCAACCCCAGTAGAACCGGTGGGGGCAGAGACCGAGAATATTTTCCATCCTTGAGATGTGATGAGCGCATGAAAGTAGCTATACAACGCACCTTCAGCACGAGGAGAGGTGTATCGCAACCGCCGGTCGTAGCTCGATGCTTGACCACCGGTATAGATCTCACCGGCGAAGGTCGTCTCAAGGGGTACGAACACTGAGTTAACGATGTTGGCTGGGGGAATACCGTTGACGACGTAGTGAGTAAAAGCCGGAACCATATTGGTGTGGAGCCCGGTAATCGGCTCTATCTTCGGGATGACCGTCAGAGATTGTTTTCCAGCCGGGAATAGCGAGTTCAGGGCGATGAAAAGACCCAGGACCACCCCGGCGGAGATAGGAACAATGGCGGCCCATTTGAGCGAGGTGGGATGGACGCCAGCGGGAACTTGTAGCTTTGATGACGCTGTCGACGGACTTGAGACGCTCATGGTTCCACCAGCCTAGGAGTGATTAGCGTTAGCGATGCCTCAGGCTGATTCGAAGCCAAGATGGTCGATGGGCCCGTGTCCCTGGCCTACCTGCCAAGCAGCGGCTCCCGAGAGCGCTTTGTTGACGTACGATTTGGCGATCGACACGGCATCAGGTATCGACAAGCCCAGTGCCACATTCGCCGTAATGGCGGCGGCCAGAGAACAACCTGTTCCGTGATCATTACTCGTAGCAACGCGCGCAGCCTCAAGGTGTATGGCCACCCCATCGCCAACCAAGATGTCAGGGGCTTGCGTTTGTGTAGCGCCTCCTTCGAGGTAGTGACCGCCCTTTAAGACGACCCAGGATGGCCCAAGCGAACGGATTTGCTCTGCTGCTTCGGTCATGGCTTCGAGTGAATCGAAGTCACGAACGTCGACACCGAGCAATAAGGCTGCTTCTCGTAAATTAGGAGTGGCGATGAGGGCTTGGGGGAGGAGCGCCTCGCGGTATGCGTCGACACCACCTTGTTCCATGAGTGGGTGGCCCGTCGATGAGACCAAGACGGGATCAACGACGACCTGTTTGATGACGCCACGTTCAATAAGGCGAGCTACTTGGAGAACCGTGATGGGACGAGCCAGCATGCCAGTTTTGACCGCGTCAACATCAATATCCTCGGTGACCGTCGTTACTTGCGCAGTGACCATTTCTGCTTCGATGGGACAGATAGCCGAAACCGTGACGGTCGATTGAGCAGTGACAGCCGTCACGGCAAAGGTGCCGTGAACCTTGAAGGCCGCGAAGGTTTTGAGATCGGCGGCTATACCGGCGCCTCCCCCTGAGTCAGTTCCAGCAATGGTCATGGCGACGTGAGGAGAAGGCACACATCCACCCTAGGAGATGATGGTATCAACCCAAACTTTAGGATTGAGGCCCGTGGCTCACGAGGGGTCGTGCTGTAGGGGGCTCCGAGTACTAACGGCCCGATCCACCGACATCTTCAGGTCAGTATCGCGTCTAGCGGTAGGTCTTGTCGTACTGCGTGGGCGAGCCATTGAAGCATGAACGGACTCAATCTCAAGAAGCACTATCGCCTCACCACCACAGCCACCACGCGTGGACACAGCGGTCGAGCATTGATCCCTCGCGCTACCAGGGTTTACGTCTGTGCGTAAGCGCCACGACGATACTTGCGCGTTCTCGGGATCATGCCGAGGGTGCAGACGTCTTTGCTCTACCGTGCCCTCCACGATGAAGCCCTAGGCTGTGATCTGTGGATACCTTCGTCGTCGCCGGTAGGCAACTTCGCTCGCGCCTTTTGCTAGGCACCGGTGGGATGGTGTCGCTTGACGTGCTGCGCCGTAGTTTTGAAGCTGCGGGAACCGCAATGGCGACGGTGGCGGTACGGCGAGTTGACCCCGCGATCAGCGGAGGCCTCATCGAAATGTTTGCGTCGCTCGATGTCGCGGTGCTTCCTAATACCGCCGGATGCTTTAGTGCTCACGATGCAGTGATGACAGCGCGTTTGGCTCGAGAAGCCTTCGAAACCGATTGGATCAAACTCGAGGTGATCGGTGATGATCGAACGCTGCTCCCTGATTCCGTGGAACTCTTGAGCGCCGCCGAGACCCTTTGCCGTGAAGGCTTTACGGTACTGCCCTACGCGCCCTGTGATCTCGTAATGGCCAGACGCCTCGAAGACGTCGGCTGCGCAGTGGTCATGCCCCTCGGATCACCGATTGGGTCAGGTCGCGGCATTGACGATCCCCATACGATTGCTTTGATTGCGGAGGAACTCAGTGTGCCCGTGATTCTTGATGCGGGCATAGGAACGGCTTCTGACGCTGCCAAAGCGATGGAGCTAGGTTGCGCAGGCGTCCTCGCTGCGTCGGCGATCAACAGAGCCGCTGACCCCGTCACTATGGCCCGGTCCATCGCGATGGCTGTGGAGTCAGGCTATTTGGCGCGGGCGGCGGGCCGCATTCCACCCCGGTTGGATGCTGAGGCCTCGAGTTCCTTCCTCGGAATACCCGATCTCTAGGCCTTTCGCACCTGAGACCAAGAATCACGACTGAGTAACTACCACTTTGTGATCTCTACGTTGTAGCCTTAGACACAGTCTTTTATGTCGGAAAGGGCTCAATATGACCGTAGTAATCGAACGTACAGAGGGATTCAGTGGACCACAGGTATGCGGATTGGTGGGAATTACCTACCGTCAGCTTGACTACTGGGCTCGCACAGGACTCCTCATTCCCTCTATCGCAACGGCGACGGGATCGGGGTCGAAGCGACGGTACAGCTATCACGATGTGCTGGAGATCAAAGTGATCAAGCAGCTCCTCGATGCTGGGATCTCTCTGCAGCGCACCCGAAACGCCGTTGAGTGTCTCCGTGACAACCTCAACGCAGACTTAGCGTCGACGAGTTTGATCTTGTCAGGGAGTTCGTCGGTGCTGGCCTCCGATGATGGAGAGATTGTCGACCTCCTCAAGGGCGGCCAAGGCGTCTTCAATATTATTTCGATGGCTGGCGTCATTTCAGAGCTCGATGCTGACATCGTCTCGATCGCCAACAAATCAGCGACCAATATCGTCCAAACAAAGACGGCATGATTTCGGCGGCGCTCCCCACTTTGATCCAAGAGCGTCGCCGCCACCCCTCGTGCACGAAGGCACAACAGGTTCGATTCGCGCACGAATCAGAGCGAGTGTTTGCCCGGCTACTTGATCTCTATGAGGTTGAATGGGCCTACGAGCCCTTTGAGTTCCCCATTGCGTGGGATGAACAAGGCGCTCCCACCAAGGGCTTTAGGCCTGATTTCTGGCTACCAGCCAAGCAGTGCTTCATCGAGCTCACCACTGCTGAGCAGCGTCTGGTGACACGTAAGAACGCAAAAATTAGAGCCTTCCGGGCCTTGTATCCCGAATTCGACGTCTCAGTGGTCTACCAGCGTGACTACCGTGAATTAGTGGCTCGTCACGGACTCGCTGCTTAGCCCTCGAGGTAAAGGATTAACCATGGCTTCCGAGCTCAAGAAAACGGCGCTCTATGACCTCCACGTGGGGCTTGGGGCCAAGATCGTTGAGTTCGGAGGTTGGGATATGCCGCTGAGCTATGAAACCGGTACCGTCGCCGAGCACCGTGCGTGTCGCGAGTCAGCGGTCATCTTCGATGTCAGCCATCTCGGAACGGTCGAAGTCCGCGGGACCGATTCACATGCGCTGTTGCAAGAGGTACTGACTAATGATCTAGGAAAGATTTCACCAGGACGGGCCCAGTACACCCATCTCCTTGATGAGAATGCCTTTGTTCTCGACGACATCATCGTTTGGTGGCGCGGTGAGCACAGCTTCGATGTGATGCCTAATGCGTCGAATACCTCACGAGTGATTGACGCAATCGGTGGTGTCGACGTCACGCAATCTCGCTGCGTGCTCGCCATCCAAGGTCCTAAGGCTAAGGAACTCGTCGCCAAGGTGGCACCTGAAGCCGCGGCGATCGGGCGCTTTAAGGTGGCCGACGTCATCATTAACCACACGCCCTGCGTCGTTGCGGGAACGGGCTATACCGGCGAAGACGGCCTCGAGATCGCGATCCCTAACGAGGCAGCCCCAGCCTTGTTTGCTCAGTTAGTTGAAGCCGGCGTGATTCCAGCAGGTCTTGGCGCCCGCGATACCTTGCGTCTTGAAGCGGGCCTGCCGCTACACGGTCATGAGCTTGGAGCGGGTATTACTCCGCTTCAAGCGGGCCTCGGGTGGGTCGTTGGTTGGGATAAGTCAGGATTTCGTGGCCGAGACGCTCTCTTGATCGAACGGGCAGAGGGTCCACGACGATTGCTTCGAGGCTTTATGGGCCTAGGGCGCCAACCCCTGCGTGATCATGCCAGCATCACCGTCGGCGGTGATGTCGTTGGAGTGACCACGAGCGGAAACTTCTCGCCCATGCTCGAGAGAGGTATCGCCATGGGTTTTGTCGATACCGCTATCAACGTTCCCGATGGTGAAAATGTCAGCATTGACGTTCGGGGCCGTAGTGTCGACGTTGTTGTTGAATCGTTCCCCTTCTGGCCGCCAAAGGAGCGTTAGTGGCTGACTACATGCCCCATACCCCCGATGAGATCTCTGAGATGCTCGGATTCTTGGGGATGACTTCGGTGGATGAACTTTTTGTCGCCATTCCTGCGGCCCTGCAACTAGGTCGCGCGCTCAACCTCCCGGACGGCCACAGTGAGCCCGATGTTCGGGCCGATTTCCAGGCCTACGCCCGCCGTAACTCCGGCGCGTCATCGACCTTGCTGTGCTTCGCTGGTGCCGGTTCCTATGATCATGAGATTCCACCGGTGGTAAAGGCACTCGGTAGCCGTAGTGAATTCGTTACGGCCTATACGCCGTATCAGCCCGAAGTAGCCCAAGGGGTTCTCCAAGCAGTCTTCGAATTCCAGACCATGGTGGCTCGACTCGCTGGACTCCCGATCTCCAACGCATCGCTTTATGACGGTGCGGCCAGTTTGGTCGAAGCGGTGAACCTGACGGCCGCTTCTTCGGGGAACCCCGTCGTGTGGATATCAAGTGGCGTGCAACCTCACTGGCGCCAAGTACTGGCCACCTTTGCTGAGGGAACCGGTCACGATATCCGTGACGTTCCGCTTCGTAACGGTCAAGCAGATTTTTCATCTATGACGGGCACTCCCGGTGTCATCGTGGTAGCGAATCCGACCTACCTCGGAACCCTTGACGACGTCGAGGGTGCGAAAGCACTAGCGCTCCAGCACGGCGCCAAACTGGTGGTCGCGGCAGATCCGATTACTGCCTCGCTCCTTAAGAGCCCTGGTAGCCAAGGTGCTGATGTGGTGATTGGAGAAGGTCAAGCCTTGGGTACACCATTAAGTTTCGGTGGCCCCTACCTCGGCTTGTTCGCGTGTGCGGATGCCGAACTGCGTCGTCTGCCTGGACGTCTAGTTGGTGAGACTCTTGATGTTGACGGTACCCGCGCGTACGTTACGACGCTGCGGGCGCGAGAACAAGATATCCGTAGAGAAAAGGCGACATCCAATGTCTGCTCGAACCAAACCTTGATGGCCGTATGGGCCGCCATTCAGTTGGGCTGGCTAGGAACCAAGGGAATTCGTGAAGTCGCACTCCGATCCATTCAAGGAACGCGCTACCTCCGTGATGAACTTATCAAGATCGACGGCGTCGAGGCGCTGACCGGCGACGCGCCCGTGACTCGAGATGCCGCTGTGGTGTTGCCTATTTCGGCGAGCCTCGCGATTGAACGCCTCGCCGAAGAAGGTTTCTTGGCTGGGATTTCGGTATCAGCGTTAACTGGTGGTGGCGATCGTTCCATTGACGCAAGCGTGGTGGAGAATACGCTGCTGGTGGCGGCGACAGAAAAGAGAACCCGAGTGGAAATTGACGCATTGGTGGCGGCGACGGAAAAGATTGTCCGATGAAGAGCACGATCAATCAAGCACCTGGGGGTAAGGCGTCGTCGGCGCCGCTTATGGGTTCAGCTGCTGAGCCAACTCTCTTCGAGCTCAGTGTTCCGGGACGTAGCGCCTATCAACTTCGCACCACCGGTGTGCCTGAGATGCCTCTCGAATCGCTCATACCGGCTTCCTTGCTTCGTGAAAGCGATGTCGATATCGCAGAGGTGTCGGAACGCGATCTGGTAGCTCACTTCACGAGGCTGTCGCATCGACAGTTCTCGGTGGACCTTGGCTTCTATCCTCTGGGCTCGTGCACCATGAAGTACAACCCAAAGTTTTGCGACGAGGTGGCGAACATGGTTGGGCTCGTCGATGTCCACCCGGCGACTCCCGCTTCGCTCAGTCAGGGTTGGATCGAATTACTGGTGGAACTCGAAGCCGATCTCTGTGAAATCACCGGCATGGCCGCGGTTACCTTGCAACCAGCGGCCGGCGCCGCAGGGGAGTTGACAGGCTTACTGCTTATGTCGGCGTATCACCGTGCCCGGGGAGATCGCCGTAAACGCATTTTGATACCTGACTCGGCACATGGCACCAACCCGGCCTCAGTAACTCTTGGTGGCTATGAGGTAACGACCATTCCGAGTGACGAGCGAGGGCTCGTCGATGTGGCGGCCGTAAAGGCCGCTCTCGACACCGACGTAGCCGGCATCATGTTGACAAATCCCAATACCGTGGGGCTCTTTGAGGAAGAAATTGCCGAGATCGCTGCAGCGGTGCACGACGTTGGTGGTTTGCTCTACTACGACGGCGCGAACCTCAATGCAATCCTTGGTGTGGTTCGTCCCGGTGATATGGGATTCGACATTATGCACATGAACGTGCACAAAACTTTTGCCACCCCACACGGTGGCGGCGGACCGGGTGCCGGACCCGTGGCGGTTTCCCAACGACTCGTTGAGTACTTGCCTGGACCCAAGCCCGTGAGATTGGAAGATGGCAACTACGGCTACGAAACACCGCCGCACTCGATTGGGCGCATGCATTCGTGGCATGGTAACGCGATGGTCTTGGCTCGTACCTTGGCCTACATCAAGGTTCACGGTGGTGACGGCTTGCGCAGAGTTGCTGAACGTGCGGTACTCAACGCCAACTGGCTCCGTAAGCGCATAGAGGGGGATTATCCCCCGGCCTACGATCGAGTTTGTATGCACGAAGTCGTGGTTTCAGCTGGAGCGATTAAACGAGAAACCGGAGCCAAGGCGCTTGATATCGCTAAGGCCCTCCTTGAGGAAGGATTCCACGCTCCTACGGTTTATTTCCCCTTAATTGTGGACGAAGCCTTGATGTTTGAGCCCACCGAAACTGAGTCGCTTCAGACTTTGGAAGCCTTGGCTCAGTCACTGGAAAAGATTGCGGCTAAGGCGATCAGTGACCCTGGGTCTCTCGCCCTTGCTCCGCAGTCCACGCCGGTGCGTCGAGTCGATGAGGCTAGAGCTGCTCGTCAGCTGATCCCCACCTTCGACGCTCGTTAGAGCGCGAGACCAATGCCGAGACCGCAGAGGGCCAGCACGACGGCAACGAGTGCTAGGACAATAGGCAAAACGATGGCTTCGCGATAGCGTTTCTGGTCTACCATGCCCGCAAATTCAGCGGCCAAGGTCGAAGCGGTCGTCAATCCGCCCATAAGGCCCGTGAGTAGTACTGCAGCGAGTTCGAGATGGGTGCTGCCCCAACGGCTAAAGCCCAGTATGACACCACCCAAGAATGAACCGATCACGTTTACCGTTATGGTGCCGTAGGGAATATGACGGCCCAAACGTCGAGAAATCCACGTGTCGCTGACAAAGCGAATACTCGCGCCCCCGCCGCCAACGAGAGCTACGAGTAGCCAAATCATGCGGTCACCTTCATGACTGCATCTCCAAGCCGGCGGCCGAGCCATGCAACCACGGGTCCACCGAGCGCAGTAGCAACGACGAGCCACGTGGCCGGCCACCAGGCGCCGTGGTGAGCGAGCAGCAAGACCGTAACGGCATAAGAGGAATAGGTTGTCCATCCGCCCAGAAATCCCGTCGAACACGCAAGACGCACGCCCACCAGGTCAGGTCGGCGAGTGAACAGGCTGGTGGTGAGAAGACCCAAGACGAATGACCCTGACGCATTAATGAAGACGAGGTTCCAGGGAACGGCGCTACTGGAAAATATCCAACCTTTAATGACGAAGTATCGAGCAAGCGTGCCTAGTGCGCCACTGAGAAAGACAGTGAAGATATGTGCGAGCGGTATCGCATCGCTCAGTACTGGCTCTAAGTCCGGATCGAGATAGGCGTCAGTCATGTGACACACACGTTAGTCATCAATTAGTGCCAGCATTTATGTGTGGATAGCCATGATGGACATCTCTAGCCAGCCTTTACGTAGACGCTAGAAGCCATTCTCTTTTGATAATCCCAAGACGTCAGTAGCGTCGGTTGCAATTGGAAACAAATCTCGTCATCAGCATTAATGCGTAAGCGCGCACCAAGCTTTGTATCGTTGGAACCGAGATAGCGGATCAGTAGGGTATCGAGCACTTCCGCTCCTCGGCTTGGAAGCAACTGCACCTTTGCTTGACCACGTACCCCACGGTAGGGGGGTGTATCGGGAGCAATTTCGAATCCGCATTCGCCGCAGTTCTCAAGGTACTTAACCAGAGTCGACGTAGGCCTCGTAGCCCCCAGTAGGTTTCCACCTTCTCTCACGAACCAAACAGACAACACAATGGGGCATCCCGAAGGTGAATTAACAGCGATACGCATGGGGATCAGAGTCGAATCAAGGAATGAAGTGATCTCATACTGGTCCCAGGGGCCGGTGATGGGCACATTGTCAAATTCAGCCATGGCACTAACTTAGATCGGACTGAGTGCTTGGCAGGGTTCTAGAGGCGACGAAGAACAGAGACAACTTTGCCGAAGATAGCGACGTCATCAGCGTCAAATTCCAATGGTGCCATGGAGCTGTTGGCTGGTACCAGTACGACACGAGGCCCCTGAGGGCGGAAATACTTAATTGTCGCTTCCTCATTCGGAATGCCCGCAACGACGATGTCTCCATCGTTTGCCTCGGGCTGGTGTCGAACCACGACGTAGTCGCCATCGAAGATTCCCGCTTCGACCATGGAATCTCCACGAACCTTAAGCATGAATGTCTCACCGGAGCCGGTGAATTCTTCTGGTAGAGCAAAAAGCTCCTCAACGTTCTCTTGAGCTAAGACGCCGGTGCCCGCAGCCACGGAACCAATAAGCGGTACCGATCGAGTAGGCATCGAGGGGAGAGCGGCATGGGACGAGGGGTCAAAACTGACGGTCATGGCGCGACCTTTTGTCGCGGCCCGCTTCAAAAAGCCCTCTTTTTGTAATACGGCCAAGTGAGAGTGGACCGTGGCGGAAGACGCTAAACCCACGGCTTCGCCAATTTCGCGAACTGAGGGAGGATAGCCCCGCTCACGAATGCACTCCGTTATGAAGTTCATAATTGCTAGGCGCTTGCCTGTTAGTACTTCAGCCATATTTCCCCTCATTTCTCGATTTCCAAGCGGTGGCGAACACCCGTTTGGTACAACCATAGCCAAGCCTTCGAGTGAAGGCAAACATCTGTTCGGATTTTCTTGACACGAACGTCTGTTCGGTCCTATTATACGAACAGACGTTCGACTAGGTACATTTGAGGAGATACCAATGGCGATTGCACCCCTGCTAGAACAAGGCCAATTCGATCTTTATGAGGACCCTTGGCCGAGGGCCGACCTCCGAGTGGTTTCACCCCCTGCACCCACGCACTTGCGACTCCATGGCCCAGAGGCCATTGTTTATCGCCTCGAGGCAACCAAGTCTCGCCCCGCGGCTCATCGAATCCACGCAGAGAGCCCTAATCGGCGCAGAAGATTTCTCATGGCCGCTATCGCTGTGATGGCCCTCGTGGCGCTAGCAACGCCGCTGACGGCGCTAGGGGGAGTAACGGTTACGGGGCAACAAACACCCGGAGGCTTGCCCAGTGGTCTAATCCCTGGTGAGCCCTATACCGTCCGCAGTGGCGACACCATTGCTTCTATCGCCTCCAGGCTCGGTGCTCCGTCGGCCCAGGCTCAAATTCAGACTCAACTCCGAGCTGAGGTGGGATCCAATGTATTGGTGGCGGGAGAACAAATAGTCCTTCCCTAATCTCAACCACAAGATGTTGTGGTTGGGCGGTAACCTTGGTACATGCGCTGTCCCTACTGCTCGATGGATGATGACAAGGTCGTCGACTCTCGAATGTCAGAAGAGGGTTCAGCCATTCGTCGTAGGCGCGAATGCCTTTCATGCAGCCAGCGATTTACGACCTACGAACGAGTTGACGAGATGCCTCTTATCGTCGAGAAGCGATCGGGTACCAGGGAGCCCTATGACCGCGACAAGGTTGTATCTGGTGTCAGGAGTGCCTGTAAAAACCGGCCCGTGACGCCAGACGATATTGAAATGTTGGCTCGAGACGTTGAGGACACGCTGAGGCAACGCGCCGAAGCCGTGACAACTCAAGACGTAGGGGTGGCGGTACTCGAGAGACTCAAGGAACTCGACGACGTCGCTTATCTACGATTCGCCTCGGTCTACAAGGGTTTTGATGACATTCTCGATTTTGAACGCGAAGTTGGGCTTTTAAATAAAACCACTCCACCTAAAGATCGGAGCTGATCGGTGGCACAGCTTTTTGAATCCACTCCTCAGTGCGTTCTTGCTGTCTATGCCCATCCCGACGATGCCGATGTGGCCTGTGGTGCGAGTCTGGCTCGGTGGGCAAAGGCTGGCGCCGAAGTCATTGTGGTCATCGTGGCTGCCGGAGATAAAGGAACGATTGACGCTGACATCGATCCTCGAGAACTGGCGCAGCGAAGGTTGGCCGAAGTTGCTGAAGCCGCTGATTATCTAGGTGTGAAGACCGTCGTGCATCTCAACATCCCAGACGGAGCGCTTCAGGCGTGCGATTCTTTGTCTGAAACCATCGTGAGATTGATACGCCAGTACAAGCCCGATCTCGTTCTTGGCCATGATCCATCGGCTGTATTTTTTGGTTCGGTCTATGTCAACCACCAAGACCACCGTGCGGCAGGATGGGCGCTCCTCGATGCAGTAGCTCCAGCTTGCGCGTTACCTCACTATTTTCCGAAGGCAGGGCCAGCTCATCGGGTTCCAACCGTACTGCTGAGCGGCACCTTGGAGCCGGACGTCTTCGTTGATGTGGCCGAGACTATCGACACGAAGGTTGCGGCAGTTACCGCTCACCGAAGTCAGTTACGCGACGATGACGACTGGGTTGCCGAGACCGTGCGCAAGCGGGCCGTCGAGGATGGACGGCGCTGCGGACTGAGTGCCGCCGAAGGTTTTCGTTTCCTGAGCCTTGATGGCTAACGTTCGGGATCGCTCTGCGGAATTAACACCCGCGATACTGCTGGTTGATATGGATTCGTTCTTTGCTTCCGTAGAAGTCCTCGACAACCCGGCACTGAGTGGAAAGCCCGTACTCGTTGGTGGCGATGGTAAACGGGGAGTGGTGGCCTCAGCGAACTATGAGGCACGACGCTTCGGCATCCACTCCGCCATGCCTATGGCCAATGCCCTGCGTCGCTGCCCCGACGCGGTGTGTGTGCCAGGAAATATGGCTCGGTACGCCGAAGTGTCGTCCCAAGTCCACGAAATCTTCGCCTCGGTCACACCGATCATCGAGCCACTAGCACTCGACGAAGCATTTCTCGACGTGAGCGGTTCGATTCGACTGCTCGGATCGCCTCTCGAGATTGGTCATGCGATCAGGCTCAGGATAAAACAAGAACTGGCTTTGGATTGTGGTATCGGCGTTGCGTCCTCTAAGCAGGTAGCCAAGCTCGCTTCGCGCAGTGCGAAACCACGGATTGAGCGAGATCGTGTAGTGCCAGGTCCCGGAGTCTTTGTGGTACTCGATGAGGACGTGCGCTCCTACCTGAACCCGATGCCCGTTCGAGCCCTGTTTGGTGTGGGTCCCACAACCGCCACCAAGTTATCGAAGCTAGGCATCGAAACGGTCGCTGACCTCGCGGATCTTGACCCCTCCATGCTTGAGCGCCACGTGGGAGGGTCGGTGGCTCACCTCATTGTCGATCTCGCCAATGGTCGAGATACGCGACCCGTGGAGGCCGGAGTCAAGAACCGCAGTATTGGTCATGAGGAGACGTTTACTCACGACAGCTACGACCTGGCCGACCTAGATCAGCGTCTTATCCGTCAAGCCCACGCGGTAGCCAATGCGTTACGCAGTTCTGGCCAAGAAGGTGCCACGGTGACCGTGAAGATCAAGCTGGCCAACTTTGAACAGCACACTCGTAGCGTGACGCTCGAAGAAGGCCTCGACGACCCACAGGCAATTTACGAGGTCGCGTCAGGGCTTCTGGCCACTCACGATATCGGCGGGGGGGTTCGGCTCCTCGGTATCTCGCTCAGCGCGTTGCGACCGCGAGGAGGACCCAAGCAACTCCACTTACGGCTCGATGATCCGACGGTCGCTGATCCTTTGGTAACTCAAGAGGATCGCGGCGCCCTCCTTGACGCTCTCGACGAGATTAAGCGTCGATTTGGAAAAGAAGCAGTGGGGACCGCTAACTTGCTCAGCGCTGATGGCGTGATCAGCCCTGGACAACGAGATATTGCTTTCGGCGCTAAGGATTTGACGCCACCTAAGGAAGCCGACGATTAAATCGACGCTGGGAGTAGTGGCGAGATAGCCATAAAAAATAAGAATAAGGCTACGACAAAGATAGGGGCGGCCACCAAGTAAATCCACCACCGTTTCCAGGTACGACGCGCTAAGGCGGCCCCAACGCCAATGGCAGCGGTCACGATTCCCCATAAGATTGCAGCTGCCCAGCTACCGGATGAGACGAACTGCTTCGGAGTGGTGGTGGGGGTTATGGGTGCCGTCGTGGTCGTCGTAGTGCTTGCGTTAGCGTCACCCGGAAGCCAAGTCCCCGAGAGAGTCGCTTTGATGATCAATCGCTGCGTCGCGCTAAATCGGGGATTGCACGTTGACAGGGTCAAGGTGGCAGTGGTGGTGGGGTTGAGTACCGCGACATCGGTGGGAGCGACCAGCGTCTGGGACGTGACGCTGTAGCGAAAATAGCCCTGAGTGGTGGTTAGGTAAATCGCATCACCTGGATTCAATTCATTGAGATTCCAGAAGGGTCGCATCCAGGTGGTGCGGTGTCCAGCAATAGCTGCGTTACCGAGTTGACCCGGTAAGGGAGTTGCGACATAGTGGCCAGGACCCGCCTCGAGTTGAACATCGCCGGTACCTTGCAGCACGGTGAAATTAATGTTGATCTTGGGAATGGAAATCTCGGCCACCGCTTGGCCAATGCTTGGTTGAGGCGTGGTTGGCACCGTTCTTGGAGGTCCCAGCACGTGGGCGACAGGCTCAACGTGAGCACGCTTGAGTTGCTGCGTGAACTGATCGTGTAGGGCTCGTTGACGTCCATTCGTGATGAGTCCGGTCCCGAAGAATTGAAAGATTGCGAAAGCCAAAATTAAGAGGCCTAAGCCGATGCACGTACCGCCAATCACGCCGAGTACCCGGTATTTCCGTTCTCGTCTCACGCGACGTTGGTGGCCGCGAGGCAGAGGCATCGATGTGGAATCGGTTATGAGGGGCTCAGACACGGTTTACTTTCTTCGTGGGATTTCGGATTCGGATGCCGCAAAAACCTAGCACCGCGGCGCTATTGCGTGGCTTCACGATTATTGGCCACGAAGGTGAACCCGAAGCGCCTGGGTTAATGCAGTAGCGGTGTCCTCATTGAGTTTTCGACCATCGCGCGTCGTGACATAGAACACGTCAACGACGTCGCTTCCAATGGTGGATACCTTCGCGTGCAGAATATTGAGTCCTTGTTCAAATATGGTGGAGGTTAAGCGGTAGAGCAGGCCCATCTCGTCGGGTGCTCTCACTTCGATCACACTGGCGTCGGAGGATGCGTTACTAGCAACCACTACCGAGGGCTCAATGGGATATGCAGTGATCGTTCGTTTTTGACCCGCATAGTCTGCAGCTCGTTGAGCGATGCGCGACTCGAGGCTGATCTGACCCGTGAGGGCTTGGACGAGGCTGTTGGAAAGGTCAGTTTCGGTCGGTACGGTACCGACACTGGCTTGCACGTCGAAGACGTCAATGACGATGCCGTCGATCTCATCGACGGATGCAGCAAGGACATCAAAACCTCTCAGGGTTAGCGTTCCCGTGACTTGAGCGAGGAGTCCGGGGCGATCAGGTGCAGCCACGACGACGCGGCCGGAGCTCATTCGGACTACGGGGGTATTCGACATCCTCGCCTCATCGATCTCATCAGAGAATTGATGAAAGATCGACTCCTCGTCTACGCCTGAGCGACCTTCGAGATAGTCCCGGGTTGCGCCTACGAGTTGCGAGACGAGCTGTGCCTTCCAAGGACCCCAGGCCGACGACCCTGTCGCCTTGGAGTCGGAAATTGTGAGTTTTTCGAGAAGGTGCAAGACCTCGACACTTCCCACTGCGTTGGCTACTAATTCAATAGTTCTGAGATCGCTGAGATCGCGTCGAGTAGCCGTGTCGGCGAGGAGCAGATGCTGTTCGACCAACGTTGCGATAATGGCGGTATCACCAGCGTCAAATCCTATTCTCGGCACCAGGGTATTGACGATTTTGACGCCATTGTCGGTATGGTCGCCCGCTAGTCCTTTACCGATGTCATGGAACAGGGTACCGATCAAGAGAAGGTCGGCTCGAACCGAACCGTCGTTGAGTTCAGCGGCGTTGGCAACGGCCTCGAGCAGGTGCCGATCTACGGTGAAACGATGGTACGCATTTCGCTGATGGTAGTAACGAACGTGATTCCATTCCGGGAGCAAACGAGAAATAATTCCGACGTGATCGAGAGACTGGAATGCGGGAATCGCTCGACGACCCTGAGCGAGCAATGCGACGAAATACTTGGTGGTGTCTGGCGACCATGGGCTAGGGGGTTCAGGGCATCGCTCAGCGAGGCGATGGAGCGTTTCGAGGGCGATGGGGAGCTCGCGCTCAGCCGCGACGATCGCCACACGTAAGGCGAATGCGGGATCTGATCGCAAATCTACGCCGCCGCCAACCACCACCTCGCCCCCTTTCACAAAGACGATCTCATCGAGAGTTTTTTCTAGCTCAGGTTCGAGTGATGCTGTGGGGGTCCCAGGTTGCCAGATGGCTTGTCGTCGCCAAATTTCGTCCGATATCCATGCAATCTGAGTTCCCGCTTTAGAAACCGTCTGACACAGCGTCTCCGCGTCTTCGTAGCCCAGCCGTAAGGCAAGCTGATCTTGATCTTGGAGCAACATTCGCTCTTGCGCTTTCGCGGCAAGTCGATGTAACTCGACGCGCACATCGAGGAGCACACGCGATGCGTTTCGTAAGACGGGAACGTCAACGAGATGTCGAAGTGTTGGAGCACAAGATTCGAGTGATGAAAGCACGTTGATATCGCGGAGTCCCCCATGGGCTTCTTTGAGATTTGGCTCAAGGAGAAAGGCGACGTCACCTTGCTGAAGGTGGCGCTCACGCATCTGGTCTCGGAGCTCAGGAAGGAATGCCCCCGCCAAACTCGAAGCCCAAAGCTTTCGAATATCTTCGAGTACGGGACGTGCAATGTCTTGGTCGCCATAGATCACGCGAGCATCAAGTAGCCCAAGGGCGACGCGAAGATCTTGACTCGCAGCCTTCAAAAGTTCCTTGGGTTTTCGAACGGCATGGTCGATGGCAATGCCTGCATCCCACATCGGGTACCAAATTCGCTCGGCGAGTGAAGCGATATCCCGACTACCAGCGTGGAGCAAGACAAGATCGAGGTCGCTCGACGGGCAGAGTTCACGCCTGCCGTATCCACCGACAGCCAGGAGGGCGATTTTTCGCTGCGAGCCACCTATGGCCTCACGAGCAATATCTTGCACCCAGGTATCTGCAAGGTCGCTGAGCGGTTGACACAGCGTTGAGCCGACCAGCTGTGTGCTGGCCAAGAATGAGTCTCTTGCGGCCGCGTAGGGCGTCGCTGCCATGGGGTGAACCTAACACTCCTAGGTGTAACGGTGAGACGAGGTGGCCCGGGTAGGATCTGATGTTCACGGCGACGTGGCCGAGTGGTTTAGGCAGGGGCCTGCAAAGCCCCGTACCCGGGTTCGAATCCCGGCGTCGCCTCGACGGAGTCGAGATCCTGGCGCGTAGCGTCAGGATCTCGGCCTACCGAGTCCGGAGCGCTGTACCAAGGGAAAGAGGTAGGCCGTGGCTGGTTCACCGCAGCATCGACAGCAATCGAGACCTAATTTTCGCGCCCGACAACTTGGGACCTTGCTTTTGTTAGTTGCCCTGTTGGCGATGGCGGTCTTTGTCGGCGCGAGAGCACTGGGCCACGCGAGTCCGACAAGCACGACGACGACATCGACGACCACAACCTTGCCGCCTACGACGACAACCACGGTGGACCCTGGTGGGTTACCTCAAACCTTGGCGCTGCCGCCATCGAGCAACGCATCGTTGGAAGTGCGCCTAATGCCCCTGTGGCATGCCATTCAAAGCGACAATCTTGGTCTTGCCCAATCGGTATTTTTTCCCGAGTCGGCCTATGTGTCTATGAAGACGGGCCAAATCCCTAATCCACAGAGTGACTACGCGCTTCGGTTGCTGGCATTTTTAAAACTAGATCTGGCTACGTATCACCAGGCCCTTGGAACCGCACCGATGTCAGTTCCCCTCCTCGAGGTACTTGGTCAACCAAGTAACTCGACCTTGATACAACCCAATACTTGTGAAAATAATGTCGCTTATTGGTACCAACCGCGTTTGCGTCTCGTGTACCGAATTGGCGGCGAAATCCATTCCTTCGGCATCGCGTCGGTGATTTCGTGGCGTGGTGTCTGGTACGTCATTCACCTCGGACCTAACCCTCGTCCCTATGACGTTGGAACCCTCGATCTACCGGCGGTGGGAACCGGAGCACCGGGCCCCCCAGGGGGTTGCTAGCGGTCTATCGTTTCTGAGCGTTTGGCGTCTGGGCCGAAGCGGGGAGAACAAGGGTGCCATTTGCCGCGACGGTCACGCCGTTGGCTCCAAAGTCACTGCGCGATAGCTGACTAATCAACGAGGCGGATTGATTGGCGGGGTCCATGGCGGGTTGCCCCTGGCCCGCGAGCACGGTTGAGGCCCATGATCCGCTGATGTATTGACCGCTAGCACTGAGTTGTACACGCAAGATACCCGAAATCCCCATTATTGAGTACGTGGAGAAGTTGTTGTAACTCGCGAAGTCCCCAAGGGAGTAGGCGATGAGATGATTCTTATACCACTCCATTGCTCGGTCGACGTGTGGTCCCGAGGCGATAACGAGTGCGGCACCATCATCGATCGCGCTATGAGCGAAGGCTTCAGCGTTGCCTCGATTTTCTCCGTAGTACGTCTCCGTTTGTCCTGTCACGTGGGTAGCTGCCGTGCCTTCGGCACCAGCATGCATGTAGACAACGACGATGTTGGCCAAGGTCTTCGCTTTCGCGATGAGCGCAGATTCGGCAGCCGGATCTACCAAATTATTGGTTGATGGATAAGGCGCAAAGTCGCAAAACGCGATCTTGGAGGTTCCCTCGGTGATGATGCCAATCTGCCCCGGCATACCAGCTTGGGTAATGCCAGCAGCCTTTAGCGCGGCGGCCGTATCAACCACGCCTTGGGACCCAAAGTCGCTCGAGTGATTGTTTGCGGAGTTCAAAACGTTGAATCCAGCAGCACGGTAATACTGCGCAAACTGTGGCGGATTCTTGAACGCGTAGCAAGCTGAGGAATTAGCCCCACATTTAGACCCGGAAGTCGTATCGGTCAAGGTGCCCTCAAGGTTCCCAAATTCGATGGGTGCTTTGAGCGCTCCTATGACATTGGAGAAATAGGTCGATGCATTGGGGGCCAGGTTTGGGGTGTTTCCCATGTCCATATCGCCCACAGCCGTCAGGGTGACCGGGCTAAGCGCCACCGTGGTCGTGGTGACAGGAATGGTAGAGGGAGTCGACGACGCACCGTTTGGCGAGCCGGAAAAAATCGATGAGATTCCCACCACTACAACAATAAGGATCACCACAAGAATCCCCGCCGCCGCCGTTCGACGCAGTAGGTAGGTTCGCCGTGACGCCCGACGACCGCGGAGCATGTCACTACGCGTGACAGGCGGAATCATGCTCATCGACGACCGCTTAGCTTCATGGCTTCCATTGTGGCCCAGGACCGAGCCAAGAGCGTGTCACCAGGGAATCTGCGCCTCGCCGGGGATGCGTGCATAGAGGGTGAAGAAGTCCTTGGTCGAGGAGTACAAGAATCGACCTGCAATTTGATTGGGATTAGGAACGTTGAGCGCGGGAGAGGCAGCATTGGGGCCGCCGTAGGTGTTGTAGATGGGCCATGCAGGATTAATGTCGAGTTGCATGGCTCGCACGCAGCCAAGGTGAATCATGATTTGCGCCAAGGTCGAAGGCAGCTGCGAGGCCGCCGTGGCGTAAATCAAGTTGCCATGGGGATCGATGCCAATGGCGGTGCGCCAAACGGCGGGAACGCCGCCAAGTGTGATGCCGTAGTTGGGCCAGTTCGTGGTTGGCGCAGTGGCTTGGCCATGGTCCACGATCAAAGGTAAGTTTTGGCGAGCCATTACGATGCTGGGCCCAGGCGTTGTGCCGCCCTGCCAATTCATAACGTCGTAGCTACCGTTGGCGTATTCCACAAGAGCGGCGAGACCGTTCACCATGGGGTAGTAGAGCGTATGGTTGGTGTAGAAGCCGGCCGAGCCATCTTTCTCGTAGAACCCTGAATTAAAGGTGGACAACAAACGCCCTCGTGCGGCCAAGGGAACCATTTCGGGTCCTCGGTTTAGTGAAGAAGGCCCGGGACCTTCGTAGCCGAGATAGAGCGCGAGTTGCGTGGATGCGGCTCTCATCCAAAAGGCATAAGCGATGATGCTGGGATTCGACGGCGTGGTACGGAACCACGTCGACTCAACAGCAGGTGCGCCCGGCATCCACGAATCCTTGACGGTCCACAGCCCTTCACCTGGCTGTGCCGGAGTCAGGATGGGTTTGATGGCCGAAGGGTTGTAAGGAATGGTCGTCGTAGTTACGGTCGCAATCGTGGTGGCGGGAGCGCTGGACGTTGAGGAGTGATTTGCGACAATCAGCAGCGCTGCGACCGCGATGACGACGAGTATCGATAGCGGGACGAGCCTGCGGAGGCGGCGTCGGCGCAACGCTTGACGACGGCGAGATACGTCGGCTCTCGACGTGCGCCGCGATGGAGACGGGGCGGAGGCATAGGGGCTGCTCACAGGCAATAACTCTAAGAAAAACAATGCTTCGAAGCGTGGATGCCACGATCCCGATTTGTGTCACGACAAGATGGCAAACTCAAGTGATGACAAATCCATGGGTGAACGGCGAATTACTAGCTTTTGACCTTGAGACCACGGGTGTAGACAAGGCACGCGACATCCCCGTGTCGTACGCGCTGGTTTGGTTCTGTGATCAAGCACCCGAGCGCCATGATGCTGGGATCATTAACCCGGGCATCGCAATTCCAGAGGGAGCTACCGCCGTTCATGGAATCACGACGGAGCGAGCAGTCGCTGAAGGTGTCGACCTTGAATCTGGGGTACGACACATCATTGAGGCCTTACTCGATGCCTCGCGGCGTGGTGTTCCGGTGGTCGGATTTAATCTCTCCTACGACCTTTCCATGATGGATGCGAGATTACGTGCCCTTGATGGAACCGGCTTGGTTGAAGCGGGGTGGCATGGCCCGGTTTTGGATCCCCTAGTCATGGATCGCTCTCTTGAGCGTTATCGCAAAGGAAAGCGAACGCTTGACCTCGTCTGCAAACGCTATGGAGTGGTTAATGAAGCCGCCCACGATGCCAGTGGCGACGCCATTGCCTCAGCCAAGGTTCTCTTCGCCATGGCCACGACATATTCGGCACAACTTGGCGACATCGACGCTGCGACGCTTACCCGATCGCAAGTTGGCTGGCATCGCACTTGGGCCGAAGGGATGGATGAATTTCTCAGAACTAAAGGCGGATCTGGCTTCGATCCCGATGACTTCGATTGGCCACTTTCAGGGGGCCATGCGAAGGTTGCACTCTAAGTTTCTACGCTAACGACCAGGTAGCTTCCTAAACGGAGTGGTCCGGTACTGACGGTGGGGGAACAGGTGGTTTCCGATCAAGGGCGAGGATGGAGTATCTTTTCGACGCCGAGGCGAGCAGTTCCACAGGCTATTGGTAAGGCTTCTTGGGCCTAGAAGCCTGCTCAGGCAGGTTTGAATAAGGGGAAGCAGTGCTAGCATTGGAGCCCCAAGGGGGCCGTTGGCGCAGTCTGGTAGCGCACTTGCATGACACGCAAGGGGTCACAGGTTCAAGTCCTGTACGGCCCACCAATGCGGGCGACCTGTGTCGCTCGTCGGTGCCGAAGTCCGGCATCACAACTACTGAGGTGGTTTCGGCGTGCGTGCGTCGAAGTATCCAGTGCCGCGTGCGATTGATGGCGTCGCGGACGCCCCAGCAGTTATCGGTTGCTTCCGAGGAGGAATTATGGCCAAGTCACGTTCAACCTTTGGCAAGATTCAGCGCGAACAAGAAAAGCGTGAGCGAGCCCGTGAAAAGCAAGAACGCAGGGAACTACGCAAGGAAAATGAAGACGAAGAAGTCGTGGTTGATGGTTCACCCATTGACGAGTCTAAAATCCTGATGGAATTTGCAAAGATTCACGAGGATTTTGCCGATGGCCGGATGAGCCAGGAAGACTTCGAGACTCGCCAAGAGGAATTACGCCAACTGCTGATGGCTCAATAGCTCGCGTTTCGGAGCACGCTGTGGGGCGATGGAGATCGCCAAGTTCCTGTCCTTATTCGAAACTTGCAGCTTGAGTTCGGGTGCGCTTCATCTCGTAGAAGCCGGGAACCGAGGCTACGGCGATTAAACCATCGTAGAGTCTTCCCGCATCTTCGCCGCGTGGCGCAGGAGTAATAACTGGACCAAAGAAGGCAATATCTCCCACGTGTATCACAGGGGTGCCAACTTCCATGCCCACTGGATCCATTCCTTGGTGGTGACTGAGCCGAAGCGCCTCATCAAAGGCCGTCGAGGTCGCAGCGTCGGCCAGCGACGCTGGAAGACCAACTTCCGCTAACGACTCAGCGAGTACCGCGTCGTAGTCTTTTCGCTGTTCAAGGTGCAGTCGGTTCCCGAGAGCGGTATAGAGAGGAAGGAGTACTTCATTCCCGTGCGCTTGTTCAGCAGCAATGAGGCAACGAACCAACTTCAATGCCGCTGGATACAGTTCTTGATACTTCTCAGGCACCTCACGGCCTTCATTGAGGACTGACAAACTCATAACGTGGAAGCTTGGGCTAATGTCTCGCACTTCTGCTGCATGAAGCAACCACCGAGAAGATATCCAGGCCCAAGGGCAAACAGGATCAAACCAAAAATCGACGGTTGTTGACACGGGAGAACCTTTCATTCGCGAGGTCTTACACCCTAGATGATAGAGCGCGACACTGCATCCTCGCGGCCTCATCACCATTGCGGCTGATCGACTAGTAAAAGGTCAAGAAGTCACCATCGGCATACGGTTTTGATTCCGCTATCACGTGTGGCTGTCTCGGTGGCACGGCGTCAAAGCCGTATGCACACTCATCGCACGTCATGCGAATAGGCCGCGCTCACGGGGTAAAAAAACCAGGCCCATGAGGAGCCCCGGCCTTTTTGCTAGCACCCCTGTTCAGCGGAGGGCGTGTGCTCTCAGGATGTACGCCACACTCGTACTGACGCCTATTGCGGTTGGCAGATGAAGGGACTCGTCCGGGCCATGAGCGTTTGACCCTGGACCCGAGGCTCCGGTAGCGACCATTTCGGCCTGAGGGAAGCGGTGCCCCAACTCGGCCAAGAAGGGGATGGATCCACCTTCGCCGAGAAATCCTGGATCCTGTCCAAAAGCCGCTCGGGAAGCCTCCACCATGGCATCGTTGAGCCACTCAGACCGCGGGGCGGCCATCCAGCCTTGCGCGACGGCCTCGGGATCTACGGTGATACGGGCTCCGTAGGGAGGGTTCACGGTTAACGCTTCGATGAGCGCTGCTTGCGCGACATGGGCATCAACGCTTGGAGGGGTTCGAACCGACAGCTTCACGGTGGTGCTTGCTCGCAGTACGTTGCCCGCGTCTTTTGGTGCAGGCGCGCCGTCGAAGCCCGTGATCGAAACTGTCGGTGCCCAGGATTGTCGAATGAGGCGGTCGGCACCATCTCGGCCGAGAAGCTCGAGGCCCTCAACGGTGGGGAAGTGGCGACTTAAGGGATCGTCGAGGGCGGTACTGAGGGCAAGGGCTGCGATGAGGTGATGGTCAGGAGGTTGGGCGTTAAGTTCCGGGAGTAAGACATCTCCCGTGACGGCGTCTTCTATTCGATCGAGTAGTTGGCGGATAACGCGAAAGCTCGAGGGGACGACGCCACTGGCTTCCCCAGAGTGAACCCCTTGGGTGAGCACGTCTACGCGCACGCTCATGCTGATGTTGCCACGAAGTGAATTAGTTATCCAGAGACGGTCGTAACTCAAGGCCCCCGAGTCCAAGCACAGCACCAAGCTAACGTCGCCGAGTACGTCTCCTAAGGCATCGAGGTGGGCGCGAAGATCGGGGCTTCCCGATTCTTCGGACGCTTCAATGAGTACCACCAAGCGACCATGGGGTTGCCCATTACGCTGTAGGGCTTCGATCGCCAAGAGTGCGGCATAGAGGGCGTAGCCGTCGTCGACACTGCCTCGGCCGTAGAGCAAATCATCTCGCCTCACCGCCTGAAAGGGCGACAGTCCCTCGGACCAATCACCCAGGGGTGGTTGCTTATCGAGGTGGCCGTAGAGCAAGACAGAGCCCGGCTGGTCAACGCCATCGGTCCCATCAATTTCTAAAACGATGACGGGCGTGTGACCATCAATTTCACGGATGGATCCGCGAAGCCCCTGAATGTCGCGACCCATAGCCCAGGCAAAGAGGTGCTGAGCTGCCATATCGATGGCTCCGGTGCGCTTCCAGTCGCTATCGAAATGGGGTGATAGCGCTGGAATCGCAATGTAGTCACCTAATGAAGCCAGTACTTCTGGCCCAAAACGAACGGCAATGTCTGATGCGATATCCATACTCCTCCTTCCTATCGGGGTAACGCACCACTGCGCTCAAGATCGACGGCCCGCCAGCAATACCAAGCCACATCGCTGCGAAAGGGAGCGAGGTGATCCGCGAGGGGGAGAAGTTCCTTGGCCGAGGGAACATGAGTAAGCCGATGGATAGCCGCCCAACCGCTACGAACGCCAAGGTCCCCGGTTGGCCATATGTCGCCTCGGCCGAGTGCCCCCATGAGAAACATCTGGGCCGTCCACTCGCCAACACCACGAGTAGCCACGAGCTCAGCCATGACGGCGTCGTTGCTCATTCTCCCCATGGTGGAAAAATCGAGACGACCGTCGAGAACGCGTTCAGAGAGATCAAAGAGGGCAGCCGCCTTAGCACCCGATACGCCGCAGCTACGAAGTTGGGTTTCACTGAGGGCCGCGATACGGTCGGGAAGCAAGGAATGATGGGTCATGGCTATGACTCGGCGAGTAATCGTGGCAGCAGCTGCACCGGCCAACTGCTGGTGAAGAATCGCGGTCGCGAGTCGCTCAAAGCGTTGATCAACGCGTATGGCGCGTCGAGATGGTGGTAATCCAACGGCTCTAATGATGCGAGCGAGTGGTTTCGATCTGGCTGCTAGTTCAGATGCAATTTGATCTACCTTCATCGTTCCACGCTCACGCTACGGGTACTCGGTGAATACCAGCCGGAAGGTTTTCTTCCTCGGCAATGATGGACTCAAGGAGTGCAGTAACTGCCCTGGAGGGTGCTGAGGGGAGTCCGAAGCGACGAGAGACGATACCCACCTCTCTGCGAAGGAAGCCTTCGAGAGGAATGAAGGCAACCTGGTCACGTACCTGCTGTGCCACAGCGGTGGCAGGGAGAATGCCAGGTCCATATCCATCGATAACGAGTGAGGTGAGGGTTCTGACACCATCGATCTCGATGGAGGGAATGAGGGTGACACCATATTCGCTGGCCGCGGTATCGATTTGCCTGCGCATGGTCGTTCCTGTGAGCGGCAGGAGTAAGGGGATGTCGCGCAATGCGGTAAAGGAAAGTTCCCCGTTTTTCTTTCGCCTAGCCTGCGTGAGGGGGTGATCGACCTTCACGACGAGGACAAGCTCTTCGTCGAAGAGGGGAGTAAAACTCAGCTCGTCGCTAGCGCTTGGTTGGTTGAAGATGGCAAGATCAAGCTGACCGTTAAGAAGCATGGCTTCGAGTGATGAATTAGTGCCCTCAGTAATACGGAGCGCAATCCTAGGATGATGCTCAGCTAAGGCATCGAAGGTTTGAGGAATGAGCCAACGACCCGTGGTTCCAATCATGCCAATTCGAACCATGCCTACTACTTCAGAGTCGGTGGAGATGACATCCTCCATGAGTGCTTCGAGTTCACCCAGGACACGCCTCGATCGAGCCACGGTCAATGCTCCATCGCTCGTGAGAAGTCCCGTTGCCCTGTCGATCAGTACGGTGTCGAGTTCTGTCTCGAGTCGAGCAATACGCCCGGAAATATTGGACTGTACGGTTCCCAGGGCATGGGCGGCGGCTGAGAAACTACCGTGATCGGCGATGCCCACCAGGGCTTCGAGTTGGCGAAGGTCCATGGATACAGACTATCTCAAATCATGATGCTAAGTATCTCATCTATGCCCTTGATTGATAGCCCCAACTAGCGCATACTGGTTTCACCGCAGAACACGGATCCCCCCTCCGGAAGTTCTACAGCGGATCTAAGAAGAGGGATCGCCACCCCCCCCGGCGGTCCCTCTTCTGCTTTCCGGGTTTAACTCGGCCGCTGAGCCCCGGTAGTTTGTCACCATGGCTTCTGACGCTGCTGCCCGTGAGGAAAAAGGAATGGTTCCGACCTGGTTTGGCTTTGAGCCACAGCGCCTCCTCAGAGCCCTGTGCGCGAACTCTATGTTTCCCTATGCGCGCTTTTTGGTAGCGGGTACAGAAAACATCCCTCGCGAGGGTCCAGCCATTTTGGCCCCCAATCATCGTAGTTTCTTCGATCTCTTCGCCCTCGTGATGCTCTCGAGGCGGCTGGGTAGGTCACTGCGCGTGATGACCAAGGCCGAACTCTGCGCTGCTCCGATCCTGGGTCCGACCCTGCTAGCTATGGGAGCGGTCCCGGTAGATAGAGATGGTAGCGCTCGAGAAGCTTTCAATCTGGCGCGAACGGTGCTTGATCGCGGAGAGCTTCTTGTCGTGATGCCCGAAGGGACTATTCCGAGGGGAGAAGCGTTCGGCGAGCCCGCTTTGCAACTCAAAGCGGGAGCGGTTCGCTTGGCCAAGCGTTGCGATGTACCGCTCGTGCCCGTTGGCATGATTGGCACCGAGCTCGTCTGGCCTCGACAATCCAAATTTCCGCGAGTTACGAAGGTCCTGAATCCGCCACAGGTAAACATTCATGTAGGCCCCAGCGTTCCTACGACGGCCAAGACCCGTGACACCGTCGCACTCTTGGCGGACGCCATCTCGGACCAGATCGCTATGGCCGAGACGATGGGTAGGCAAGGTTCACGCTTCAAGGAGCGCTCGTGAGAGTGCGATACGCCGTCGCTGTCGCCGCGGTCATGGTCATGAACCGCATCTCTCGACTTAGTGGTCGTGGCAGCGGCACGGTCGTTGGAGGAAAGGCCGGATTAAAGATCGACGCCAAGCTCTTAGCGGAGCTATCAGAGCGCCGAAGTACGGTCTTGATTTCGGGCACGAATGGTAAAACCACGACGACTGCCTTCATGGCGGCTGCGCTGAGAACGCGGGGACCCGTTGCGACCAACGCTACGGGATCCAACATGCCTGCCGGTCACGTAGCGGCTCTCGTCGAGCACCGAGATGCCTTTCAGGTGGCGCTTGAAGTTGATGAGGCGTATCTGGCCCACAGTATTGTCGCCACTCACCCCGATGCCATCGTGCTCTTGAACCTGTCTCGAGATCAACTCGATCGAATGAACGAGGTACGCAAGCTCGCTGAGCGCTGGCGTACTGCACTAGAGGGATACAGCGGCATCGTAATCGCGAATGCCGATGACCCCATGGTTGTACATGCGACCAGAGCTGTTGCCAAAACCATCTTCGTGGAAGCCGGTTTGGTTTGGAGCGACGATGCTATTGGTTGCCCTAGCTGTGGTGGTGAGATCGTTTTTGGACACGGGTGGGCGTGTGACGCGTGTGACCTCGATCAACCGCCAGCGCGCTGGCGTAGAGAGGGCAAGCGGGTTTTTGCCCTCGACCAGCAACGAGGGAATTTAGAGATCTCCATCCCAGGCTCGTTTAATGTCGACAACGCCCTCCTCGTGGTGGCCGCCTCGGAAGCGCTTGGCCTCGATGTAGGTGCGGTATGTAGCGCACTTACGAGCGTTGGAACCGTAGCGGGACGCTTTGAACATCGAAGTATCGGTGGCGTCGACGCAGAATTAATGCTCGCCAAGAATCCTGCCGGTTGGGCAGCACTGCTCGCGATGGTGGCAGGACAGTCGAATCCGATCGTCGTGTCGATTAACGCACGTATCGCTGACGGAGCTGACCCGTCTTGGCTCTGGGACGTAGATTTTTCGCAGTTGGCTGGACGTACGGTCATCGCAAGCGGGGATCGCTGGCGTGATCTCTCCGTACGTCTCGACTACGCCGACGTGGCGCATCACTGTGAGCCAGACTCTCGTCAAGCCGTGTTACGTGCGGGCCATGGTGGCGGGCGGGTGGTGGCAATGGCCAACTACACCGCCTTCGGTGATCTGAGGAAGTTGTCATGACTATTCGCATCGTGACGGTCTATCCAGACTTACTGGGGACCTATGGCGACTCGGGTAACGGCATTGTCTTAGAACAGCGCATGAAACGACGCGGCCTAAACGTCGAGCACCTTCGCGTGAATTCGCATCACTCTCTTCCCAAGGCCGATCTCTACGTCATAGGTGGCGGGGAGGATGGACCCCAAGGGCTCGCGGCTGAACGGCTCGGTAATGACGCTTTCTTCATGGAGGCGGTGCGGCAGGGAGCGGCCATCTTCGCCGTGTGTGCCGGTTTTCAAATCTTGACCTCGTCGTTTGTTGTAACGGACGGCTCGAGTCGCCCGGGCCTCGGACTCTTCGATGCTGAAACGATTCGAACAGATGCGCCTCGAGCCGTAGGGGAGTTAGTGGTTCGAGCTAGTGCGGAACTTGGCATCGGTGAGGTCTTGCTCAGTGGATTCGAAAATCATGGATCTCGCACCACAGTGGGTGCTGGCTGTGCGACCTTCGCAACGGTATTACATGGTGTGGGTAATGGCATCGGAAACATAGAAGGTGCTATTCAGGAGTCCCGAGTTGGCACCTATCTCCATGGGCCGGCGCTTGCTAGAAACCCGGAACTTGCAGATCGACTTTTGGTTCTGGCTGGATCGGGGACGCTCAGCGCCCTCGATGATGAGCGCGCGCTCGATCTGCGGGCGGAACGAATTAGTTCGACCGGCGTAGCAGGGGCCAACGGTCGCGGGGGCTTCGCTCGCTAACGGTAATTGCTCGTGGTCGAGCCCAGCTACGTAACCACGGACCAGCCTCTGGGCCGTGAGTGATGCTGCGGTCTTGACTTCGGCGTGCTTGGTAATAGTCGGTCGCAGATTCACGACCCAGTTCTACAACCGCTTGTTCAATGCGCGCCGAGAAATCCCTAACATCTTCGCCTTCGAACGCCTTCAGAGGTCGACCAAAGAGAATGGAAACCGGACGCCTGCGCAAACGGCTGACGTCTCGAGACTCCGATCCCGAGCCACCGGGAGCTACGCCACGGTCTAGAGGATTCTTGGCAAGGACGCGGCTGGTTCCTTCTATGTAGACAGGAATTACGGTGGCGCCAGAGCGCTGAGCTACGAATGCGGCACCCGATTTGAATTCAGACATCCATCCATCGGCACTGCGACCGCCTTCTGGGTAGATGATGACATTCCAACCCTCCGCAGCAAGGTCAATGGCGGCTTGGGCAGAGCGACGTGACACCTTGGCCCGTTCAATGGGAATGGCCCCCAAGATCAGCGCCATGGTAGTGGCCTTTATCGTGGAGTCGAAGAAATAGTCGGATGCGGCAGCTACGACCAGACGATGACGAAATTTAGCGGGTACGGCGTTAATGAGCACCGAGGTGTCGGCATGGCTGTTGTGATTAGCGGCAAAGATTAAGGGCCCGTCTATGCGTTCGAGACTCTCAGATCCGACAATGGTGGACGGGGCAATGGCATTGGCTACCGGTCTGGCAAGAAAGTCGGTGTAGATGGCTCGGAACAGCCGTGCTGGGTAACTCCGGGCCCAGGAAGTCTCAAAGTCGACACCCACGTGACGCTTCGGATTGGGCCGAGATAGTGATGACGGCCAAGTAGGCGCGCTCAGAGGGAAGGGCAGATTTCCTAGTTTGGTCAGATATCTACCGATCACGACACATCCGCCATAAAGAGGGGAGGGTTGTGGAGGTGCGTCAAACTTGGAGAAGGACCGACGACATCCTTGGCCATCTCTAGTGCGTCGTCGAGGGTGGATGCTGGGTGAAAGCCCATGCGGCGAACTGTCTTCGGGTCACCACCAACAATGATGACCCGGCCTAAGTGTTGCATGGCGTGGCTACACCAGTACCACATGTAGAAGGGGTGAACACCGTGATAGGCGTGGCCGGTGCGATAGAGATGGATGTACCAAGGATCAGTAGCAAAGGCATGCTCGAATTCTTTGTGCATGACTTCGGGATCGGTCGTTTGGGTGAGGACTTGTTCGAAGAAGTCGATGTAGCTGGGATGGTGGCCAGGATGAAACTCAGGGCTAGTTGGGTGGAACATGATGGCAACCCCACCCTCGCGAACCACAGGTTTACCTCGATACATATTGAAGAAGTAACCGAGTCCAAGACAGGCGACGAGAATAGGGTTGAGAATGGAGTTGACGTTGTAGGGACTGATGTAGGGCAAACCCATGGTGACAATGTCGGTTTGACCCTCGACCGATACGCCTTGCTGAGCCCAGACATCATCGAGAATCTTTTCGTGAACGGCTTCAACTTCGCCGGCGTAGACGCTACGAAGGGCATGGGGGGCCTTGATGCCGTGGAAGATGTTGCGCGCCATTTTTCTGGGTGCAAGATCTAAGGCACGAGAGGTCGCGGCGAACGATAGCCGGTCCTTCAGGGTCCACTCCCATTCGCGCTTTTGTAAAAACGAGAAGTTAGCCGGGAACGTATCGGTATTGAGGGTGGTTTCAATTTGGAAAATCTTGATACCAGCATCTTTAATGAGCTGCCCCATACGCCAGTTGGCACTGTGGAGTTCAGAGCTGGGTGCGTGCATAAATGACTTGGAATGAGTCATGGTCTTAGGGTTGTGATGGTGGCGCAGACTTCGATAGGAAGCGAGCCCCGTTGCCACTGACTTGTGACCTCCATCCATGGCTACGAGATTGATATTCACGTAGATCAAAAGATCACTCTCCGCGGCCCGCTTATTGATTTCTACTTCTTCGCCATGGGCGGTCTCACCAATGAACAGTAAGTTCTCAGGATCTTCGGCATCATGCTGGAGAAGTTGTCCATGGGGGGCAAAAGCGTCGTAGACCCTATCGCCCAGTGCGTGACGAAGTTCGGACTCGGTCATTCGACGATGAAGCGCTAGGGCGGCAATCAGAACCACGTCTTCGACGCCGGCAGAGGCGGCTTGGTCAAGTACTGCTTCAATCACCATCTGGCGAATGTCGGGCGCGACCATCGGAGGGAGGGGGAGCGAGATATCATCAAAACAGATAGTGAGTTTCATGCCCGACGTCAGGAGAGCGCTCAGTGGGCCTGAGTCTCCGGTGGGGTTTTCCAGAGCGTGTCGAATCGCTCCTTCGGGGTCGCGCAACGCATCGAAGGGCTCGGGTGCATAGATAATGCGACTTCCGGTCGGAAGCTTTTGCAGGCCAAAAGACTCACCCTTCCACATCAATGTGGGGGGCGTAGAACGGTCGGTTTCGAGGACGAAGCCTGGACGAGGACTCATGCGTCAGCCTTTCGGTGTTTTAGGGAACGAGATGATTCAAAAACGATCTTGGTAGCACCGCGACTACCGGCTTGGCCGGCGTGGATGAGTGCTTCTTCAAAGCGGTCGATGGAGTATCGAGCTGATACCAAGGTGCCAAGATCTTTCGCGGCGACGAAAGCAAAGGCGATATCAAATGTCGCAATAGATTCATCGCCGATACGCTCAACGCCATAGGCATACGCGCCGATGAGTTCTATTTCGCGTCTCCATAGGGGGGCTAGATCAATTGCCGCCTTGCTCGGCATGCCGACGAGAATGATCCGGCCACCAGGAGCCGTGATTCGAAGTGCTTCGGCGATGGATTCGGCTGAGCCCACACAGTCAAAGGTCACCGAGGACCCACCGGCGAGTTCTCCGAGTTGTTCTGAGGAACTAGTGGATCCCACGTGTACCGCGGCACGTACGGCTCGGCCGAGATGATGTGGCTCCACGACTTGGTCAGCCCCGAGCAGCAAGGCATGTGAACGCTGATGGGGGTAGCGAGCCCCAACGATGACCTGTGTTGGCTTTGCGGTGCCATAAGCGTGGTGAAGAAAATCAATGGCTGCGACCACACCGAGGCCTAGGGTGCCCGCCCCAATAATGGCGACGGTATCTGATTCACGAAGGCGCCCGCGCAGCGCCGCATGAAGGGCACAGGCCATCGGCTCGACCATGACGGCTTGGTCGTCACTGAGCGCTGCGGGTACTTGGAAAATCTGACTGCTGTGGGCCATCAGGGGCCCTTCCGACCAGCCGCCACCCGTATCAGCACAGTATCCGGTTTGTAGTCCGGGGCGTAGGTGACCGTGGGCAAGATTTCCACAACGACCGACGCTGCCAGAGGAGCAGGCCTCGCAAAGCTTGATACCGCGTGCTGCACAGCCGAGCACGGGTTGAATCGCAACCCGGGTGCCGGCATCGAAGGCCTGGCCCTTGGCATCCATGCCGTCGCGGTCGGTAATCCCTACGATCTCGTGACCAGGTACGAAGGGAAAGGACACTATCGATTCGAAGCTGCGGGATGCACGTCCATCCACCGTGGCCAGGTCACTACCGCAGATGCCAGCGAGCAAGGGGGTTACTGGCGTCCAGGCGGCGCCCAATTCTCGCGGTGCCGCACCATCGCTGAGTCGAAGTGGTCCAACGCCAGCTCCTCGGCCA
Source organism: uncultured Actinomycetes bacterium (assembly GCA_903875425.1). Taxonomy (GTDB): domain Bacteria; phylum Actinomycetota; class Acidimicrobiia; order Acidimicrobiales; family RAAP-2; genus CAIQWC01. The sequence goes on along the minus strand of CAIQWC010000012.1, from coordinate 230,483 downwards.
GCGCCAAGGGCTGAAGCGAGATAGGCCGCCACGAAACGCGTGGGGCGTCGTTCCATGCGCAGCGCTTTCATCGGACGCTCCTTGTCATGCGCCAGGCGCCGCCCGGGCGAATGGTGTCAAAGGGGCCAAGGGGTAGTAACCGTGACGATCCGCCTTCGGCGCGCGACCAATGCTCAACCAGCCATCCACGCTTTCGAGCGATGAGTGCTAGGCGCGATTCAGGGTTGACCGCTACGGGAAAACCCACGGCTTCAAGCATCGCGAGATCGGAGGTTCCATCCGCGTAGGCCACGGTCTCGTCAAGCGAGATCCCGTGTTCATGGGCGTAGTCCTCGAGAACATTGGCTCGAGCTTCACCAATGGGGGGAAGGTATTCCATGCGCCCGGTAAGACGACCATTGTTTTCTCCCAAACTGGCACAAATGACGTCGTCGAAGAGCGGTGCAAGGGGCTCGATAATTAAATCGAGTGCGCCGGTAATTAACAAAGTTCGATGGCCTAAGCGGCGGTGTTCGCGAACTCGAGCAATACCGGCGGGAAAACTACGCAACATAAGCTGCTCGTGGAATAGCTGCCATGAGTCGCTGCGAATCTGATCGACCCGAGCACCTTGATATTTGAGATAGAAGCTACGGAGAAAGTCACCACGATCACGACGATCTAGTGCAAGGAGCTGGGGTCCTTGGCGCACTAAGTCGGCAACAAAGGCGGTGCGAGCAGAGAGGGGAAGATGCCGGCTTGCTAGCCACGCGTAGGTATCGACGACGTTGGAAGCCATCAGGGTATTCTCAAGGTCGAACACGGCAAGTTGTCGGTCAGGTGACAGTACGTTCGCACGTGAACGATCTGCTCTATCGGCCATGACGGGCTTTCCGGGACTCGTCCGCACGCGAGCGTGCTTGACCACACTTGGAAGGTGCGTGTCACAGACGTAGTGCTTCCAGTCGATGTCGGCTGGATCCAAAGCGAAGGTTGCCCGAGATTCTTCGGTCATCTCCGCATAGAGCGCAAGGCTGCGATCGATGCGATACCGCGCATCGGTTTCGGTGTAGGCACCGTAAAGTTCTACGTAGCCCAATGCCCGCTTAGCAATGACATTTCGCTCTTCTAGTTGAGCGCCGATATCAGCTCGTTCGCCGCGAAGGGGGAGAGCTCCGAGGACCTTTTCTAGGGCGTCAATACCCGCGGTGGCTCGCTTAAGTTGGCGCTGGACACGGCCTCGGCCGGGGAAATTCCATGCAGGCACCGAAATAGGCTGCCCTTGATCATCGTAGAGGGGATTGGCCGTAAACCAGCCTTCGACGAGTTCGACAAGCCGACCGTATCGGAGGGGATTACGGACCCCCGAGGCGATTTGGTAGACAGCGACGTCTTGTTCGGGGCCCTTCGCCGCTACCGCAATGACATCGGCAACCACCATGTCAACGGGAATAACGTCGACAATGCCTTCGGGTACGCCGGGAAATTCTTTCAAGAGTCCCCGTGCATAAGAAACGATGATGGGTTCGGCCATCCGGAAACCACGGATCCAACCCGGGGCCGGCTCAGCTAAGGCCGATTCGATAATCGAGGGACGAACGATGGAGATGGGAAGGGGACTCTTGGAATTGGGACCGTAGTTTTCCACGAGGGCGCGCTCACCGAGAGCTTTGGTGTACGGATAGGCGTCGGGCCAGCCAAGGGCCTGAGAACGCGTTGTGCCCGCGGTAACCAGTTTGTCCTTGATCCACTCTTGCCGTAGCTTCTCGGCGCGAATAGCAATGACGTGACTACCGGCCGAGCCCAGTTCTTGGGTTGCGCGAACGACAAACTCATCTTGTGTCGGAGAAAGTCTTGATTGGGCTTCATAATCTTGGCGAAGCCGTCGCGCAGACATCACCTCTTGATGCCAATCGACGTCTACGTCGAAGCGATGGTCACCGAGCAGGTGTTCTTTTGCTTCACCTTGGAACGTGGAAGCCACGTAACACGTTGAAATAGCAATCATGTGACGAGGCCCTGCAACGCCAAGAGATGCTGCGTGAACCCGTGCCGCGGCTACGGCGTCCGCAACCCGACTCGGTCCGAGCAGGTTGATTTCTATTGCTTGGTCAAGCGGTGAATCAAATGCAACAGCAGCAGCCGAGTGAATGATGGTGTCGCATCCCGCCATCTCGGCAATGCCGTCAGGGCCTAAGCCGAGGCAGTCTTGCGTGACATCTCCGGGGACCGCCCGAATACGAGCGGCCATTTGCTCCGCGAAAGTGTCGCCGAGCTCAGCACGGAGTCGATCGAAGCAGTCATTACGAACAATTTCTTTCATGGCTCTATCCAGAGCAGTGCTGCGACGGCCTGGGCGGATGAGTAAGACGACCTCAGATTCCGGAATACTTCGCAAAATGCGTTCGATCAGAGCGGTACCGAGGAAACCGGTACCACCGGTGATGAAAAAGCGTCTGCCACGAAGCGTTGCTGCAATATCCACGATTAAAAGGTCTAGCACTTGGCGGAGATTTTGTCTACCATTTGGTAAGTGACGCAAAGAACCTCCGACCGAATTCTCAAGGCAGCCATGCTTTCCTTCGCTACGAAGGGCTACGACGCCGTATCCCTCGATGCATTGGCGGGGGACCTCGGTGTATCGAAACAAACGATTCTTTATTGGTTTGAGTCCAAAGAAGCCCTGATGGCCGCGGTGATCTCGCAAGGTGCGGGAGAGCTGAGTGCGGCGCTCGAATTAGCTTTAGATGCCGAGGCCGAAGGCTTCGCGAGGGTCGAACTGGTGGTGCGCTCAGTGTTTCGCTTAGCGGCGTCTCGCCCCGAGCTACTCGGCCTACTCCGAGAAGTAGCTCGTCTCGGCCCCCCGCCAGCAGCACAAATGACCCAAGCGCTGGATCCTTTGGTGCAGCGTGCCGCTGGTTTCCTAGCGCAAGAGATGGATGCGGGTCGAATGCGGCGCAGCGATCCCAAATTACTTTTACTCGCGATGTATTCAACGGTAATTGGTATGGTCACAGAAGTTGAGGTGATGCGGGCACTCGGCGAACAAGCAGACGGACGATCTTTGGTACGCCGACGTCGTGACGTACTTGAACTCCTGAGAACGGCACTGAGCGTTGAGTCCTAACTACCTGATTCGTCAGAACCCCGCAGCCATTGTGAAATTTTACCTTGGGGCTTTGCGGCCGGGGGAGGCGCTGGACGCTTTGGCGCCGGTTTTTTCGGCGTGTATCGCTTCGAGTCGGTAGTGCTCGCTGCGGCCGTTGGCGAAGCAGGATTCGTACCAGATACTTTTTGGCCCTTTGACGGCGCGGCAAAGTTCGTTTTCACACCATTTTTTCGATCCAGGCGAGCCTGGGCATTGAGTTTGGCTACCGTTCGAGCGTCCGTTGTTCCGAACTTTTGTAGTCTCCAGGCCCGAAGCATGAGCCAACCACCCATTAAAATGAACGGGACAGCCACCGCGAGTCCGGCAGCAGCACTAAGGGCAAAGCCGGTAAGCAAAACGGTGAAGGCAAGAGCCACGCGACGGCCGATACGAGCTGATAAAGCAATTGCAATCACAAAGATGGCCATGATGACCGCGAGAATCGCGTAGTAGCTGTGACCGCGCTGTAGCGAGCAGAAGGCGATTGCTTTACCCGCCGATTTCGCATGTTCGAGCTTGTAGTCAAGCGAGCACTTCCCGCCCACTGGTTTCGCCAACGCCGGGTGAGCAGCCGTTAAGCCGATGTAGCAATAGAAACCGCCGAAAACGAGGGCTAGCGCCGAAGCGGCGTATCCGAGTTTTCTCTCAAATGGCTCGAGCGAGCGCATCGCCTCTTTGCGTTGGTCGCCGTAGACAATTACGGCATCGGCTTTTTCCGCCGTCGGTGAAGTTGGCTTGGGCTTCAAGAAGCCTCGAGCCACAGACTTCGGTTCAGGCTCCGTTGGATTTGGGGTTTGTATCTCGTCGGTCACAGTTCTGAAGGTTACCCCGTTCATCGCGAGGTGAGAGTATCTCGACGATCAGACTATTCTGTAGGACCCGTAGGTAACGGGCGCTTAGCTCAGTTGGTTAGAGCGCTGCCTTCACACGGCAGAGGTCGTGGGTTCGAGTCCCGCAGCGCCCACCAAGGAGTTCTGGGATGCGAGGTAACGGCGAAACAATGGCCGCTTTCCTCAAATCCCTGATTCCTCAAGATACGCGGACCTGCTCCTCGCCCACTCGGGTAGGTCGCCTCCCCATCACCACCATTCCCCGGATTTTCGGTGAGTCTGTGTCCACCGCGATTTAGATTTAGTTGTCAGATGGTCACTCGAGGTAGAAAAGGTTCGTTTCTTTTATACGTACCCTCATCATCCGGTTTTAATCGCACTGTCTCGCGTGGCTGCCTTCGTGGCACGTAATTAAAGCCGTGTGCACACTCATCGCACACTATGTGAAGGGCCGCACGCAAAGGGTGAAAAACATTGACCCTCTAGGGGCTCCGATCTTTTTGCGTGGACACCACTATTTTCCCGATGATCAGAGTAGTCTCGGGCTTGTCGGGATATCAGTTCGCGACATTATCGAGGTCTTATGAGCATGGCTCGTTCATCCCGTAATCGTCGAGTGGCGCTGGTGATCGGCCTCGGTATTTTCGTCGCGGCAATGGTGATTTCCCTGATCGACGCTACGTCGTTCACACCGTCAATCAGCTCAAGCTCGAAGGGTCCATCGACCCCTTATGTGGCGCCGACCCAAAGTACCCTGGTGCGTACTACCTGCACTTTTGTTGACACAACTCGTTCAACGCCTGATCTTCAAAGTGCGAATGGAGTACTCGTGCCTTCTCGCACGCTTCGGACCGAGATTCGTTATCTCGCCGGCTCGGACATCCGAGATATCCCGCTGCTCGTATTTGCACACGGCTACGGGGTCACCCCCGATACCTATAACCGCTTACTCAATGCTTGGGCGCGCGCTGGCTTCGTGGTGGCGGCACCATTTTTTCCTCTCACCACTCCCCATGGCATCGCTTTGGAGGGTGGATTGGATACGGAGGGTGACCTCACCAATGAGACCTCTGATCTAATCTTCGTCACCCGCGAAGTCCTGGCCATGTCGCGAACACCCGATGGAGCTTGCAAGCTCCCGAGTGGCCTTATCAATCCAGCAAAGCTAGTTCTCGCGGGCCACTCTGATGGCGCAAACGCCGTGGCCGCGCTCCTCGACACCGCGGTGCCGTCGCCAATCACCTACTCCGCTCAGCTGCTCCTTGAGGGTCAAAAGATTCCAAATTTTGTCTATCGCTCCCATATCGCCGTACCCACCCTCATGGTTCAAAGCAACGGGGACACGTGCAACCTGCCTCGTACCGCACGCTCACTCTTTCGTTCGATTCCAGGAGCAGACAAGCGATACCTTGAGCTCAAACGCGCGCACCACCTGCCACCGTTTAGTGGAACTGACAGTGGAGCGTTTGGAACGGTCGTTGCGTCTACGACGTGGTTCTTGCGAGATTCGCTAGGGATCCAAAGTGCAGGTGCGCCCCCTCGGCTGTCTTCCGAAGTGGCGCGGCTTCTCGCGCCGGGAAAATTACCTGCCGTTATCCCGCCACGCGAGCCAGCCCTGTGCTCGCAGCACTAGTGGCGTCTCGCCTTGCGGGGAAGCCCTCGAACGCCCGCTCTTATCATGCGGTCGGGCGCCCGAGGGCCGCTGGGAACGGTACCGAAGGTGATGCCGTTACAACCTCAACAAAGTCATCACCGGTGATGATCGCTCGTAGTACTTAGGAGAGCTGCAGCGATACCGGCCGGTTTCGGTTACTCAAGGCTGCCAGGAACGAAACCAGCATGAGTGCGAGTGAGATGTTGAGGGCGTAACTAAGTCCATTACTAAGTGCTCGGATGTAGCCGATGCTTGCCTCGTTGGCTTGCGCGTCAACGATAGAACCCAAAATAGCAATGGCAAAGAGTGCGCCAAGCTGACGACTGGTGTTGATGGTCGACGCCGCGATACCCGAGTGCTCTTTGGGTACGGTACTCAATGCCGTGGAAATGACCGGAACAAGCAGCATGCCGATACCGACGCCGGTGAGGCCCATGCTGAGACCGATGGTCCAGATTCCAGCGGTGGGAGTAATAAAAAGATTCGTAACACCGATACCAACGGCGGCCAGGCCCGTACCAATCGTCAAAGGTAAGCGAGGCCCTACCCTGGCAATCCACTTTCCGGTTGAGATAGACGACAACATCATGCCAACGAGCAACGGTAAGAAGTCAAGCGCCATGGTGTAAGGCTTGGCTGCGGCGAGTACTTCGAGGTAGAGCGCTACAAAGAAGAAAATGGCGAAAATAGTGAAGTTGCTAGCAAAGGCAATGTAGATACTGGTCGAGAAATCACGAATTTTAAAGAAAGAAACATTGAGCATCGGATTCTTGGTTCGCGTCTCTATGAAGAGGAATACTACGAACCCAACTGCGCTCAGTACGAAGAGCGTGATCACGGATCCCGCCCCGTAGCCCAAGGATTCTCCGCTAATGGTCGCATAGGTGGCCATGCCGATGACGGCTGAGCCGAGCAGCATACCTGGGTAGTCAAGCGGTGCTCGGTTCTGGTTTCTGGTCTCGCTTAGTGATGATGAGGCGAGGAACAACAGCGCACCTCCGAATATCAAGTTGAACCAGAAAATGGCTCGCCAGGTCCATATGCCTACGAGGAGTGACCCGACGACGGGACCCATGGCCAGTGCTAGTCCTGAAACGGCTACCCACATGCTCATGGCACGACTGCGCTTGTCGCGATCGGGGAAGAGGTGTCGAATCATGGAGAGCGTCGCTGGCTCGGAGCCGGCGGCGCCGATCCCCATAATGATTCGACCGATGACCAACACCGTCGTGGAGGTGGCCAGCGCGCTGACGAGGGAACCAGCACAAAAGAGCGCAACACCGACGAGCATGACCTTTTTGCGTCCGAAATTGTCACCGAGAGAACCGCCGGTGAGCATGAGGGCAGCGAACGCCATGGCATAGGAACCGACAACCCACTGGAGTTCCGGGATCGTGGCATGAAGCCCTAGGAAAATACTCGACAGTGACGCGCTAAGAACCGTGTTATCCAGGAAGGTTAGGAACAATATGCCCAGCAAGGCCGCAAACCCCAGATGCGGCCAGCGAACCTTGTTCGCCACGATCCGTGACAATCCACTGTCTTCGCGATTCATCGCGCCATCCATGCCCACCCCCAAGCCACGGTATTTATGGACGAATACTGGGCCCCACTATGGAACCACTATTTTTTGATCTTGTATCCAGCAGGGCAGACCGGCTTAACCGCTGTCACCATTTTGTTGGGCTTGTGCTTTTTGGTGCAGGTGATCGTGTGCTTAGCAGGCGGTAGGGGAGCTGCAAAGGTAATATTGAATACCAATCCTGAATGACTCGTTGGATCCGCGTAGCCAACGCTGACGTCACAGCTGTTCAGGCTGCTTGCCGTTCCGCAGCTATGACCACCCACTGCTCCTACGTAGGCGGTGTAGGTCGTGTTGGCCGGAATTTGGCCAGAGGCAGTAGTTGTCGCGAGCGTCAGGTGACTCAAGTTGATGTCACAGCCGGAAGAGTCCGTCGCTCCGCGGAGACATTCAGTAATCGCAATTTGTGCGTTGGGAGCCCAACCCGAACCGGTGATGGTCAAGTGAGTTCCACTACGAATTCCCGTCAGTGGCGTTACGGTCGCCGTACCAGCGGCTGCGGTGGCAGATGCCGAAGAGGCGCCAACAAGACAAACCCCTCCGAAAAGGCTCAGACTCGAGAGAACAATTCCTGCAATTTTGATTCGGCGCACGGCAACTTCCTTTTCTGATGGACTCTCGCTTCTTAACCCTTCCGAGGTTAGCCCTTAAGTTGTGCCGAATGGAGGTTTTCCTAAAAACCTTCCGTGGCCGGCTCAGGAACTACACAGGGCCGCTGTGAGGAACGCACGACGGAGCTTGCCCTCGGGGATGCTGACATCGTCGTCGCCAAGGTGTCAGGATCAAAAGTGGCGAGAGCGAGGGATATGGGTTCCAAAGGATCAGCACCACGTAAGAGACGACAGCACCTACCCAAAGTTCCCCACGGTGAGGAACCCAACGTGGCCCCCCTGTCGGGTCTCGCACATGAGTACGGCGTTAGCGCGGGTCGCGATAGCCATAATTTGGAGCACGCGAAGCAGCCGGGAAGGGTAGGCCAATGGTTCTTGCGAGCGCTAGGCAAGAAGCCCGGCCACCACATATGAGTCCGGCGATTAGTAGTGCCGGGTGGTGAGATGCTGCGGTCGCCATTGGGGTTTAGCAAGCACGACCTGCACCACGCTGACGTGGCGTTCTCTAAAACCAGCTTCACAGTAGGCCAGATAGAAATCCCAAAGGCGTGCCATATCTTCGTTTAACCCTAGGGATTCAAGGTCGTGCCACTTGCGGTGCAGACGACGACGCCAACGCCACAGGGTCTCGGCGTAGTGGAGGCCTAGATCTTCAAGATCTACCATACGCATGTCGGTATTCGCGGCGACGTCGTTGGCGATGGAGGAGATCGACGGAAGCGAACCTCCGGGGAAGATCCAATCGGTAATGAAATCATTCGTGGAGCGCACGCGATGGTATCGCTGATCTGCCACCACAATCGCTTGGAGACCCATTAAGCCGTCGTCCTTGAGTAGTGACGAACAGGTTGCGAAGAAGGTTGGAACGTCGCGCCAGTCGACTGCCTCAATCATCTCCACCGACACGATTCGGTCGTAGTGGCCGTCGAGATCGCGATAGTCAAGTTCGCGCAGATCAATTCGCGCGCTTAAGCCAGCATCGCTAATTCGCTGGCGAGCAAGTGCTGCCTGGTTAGCCGAGATCGTGGTGGTGGTAACGGACGCGCCATGAGTTTGTGCAGCTCGGATAGCGAAACTGCCCCATCCAGTACCAATTTCAAGAAGCGTGGTGTCGGGCCCCACTTCCAACTTGTGGCAGAGGCGATCGATCTTGGCTCTCGATGCATCAGCCAACTTAGTCTCAGGCGACGCGAATACGCCCGAGGAGTACGTCATCGTGTCATCAAGAAACATTTCGAAAAATTCATTACTTAAGTCATAGTGTGCTCGAACATTTTTTCGATCACGATGTTTGTTAGAGCGTCGCAGCTTACGAAGGGGATCGAAGACGGGGCGAAAGAATTGGTGGACGCGGTTACGCCGATCGTCGAGCCGCGCCTGAGCCCGGACCATGGCTCGGAGAGCACCAACGACGTTGTCGCTGTCCCACCAACCGCGGAAGTAAGCCTCGCCGAGTCCGGAGCTACCTCCTCGAGCGACTGCTGAGTAGGCGCGATAGTCAAGAATCCAAATTGCGGTTGACTTCGTGACTCCCGGCAGGTCGTGATTATTGTGGTGTACCGGTGGTCGTTGCGGCAATTCGCCGATGCGTTCGAACACTTCTACGCCGTGTATTCGAGTCGTTAATCGTCGGATGACTCGGCGCTCGATACGCGCCCGTAATCCACGGCTATCGCTAATCGTGGCCGCCTTCGGACCTATGAGCTCGGCTACTTCCTTCATGGCGATGTTGGCTCCTGTTGTTTCTTCGGGTGGGGAACGAACCGGGTCCCCTTCATTCTTAATCGCGCAGCATGAGCGTAGATGCCAAGAGACACCTTCTGTGTCGGCGAGCGGCCCAAGAGCCTAAGAAGCGAGCGGGTTGTGAGGGGTACGCTTCGGCCACTGAGCGCGGCTGAGAACACTAATGTCCCCTCGAGATCGTAAAGGTCGAGCGCAAAGCTAACGCGCTCCCCAGGCAGGCTTGACGTGAAGCGGTACTGCAGATCCATGGGGTAAAACGGCGAAACATGCAGTGATTTAGGGAAGTCCCAGGGTTGTTCATGATCTGGCTTCCACGCCAAAACATAGGCATGATGTTCGTGCCACGGGGTGTTGGTCACGCTGAGCACTTGGGCTACCGGTGTTTTGTCTTGGTCAAAACACCAATAGGTCGTGATGGGGTTAAAGCACCATCCAAGGGTGCGCAGATTACCGACCATCAGCACTGTGCCGCTCGGCCGTATTCCTAGGCGTTCTTCGACGAGATCGAGCACCGCTTGTTTTAGGGCAAGGCTTTGGTCGCCGAGGTAGTCACTTCTCAACAGGCGGATGGGGCGTCGGCGTTTGAAACCGAGCAACGCCGAGACGTGGTCGAGCTCCTCTAGGTGGTCGAGATCGACGCAGATCATGGTGGCAGTTTGATCAATGACGTGATCGGGAGCGCGACGGTGGTGGGTAATGCGCGCTTCATAGAGCTTGTGATGCATCACGCAGACCCCAAGGCATCGGCGACCCTGCGGGCCGAGCGTGCGCCGTCTTCATGAAAACCGTTGAACCAGTAGGCGCCGGCAAACCAGGTTCGACGATCTCCGTTGATTTCATTCCAGCGATCTTGGGCTTGTAAGGCCGCGGGGTTAAACACGGGATGTTCGTAGATGCGTCGCTGCAGTACGCGTGCGGAATCGATGTCGTGGTCTTGGTTGAGGGTTACGAAAATGGGGGTGGTGATCGAGAGTCGCTGAAGTAAATTCATCCAGTAACTGAGCGTGGCTTGAGATCCGAGATCACGATGACGGTGGTAGTTCCACGCACCCCACGCCTTGGACGAGCGGGGCATCACGGACGTATCAGTGTGAATCGTGACTTGGTTGGCGATGGTGGCAAAGGCAGCAAGGATTTCTTGCTCGAGGGGATCAGGGTCTTGGAGCAGTCTGAGTGCCGTCGGCGCGGGCGTGGCGATCACAACCTGATCGAATCGCTCACTCTGTCCGCCGTGGAGGACGAGAACACCATCGCTGGTTCTTTGTATCGAAGACACGATGCAATGGGTGCGTGCGGTGAATCGCCCCGACGATTCGAGGCGCTCAACGTATCGTTGTGAACCACCAACGATGGTTTCCCAAGTGGGGCGCTCACGAAACTCCAAAATGCCATGGTTGCTAAAAAACCGCAGCAGCGAGGCGGCCGGGTATTCAAGAAAGTGCTCTGGATCGGCTGACCAGATCGAGGCGCCGAAGGGAATGAGATATGCCTCCCTGAAGCGTGAACCGAACTGGTGACGAGTCAAGAAGTCTCCAATGGTGATCTCCTCGCTTAGTGTGCCACTGTCGAGCGCGCGTCGCCCCACCTTGCCGAAACGAACAATGTCGCGCATGAGGGCCAAAAACCGCGGTCGAAGCAGATTGCGAGGTTGGGAAAGGATGCCTCGAAGGCCATCGCGGCCACAAAACTCCCATGCCTCTCGGTCATCGCTGACACCGAAGGACATATCCGTCGCCTGAGATTCCACGCCGAGTTCACGCAAGAGCCCGCAAAACAGTGGATAGGTGCCGCGATTAAAAACGATGAATCCCGAATCAACCGATACCTGTTCACCCTCGACCACTAGTTCATGGGTGTCGACGTGCCCACCGAGGCGTCCATGTTGCTCAAAGACGGTTACGTCATGGTGCTCTCCAAGCCAGTAGGCGCAGGCTAAGCCGGAAATACCGCTGCCGATTACCGCGACCCTTTGTCTTGGCATAGCTCTCCTCTTCGGCCTAGGGGTGAGGTAAACCCTAACGGCATGGCTTCGAGGAAGAGTCCGTTATCGCGAGAGCACTACGATGCCTAAGCGTGGACATGGTGATGGGCTCAGTTTCAACGACGGTGACTTCGGGGTCGCTGATTCTGGCTATTCCTGTCGCCTTTATTGCTGGTTTGCTGTCTTTCTTGTCGCCTTGCGTGCTGCCCTTGTTGCCGGGATACCTGTCATTCCTTGGGGGAGCCGTGGGGGCCGGAGCGACGGGGGGTGAAGAGGCAATCCCACGATCTCGAGTGCTCTTGGGGGCCATTGCTTTCGTGGCCGGATTCACCGTCGTATTCGTTTCCTTCGGCGCAGTCTTTGGGGAGGTGGGTCGGGTCTTTCACCGAGATCAGCGCATGTTGTCCATTATTTTTGGAACCCTAACGGTGTTGCTCGGTCTGTTCTTTGCTGGTTTGATCCCTGGCCTGTCTCTCCTTAATCGCGACGTTCGGGTTCACTGGCTGCCGAAGGCCACGGTTGGTGGCGCTTTCGTTCTGGGCATCTTGTTCTCCCTTGGATGGACGCCTTGCATTGGTCCGACCTTGGCAGCAATTTTGGGACTCTCGGCATCGACCGGGAGTTCGGCGGCCCGCGGTTCGTTCCTGACCGTTTTTTATTGCCTCGGCCTCGGCATCCCCTTCGTCGCCGCCGCGCTGATCACTACTCGTGTTCATGTCATCACGAGATTTTTAAGTAGGCACGCCGTGTGGGTGATGCGTGTTGGCGGAGGCCTCTTAGTCCTCGTGGGCCTCTTGGAAGTCACCGGCTTGTGGGGATCGTTGGTGACGACTATCCAAGATCACTTTTCAAGTTTTAACGTCCCGCTGTAGCGGTAATTAGGTACAGGTGAAGGGAATATTCGATGGTGTCACGCCAGCGGCTTGAGGGTGAAGCAGCGTTCTCGTGACCGTAATCAGGCCTGTTTGGCCTGGAGCCAACACAATGGTGGATCGACGTGGATAGGCCAAAGGGTTGGCGGGTTCGAGGACGCCAATGAGGCAACTGATCGTTGCGGTGCTCGGCGAGAGATTCCTCACCGACCCGGTGATCTGGATCTCGCTGGGGTTAAGAACCTTTAGAGATAGGACCTTGGTAGCGGTCGGGGTCTTTAAATTGTGATGGAAGGCGTGAATGATCACGTTGCCTATGAGGAACGCGAAAAAACTAGCCACCACAAGAACGCCGGCGGCTACGGCGATCCTGAGGGGGATTCGGGAGGGCTCTGCCATAGCTCCACGGTATCGGATGCTGATTGATTCTGATCCCTACGATAGAAGCATCGATCAAGCGTAGGGAGGTGAGCCGATGAGTTTGCATGGAATACCATCTGCCGGCGGTGGCGCTTGGTCGGGCATGAAGTCATTGCGTCGTGACACCTCCGTCAAAAACCACCAAATTGCGAAGGGCACGATCAAGCGCATCCTCACCTTTTCACGGCCGTATCGTGCCTCGCTCGTCGTGTTCCTCATCGCGGTGGTGGTCGATTCGATCATTGTCTCGATTAACCCGCTTATTTTGCGAGCCATTATCGATAAGGGAATCATTGGCCACAAGCAAGGCCTCGTCATCGCTTTAGCAATCACCGTTGCGCTCATCGCAGTCGCCGATGCTGGTCTCTCCATCATTCAGCGGTGGATCTCGGCCGTCATTGGTGAGCGATTGATCTACGACATGCGAGCTCGAGTCTTTGCCCACATTCAAGAAATGCCGATTGCCTTTTTCTCGCGCACTCAAACCGGCGCACTCATTAGTCGCCTCAATAACGACATCATTGGAGCACAGCAGGCGTTCACTGACTTGCTGAGCAACGTGGTCGGCAACATCATCTTGGTGGCGATAACCCTTGCGGCGATGTTCGTGCTGTCGTGGCCGATCACCTTGGGGGCCTTGGTCTTGCTCCCCATATTTTTGATTCCTGCGCGACGTATGGGGCAAAAACTCGGAACACTCATGCGCGAAGGTTTCGGCCTGAATGCCGAGATGAATCAGATGATGACGGAGCGCTTCAATGTTTCTGGTGCCATGTTGGCCAAGCTCTACGGAGACGCACGCTCGGAGTCCACGCGTTTTAACGCCAAGGCGGGACGTGTTCGCGACATCGGAATCACGCAAGCGGCCTACCAACGAATCTTCTTCGTCTGCCTCACTTTGACGGCCTCCTTGGCGACGGCGTTTGTGTATGGGTTTGGCGGCGTTGCCGCACTCCACGGTGAACTCATGATCGGAACCCTGGTTGCGTTAACGGCGTATCTCGCCCGGCTTTACTCGCCACTGACGGCGTTGAGTTCGCTACAAGTAGACGTCATGACGACGGTGGTGTCCTTCGAGCGTGTCTTCGAAGTTCTCGACTTAACTCCCATGATTAGCGATGCCGAGAACGCCGTCGCCATTCCAGACGGTCCGGCCACCGTTGTCTTTGATCGAGTTTCTTTTACCTACCCAAGCGCCGAACAAGTATCGCTAGCAAGTCTCGAGAGTGTCACCACCTTGGATCGGACCGTGAACGCAATTGCGCTCGATGACGTGAGTTTCCGCGTCGCTCCCGGCACCATGACTGCCATTGTGGGGCCTTCCGGTGCGGGAAAGACCACCTTGTCGATGCTGTTGCCCCGGCTCTATGACGTCACGGGCGGTGCTATCACCATTAACGGCCTCGATGTGAGAGACGCCAGCACCGAGTCAGTGCGTGCGGCAATTGGCGTGGTGACGCAAGACGCGCATCTCTTCCACGAGACCCTGGCTGCGAATTTGCGCTTCGCCCGCGAAGATGCCACCGACGAAGAACTCTTTCACGCCCTGCGCCAGGCGCAACTCGGGGATCTTCTCGCGGGCCTCCCCGAGGGGCTCAACACCGTGGTAGGCGAACGCGGCTACCGACTAAGCGGCGGAGAAAAACAGCGAGTCGCCATCGCTCGGCTCTTGCTGAAGGCGCCGCGCATCGTGATTTTGGACGAGGCGACGGCGCACCTCGACTCAGAATCAGAAGTCGCCGTGCAGCGGGCACTCGATGAGACCTTTGCCGGACGTACCGCTCTTGTCATCGCTCACCGACTCTCCACTATTCGAGGGGCAGATCAAATCTTGGTGATGAATGCCGGCAGAATTGTCGAGCGCGGCACCCATGCAGAACTACTCAGCATGGGTGGGCTCTACGGAGAGCTCTACGAAACGCAGTTCTCCCATGGAGACAAACTCATCGATTGAGCTAGGACTGCGGGCTAATCGCACCGAGGGCGTGGATGCCGCCGTCTACGTGGAGGATTTCTCCCGTCGTCGCCGAGAAGAGGTCGCTAAGTAGTGCTACGGCGGCCGATGCCACCGGCGTAGCGTCGTTGACGTCCCAACCGAGGGGTGCGCCGGCAGCCCACGTATCTTCAAACGTGGCGAAACCAGGTATCGACTTAGCCGCCATCGTGCGAATGGGGCCGGCGGCTACCAAGTTCACGCGAATGCCCTGTGGACCAAGATCGCGGGCGAGATAGCGAGTGAGGGACTCGAGGCCGGCTTTGGCCACGCCCATCCAGTCATAGAGCGGCCACGCAACAGTGGCGTCAAAATCCAGTCCAACCACTGACGCTGATGGCGATGCTTCGAGGAGGGGGAGAAAGGTGCGACAGAGGGCAGCGAGCGAGTAGGTGGAGATCGTAAAAGCGGTAGCGACGTCTTGCGCTGATGCGGTGAGCATGCCCGAGCCCAAACAAGCTTCGGGAGCGAAACCAATGGCATGAACGAGTCCGTCGAGTTTCGGCGTGAGCGCCGCGACCGCCTCAGCGGCAGCCCCGAGCTGAAGCTCGTCGGTAACGTCGATCTCAATGAGCGCCGGCTCTACGGGGAGTTTCCGGATAACCCGCTTCGTCAACGAGAGGCCGCGACCAAACCCGGAGACGATCACGGTAGCGCCCTCGAGCTGAGCTCGTTGGGCGATGTGAAATGCCAAGGATGCATCAGTCAAGATGCCGGTAACTAGAATGCTCTTTCCATCAAGAAGTCCCATGCGATCAGGCTAACGCCTCGTCGGGGCAAGAGAGGTATGCGATCATGGCCCCCATGAACATTGTGATTATCGGAGGAACCGGTCCCGCGGGGCGAGGACTCGCACTGCGCAGTGCGGTAGCTGGCCATCACGTCACGATCGGCTCGCGCGATGCGCAACGCGCGGGTGACGTGGTCGCGGAGATCTTGGCCGCGAATGCTTCGGTCTCAGGATCTATCGTGGGCGCAGCCAATGAGGACCTCGGCCCCAATGCTGATCTGGTTGTCGTGGCTACTCCTTGGGATAGCGCAGTGGCGACGGTTACCAAGATGCGCGAGGCCTTGAGCGGTCGTGTCGTGGTCTCCATGGTCAATGCCTTGATGAAGGAAGGTCGCGAAATGTTGCCGCTTTATCCACCTCGAGGATCGATGGCTGGACAGATCGCGGCTGCGTTACCTAACTCCAAGGTGGCAGCAGCGTTCCATCACCTTCCCGCCGCTGACATGGAAAAGCTCGACTCGGGCCTCGAAGCTGACGTCTTGGTGTGTGGAGACGCTGCGGATGCCAAAGATGCGGCCATCGCGTTGATCGATTCGATCGATGGCCTACGAGGCATTGACGCTGGCAGCTTGGCGCAAGCGTCACCAATTGAGGCGTTCACCGCCGTGTGCATCACCATGAACATCAAGCACAAGGCACACTCGACACTACGAATTGCTGGCCTGTAATTAGCCGTGCCCGTTACGCTCTACGACTCTCGACGCAAGGGCCTCTTCCCGATAGAAGCGACGCCTAAGGTCTCGCTCTATAGCTGCGGAATCACTCCCTACGACTCGGCTCACCTAGGTCACGCCTTCGTGTACTTGGTCTTTGACGTCTTGGTGCGACGCCTTCGCGATCAAGGTCTTGAGACTCGGCTGGTGCGCAATGTCACCGACGTCGATGATGACATGTTGCGGAAAGCCCGGTCGCTTAATGTCCATTATCTAGATCTTGCCGCGGAACAAATGGGAGTGTTCAATACGGCCATGAGATCACTTGGCTTGCTCGACGTCGATGCGGAACCTCGGGCAACGTCAGCAATTCCAGAAATCTTGAGTTTGATTGAAGGGGCCTTCGACGCTGGCGCGGCCTATAGCGCCGGGGGAGCAGTGTACTTCGAGGTATCGCGTTTCGCTGACTTTGGCGACGTCTCGGGCTACCGTCGCGCGCGCATGCTTGAGCTCGCGGCCGAACATGGAGGCAATATTGATGATCCCCACAAGCGTGATCCCCTTGACTTCGTACTGTGGCAACCCAGCCTCAGTGATGAGCCGGCATGGGAATCGCGATGGGGGCCGGGCCGGCCGGGGTGGCACATTGAATGCTCGGCGCTCGCGTTGCGAGAACTCGGGGAAACGCTCGACGTTCATGGTGGTGGAAGAGATCTCATTTTTCCTCACCACGAGTGCGAGACGGCGCAGTCCGAGTCCGTCACCAAGCAGCCCTTTGTTCGGCACTGGCTCCATGTTGGGCTTGTTGGCCTAGATGGCGTCAAGATGTCCAAATCCCTTGGAAATCTTGTTTTCGTAGAGGATTTGATCGAGCGGAGCGAAGCAAGTGCCGTCCGACTAGCCCTGTTGGGTCAGCACTACCGACAGGACTGGTCGTGGCGCGATGCCATGCTCGATACGGCGGTCGCCAGGCTCGCGACATGGCGACGGGTCGACGGAGACGATGAGCGTGTTCTCGAAGCAGTTCGTAGACACCTAGACAATGATCTCGATACCCCCGGTGCCCTGAGCGCCATCGATGACGCGGTGTCACAAGGTCGCGGAGTACGCAGCGGCGCAGCCCTGTTGGGTATCGACGTTTGAGAAGTCCACCAGGGGTCCTGAGCTCCGTTAGCCTTGAGAGACCACTACCGACCTGCGCCCATCGTGAGGGCGAGAAAGGCAGCAATGACCCTGCAGACCTCTGTGCGACTTCCCGACGGCTCGATTCGCGAGCTCGAAGCTGGTGCTACCGGCGCTGACTTAGCGGCTTCGATTGGAAAACGACTGGCCAAAGATGCTCTTGCCGTCGTCGTCGACGGCCAAGAGATCGATTTAAGCGCTTCGCTGCCCGATGGAGCCTTGGTTGAGATTGTTACGCCCACGACGGCTCGAGGCCGAGATATCTTGAGGCACTCGACTGCTCACGTGCTCGCTCAAGCAGTAGTGCGTTTGTGGCCGGGCGCGAAGTTTGCCATCGGACCCGTGATCGAGGATGGCTTTTACTATGACTTCGATTTACCGGGGGCGGCCCACTTTTCTGATGACGATCTCGGTCGTATTGAATCTGAGATGCGCGTCATCATGGCGGAGAACCAGCCATTCGTTCGCGAGGAACACGACATCGAATCGGGTCTCGCGCTCTTTGCCGAGCAGCCCTACAAAGCAGAAATCATTGTCAAGGTTTCCTCCGGTGAGGACGAAGTCGACGCGTTACCCGGCGCAACGACCGTAAGCACCTATCGCAACTCTGATGCGTTTACTGACTTGTGCCGTGGCCCCCACGTACCCAACACGGGACGCTTAGGCCACTTCAAACTGATGCGCGTCGCTGGTGCCTACTGGCGTGGCGATGTATCGCGTCCTCAGCTCCAACGTATCTACGGTACGGCGTTTGAATCGAAGCAAGCATTAGAGGAGCATCTGTTTCGTCTCGAAGAAGCCGAGCGTCGCGATCACCGGGTGCTCGGAGCTCAACTTGATCTCTTTAGTTTTCCCGATGAGGTCGGTCCTGGCTTGGCAGTGTTTCACCCCAAGGGCGGCATCGTTCGACGCGTTATGGAGGAGTATTCGCGTAGTCGTCATGAACGCGAAGGCTATGAGTTTGTCTACACGCCCCACGTGTCCAAATCGGATCTCTTTGAAGTATCTGGTCACCTTGATTGGTACGCCGATGGGATGTATCCACCCATGGAACTCGACGATGGGCAGCGCTACTACTTGAAACCAATGAATTGCCCTTTTCATATCTTGATTTACCGCTCCCGCCAGCGCTCATATCGGGAACTCCCCCTACGATTCTTCGAATTCGGTTCGGTCTATCGCTACGAACTTTCCGGAGCCGTTCACGGCCTCACTCGCGTACGCGGAATGACCCAAGATGACGCGCACATCTTTTGCACACGCGAACAAATGCAGGGAGAACTCACGAGCGTCCTGAGTTTCGTGCTTGATCTGCTGCGTGCGTTCGGGCTCAACGACTTTTACCTAGAGCTCTCCACGAAACCCGAAACCAAAGCAGTGGGATCTGACGAGGATTGGACGGTAGCGACCGACACCCTAGCTACGGTGGCCGAAGGGGCTGGGCTGACCTTGGTAATGGACGAAGGCGGCGGCGCTTTTTATGGTCCCAAGATCTCAGTTCAGGCTCGAGACGCCATTGGACGCACCCATCAGATGTCGACGATTCAGCTGGATTTTCAATTACCGCAGCGATTCGAGATGGAATATGTCGGCGCGGACAATCAACGACACCGACCGATCATGATTCACCGCGCCCTGTTCGGCTCCGTAGAGCGCTTCATGGCCATCCTCGTAGAGCACTACGCAGGAGCGCTCCCAACGTGGTTAAGCCCTGAACAGGTACGGGTGTTGCCGGTCAGAGACGACCACGATGGGTACTGCCATGAGATTGCGTCGCAGATGGCGGCGAAGGGGCTCCGCGTGAGCGTCGATGAAGCCTCGGAGCCGCTGGGTGCTCGTATTCGTCGTGCCAAGATTGAAAAGATTCCTTACGTCTTGGTCGCGGGGGATTCAGATATCGAATCAGGTACCGTCGGTGTGAATCGTCGTGGCGAAGCTGACCCCGAGAGGGATGTTCCGGTGGCGTCATTCATCGATACGCTCCTCGAAGAGATCGTTAACCACGGGGCGGAGCACTAGTGGCGCTCGAGCGTCTCGGCGCGGCCTGGCGACAGCACTACATTGAGAACGAAGCGCGCAGGCCAGCGGGTAATCGAGACTGTGTTTTTTGTGAATTAATAGACGGTGGGGTGGGCCCAGAAACCGGAATCATCGCCCTAGAAGACGGCGTATGCGTGATTCTCAATGCCTATCCCTACGGATCGGGGCATCTCTTGGTTTTGCCGATGCGCCATTGCGGCGACCTCCTGTCGCTTGATGCCCGCGAGCAGGCGGCACTGTTTCGCGTAGCGACGAAAACCATCGCGGCCGTTGAAGCGGCATACCACCCAGAAGGCGTTAACTTCGGAGCCAACCTGGGTCGAGCCGCCGGAGCGGGGATCCCTGAGCACCTCCATATCCACGTCCTCCCTCGGTGGAATGGAGATACCAATTTCATCACCACGATTGGCGAAGCTCGGGTATTGCCTGAAGCCCTAGAAACCACGCATGCCAAGGTTTCAGCGGTTTGGGCCACGCTATAGCGATCCGATACACCTAGCCCGTTCGCTGGTATCCTTATCCGTGGGTGGCGACGTAGCCATGGCGCGAAGAGGTGTATCGCGCGAGGAGGAAAATCACTCGATGTTTGATGGACGCTGGCGGGGGGCCGTTGACGCGAAAACAGCGCCAGTGGGTTCTTGGCTCAATGATCACGGTATTACTGCCGATGTATTGACGGCGACTGGTCTGGTCTCGGCCGCAGCGACAGCGGTGGCCATCGGCGCAGGGTATTTCATTCTTGCGATCGTGCTCTTGACCTTGACAGGGGCCCATGACCTTTTCGATGGCCCCGTGGCTAAGGCGTCAGGCACCGCTTCTATTCGTGGGGCCTTCTTCGATTCAGTAACGGATCGTGTGGCCGACGCTCTCCTCATGGGTGGTTGCGCGTGGTACCTCATTTCCGCCAAGGAGGGACGGCTGGTAATGATCCCCTTGGCGATCATGGCCGTCACGGCGTTGATTTCCTACGAGCGAGCCAAAGCGGAGACCCTCGGCATCCCGGCCAAGGGGGGTCTTATGGAGCGCGCCGAGCGCATGATCTTGCTCGGCGTAGGCCTTGTGAGTTCACTAATTTTTGTACCGGTGTTAATCGCCATGCTTTGCCTCACGTCGTTAACGGCGATGGGTCGATTTATTCGGATTTGGCAGGCAGCTTCGGCTCCAGATCAAAAGTGGGCGATTAAGCGTCGCAACGAGTTATCAGAAGCACGACTTCGCGAATGGCGCAGTCGACCTGGCGCGCATGGTGGCCGTGAGCGTCGTAGCTCAACGCCAACGTGGCGTTCTCGGATGGGCAAAGACCGCAGCGACACCATGAGCACACCGACCGGTAGATGGTCATGGCGTCGTAGTGATTCCTCACGCCCTCAGCGCTAGTCCGCCCCGCGCATGAGCAGCCATACCTATCGGGGCGCAGGTCTGAAAACCGTCGCCACTGCGGCACGTCGACTTCCCACCAACCCAAGCGTGAAGGTTGCAGAATCGCTAGCGTGGCTACTCGCCTTGGTTCCCAGTGCGACGAGATCAAGAGTTAGCGCCAACATGGCCACCGTGCTTGATTACCGAGGCGAGCAATACAGTTCCCGTGCGCTCAAGAGACTGGTGCGCAAGGCCTTTGTCAGTTATGGGCGTTACTACGCAGAGGTGATGACCCTGCCAGGTGCTCGCCGCGAACGAATCCTCTCAGCTATTTCATGGGAGTCAGGTGGTGAGGTTTTGCGCGAGTTGTGGGAGCGCGGTGACGGCGTTGTCATCGCGATACCGCACATCGGAAGTTGGGAGTGGGGTGGCTCGCTCTTGGGACTCACCATTGATCCTCTTGTTGTGGCCGTCGAGGCCTTGGATCCTCCAGAACTTTTTGAGTGGTTTCGCCATGCCCGCGAAAGCATTGGCATGGAGGTTGAGGCGCTGGGACCAAGTATCGGTAGTCGCTTAATGCATCACCTGCGCGACGGCCGCATGGTGGGTCTGCTGTGCGATCGAGATCTTTCAGGAGACGGGGTTGAGGTTCAGTTGCTCGGAGTCACTACCACGATGCCGGCGGGACCGGCCATGTTGGCACTGCGAACGGGCGCGGCTTTGACCTGTGGCGTTGTGTACTCGGGTCCTGGAACGTCACATCGAGTCAAGGTGATTGGCCCCCTTGACACGTCTCGGAGAGGAACCCTTCGCCAAGATGTGGTGCGCCTAACTCAGGAGATCGCTGATCATTTGAGCGAACTAATTGCGCGACACCCCGAACAATGGCACGTCTTCGCCGAAGTGATTGGGCGCCCCCGTTGAACCAGCGTTTGGTGATGCTGTGTCCCTACGACCTCGGGGTACCCGGTGGCGTACAGAATCAAGCGGTAGCGCTGTCTAAAGAGATGGCACGGCGCGGTACGACCGTCACCCTCGTCACTCCCGGTTTGACGATAGATCCTGATCTAAAGGACGAAGGCGTACAGCACGTCGCTGCTGGCTCAGTTCGATCAATGGCGGCAAACGGGTCGAATGCCCCCATTACCTTGTCGTATCGCAGGGTGAGCAGAGCGTTCCGAGATCTCGAAATTAGCCCTCGTGACATGATTCACGTCCACGAACCCATCGCGCCGATTATGAGCTGGCCCGCACTGGCTCTTCATCCCTGTGCCATGGTCGCTACCTTCCATCGATCAGGCGTGGACCGAAGCTATCGAATAGCCGGAAAAGTCTTGGCACGGAGACTCTCCCATATCGATGTTGCGCGATCCGTGAGTGAGGCGGCTCGAATGACTGCACTCGTGGCGACGGGTATCGACAGTGAGATTCTCTTCAACGGGGTTGACCTAGCTTCGATTGCTCAAGCGGAATCGGCCCCGACGTCGGGTCAGACTATTTTGTTCATCGGACGCGATGAGCCACGGAAGGGGCGAGCGCTCTTGCTCGAAGCCGCGCGATTCTTGCCAGAAACGGTGACGATATGGCTCACGGGTGATGCGCCGAATGGTTTTCAAGCATCGGGAGCCACCGTCGTGTTTCTGGGTCGACTCAGCGAAAAAGAGAAGCATGCTCGACTCAAAGCAGCCGATGTGCTCTGTGCGCCGTCGCTTGGTGGTGAATCCTTTGGCATTGTGCTCATTGAGGGGCTCGCAGCTCGCTGCACGGTGGTGGCCTCTGACATTGATGGCTACTCACAAGCGCTCTCTGGTCACGGGCTGTTGGTGAAGCCAGGGAGCGTGGCGGCGCTCAGTCAAGGTTTAAGGGCCGCACTAGCGGGCGAGGGCCCCGATTCAGAAGAGGGCTTCAGCTATGCCGCTTCGTGGTCTATTGCCTCCCTCGCCGATGCGTATGAGCACGCCTACGATCTCGCGAGATCGAAGTACTCGAGACGTTTCAACGCCTAGATTGGATCCCTATGGCAAAGAGCAGCTCAAATAGGCGTGATAATTCCGGCGGGCAACGACGCGCTCGTAATCGCGGACGCAATGGTGGACGCCCTGCGGAACGCCAGATCTCAGCGATCGCGCCTTCAGAGATGGTGCACGGACCCTTAACGCGTGTTGATGCGTTGCGTCGTCGCAATCACCGCTGGCCGTCAAAGGCCTATCTCTGCTTTGGTTTGGTGTTTGGGGTTGTCGGAGCGCTGATCTGCATACCAATCTCCATGGTGGTCTTTGTACCCCTAGGTATTCTGGTGACGATCTTCGTCGCCTGGTTGTTATCGAAATGGGCTCCGGGTGGTCCTGGCCGCCTCATTGGTGGAGCCATCGTTGCCACGGGTCAGGTACCTCGGGTTGACGTCTTGCTCGACGCGCTCTCGACCACCTTCGGGGTTATGACCCCTGCCATAGCGATTCTTGACGACGACGTGATTAACGCCGGTATGTATGGAACTCGGCTCGCTCCCACCATTGTGATGACGAAGGGAATCCTCGAGCATTTGGACCTCATCGAGCTCGAAGGGGTGTTAGCGCATCTCTTGGCCCATGAGCGGCTCGATGCGGTGCAACGAGGCAGCGCCGGTGCAGGCCTTGCGCTCTTGCTTGGCCCCCTCGGCCGTAGGGAGCGCATTGCACACCGCCTCACAGGACCCAATCGTCTCTGGGAAGCTGATGAAGTCGCTGCCCTAACGGTGCGTTACCCACGTGGCCTAGCGTCAGCCTTAGCCAAGATGGAGTCTGGCCCTCTTCCCGGTCCCGGTTCATTTTTCGCCTCGGCGTACTACGCGCCGCTTCGTTGGTTGTTCATCGACCCCTCGATTCTTCGGCGTAGCGACGACGAGGCAGTCGGAGATCTCGACGCTACCTCTGTGCGCCGTCGAGCCCTTGCTGAGCGCTAAACACGATCTTTCTAGTCACCCATTAGGATGGGATCCATGAGCACAGACGCCATCATCCCCAGTTCTCGAACCACCGGTACCGTTCGCGTTAAGCGAGGGCTCGCCGACATGCTTCGCGGCGGGGTGATCATGGATGTCGTTAATCCGATGCAGGCGAAGATCGCCGAGGACGCTGGCGCTGTTGCAGTCATGGCCCTTGAGCGTGTTCCTTCCGACATCCGTCGCGATGGTGGTGTCGCTCGCATGAGTGATCCCGAGATGATCGTTGAGATTCAGGCTGCTGTTTCCATTCCCGTGATGGCCAAGGCCCGAATCGGCCATTTCGCTGAGGCTCAAATTTTGGCATCACTCGATGTGGACTACATCGACGAATCAGAAGTACTCACGCCAGCGGACGAAGCGAATCACATCGACAAGTGGAATTTTGATGTTCCCTTCGTATGTGGCGCCACCAATCTCGGCGAAGCACTGCGTCGAATCTCTGAGGGCGCGTGCATGATTCGCTCCAAAGGTGAGGCAGGCACGGGTAACGTCGTGGAAGCCGTGCGCCACCTGCGCTCCATCATGGGTGATATCAAAAAGATTGGCGTCGCCGATGAGGTGGAGCTCTATCAGTGGGCGAAGGAGCTCAGAGCTCCTCTTGAGCTCATCCAAGAGATCGCCGAAACCGGTTCGCTACCCGTACCAATGTTCTGTGCGGGGGGTATTGCAACGCCGGCTGATGCGAGTTTGGTAATGCAACTTGGCGCGGAGGCGTGTTTCGTGGGATCGGGAATCTTCAAGAGTTCGCAGCCTGAGATCATGGCTCGTGCGATTGTCGAAGCCACCACCCATTATGAAGACGCATCCGTAGTGGCCAAGGTCTCTACTGGCCTCGGCGAGGCCATGAAGGGCCTCGAACTCGCCACCTTGGAGACTCGCTTGGCAGAGCGCGGCTGGTAGAGCCGTGAACGTGGGCGTCCTCGCCTTGCAAGGCGACGTCCGGGAGCACGCAGCTGCCTTGAGGCGTGTGGGCGTTACCGTGGTGTTGGTAAAACGTCCCGAGCAACTCGAGGGTCTCTCCGCCATCGTGCTGCCAGGCGGTGAGTCGACCACGTTGAGCATGCTGCTCGAGAGTTCGCGAATCTTAGAGCCGCTAAGCGCTTGGGTGAACGCCGGTCGACCGACGTTGGGAACCTGCGCGGGACTCGTGATGCTTGCATCGAATATTGAAGATGGCCGTGCGGATCAAGCGAAACTCAGCGGGCTCGGGATTACGGTCAGACGGAACGGATTTGGTCGTCAACGCTTCAGCTTCGAAACCAGTGTCGAGATCCCAAGTCTCGGTAGCCCCATGGAGGCCGTATTCATTCGGGCTCCGCGTATTGTCGACGTGGAGCAAGGCACCGAAATTCTGGGTGTGCTTGAGACCGAAGCGGGCGCTGAGGCGGTGTGCGTACAAAAGGGGAATATTGTCGGATGCTCCTTTCATCCAGAACTAACCGACGACGTCCGAATTCACCAACTCCTCGTTGATATCGCTCGTTGCGCCTAAGTGCACCAGGCTCGCTAGCATCTAAAGGCTTCGCAAGGTTGAGGAACCGTTCTCCTCAAGAAAGGACCATCGTGTCAGGTCACTCCAAATGGGCAACGACCAAACATAAGAAGGGCGCCAAGGACGCCAAGCGGGCGAAGTCCTTCGCCAAATTGATTCGCCAGGTCGAAGTTGCGGCAAGAGAGGGTGGGGGAGATCTCAGCGCAAATGCCAGCTTGCGCACGATGTTCCAGAAGGCTCGTGACGCTTCGGTGCCCCTCGACACTATTGAGCGGGCCGTCAAGCGCGGGACGGGCGAACTCGAGGGACTTCGCTATGAGTCGGTGACCTATGAGGGTTACGCGCACGGTGGCGTTGCCGTAATCGTAGAGACACTCACTGATAACCGAAACCGCACTGGCCCCGAACTCCGAAATATTTTCAAATCGAGTGGCGGATCCATGGCTGAGCCGGGTGCCGTTGCTTGGCAGTTCGAGCGGCGAGGCATCATGCTGTTCAACAAGACAATTTCAGAAGATGATTTATTAGAAGCTTCCCTAGAGGCCGGTGCCGACGATGTCAGTGATGTCGGCGATAATTGGAAAGTCACCTGTGGGCCCAGCGATCTTCACGCCGTGCGCGACGCCCTTGACGCTGCCGGATTTGCTGCTAACACTGCGGAAGCTTCGCTAGAACCAACGCAAATGGTCGAGGTTGGCGACGAGGCGGAAGCCCACAAAATTCTGAGGCTTCTCGATGCCATCGATGATCATGATGATGTCCAAGAGGTCCATGCCAACTGTGAAATTCCTGACCAGTTCCTCGCCTCATTCGAGGGATAATCGGGCATCCTCGCTCTCGTGGCCGCGGCGGCGGTAGTATCGAACGCATGTTCGTCTTGGGAATAGATCCTGGATTGACCCGTTGCGGGTTCGGTCTCGTGCGCAGGGGATCGGGGCAAAGCCGATTTGAGGTGATGTCTGCTGGCGTCCTTGAGACGTCACCGAGTGATGCCGTCGAACAGCGCCTCGCCATCTTGCATGCCGATATTGAGGAGTTACTCGATGACACCAAACCTGATGTCGTGGTGATTGAACGAATTTTTTCTCAGGCCAATCTCACATCGGTGGTGTCGGTAGCCCAAGCCTCGGGTTTGGTCCTCGCGTTAGCCACGAGACGAGCTATCCCCATGGCGCACTACTCCCCGAACGAAGTCAAATTGAATGTGGCCGGATCAGGTGCGGCTGAGAAGCGGGCCGTTCAAGAAATGGTGGCGCGCCTCTGTGGCCTAACGGAGCCTCCCTCCCCACCCGATGTTGCAGATGCGATCGCTTTGGCCATCTGTTATCTATCGGCTTCACCCATCACCTCAGCAATTGCGGCGGCTTCGGCGTGATTGGCCTGGTGCGTGGTGTGGTGGCCGGCATGACTGGCAACACGGTGATTATTGATACCGGTGGAGTGGGGTATCGCGTGACGGTGACGTCGGGATCCATTGCCGAGATGACGCAGGGCTCGGCGGACGTAACCCTGTTTACCTACACGCACGTTCGTGAAGATGCTCTGGAGCTCTTCGGTTTTCTGAGCGACGGCGAGCGTGCCGTATTTGAAACCTTGCTCGGGACCCATGGCGTGGGACCATCGCTAGCGCTGTCCATTCTGGGATCCCTAGGCGCCAATGAAGTGGTTCGAGCGGTACAAGAACAAGATCCCGCGAGCTTCGAGGTGGTACCCGGTGTTGGCAAGAAAACGGCCGCTCGCCTTGTACTTGAGCTCCAAGGCTCTATGGCGGCGAGTTCCGTAACACCTTCTGCTGCCAACGGCTTGAGTGGCAGTCCTAGCTTGCGCTCCGAAGTCGCGGCAGCGCTAGATGCTTTGGGCTATGGCCCAGAGGAGATTCGCGCGGCGACGGCAGGCCTCGAAACTGGCGTCTCAGTGGAACAAGGCCTTCGCCTAGCGCTGCGATCGTTGGGTTCTCGATGAGCCCACGTCGAGAAGTCGTGGCGAACGAAGCGGTTCGAAAGGTAGACCCTGAGGTCTCCGAGATTGAGGAGCGCGATGAATCATCGCTAAGGCCGCGCTCGCTTGACGACTTCATCGGCCAGCGAGATTTAATTGAACACTTGCGAATCTTGCTTGGTGCCGCGAAGGCACGGGGGCATGTGGTCGATCACGTTCTCTTTGCCGGCCCTCCAGGGCTCGGTAAAACCTCCCTCGCTGGCATTGTCGCAGGAGAGGTTGGTGTTGGCTTGCGCATCACCTCAGGGCCGGTACTCGGCCGTCCTGGAGATCTGGCCTCGATTTTGACGGACCTGAACGATGATGATGTTTTGTTCATCGATGAGATTCACAGGTTGCCAAGGGCGGTCGAGGAAGTGCTGTATCCGGCCATGGAAGACGGTCGTATCGACATCGTGATCGGGAAAGGACCCACGGCTCGCTCGATTCGTTTGGACTTGCCTCGCTTCACCTTGGTGGGTGCAACAACAAGAATTGGCTTGGTGGCACCCCCCTTGCGGGATCGATTCGGGTTTATCGGTCGTGTCGAACTGTACGAGCCGGAGGAACTCGAATCCATTGTGCTCCGTTCGGCTGGCTTATTGGGAGTGCAAATCGATACGGCGGGAGCCCGCAGAATTGCTGATCGCTCGAGAGGGACGCCCCGGATTGCGAACCGGCTCCTTCGCAGAGTTCGTGACTACACCGATGTCAAAGGCGACGGCACGATTTCGGTTTCGGTTGCCAACCAAGCACTCGAACTCTTTGGAGTCGACGAGCTTGGCCTCGACAAGGTGGATCGGATGATTCTCGATGTTTTGTGTCGGCGATTTGTTGGAAATCCGGTAGGTCTCACGACGCTTTCTCAGTCAGTGGGCGAAGAACCCAGCACGATTGAGGATGCCTATGAACCCTTCTTGGTCCAGCAAGGCCTCATTTTGAGGACCCCGAGAGGCCGAATTGGCACCGATCGAGCCTTCGAGCACCTTGGATTAGACCGCGGAACGGGGCGCTTGCTCTAGGTATAGCGCCCTAGCGATACGAGGCGCCAGGCTGCGTCGGCTAAGTTCTGCCTCTGCACGTACCTATTGTTAAGTGAGGAATCATGATCGCTATCGTTCTTCTTGCCGCAGCCCATAAGTCGAGTTCCAGCAGTTTCTTGCTGCCGATCATGTTGGTTGGTTTCGGGTTGATCTACTTTTTTGTACTTCGTCCACGCCAGCGCAAGATGAAGGAGCAGCAAGCCCAGACGAAGAAAGCCAACGTCGGCGACACCATTGAAACCATTGGTGGCTTGCGTGGCGTCATTCTTGCCGAAGACGATAAGTACATCGTTGTTGCTACGGGTGGCTTACCGGGAGAGTCAGTGGCGCAACCCACGACGATGACCTTTCTCAAGCAAGCCATAGCTCGCAAAGTTATTGAAGATGACAGCGTCGAGACCGGTGGTAACAACACGCTGGCGCCTGAGCACCCCGATGCCGACGGTTCCGCTGAAGGCGAGGGCAGCGAGAAGTGAGTGCACGCAATGCCGGCACTCATCGGGCTTCACGCCGTGGACTCGTAACCAGTTTGTTGGTGACCTTGATCGCCATCCTCGGGACCTTCGGGATCGTACTCGGACTGCAATGGTCCCCCAAGTTGGGCCTCGACCTCGCTGGTGGTCTCTCGGTGGTGTACCAGCCCCAAGGACACCCGAGCCAAGCCGACTTAGCGCAAACAGTCACGATTATTAATAACCGCGTTAACTCCTTGGGTGTTTCGGGGGCCACGGTGGTCAAGCAAGGTACCAACATCGTGGTTTCCGTGCCGGGTGTGACTGACGCGCGTGCGGTACTAGCGACGGTTGGTCAGACGGCTCAGTTGCTGTTCAGACCGACCTATTGCTACGCGCCTCCCTTCATCGGAAACAAGTCAAAGTACGCGGCCCCTGCGGGTATTGCGCTCCCAACCTCGTGCGGTAAGTACCAGCTGTCAGCTGCGAACCTCGGGGTGACGCCGAACCCAAACCTGCCGGCTGGCTACTCCGCGAACAACATTCCCGCCTACCCGGTGATGGCGGCGTATCGCACCACCTTGCCGGCGGCAGACCTCGCGACAAAAACAGTGCTGCTGCCCGGTCTCGGTGGCGAGAAGCAAGGTCGATACTTACTCGGTGCTGCGCAACTAACGGGACGAGTCATTAAGGGGGCGAGCGCTACACAAAACCAAGTTGGTCAATGGGTGGTTAATTACACCTTGACTGCTGCGGGTTCCTCGCAGTGGGATGCGGTGGCCCAGGCGAACTTCCACCAGATTGTGGCCATCGAACTCGATGGCGTCGTTCAGTCAGCGCCGCTGATTCAGCCAACGCAAGCAACCTTCACCTCCTTTGGTGGCTCGGGCCAGATCTCAGGTTCCATGAGCCAATCCCAAGCGCAGAACCTGGCGACCGCGATGGAGTTTGGAGCACTTCCCGTCCGCTTGACCGCGTTGACGACGCAGACCGTTTCTCCAACGCTCGGGCACTCCTCCCTGGTTGCTGGTTTGGCGGCCGGTGTCGTAGGTCTGCTCCTTGTCTTGCTCTACACCTTGATTTACTACCGGGCGCTCGGGCTCGTGATTATCGCGGGGCTAGGCCTGACGGCGATGGCACTGTGGACCATCGTTTCAGCCCTTGGACACACCACCTTGGCGCCGAGTTTCTCGCTTGCGGGAGTAACGGGCTTGATTGTGTCGATTGGCATCACGGTCGACTCCTACATCGTCTACTTCGAGCGGCTAAAGGATGAAGCGAGGTCAGGTCGCTCGGTTCGAATTTCGGTCGATCGTGGCTTCCAATCAGCATGGCGAACGGTCCTAGCAGCTGACTTTGTCTCCCTGCTGGCAGCGGTCGTTCTGTACTTAGTGGCGCTGGGTGACGTTCGGGGCTTCGCCTTCTTCCTGGGTCTCTCGACGATCTTGGACATTGTGATGACGTACTTCTTCACCCGACCCTTGGTAATTTTGCTGGGGCGCCGCGGCGAATCAGCCAGCGAGGGAGCCTTCTCTATTTCTCGTGGCCTCTTGGCGGATTCGCATGCCCAAGATAGCGAGGACGTCGCTTTGGAGGTCGTATCGTGAGCAGCGTGGCAACAGATTTGCCTGAGGAAAAGGCTCCCGGAGCCTTTTCGCGTCTCTATCGGGGACAAACACGTTTCGACTTCGTCGGCAAGCGCCGTTGGTGGTATCTCGTATCAAGCATCATCATTTTGATTGGCATTATCGCTATTTCGGTGCGAGGACTCAACCTCGGCATTGATTTCAAGGGTGGGGCTTCGTGGGAGGTCCAGGGAAAGAACCTGACCGTTCAACAAGTAACGGCGGCGGTAGAGGCCGATGGGCTGAACCAGCCAGTGGTCACCATTCTTGGTGGCCGCACGATCCAGGTTCAGGCCAACATCAATACGCTCTCGGCGACGCAACAGGCATCGGTGTCGAACAAGGTGGTCGCCTCGCTGGCGACACTGGCACACACGAATCAAAACAATGTTTCGCAGTCGACGGTCGGACCCACCTGGGGAGGGGATGTAACGAGCCGAGCGCTGTGGGCGCTCGCAATCTTCTTTATTACCGTGGTGATCTACATCAGCTTCCGCTTTGAGCCCAAGATGGCGCTCGCTGCGTTCCTAGCGATGATCCATGACATCTTGGTCACCGTTGGTGTTTATGCGATTTTCGGATTTCAAGTAACTCCCGACACCGTCGTAGCTGTTTTGACCATTCTCGGCTACTCCCTTTACGACACGGTGGTGGTCTTCGACCGCGTGCGTGACAACGTAAAAAATATTGGCGGAGGAAGGTTGACGTATTCCGAAGTGGTCAACCTCTCCATGAACCAAACATTGGCGAGATCGATCAATACTTCCTTGGTCGCCATTCTTCCTGTTTTGGCTGTGTTGGTTGTGGGTGCCGAGATCTTGGGCGCTACGACCTTGCTGAACTATGGCGTGGCGCTCTTTGTGGGACTGCTTTCGGGCGCGTACTCTTCAATATTTATCGCGGCACCGCTGTTGGCGATGATGAAAGAGCGGGAACAGAAATGGCGGGCTGTGCGTCAGCGTCTCGACTCGCGTGGCGTCCGTAGCGAAAGCATGTCTCCCTACGAAGCGGCCCGATCGAAGAGTTCCGCGTCTGCCAGTTCCCCCTCGACCGTGTCAGGTGTCATTGTTCCGGGATCGGCATCGGCTCGCGCACAAGCCGGTCTGCCGCCGAGCGACGTTCCTCGGCCTCGCAAGAGTAAGCGACGCTCGCGCTGAGCACCTCATTACCCCTGTGCGGGTAGCGTAATGAGATGACAAGTCTCACGGCACCGTCTAGTGCTGGCGATGCCACCCACGAGGTGGTGGCTGAGTTGCTGGAGCCCGTGCTGGCCTCGTTTACCGCTCGTCGCCCGGGCGAGGAAACGAGTGCGATTTTTCGAGCAGCCATGGTGGCGGCAGAAGCCCACAGTGGGCAGTTTCGCCACTCGGGGGAGCCCTACGTCTCCCACCCGGTGGCTGTTGCCGGCATCGTGGCCGATCTCGGACTCGATGAGACGACGGTGGTGGCGGCGCTACTGCACGACTCGGTCGAAGATACCGGCGTCACGCTCGAGGATTTAGAGCGGTGGTTCGGGGCTGACGTGGCTTCAGTGGTCGATGGTGTCACCAAACTCGATCGCTTAGCTTTCGACTCGAAAGAAGCGCAGCAGGCCGCGACGATTCGGAAAATGTTTATTGCCATGGCGTCTGACTGGCGAGTACTCCTTATCAAGATGGCAGACCGACTTCACAACATGCGCACCTTGGCAGTCATGCCCCCGGCCAAGCAGCAACGAACCGCGCAAGAAACATTGGACGTTTACGCACCGCTTGCACACCGGCTCGGTGTGCAACAGGTTAAGTGGCAACTCGAGGATCTTTGTTTCGCAACTTTGCATCCGAAACGCTACGCCGAGATAGAGCAGATGGTGGCCGCGAGAGCTCCCGAGCGGGATGCCTACGTTAGTGGCGTGCTTGATCAACTTAGAGGGCAACTCGAGGAGTCGGGAGTCTCTTGTGAAGTAACTGGCCGATCGAAGCATCTGTGGAGCATCTACGAAAAGATGGTGGTGCGAGGACGCGAGTTTAACGACATTTTCGACCTCGTGGGCTTGAGGATCGTCACGAGTGATGAGCGTGACTGTTGGGCGGCGCTTGGGGTGATCCATGCATTGTGGCGTCCCGTGCAAGGACGATTCAAGGATTACATCAACTCACCCAAGTTCAATCTCTACCAATCACTACACACCACGGTGATTGGCCCTGGAGGAAAGCCCGTTGAGATTCAGATTCGAACTACCGACATGCATGCAAAGGCGGAATACGGCATTGCCGCTCATTGGTCCTACAAGGAAGCCGCGTCGGCGGCAGAACTGGCATGGATGCAGCGAATTACGGATGCGGACACAGAATCGTCGGACCCCGTTAGCTTCCTTGAATCGATCAAAGCCGACCTTGAACAAGATGAGGTGTACGTCTTTACACCCAAGGGTCGCGTCATCGCGCTGAGCGCAGATTCGACGCCGGTTGATTTCGCTTATGCAGTACATACGGAAATTGGTCATCGCTGCATTGGCGCGAAGGTCAATGGTCGCCTTGTACCGTTGGACTCTCGGCTTCAATCGGCTGACACGATTGAGATTTTTACTTCGAAATCTGAGTCTTCTGGCCCCTCCAGGGATTGGGTAAATTTCGTGGCCTCTTCCAGGGCTCGGAACAAAATCCGCCAGTGGTTCTCGAAGGAGCGCCGCGAAGATGCACTCGAATCAGGTCGTGAAGCGCTCACGAAGGAATTGCGACGCGAATCAATGCCGATTGCCACCACGCTGAGTTCGGCGGCACTGGCCACGGTTGCGGAATCGATGAATCTCGCCGATGACGAGGCGCTTTTTGTAGCCATCGGCGAAGGGCAGATCTCGGCCTCCTCGGTGATCCAGAGACTCTTACGCGAAATGCGAGGAGGTGACGAGCAGATCGCTACGACGGTTACTCGATCGTCTCGAACGCCGCGTTCTCCTCACCGGCGCACCGCCGGCGTTTGGGTAGAAGGTCTCGATGACGTCATGGTGCATTTGGCGAAATGCTGCACGCCGGTACCTGGTGACCAGATCCTTGGCTTTGTGACGCAGGGTAGGGGAGTTTCGGTCCACCGCTCGGACTGTTCCAACGCTGAAGCCCTCTCAGAGCGCAATAACGACCGAATCATAGAAGTGGAGTGGGACGCTTCGGGAGAAGGGGTGTTCAGAGCCACACTCGAGGTCTTGGCCTTTGATCGCTCGAGGTTGCTGGTCGATATCACCCAAGCCGTCTCCGAGCATCGGCTCAATATCGTGGCAGCCCGAACGGCGACTACCGCGGACAGGGTTAGTCGGATGACCTTTGACATCGAATTAGCGGATCCGAGTCACCTTGAAACCCTGATTAACTCCATCCGAATGCTTGATGGTGTCTTTGATGCGTACCGCGTGCTTCCGGGTGCGAGAAGATAGAACTATGACCGAGGAGCAATTCATCCCCCAGGCACCTGCTGGCACTCACGACGTCATGCCTCCGGAGTCTTTTCGCTGGCAGGCCCTGGTAGCGAGATTTGCCGAGATCGCCACTACCTATGGCTTCGGGTTAGTGCACACACCCATGTTCGAAGACGTGCGTGTTTTCCACCGAGGTCTGGGTGATATTGCTGAGGTCGTTTCGAAGGAAATGTATGAATTCGAAGATCGAGGGGGTCGCCGCCTTGCCTTACGACCTGAGGGAACGGCGCCCGTGGTGCGAGCTTTTATTCAACATCGACCGCCTACACCCTTTAAGGCTTGGTACGTATCGCCGAGCTTCCGCTACGAGCGTCCGCAAGCAGGGCGCTTCCGTCAACATCATCAACTAGGGGTTGAAGTACTCGGCAGCGACGACGCGGATATTGACGTTGAGGTCATCGCGATGGCGTCGAGATTCTTTCGTGGTCTTGGTCTTCAAGATGTCAGGCTGATCATTAACTCCATGGGCTGTGAAGCGTGTCGACCAGCCTACGTCACAGCGCTATCGGACTACTTGTCCACGCATCAATCGTCGCTCTGCGACGAACACGCTGAGCGATGGGAACAGAATCCTTTACGCGTCCTTGACTGCAAGAAAGAGGCGTGTGTTCTAGTTACCTCGGGTGGACCCATATTGCGGGAGCAGCTGTGCCAAGAGTGTTCGGTCCATCATGAACGGGTACGTGGCGGATTAACTGAACTAGGCCTGTCAGCGATTCAAGATGACCGACTTGTTCGAGGCTTTGACTATTACACAAGGACGACCTTCGAATTCTCATCGTCGGCGCTGGAAAGTGCACAAAATGCCATAGGTGGCGGCGGTCGCTATGACGGCCTCGTAGAGATCCTCGGGGGACCCCCGACGCCGGGCATCGGATTCGGGGTAGGCATGGAGCGAGTTTTGCTGGCTTGTGACGCAGAGAACAGCTTCGAGGTAGCAGGCCCGAATCCCGCTGTATTCATGGTCGATGTCACGGGTGGCGGGCATGCTCGACGGATCGTGGCGGCGTTGCGTGATCGGGGTGTTTTTGCTGAGCGGGCCTATGACGGTCGGTCGATGAAGGCGCAACTTAAAGTCGCCGACCGTTCAGGAGCTGACTTTGCTGGAATCATCGGCGAACAAGAAGCGCAGACTAGATCCGTTACGATTCGAGCCTTACGCCACGAAGCAGAACAAGAAACACTCAGCGTGGAGGAGTTTCTTTCGCGGTTTAGCGCACTAGGAGATAGGTCGTGAGTACGAATAACGAGTCGTCGGTATCGCACAGGACCGCAACGTCCATGAGAGATCTACTTTGTGGGGAACTCCGTAGCGAGCACATAGGCCAGGTGGTCCGAGTCTGCGGTTGGGTGGCTCGCCGCCGTGAACACGGAGAGCACTTGGCTTTCGTAGATCTACGCGACCACACGGGCATCATTCAGTGCGTCGTTGATGGTTCGACCGATGTGCGTAGCGAATACGTGGTTCAAATTACCGGTACGGTACGCCCTCGGCCGGAGGGGACCCTCAACGATGCATTAGATACTGGTGAGGTTGAGATCGGTGACTGTAGGGTTGAAATTCTCTCCGTCGCTGAACCCCCGCCGTTTGGACTCGAAGACCGAAGCGAGGTTGATGAACAGATCCGGCTTCGCTATCGCTACCTCGATCTACGCCGACCACGGATGCAACGCAATCTGCGCCTCCGTGCCGCGGTTAATCGTGCCCTTCGCTCGGCCATGGACCGGCAGGGATTCGTCGAGGTCGAGACGCCGATACTGTGGGCTCCGACCCCTGAAGGCGCTCGTGAATTCACGGTTCCCTCGCGCCTACACAATGGTTCGTTCTACGTTCTGCCGCAGAGTCCGCAGTTGGCCAAGCAGTTACTGATGGTTGGCGGTATTGACCGTTACTACCAGATTGCTCGCTGCATGCGTGATGAGGATCTGCGGGCCGACCGTCAATTTGAATTTACCCAACTGGATCTAGAAGCGAGTTTTGTTACCCAAGAAGACGTGATGGCCTTTGTATCGGAAGCGGTCCTCGACGCCGCCGAGGTCGCTACCGGTGTTCGGCCTGGGGCGATCCCCCAAATCACCTGGCACGAGGCGATGGACCGCTTTGGCGTTGATAAGCCTGACTTGCGCGTCGAGATTGAGTTAACCGACCTTTCGGCGCTGTTTGCTGAGTCTGAAGTCAGGGCTTTTGCCGCGCCCGTTGTTAAGGCACTCAAAATTCCGGCTGGAGCAGCCTTCACGCGATCCAAGCTCGATGCCCTGACTGATACCGCGAAGGCTCTTGGGGCCAAAGGTCTTGCGTGGTTCCGCGTTCAAGACGCGGGGAAGCTTGATTCGCCCTTGGATCGGTTTTTGAACGAGCAAGAGCGCGAAGGCATCGTCACGGCCACAAAGGCCGAGTCCGGCGACTTAGTACTCGTGGTTGCCGATGAATGGCGCTTGAGCGTCGAAGTACTAGGAGCCCTGCGAGCGCAGCTGCTGTCTCCTCCCGTGGGCGAGGGCGAAGCTCGTTACGTATGGGTGATGGATTTTCCAATGTTCGATGGCGTCGATGGAGCTGGGAACCCAATTTCGGCACACCATCCCTTCACCATGCCGCATCCGGAAGATTTTGAACTCCTAAAGACTGATCCCTTGAAAGCGCGAAGCCAGGCCTATGATCTCGTTCTCAATGGTTGGGAACTCGGCTCCGGCTCGGTTCGTATCCACCGACCTGATTTACAGAGCGAGGTATTTAGCGCTCTTGGTATTAGCGAAGAAGAAGCCGAGAAGCGATTTGGGTTCTTGCTGGGTGCTTTCCGGCACGGGGCGCCTCCTCACGCAGGGTTTGCTTTCGGTATAGACCGGCTAGTAGCGATTTTTACCGGCGCCGATACCATTCGAGAAGTCATTGCCTTCCCTAAGACGCAGTCGGGTACTGATCTCATGACCCAGGCTCCTTCGACCATTTCGAATTCGGCCCTCTTGGAGCTCGGTATTCGGACTATCACTAAGGAGTCCTGATCCCCGAGGACCTCTTCGGGGTGGCCGCCGAGGAGCGGTTGGCTGCGCGCGGCCCCCTCGCCGCAAGGCTGCGACCCAGGAACCTCGATGAGGTAGTCGGTCAACGGCACTTGGTGGGACCCGATGGGTCACTACGGCTCCTCGCTGACCAAGATCGTCTGACGTCGCTCATACTCTGGGGACCGCCAGGTTCGGGTAAAACAACCCTGGCATCCTTGCTCGCTTCCACCACGAAAAAGAAATTCGTGAGTCTCTCGGCGGTAGCAGCTGGCGTGAAAGATGTCCGAGATGTTCTCGAAGAGGCCCGGCTTCGACTCGGCGAACATGGCCAAGGCACCGTACTCTTCGTCGATGAGGTACACCGTTTCAACAAGGCTCAGCAAGACGTCTTGTTGCCCGGTGTCGAGTCAGGCCTCGTGACCCTCGTAGGAGCGACGACTGAGAATCCCTACTTCGAGGTAAACGCTCCTTTGCTATCGCGTTCCACCCTGTGGCGACTGTTGCCCTTAAGTCTTGGGGACCTTGAAGCTTTGATACAGCGAGGCTTACGAGAAGAGCAGATCTCTGCCGATGCGGATGCGGTTCGCCTTATCGCCTCGGTGGCCGGTGGCGATGCTCGAAGCGCACTAACGACCCTTGAAGTGGCGATGGCTATCGCCAAGGGTCGCTCCCACGAGCAAGTAAGCGCGCAAGATGTCGTTGATGCCAGGGATGGCGTTGTGCTTCACCAAGGCGTGGACGAGCACTATGACCAAACGTCTGCACTGATTAAGTCGGTTCGAGGTTCTGATCCTGATGCGGCGCTCTATTGGCTCATCCGACTCCTCGAAGCGGGTGAGTCTCCTCGTTTCGTGGCTCGGCGCATGGTCATTTTGGCTTCAGAGGATATTGGTATGGCGGATTCATGGGCCTT
The DNA here is from genome assembly GCA_903875425.1 of uncultured Actinomycetes bacterium. GTDB lineage: Bacteria > Actinomycetota > Acidimicrobiia > Acidimicrobiales > RAAP-2 > CAIQWC01. Next base: position 192,710 of record CAIQWC010000012.1, on the reverse strand, counting down.
AGTATTCGCCGATGCGGCGAGCCGCTCCGTGGAACTTGTCGGTATGCCCGAAGCCCAATTAATTCTTTCGCATCTTGTGATTCGACTCGCTACCGCACCGAAATCAAATTCAGCCACGATGGCTTTACAAAAAGCCAAGGAGGCGGTGACCGCGTACCCCGGGGCTAGGGTTCCCGAACACCTTCGAGATGCGCACTACTCAGGTGCCACCGACCTCGGTCACGGCCTTGGTTACCGGTATCCTCACGACGATGCCAGCAGCTGGGTGGCTCAGGAATACCTTCCCGATGAACTTCGAGGTCGACGGTTCTATGACCCGAGGAGCCAAGGTCGAGAGCCCGAATCCCAGCAGTGGCTACGCCAGGCAAAGGGGTCGAGTTTGGATCAAGACGACCGGTAGGATTGAGGACATGGACGCCAAGACACTTCGTCGGGATTTCCTGGCGTTCTTTGAGAGCCGAGAACACCAGATTGTGCCCTCAGCCAGCCTCATTCCTCATGATCCGAGCATTTTGTTCACCATCGCCGGCATGGTCCCCTTCAAGCCGTACTTCCTCGGTGACCAAGCACCGCCGTGGCCGAGGGCCACGTCAGTGCAGAAGTGCTTTCGGACCTTGGATATTGACATCATCGGGACCACCTCGCGGCACTGCACCTTCTTTGAGATGCTCGGCAATTTCTCCTTTGGTGATTACTTCAAAGAAGGTGCTATTTCCATGGCGTGGGATCTCGTCACCGAGGTCATGGGTATCGATCCAGAGCGCCTCTGGGTAACGGTTCACGAGAGCGATGACGAAGCTGAAGCCCTATGGCGAGATGGCGTAGGTCTGAACCCGACGCGCATACAGCGGCTCGGCGAAGATAATTTCTGGAAAGTTGGGGACACTGGTCCGTGCGGTCCGAGTTCGGAAATATTTTTCGATAAAGGTGAACGCTACGGCGCCGACGGTGGTCCTGCGTTCGGTGGAGACGAGCGGTTTGTAGAAATCTGGAATCTTGTGTTCATGCAGTACTCGCGACAACTCGATGGAAGTCTCGAGCCGCTACCGAAGACCAACATTGATACCGGTGCCGGGCTTGAGCGCCTCGTTCCTACGCTCAATGGCACCGACTCCATCTTTGCGACGGATATCTTTAGTGGCCTTCTCGATACGGCTCAGTCCATCACCGGGAAAACCTACGGGGTTCATGAGCAAGATGACGTACAGCTGAGAATCTTGGCTGACCATGGACGAGCCATGACGATGTTGGTAGCCGACGGCGTCTTGCCCTCCAACGAGTCGCGGGGTTACGTGCTTCGCCGAATTGTACGTCGCGCGGTCTTGGCCGCTCGGCGAGCTGGAGCCCCGGGAGAAATCACGTCAAGACTCGTGTCCTCCACCATCGAGAGTCTCGGTGATGTGTATCCGAATTTACGTACGGAATCAGATTTGATTACCCAGGTACTGTCTCGCGAAGAGGAGGGGTTTGGACGCACCCTCCGTGCGGGCTTAGCGCTACTCGAACAGGCCACGAATGACGCAAAGGTGCAAGGCGGGTCTTCTTTGGGAGGAGACGTTGCGTTCTTGCTCCATGACACCCATGGTTTTCCCATTGAGCTAACCGAAGAGCTTGCCGCTGAACAAGAGCTAAGCGTCTCCCGAGAAGAATTCGATAGCCTGATGACGAACCAGCGTGATCGTGCGCGTTCGGCGTCGAAACTGCCTCGCTCAGCCGATGAATCGTCATATCGCCGAATCGTGGACAGCGATGGACCTAGTGTTTTCGTAGGTCGCCGACGAGAAGAATACGAAGTCTCGGCCTCCGTGGTGGCAGTGCTGGAGAGCCACGACGGTAGCTTCGAAGTGTTCTTGGATCGAACACCGTTCTACGCCGAGAGCGGCGGCCAAATGGGCGACACGGGCGTTATCGCGACGCCCAGTGGTCGCGCGACCGTCCTGAACACCGTGGCTCCTATGCCAGGGCTTCATGCCCATCGATGCACCATAGAAGGTGTCATAGAAGCTGGCCAAGAGGCGATCGCAACCATTGACGCTGATCGTCGAGAAGCCTTGCGTCGGAATCACACCGCAACCCATCTTGCTCATGCTGCGCTGCGCGAAGTACTTGGAGACCATGTCCGCCAGCAAGGTTCACTCGTGGCCCCCGACCGCTTACGATTCGACTTCTCCCATCACGAAGCGCCGAGTTCGGAGCAACTTGCGCTAGTTACCCGCTTAGTGAACAGTCGAATTCTCAGTGATGATGAGGTCGAGACAACCGAGACGTCGCGTCAAGAAGCAGAAGCAATGGGAGCGATAGCGTTTTTTGGAGACAAGTACGGTGACACGGTCCGGGTAGTCCGAGCAGGTTCACATTCTCTAGAATTTTGCGGGGGCACGCACGTTGGAGCACTGGGCTCCATTGGTAGTTTTGCCATCATCTCCGAGGGTTCGATTGGCTCGAATACTCGTCGCATCGAGGCCGTAACGGGTCTCGAAGCGGTGGAGCGGTCCCTAAGGCTTGACCGTACCCTCACGGCTACCTCGGCTGCGTTGAGAGCTGAGCCCGAGGGACTCGCTGAGGCAGTGGAACGAATATTGGATCGCATTAGGGTCGTTGAGAAAGAGCGTGATGCGCTTCGACAGGCCACACTCAGCGCTTCGGCCTCAGCGCTTGTTGATAGCGCCCGTGACGGTGTTATCGTCTCGATGCTCGACAACGTAACGGCAGATGATCTGCGCAGCTTGGCGGCCGATCTTCAGGCTCGAGAAGGGGTTAGTGCAGTGGCTCTGGGCAGCGTTTGTGAGGGCAAGGTAGCCATCGCAGTAGCAACCAGTGGAGATCCCAGCGCCAAGGACCTCGTCAAAGAGCTCGGATCCTTTATTGCTGGAGGCGGTGGAGGGTCGGGGACCCTGGCGGTGGCTGGAGGCAAGAATCCTGAGGGCTTAGGACAGGGACTCGAACACGCAGCAACGGTTCTGCGAGGCTCATGAGGCTCATGGCGCTGACCTTGGGACGGGTACTCGCCCTCGATGTGGGCGACCGGCGCACTGGCGTTGCGATGTCCGATAGCAACAGAGCAATCGCCATGCCCCGACCAGCGTTGGTCGGCTTGGTCGAGCAAGATCTGTTGGTGCGTCAAATTCTAGAGCTGGTACATGAAGAGGCAGTTTCGATGGTTGTGGTCGGTTTACCGATCAGCTTGAACGGAACAGAGTCGAGCCGGGCTGACATCACTCGTCGCTTCGTTGCCCACTTGGCTCCCAGGCTCGACGATGTGGAGATATCGCTTTGCGATGAGCGACTCACCACCGTGGAGGCCGCTCGCAGCCTTCGGGGTGCGGGTTTGAATGCAAAGAAGCAGAAATCGGTTATTGATTCTGCGTCGGCAGTGGTGCTCTTGGAGAGTTGGTTGGCATGTCAATAGAGACCGCTGAGACTCCCTCGCCTGACGTAGGTCCCCGTCAACGCCACATAAAAAAAAGGCCTCACTGGCTGGCGTGGTCTCTTGGTGTGGTGATACTGCTCATCGTGCTGCTGGCCGCTTACTACGAGGTTGAATCACACGCGATCTTCTCCCCATCCTCGGGGACGGCGATCGTGACGGTGAGAAGTGGTGAGTCTGCTTCAGGGGTCTACGGCGCAATGGCCGCTGAGGGAATTATCGGATCGGTTCCAATGATGCGGCTTTACAGTGCTATCCACGGCTCCCCGACGATTCTCCAGGGAAGCTACCAAATGCATCGTGGTTTGACCTTTGCCGCAGCTGCTCAGGACCTCAGGGCCGGGCCCAACATCATCCCCATTGAAGTTCCTCCGGGCTTCACCGTTAAAGAAATAGTGAATCGGATTGCCGCCTATGGCGCAAACACGGTGGCGGATCAGATGATGACTTCCATGAAATCAGGAGCAGTTCGGTCGCCGTTCGAGCCGGCCTCTACGAATAATCTCGAAGGCCTCATCGCCCCTGGTCAATATCTGATCACGCCGGCCTCGACTGGTTCACAAGTGCTGACGCAGATGGTGTCGCGTTTCGTTGCTCTCGCTGCGAGAAACGGTCTCTACCCGACGAGCCGCCTGAATGGTCTCGATGCCTATCAACTGGTAATCGCTTCCTCGATTGTAGAGAAAGAGGGCTACTACCAAGTCAACATGCCTAAGGTCGCTCGCGTGATTTACAACCGGCTCGCAATTGGCATGCCGCTACAAATGGACTCAACGATTCTCTATGCACTCGGCCGTGATGGCGGGAAGGTTACGGCTTCGGATCTCGCGGTCTCTTCGCCATACAACACCTACCTGACGCATGGTCTTCCCCCCACACCAACGTGTGTGCCCTCAGCATTGGCTATCCGTGCCGTAAGCAATGCACCAGCGGGACCATGGTTGTATTTCGTTCTTATCAATAAGGCGGGCGTTGAAGCCTTCTCGACAACCTATGCACAACAAGTGGCCAATGAAGCGATTGCTCGAGCGGCGGGCGTATGAGTAACGCAATGGTTATGGCCGGTGTAGCTGGCTCGCCCATCGAGCACTCGCTTTCGCCGGTGATCCACGAGGCGGCCTTTCATGCACTGGGCTTAGCGTGGCGCTCGGAGCGTTTTCTCGTAGGGCTAGGACAGGGTGCCGATTTTGTGACCATGGCCAAGGAAAGGGGATTGCGTGGCTTTTCAGTGACGATGCCCCTGAAATCAGAGTTACTTGACTTGGTCGATTGGGTAGATAGTTCCGCATGGCGACTTCAGTCCATCAATTGCGTGGCCATCGAAGATGATCAAACCACGGGTTATTCAACCGATGGCGAAGGGTTTATTAACTGGTTACGCTACGACGCAAAATTTGAACCGAAGGATCGGCACTGCGTCATTATTGGTGCTGGCGGCGCTGCGCGCGCTGTGGCAGCGGCCCTAGCGGACGCCGGTGCCGCGAAGGTGGGAATCATGGCCCGCCGCCACGATCAGGTAGAGCGGGCATGTGTGATGGTAGGCGCGGTCTGCTCCTCAGTAACCGAGGAAGACCTTGAAATGGCTGATCTGGTGGTGAACGCGACCCCTCAGGGAATGGTTGGCACGGCCCATGCCGATTCCATGCCCTGTGACCCAAGGCGAGTCCGGCACGACGCGGTAGCGGTAGATTTAGTCTACGAACCGCTAGAGACGGCATGGATGCTTGCCCTGCGCAGTACCGACCATGTTGTTTTTGGTGGTCTTGGAATGTTGATTCACCAAGCCGCTATTCAGATAGAGCTGTGGACAGGAGCCGAGGCTCCGATTCCCGAGATGGTGAAGGCGATCAACGCCGTGATGGGGGAGCGACAATGACCTTGCTACAGAGTCCTCGAACGTCTCGCTCAACGAGCGGGTCTACCGATTGGTGGCTCGTGCTCGCGTGTATCGGAGCTTCGATCATCGGCATGGTGATGATCTATAGCGCAACCCGAACTGGTCTGGCAGTTCATGGACTCTCGGGCACTTATTTTGTCAAGCGCCAAGCCATCTTTGTGTTCTTGGGGATTCTTGCCATGCTGGGAATTTCACGTTTGAATTATCGCCTCTTGGAACAGTTCGCCACGGCGAGCTACATCATCATGATTGTGATGCTGCTCGCAGTACTCTCTCCTTTCGGAAGTCATGCTCTTGGGGCTCAGCGCTGGTTTTCTTTGGGTTTTGTGCAGATTCAACCCTCAGAGTTCGCGCTCCTGGCTTTAATTTTGGCGGTAGCGACGTACTGCGCTCGTAGACCCGACGGGCTTAGTTTGCGAGATGTTTCTCGTTTGCTACTCATGGCCGGATTCATGATGATCTTGATTTTGGTGCAGCCAGACCTTGGTACCACCATCATTATGGGCATTACCTTGATTGCGATCCTGACCGTTGCTGGACTGCCAGGGCGCATTCTGACGCTTTTGATACTCGGAACCATACTGGTCGGAATCGTGGTGTTTGCCGGTGGCATTTTGAGCCACTACCAAATACTGAGAATTACGAGCTTCCTCCACCAGAACTCCTCGAGTCCAGGGCTTCAGCAGTACATCTACAACGTCAATCAAGCCAAGACGGCTATCGGTGCGGGTGGTCTCTTCGGTACTGGCTTAGGCCACGGGGGCCTCACCAACCTTGGCTACGTACCTGAACAGCAGACCGACTTCATCTTCACAGCCGTGGGAGAACAGACGGGCTTCCTTGGAAGCGTCGGGGTGCTTGGGCTTCTCGCGTTCATTTCATATCGCATTTTGCGCATCGCCATGCAAGCGAAAGACGTGTTGGGCAGATTAGTGGCGGTAGGCGTGTTTACCTTCTTCACGTTCTCGGTATTTCAAAATGCCGGAATGACCATGGGGATCATGCCAGTCACCGGCATACCGTTGCCGTTCTTCTCCTACGGCGGATCAAGTGCTTTAGTGTTCTTCGTAGCCGTTGGACTCGTACTCGCTGTTGGTGCCCGTCGAGGTGGGCTGAGCGGCTCATGAGTTACTTAGTGACCGCTGGTTCGGGAGATGATATCGATACTGTCTGGATCCTGTGTGATGTCGTATCGGTGAGCGTCCCGCTGCCTCGAGAGCATGGTCAGGTACTGCTTCGTGAGCAGGCGGAGCCGCATCGAGAAGTCAGTATTTCTGTTGGCATCGCGGAGGCGGCAGCGCTCAAGACGGCGATGGAGGGCGGTCAGGGGCTTCGCCCCAGTACCCATGAGTTGTTTTCGGGGGTACTTCAATATCTACGCGTCGATGTCGTAGCGGCTCGGATTAGCCGTGTTACCGGAGAGTCCTTTCAAGCCCAATTGGTATTGATGGCCGAGCAGGGATCGTGCGTGGCCGACGCGAGGCCATCTGACGCCATGATTCTCGCAGCGCGTCAGCCAGTACCGGCCCCGATGTTGGTATCAGACACAAGCTTTGCCTAACGTCTCGCCACCACTGAGGTTGCGTCTTCAGATCTCAAGGTGTCGGCTTCGATCCAGTCAGGTCCCGTTTCACTAGAGATCCGAGACAGCAGTGCTATCAAGATGTAGTTAGCAATGAGGGAGGATCCACCCCTCGCGACGAATGGCAAGGTGATTCCGGTAAAGGGCAAGATTCGAAGTATGCCGGCGAGGATGTAAAACGCCTGGAATCCCAGAATTACTGTGAGACCGGCGCCACATAGCCGGGCGAATTCAGAGCGTGCTCGCTGCGCGATATTAAAGCCAGCACCAACAATCAAGGTGTAAGTCGTTACCAGAATTGAAGAACCCATGAAGCCCAACTCTTCAGCGATAGCGACGTAGATCAAGTCAGAGGTGAGATAGGGAATGCTTCCCGATTGTCCGGCACCCAACCCCGAACCGCCAATGCCGCCTGAGCCCAATGAATACCACGATTGCACGAGTTGTTGACCCTTGCCTTGAGCGTACGCCCATGGATTGAGCCAGATGTCGACACGTTGGTGAACTTGTCCGAAAAAGTAGAAGGCGAAGATACCGCCGAGGGCAAACAGACTAAGACCGATGACCAGGTAGAAGGCTCGGCCAGTGGCAATCCAGAGCATCGCGATAAACAGGGTGAACATCAACATGGCGAAGCCAATATCATTCTCCATGCCCAAAATAGCCATCGCAAAGAGCCACATACCGAATACGGGAATCAGTGGCTTGGGGCTGATGACTAAGCGATTACCAATTCGCGCCGTGGGGATCGACAGCAATTCTTTCTTGTCAGCGAAGTAACTCGCAAAGAAGATGACAAGGAGAATCTTCGCGATCTCGACAGGTTGAAAGACCAACGGTCCACCGAAACTAACCCAGAGACGGGCACCGTTGACGTTAAGGCCAATCACGGGAAAGAGAGGGGCCAACATTAAGACAATGGCCGCTAACAAGATGATGTATCGAAAACGATCAAGATCCCTTGTGCGCCGGACGACCAGGAGGGTTCCTCCATAGAGGATGACCCCTAAGGCCGTCCACAGTGCCTGAGCTTGAGCGGCGTGAGGATTCCAGCGCACGATCTCGATGTATCCCATGCCGTTTAACAAAACGCACAGCGGTACCAACATGGCATTGGCATGGGGTGCAAGCCATCGATTAATCAGATTGAGGGAAAAGCTAATGACTGCTAAGACTGCCAAAAAAGCAACCGCGTGGGCCGGTAGATGGTTCTTGGCACCGAGCGCTACGAGTACGTAGAGAGCAGAGATGATGACCCAAACAAAGATCAAAAGTCCTAATTCGGTTCGACGTCGAGGCTTCGGAATTCTCTCGAAGGGCGGGAGAATGGATCCTCGGTTCGCTAGAAGTTCACCTGAGGACGTGTAGCTAACCACGATGAAAGCGTACCTGCCTCGATAGACTCCATGGGGTACATCAAGTGAGGAAGCAGCCGTGACAGAGTCAAACCAGGTTCCTGAAGCTCCATTGGCGCGCTCCGTGGAGGAATTTGGCACACAGCGTTTTTCAAACCGGGAGTTGTCGAGGCTTGACTTTGGCTCGCGACTACTCGATTTGGCAGAGGATTCCAGCCAGAAATTACTGGAAAGGGTTAAATTCCTGGCGATATTCTCCGATCTCCTTGATGAGTTTTTCCAAGTGAGAGTGGCCAACCTCGAAGATCAAGCCGAAGCCAATGTTCGGCGGAGGTCTGTTGACGGACTCACCCCGGCTGAACAGTTGCCGCAGATTCGCACCCGGGTACTCGAATTAACCGCGAGGGTGGACGAGGTGTTCTTGCATCAACTGATTCCGGCGCTGAAAGAGGCAGGAATCAGACTTTCCAAGTGGAGTGAACTCGACGCGGTTGATCAAGCCTTCCTTGCCAATTTCTTCGACGACTTAATCTTCCCAGTTTTAACTCCCCTTGCGGTCGATCCGGGACATCCCTTCCCCATTATTTCTAACCTGTCGCTTAACTTGGCCATTGTTGTCAGAGACGGCGCGAGCGGCGAGGAACGCGTGGCTCGGGTCAAGGTGCCGGCAAACTTGCCGCGATTTGTCGTTATGCCAGACGGTGAACGTTTTGTAGGGCTCGAAGACATCATCTCGGCCAACCTCGGCCAGCTGTTCCCTGGTATGGAAATCCGTGCGTACATCGCCTTTCGGGTGACGAGAAATGCCGACTTAGCGCTCGCCGAAGAAGAGGCTGATGACTTATTGGTCGCCTTGGAGCAAGAATTGGCTCGGCGCCGTTTCGGTGATGCTGTTCGGCTGGAGGTAACGGCCGATTCCAGTAATGAGACAAGGGCCATGCTGGCAAGCGAACTCGAATTGAGCCAAGACAACGTCTATATTTCGTCGGCCCCCTTGGGGCTAACGGGATTGTGGGCGTTATATGGACTCGACAGACCCGAATTAAAGGGTGAAGCTTGGAAACCCATTACGCCTTATCAATTAAAAAACCCTGATGGAAGTGCCGCCGATATTTTCGAGGTACTGAGACAAGGGGATCTTCTGGTCCATCACCCCTACGATTCGTTTTCGGCCTCAGTGGAGCAATTCATCGCTCAGGCAGCGCAAGATCCCGATGTCCTTGGAATAAAGCAAACGCTATATCGAACTTCGGGCAACAGCCCCATCGTCGCATCCCTCATCGACGCCGCTGCCGCCGGCAAACAGGTGGCAGCGTTGGTAGAGCTGAAAGCGCGCTTTGATGAAGAGGCCAATATTGGTTGGGCTAAAGCGCTTGAAGATGCGGGAGTACACGTGGTCTATGGCATCGTTGGATTCAAGACTCACTCGAAGACGGCATTAGTACTTCGTCGTGAAGGACAACGGATTCGTCGCTACTGTCACATTGGTACCGGTAACTACAACTCGAGAACTGCTCGAAATTACGAGGACTTAGGACTTCTCACGGCGGACGAAGAGATATCTCAAGACGTCGGTGAGTTATTTAATTACCTGACTGGTTTTTCGCGGCTAGGAGACTTTAAGAAACTCCTCGTTTCCCCCGTGACCATGCGCTCGGGAATCATCGAAGAAATTGAAATGCAGGCAGCGCTAGGGCCAAAGGGTCGTATCGTCATAAAGTGCAATGGTCTGACCGACCCGGCCTCCATCGATGCGCTCTATCGGGCATCCATGGCGGGTGTTCCGATTGATTTAGCGATTCGTGGCATGTGCTGCCTCCGCCCAGGAGTGCCCGGTCTTTCGGAGACGGTAACGGTTCGCTCCATTGTCGGAGAATTCCTTGAACATAGTCGCGTGTTTGTATTCGGTAGACCTGACGGTGACGAACCTGTGCGGGTATTCATCGGCTCGGCCGATCTTATGGAAAGAAATCTTGATCGTAGAATTGAAGCAGCGACGCCCATAAGTGATCCATCACTGATTGCTAAAGTGCTCCACATCGTGGACCTCGTGATGCACGATGACACCAATACGTGGCTGCTTGGTCCTGATCAGCGATGGAGACGCTTTGTCGGATCTTCGGAACATAGCTTGCATCAGAAACTTCGACTCGAAGCGCTTGAAACCCTTCGCAAATCAGAAAACCGTTAACCTTCGCCTAGTCGTAGATTCCTAGTCCTCATGGTGGAAACCCTGAGGCTGAGGTAAGAAGCACCGCCAAGGGGGATGGGAAGCCAGAAATTAATCAGCCTCCATGAAATCACGCTGAGATAGGCGATGGAAGCTGGAAGCCCAAAACCAACGAGCGCACCCGAGAGTGTGAACTCAATGACGCCGAGCCCGCCGGGCGTGAGAGGGATGGCGGCCAAGATATTGGCAAGACCGTAGGCCACCAGCAGGTTGATGGGCATGACTGATTGACCGAAGGCCAGCAAAATAAACCATAGACACGCGGCATCAAGGAGCCAGTTGGCCGCTGCCCATGCAAGGGCTTTGCCCAAGAGTCGCTTGTTGGAAAACAAAATGTTGAGGCGGTCTGCCACGTGTTCGATCAAGCCGGCAACTTTGTCTTCTTTGATAAACGGTAGGCGGCGAGCGATAGCCCGAATCCAATCGTCTGCGTGGCGCTGCCCCTTGGTGAGTAGGAGCACCGTTCCACCAAACGCGGCAAGGAGCAGCACGCCGAGTAGGGACGCGTAGCCGTAGATTCGATTGATCCCATGAAGGGGAATGGAGATGAGAAGGCAAATCCAGAAGATGACGTTGAGCACTAATGCCGATCCCACTCCCTGGGTGGCTAAGCCGTAGGCAGCGGTCGACCCAGGAACATCTTGTGCGGTTAAGAGTCGGTATCCGAGGGCACCACCGGCTGCGGTGCCTCCCGGAACGACATGACTAATCGCGAGGGAGCTCATATTGATTCGAAGCATCGCCCATCGTTTTGGAGAGTCGGGAGCGAATACGGTTCGTGACAGCTCGGCATACGCCAAGAGAGCAGCGACCTCAAGGACAATGGCTGCGAGGAGAAGCCACAGGTTGGCTCGGGTGAGAATATGAACGTTTTTGCGAGCGGACGCGATCTCGGGCAGCAGTAAATATTCGAAAACGAAGAGGAAAATAACTCCCGAGAGCGTGTAGCGAATCTCGGGACGCAGCCAGCGCTTCTTCGGGCTCAGGGCCGCGGGGCTGGGCTGAGCCCCAGGATCAGGCGTATCTGGTTGTTCTGACTCCACGGCTCTATGTTTCCACGGAGACAGGGTGTAACAGTGCCATGCTGTTGGGATGAGCTCGTCGAAACAGCCAGAAGAGGGATCCTCGGCCCGAGGACTGTCCAAGCGGGTTAACGATTCGGCAGTCAAGAGGGGAGTACCCCTAGCGACGATCGTGGCTACGGTTGCGGTGGTAGCGGTCACATCCTTTAGCTTTGTTCTGCTGTGGGCATTGAGAACCATCGTGCTCTATGTCATCGTGGCGGTATTTTTTGCCGTACTGCTTGCGCCCGCTGTGGCGCTGTTGCAGCGACGTGGCATGCGGCGATCTCTGGCAACCACGATTATTTTCTTGGTCGGTTTAGCGTGCCTCGTAGGCCTTGGAATCTTGTTTGGGCAGCCACTCGTTAATGCGGTGACTCGTTTCAGTCATCAGGCACCACACCTCGTCTCTCAAGCGGAAAAGGGGAGAGGTCCGATTGGGCATCTGGTGCGTCGTTTCCATCTTCAGAATTGGGTAAATCAGCATGCGCCGCAGTTATCGAAATACGCAGCGTCACTTTCTAAGCCCCTGATCGGTTTTGGCGCGGCTGCTATCTCAACAATCGTGGCGTTACTGACCATGGTGGTCTTAAGTTTTTACGTGCTCCTTGAACTTCCCTCGCTGTGGCGATCCATATTGAATACGATGAGTCAGGAGCACGCTCAACGGGTGGACGAAATAGCGAACCACGCCTCTCGAGCCGTGAGTGGCTACGTCTTGGGTAACGTCGTCACGTCTGTCATCGCGGGGCTCATTGTTTTCTTGACCCTTAGTGTTCTAGGAGTTCCTTTCGCGGCCCTGCTGGCGCTTTGGGTTGCGATTATTGATCTGTTACCACTCGTGGGCGGACTGTTGGCTGGTGTTCCTACGGTCTTAGTCGCGGGTCTCCATTCGCTGACTGCTGGCATCGTGACCTTGATTGTGTTTTTGATATATCAACAAATCGAGAACCACCTTCTTAATCCCCTGGTCATGGCGAGAACTGTAAGGATGCGTCCCGCCCTAGTGCTCCTAGCCGTCCTCGTGGGCGCTGAGTTGGGTGGGCGTCTCCATGGTGGCTTTGGCACCGTTATCGGAGCACTAATCGGGATTCCCGCAGGCTCCGCCCTTCAGGTAATCGTCAGCGATCTTCGGGCTGGACGGCCGCGAGAGCCAGACGGCGACGCTCTGTCCTAGGCTGAATGCGATGAAGACGCTGGTGGTGCTCCCGACGTATAACGAATCGCTGAATGTCGTAGCGATGCTCGAAGCGCTTCGTCGCTACGTGCCGGTGGCTGAGATTTTGGTGGTTGATGACGGTAGTCCTGATGGAACCGCTGATTTGGCACAGGCCGCCGCTGAGCGTCTTGGCTCAGTCTCAATTATGCGGCGCGATGGTAAGGGCGGTCTTGGGAGTGCCTATCGAGCAGGTTTTGCGTGGGGTCTTGAACAGGGATTCGATTCGCTCGTTGAGATCGATGCAGACTTCAGCCACGATCCCGCCGCGTTACCTACCTTGCTCGAAGCCGCACAGCGCGGTGCTGACGTAGTCATAGGGTCTCGCTATACGCCCGGTGGATCGATCCCTGCGTGGAAGTGGCATCGTCGCCTCCTGAGTCGTGGAGGCAATAGCTATGCCTCCATGACCTTGGGCTTGCGCGTCAAAGACGCAACCGCTGGTTACCGCGTCTATAGGGGCGAATCCCTCAAACGCATGGACTACGAGAGCGTGCAGGCTGATGGCTACGGTTTCCAAATCGAAATGACATATCGCGCCAGGCGAGCGGGTCTGACGATTCAAGAAGTTCCCATCTCCTTCGTGGATAGAACGCTGGGTGAATCAAAAATGTCGGGAACCATTGTGTTCGAAGCCCTATGGCTGTGCACTCGATGGGGCCTCGATCGCGCGCTAGGAAAAGCCTGGTATCCAACAACGGTTGCGAGTGCTGGAAAGATACAGCGCTAAAGAAGGTATGCGGCGGCTTGCGGGGCCGCAGCATCAAGAATTGATCGCAACTTCATCTCCGTCTCGGCAACCTCTGCCCAAGCGGAGGAGTCAGCGACGATTCCAGCGCCAGCCGTAGCGATGATGTCGTTTTGATCGACGATGACACCCCTGATGGCGAGTACGAACGCTCCGTTACCCGAGGCGTCGGCCCAGCCCATGGCCCCTGCGAAGAAACCTCGTTGCTTGGTCTCGAGGCCCCTAATGAGTTCCATGGCTGTATCGATGGGTCTGCCCGATACTGCCGGTGTCGGGCATATGGCCGCGAGGAGGTCGAGTGACGTGGTCGCTGGGTCAGCGATCGTGCCTGTGATTCGCGTTGCGAGATGAATCACGCTTCTGAGCGCCATAACTTCTGGATAGGAGGAGTAATCGAGGGTCTCGGCCAGGGAGGTGAGGCGTTGGACGATTTCCTCGACGACAATGCGATGTTCGGCGTTGTCCTTTGTCGAGTTAATTAATTCTTCAACGAGCGCTCGTGATGAGGCGGTTCCAGCAAGCGGTTGGGATGCGAAATGAGTCCCCGATCGTCGGATGAGAAGTTCTGGGGACGCTCCAATAAACCGATTGCCATTGAGCGTGTGAGCAAACCGTGTACAGACTGGCTCACGGGTCTCCATAGAGGCGAGTACTGCGGCTGGATCAGCTTGATCATTGAGGACGACCCTGAGGCTGCGAGCGAGAACAACCTTGTCAAAGTCGTCACTAAGGTGCCGTTTCGCCGCTTCTACCGTGTTGGCATAGTCAATCGCTGGGGGCTCCTCGCGAACATCGAGAACATCGGGCTCACTTCTCGGCGTCGTAACGGATGCTAATTCGGCCTCAAATGCCTTGAAGCGTTCGCGTGCTTGCTCTGTGTCGTCACCCAGTACGACTACCGACGCAATGCCTTTGGTGATCGTGACTTGGATGAAGGGAATGTGAACGAAGCTTCGCTCGGAGAGATCGAAGGGGACCGCGATGTGCGCCCGTACATTTCGAACATCCGACTCGATCGCAGCGAGCGTCTCAAAAATCGAATTTCGGAAACCGCGGTCAAGAAGGGAGCCAGACATGACGGGTACCGCATCGCCGAAGCCATACATGGCGATGGCGTGTTCCGCATGAACCATACCGACGCGAGCGGCGTGAATAACTAGGTTATCGATCAACTCCTCATCCAAGAGGCCGAGGACCGCTAACACGATCTAACTCGTCCGCGTAGCTGTATAGAGCTGGCTAAGTCCCCCGGAAAGCATGTGATGATTCACACCCGAGAAACGGTGCTCGTGAAGCAAGGCTCGAAATGACTTGGGTTCTGGAAGATAGATCGTTGACTCCGGAAGGTATTGATAGGCCGACGCATCACTCAAGAGTCCGCCGATGACGGGTACGCAGCGTCTAAACCAGAGGTCATATCCAGTTTTCATGAGTTTCGACTTGGGTTCCGCGACATCGAGGAGTGCGATGCGACCGCCTGGTCGAACTATTCGACCCATCTCCGCGACGCAGAGTGCGAGATCGGTAAAATTTCGAAGTGCATAGCCACAGACCAATCCGTCGAACGATCCGGTATCGAAGGGTAGACGTGATGCGTCGGCTTGCACGGTGGCAGCCATGTCATGACCCGCATGGAGCATCCCAAAACTCAAGTCCGCGCTCACCACGTCGAATCCTCGAAGTATGAGCGAGCGCGTTAAGTCACCGGTTCCGCTGGCGAGGTCAAGGACGCGACTACCCGTCGCGATGCCGAGGGAATCGAGGCATCGCTTTCGCCACCGAGTGTCGAGACCAAAGGTCATGACACGGTTAACGAGTTCATAGCGAGGCGCTATCGCGTCGAACATGGTGCGAACCGCTTCTGTCTTATGCGCCTCGTCCGGCAATATTGATGGCTGAGAACGGAAAGGATTCATCCTTGGCTATCGGAAGTAGGCGCGTTGATAGGACCGGCTCATCGGATGTAAAACCAGTGCGATGAGAAAGACGCTAAAAAGTAAGTTGATCATGGATGAAAACACGAACCCGTAGGCGACGAACATGAAAAGCTGCGCGATGAAATACACAATCGAGATGACGCAGCAAAGGTAGTAGCCCCACCGTCGCTGGTTAGCAACACCGAAGGCACCCACTGCTCCAAGCAACAATAAGAATCCAAATCCAGCGCCCCAACCACTAATGATGGAGAGCAATGCGAATCCGGCGTTGAGGTACGAGAAAATAATGACACCCTGCAGCGTCTGGGGAAGTCGGGGATTGAACCACACGTTTTTTGCCACCTCCCTACTCTAGGCTTCGGCCACCCTCGGTCCGTTGCAGCGTTAGGATTTCCCCATGCAAGAGTTCGGCCACGAAGAAGAGCATCGCGATATCACTGGGGGTCAACATCGGGCCGCGGTGTTTGGGATTTCTGATGGACTCGCTACTAATGTCTCCCTTATTTTGGGATTCGCTGGCGCTCATCCGGCAACATCGGTTGTTCGCTTGGCGGGTATCGCAGGCATGCTTGCCGGAGCCTTCTCCATGGCTTCCGGCGAGTACATTTCCATGAAAGCCCAGCAGGAACTCTTTGAGCGAGAACTCGCCATCGAACGGCGCGCTATCGCGAGCTCGCCGGATCTCGAACAAGCAGAACTCGTCGAGATTTACGTAGAGCAAGGCATTGACCTTGAGTTGGCTAAGAAGCTGGCGGCCACCATGATGCGAACGCCTGAACTCGCATTGGCAACCCACGTCAAAGAAGAGCTAGGAGTTTCGACGAGCGCGCTTGGGTCACCGGTTAAGGCGGCGATCACCTCGCTCGTCACCTTCGCGATTGGGGCGTTTATTCCCCTCGTCGCCTGGCTTTTTGTTGGAGCGCCTGCCGCGGTCTGGATCTCTATTGGCCTCTCGTCGCTGGCTGCTCTGGCGGTTGGTGGTTTTCTCGGCACCCTTACCGGTCGCTCCGTAGCGTGGAGTGCACTTCGTCAATTTTTGGTGGCGGCCGTGGCTGCGGGAATAACCTTCGGGGTAGGCCACCTCATTGGTGTGGGTACTGCTTAGTGGTTGCGGATTAAACGATAATCCCGCGAGAGTTCTTGAAAACCGAGTGTTTTGTAAAGTTGTAGTGCAGCGAGATTGTCGTTTTCGACGTAGAGAACCGCTTCGCGAGCTCCTCGACGAGTCATGGCGTCAAGCCCAGAAGTTACAAGGAAGCGACCAATGCCGCGACCCGCGACCTTTGGATCTACTCCGATCACAAATATTTCTCCCCGCTGTGGGTGCTGCGGCTCGATCTTGACCCAGCAAAAACCAATCAGGTCGTTTCCATCGGCAAGGACGAGGAAGAGACTGGGGTCAAACCAGCTCGAATCGATCCGCCGCTCGAGATCGTCAATGGACCACGCTCCTTGATCCGGATGAGCGGCAAAAATCTTCGCATTAAGGTCCAGCCACGAATCCTCATCTCGCCCCACGATAAAACTACGCAGAACGTAGGAAGTGGGATGGATGGGATCAGCCGGCAGCGATCGGTGAAGGAAGCGCAGTGCGCGGTCGATGTGGAAGCCTTCGGGCACGGTTACGTTGCCCACCACGCCGTGCTTCCACATGGTCAGCGAACGCGATGACAGGTCCGCCTGAGCGAGTAGTTGCTCAAAGCGAGGGTCCCAAAGGTCATCAAGCATTTGCAGCTCAACGGAGGCGCCCGATACCTTGGCTTGGGCATAGGCTGCGATTGCTCCGTCGGTTTCGGTGATCACAAGGTGCCAGATCCCTGGGTTGCGGGTGTCGAGGTTAAGCCTTGCCTGTTCGGGGAGCGCTTCATGATCCGGGGTGGTCGTACGGTCAATCTGGTCTCGAATCGAGGCCACGATTTGAGGGCTCAGGGCCGCGGTGATTGCGATGGGCACCCTATGAGGCTAGCGAGGCTCGGTAGAGTCAGTGACTATGGCGAGACCACGAACTCCCAAGGGGCGGGCTAGAGAGACCGATGAGCGCCTTGAGCTCTTATTCCCGGGAACAGCACGGGAGCTGTGTGAGCTAGATCACCGCAACCCTTATGAACTGTTGGCCGCGACCATTCTTTCCGCTCAGTGCACCGACATTCGGGTGAACCAGGTCACTCCTGGACTCTTCAGGGCCTTCGGGGATCCGTTTGCACTGCGTGAGGCTGATCCTGAATGCGTCGAGGAGCTCATCCACTCCACAGGTTTCTATCGTGCCAAGGCGAGGAATCTCATTGGCATGGCCGCGGCGCTCGTCGACCGCTTTGAGGGAGAGGTGCCGCCGCGTCTCGAGGATTTAGTAACTATTCCAGGGGTGGGCCGAAAAACTGGCAACGTGATTCGATCGGTGGCTTTCGACGCGCCTGGACTCCCGGTCGACACCCATGTCATTCGCCTGTCAGGTCGCTTAGGACTGAGCACGGAGTCGGACCCGGTGAGACTCGAGCACGATCTCAATGCCTATATTGCTCCAATGCGAAGAGGTGGTTTTTCGCTCAGGATGATCCTCCATGGCCGACGAACCTGTAAGGCCAGATCACCGCACTGTCTTGAATGCGCCTTGGCTGACTATTGCCCCGCTAACTCTGTTGGGCGCTCTTAAGTGCTCGCCGAAGTTTCCTAAGAGAGCCAGTTAAGGAGCGCTCAAGCTGCACCAATTCAGCGTCGACACCGTCTTTGCTTTCGCTGCTCTCCACGAGGTGGGTAACGCGTACCGTTACGTCTTCCAAGGTGGCAAGAAGCGAGGAAAGTTCGGCCGACGAGTCCATCGACCCATTCTTGCTTAGGAAAGGACCTTCGAGAGACGGTGAAGGTGGCAAGGCAAACTACGATGGAGCGATGCTGACTCGACTCGATCTTAGGGGCCTAGGGCTCAATATCGCGGGGCACCTGCCCGCGCCTCAAGATCCGGGTTCCAGCGTGGCCGAAGCGGTGAGGGAGATCATCGCCGAGGTTAGGGCGAGGGGAGATCAGGCCCTCCTTGAACTGACCGAACGCTTCGATCACGTCAGCCTAGAGCGGCTTACCGTCAGTAAAGAGGAGATAAGCCAAGCCATGGCACGGGTTCCTCAAGAACTCCAAGTCGCCCTCAAAACTGCCTATGAGCAGATTCACAATTACCATGCTGACGAAGCAACCCCGCCGAATCCCCATCGCACCCAGGGCGTCACCGTTTCCCACCGCGACATTGCGGTAGAGCGCGCGGGTTGCTACGCACCCGGTGGTCTGGCTCGCTATCCATCATCGGTACTGATGTGTGTTGCACCAGCACGGGTTGCAGGGGTCCAAGAAATCATTCTCTGCGTTCCGCCCACTCCCGAGGGAGTTATTGATGACGTGACCTTGGCCGCTGCTCACGTTGCGGGTGTTGATGAGGTCTACGCAGTTGGTGGCGCACAAGCGATCGCCGCTATGGCGCTCGGGACTGAGTCCATCGCCGCGGTCGACGTGATTGTGGGTCCGGGAAACTCCTACGTCGCCGAAGCGAAACGTCAGCTCAGTGGGGTGGTCGGGGTCGCGTCGGCTTTCGCCGGACCGTCGGAAATTGTAGTGATCGCCGATGAAACCACCCCGGCTACCTACGCGGCTATCGATCTGATGGTGCAAGCTGAACACGGCCCCGACGGTTTGGCGTGGCTCATCACAACCAGTGAGGCAGTCGCCGACGCTGTCGACGACGAACTAAGCAGGCTGGTAGGTATCTCGCCAAGGCGCGCGCTCCTTGAGTCAACACTCAGTTCCCAAGGCGTGGTCTGCTTAGTAGATAGTCGAGAAGCAGCCATGGCCGTTTCGAATGTGGTCGCGCCGGAACACCTAGAACTCCTCGTCGACGAGTACCACGATCTCTTGGGATACCTGAGGGCTGCGGGGGCAGTCTTTTGCGGCATCGATGCCCCGGCAAGCCTTGGAGACTACGCCGCAGGACCGAACCACATCTTGCCGACGAACCGTTCGGCGCGCTTCTCGAGCGCCTTGCGAGCCGATGATTTTCGTCGCCATATTCACGTCGTTGAAGTCTCACGGGAGGGCTTTGAACGATTGGCTCCTACCGTGATAGCGCTGGCCGAAGCCGAAGGCTTGAGCGCTCACGTCGATTCGGTGAGATTACGCGCATGAGTCGCCTCCGACCTGACCTTGTGGCCATGGAGGGATACCACAGCGCACAGGTGAGCGTTGAGGTACGGCTCAATACGAACGAATCGCCATTGGCACTGCCTAGTGCCTACCTTGAAGATCTCTCACGAGCCTTGAAAACTTTGAATCTGAACCGTTATCCCGACCGATCTGCGCTCGAACTTCGTAGCGCCATCGCCGCCATGGAGGGCGTTGCCGCTGAACAGGTGTACGCGGCTAACGGTTCTAACGAAGTCATTGAGAATCTCCTCCTTGCCTACGGAGGTCGTGGTCGTCGCGCACTGGTGTTCGAGCCAAGCTACGCGCTGCACGCCCATCTGGCTCGCACGACGGCTACGGAACTCATTAGCGTTGAGCGACGCCAAGATTTGTCCCTTGACAGTGCGTTGGTATCGCAGGCCGTGCGTGATCATCAGCCAGATGTGATCTTTTTATGCTCTCCCAATAACCCAACGGGCGAAGCACTTCCAGGAGAGGTCATAGAGGCTGCTCTCAGCAGCGGCGATGGCCTCGTCGTCGTTGATGAGGCCTACGTGCAGTTTGCAAATTCGAGCGCTTCACTGATGCTGGGAACTCCCGGTAGTGATCGGCTCGTCTTGTTGCGAACGTTCTCAAAGACGTGGGCGCTTGCCGGAGTGCGACTTGGTTTCTGTATTGCGTCGCCAGGGATAGTTGCGGATCTTGAGATTGTTACCTTGCCCTATCACCTATCAGCGTTGACGCAGGTGGCGGGACTCCTCGCCCTTGGTTATCTCGACGATATGGAGCAGCGAATTGCCTTAATTGTCGCTGAGCGGGAGAGAATCACAAGCTCCCTAGCATCGCGTGGCTACACCGTGTGGCCTAGTCAGGCCAACTTTATTCTCTTTCGGCCTTCCGACGGCAAGGGTCACGAACTCTGGGAGCGGCTGGTCGCGCACTCAGTGCTCGTTCGGGACTGTTCGAGTTGGCCAAGGCTCGAAGGGTGCTTGAGGGTTACGGTTGGTACACCTGAAGAGAACGACAAATTTCTGAACGCCCTCGAGGAGGCATGATGGCTAGGCAGGCAACAGCGGAGCGCTCTACCAAAGAGACCACGATTTCAGCGTCGATCGACCTTGACGGAACGGGAACGTCGCAGATCAATACGGGAATCTCGTTTTTTGATCACATGCTCGAGCAGATCGCTAAGCATGGAAGTTTTGACCTCGTGATTGAAGCTTCGGGTGATCTTCACGTCGATACCCACCACACCATTGAAGATGTTGGCATCGTATTGGGCGATCTCATCGCTCAGGCTCTGGGCGACAAGGTCGGCATCGCTCGCTACGCGTCGAGGGTGGTGCCCCTTGACGAAGCAGCTGTCGAAGTAGTGCTTGACGTTTCAGGACGACCCTTTGTGGTCTATGAGAGTGACTTCCCAGCCGACACGCCTGGGCTTGGCGAACCAGCTTTTGATCCTCAGCTAACGGAAGAATTCTTTAGGGCTGTGGCTGGTGGCGGCGGTTTAACGCTGCACATCGTTCGCCAACGAGGCAAGAACGTGCACCACATCATTGAAGCTACGTTCAAGGGCTTTGCTCGTGTTCTCCACGATGCGACTCGTATCGTTAATGCGCAATTACCCTCTACCAAGGGTTCGCTCTAGGCCGGACCGACTTGTGATCCTTATTGTCGATTACGGAATCGGAAATCTTCGTTCCGCAGAAAAAGCCCTCCAATACTCGGGGGCTCAGGCCTCGCTGATAGCGGATCCAGAGCGCGTTACCGAAGCGACGGGTATCGTATTGCCCGGCGTCGGGAGCTTTGGCCGATGTGTCGAGGCGCTCGACGCTTCACAGTGGCGAAAACCGCTCCTTGAGGCAATAGGTCGCGGCGTACCCTTCTTAGGCATCTGCGTTGGCTTTCAGATGCTTTACGAGGGATCTGACGAATCTCCCGATCATGAGGGACTAGGGCTTATTCCGGCACGGGTCCATCGCTTGGTCGGAGCCCCCCGATTGCCGCAGATCCAATGGAATCGGCTGAAGGTCGCAAAGCCGAGCACCTTGTTCCCCGATGGAATCGATGAGCAATGGATGTACTTCGTACACTCCTTCGCGGCTCCTGTGACCCCAGAGACCAGTTCGACGACACACTACGGTCAAACGTTCACGGCCTCGGTGGAATTCTCGAATGTTATGGGTGTCCAATTCCATCCTGAGAAATCAGGAATTCAGGGATTAGAACTCCTCGCACGATTCGCACAACGAGTGGAGGCACCGTAATGGACGTACTCGCAGCGATTGATCTTCGCGCTGGTCAAGCAGTTCGTCTCTTGCGGGGCCGATATGAAGATGAAACCCAATACGGAGATCCCTTCGAGCTCGCGCAAAGCTTTCTCGACCAAGGAGCGTCTTGGTTGCACCTCGTGGATCTCGATGCCGCTCGCGATGGTGGTCGTGCGAACCGGGCGATCGTAACTCGTATTGCAGAGATGAGCTCGGTTCCCGTCGAGGCCGGAGGTGGCGTTCGAAGCGTGGCCGATGTGGAACAACTCGTGAACGCTGGCGTTCGAAGAGTCATTGTGGGTACGACGGCACTGATGGATCCCGCTGAGTTGGCTGCCATGACGGCAGCGTTTCCCGGCGTGGTCGCGGTTGGGCTTGACTACCGCTTGACCACCTCGGGCATGAGAGAGGTTGCGGTTCGTGGATGGGTCGAGGGAGCGGGACTCGATGTAATCGATGCCATTCGGCAGGTGGAAGACGCTGGCGCGTCGGCCATCATTACGACAGCCATCGATCGCGATGGCACGCTCGAGGGACCCGATATTGAGGGCTTGAGTGCTGCAATGAAGGTTGCAACAGTGCCCGTCATCGCTTCGGGTGGCGTTGGTTGCTTACAAGATCTCGTGGACCTTCGAGGCGTGGGGGTACCGGGTGTCGTCGTAGGTAAGGCCCTGGTCGAGGGGGCCTTCAGCGTCGCAGAAGCGGTGGCTCAGTGCAGGTAGCCCGGGTTATTCCCTGCCTTGACGTCACCGACGGTCGAGTAGTCAAAGGTGTTCGCTTCGTCGACCTCATTGACGCAGGTGATCCCGTGGAACTGGCCCGGCGTTATGCGGCTGAGGGCGCTGATGAGATCACCTTCCTTGACATCACCGCTTCTTCGGATGGTCGCAACACCATGCTTGATGTCGTGGAGCGCTGCGCTGAAGAAGTGTTCGTGCCGTTGACGGTGGGTGGGGGAGTACGAAGCGTCGAGGACGCGCGTTCGCTGTTGAGGGCTGGTGCCGAAAAAATTGGTGTTAATTCAGCCGCAGTCGCAAACCCTCGATTGATTGAGGACATCGCCTCGGAGTTCGGATCCCAGTGCGTGGTCGTGGCCATTGATGTTCGGCGTACTCGAGATCGCTTTGAAGTCTTTACCCACGGAGGCCGAAGCGCGACGGGTATCGATGCGTTGGCATGGGTTGAACAAGTCTGCACCTTGGGGGCGGGAGAACTTTTGGTCACTTCGATGGACCGAGATGGAACCCGGGAAGGCTACGACGTGGATCTCCTGGCCCGAATATCGGAAGTATCGACGGTTTCGCTCATTGCCTCGGGAGGCGTGGGAGGTGTCGAGGATCTGGTCAAGGGCATAACGCAAGGCCATGCTGACGCGGTCTTGGCGGCCTCGATCTTTCACCTGCAAGAAGCGACGATTCAGCAAGCTAAGGATGCTTTGACTCGCGCGGGTCTCGTCGTGCGCCCAGCAATTGCGCCCAAGTAGCCTGTAGGGCATGTCGAGTTCAACCATGAAGCCCTATGAAGAGGTCACGGTGTTATTCGACCGTGTCATGGTCCAAATAGAAGGACCACAAGGCGAGCGACGATCTCGGGCTGGAATTTTGATTCCCGCTACCGCTCAAATGTCTCGGCGACTTACGCAAGCCACTGCGGTCGCGGTAGGCCCTCATGTGCGGGCGGTGAAGGTTGGTGATGAGGTGTTCTTTAATCCCGAGGATCAATTCGAGATTGAGCTCGAAGGTGACGAATACATCGTGCTTCGAGAACGTGATATCCACGCCGTCAAATCTCCAGCGGATGCTGGGGGAACAGGTCAGTACCTCTAATGGAGATTATGGCTGGTGAAGCGTTCTCAAAGCTCGTTAGCTACGACGCTCAGGGTCTCGTTCCAGCCGTCGTACAAGATCTCAACGGATCAGTGCTGATGGTCGCGTATATGAACCGAGCATCACTAGCGCTAACCATTGAGTCGGGGAGAACATGGTTCTTTTCGAGGAGTCGGCAAGAACTCTGGCCCAAAGGTGAAACCTCCGGCGACGTGCAGCTGGTTCGTCAGCTACGCATCGATTGTGATGGCGACTGCTTATTGGTCGTCGTAGAACAACTTGGATCAGGAGCGTGCCATACCGGGGCTGTGTCATGTTTCTTCCGAGAGCTCGATACTGCTGAAATAGCGAACGTAGCTAATGACTGAGTTAACGCTCACGCCATCTCGCGAGGCCTTTAAATCCCTCGCCCGGAACCACCACATCATTCCTGTCATCGCCTCCATAGCGGCTGACACCATTACCCCGGTTTCTTTAACGATGGCAGTGAGAGGCCAAGGAGATTGTTTTCTGCTTGAGTCGGTCGAGGGCGGTGAGAGTTGGTCTCGGTACTCCTTTGTCGGTTGTCGCTCTCTGGCGACGATCTCCGTGCGAGATGGTCAGGTCAGCGTTGATGGCCCGCTTGTGATTGAGCAAAACAAGGGGATGTTGGCGGCCCTAGACGATATGGTGTCCTCGCTCAAAGTCGCCGATGTGCCCGGGGTCCCACCCCTGCACAGCGGACTCGTTGGGGTACTTGGTTGGGACACGATTCATGAAATCGAACATCTCCAAGGAACAGGAGCCTACGAAGCTTCTCTCTTTGACTCGGCCATGGTTCTGATCGGGGATCTTGTCGCTTTCGATCATGGGACTAAGACGCTGACCTTGCTGTCAAATGCTCTCATTGAGCCAGGACGTAGTGACGCAGATCTTGATGTGATCTATGACCAGGCTGCCAGCGCAATTCAAGATTTGCAGCGAACGTGCGAAGAGGCCCGGGCACCCCTTGAACACAGCTTCGATCCCAACGATTCACCTGTGCCGGCTCCTGCGACGTCGCGAATTACCTCGGCGCAATATCAAGAATGGGTAGCCGTGGCGAAGGACCTGATTTACGCCGGGGACATTTTTCAAGTCGTCCTATCGCAACGGTTTGACATCGAGGAGCGCGTCGATCCTTTCGCTACGTATCGTGCGCTTCGTCTCCTCAATCCGAGCCCCTATCTCTATTTCTTTTCACTCCAAGGCGTGCACATCGTCGGTTCCTCCCCTGAAGCCATGGTGCGTGTTCGCGACGGTGTTGCCATTTCCCGTCCGATAGCGGGTTCTCGGCCTCGAGGCATTGACGCGACCGACGACGAGCGACTCGCTCGTGAGTTAGCGGAAGATCCGAAAGAAATTGCTGAGCACGTCATGCTGGTAGATCTAGCGCGTAACGACCTAGGACGCGTATGCGGATTTGGCTCCCAACAGGTCGATGAATTCATGGTGGTGGAGCGCTACAGCCACATTATGCACCTCACCAGTCAGGTTTCAGGCCAGGTCCGCGATGATCTGACGCCCATCGATGTGCTGCGTGCCACGTTCCCGGCGGGAACTCTGTCAGGGGCACCGAAAGTTCGCGCCATGGAAATCATTGATGAACTCGAACCTTCGAGACGAGATCTCTATGGCGGCGCTGTTGGTTACATTGACTTCTCGGGCAACCTCGATATGGCAATCGCCATTCGAACGATGGTGGTCGACGATCAAGGCCATGCGTCGGTACAAGCTGGGGCTGGAATTGTCGCCGATTCTGATCCGGCCTCCGAGGATCGTGAGTGCCACGCCAAAGCGGCGGTGATTTTGGCTGCGGTGACCGCATCCCAACGCTTCTCTCCTCGATTGACACCATGAGTTCCGAGATTTCGTCACCGTGGGCTGCGCAGATCCGAGGCGTCGTTCTCGTCGAGGGTCCAGATGCCGAAGTGTTCTTACAATCGCAACTCAGTCAGGATGTCGCTAGCCTTGGCGACGGTCGTGGCGCGTGGTCGTTTATCTTGCAGCCAGAAGGTCGACTCGGTCAGCTGCTCCGGGTGACACGCCAAGACGATGATGGCTGGATACTGCTTCCTCCCGTGGGCGGAGAGGAGGCATTACGTGCGCGCTTGAAGCGCTTCGCGATTCGAGTCAAGGTTTCGTTCTCCGAAACGCAGCGTTGGCATGGGCTGTGTCGCTTTGGCACTGCTCTACCAAGCGATGGCATCGAGATCCCGAGCGTTCTGATCCTCGTTGGCGGCAGCGAGTTTCTTAGCCCCGAAGAGCCGGTCCTCCAAGGCCCCCGTGCTCCCTATGGCGAAGCCTTACATTGGCATGCTTCGATCCCAGCGGTTGATGACGGTGACGTGGGCGACGACGCTATTCCGAGTGAGTTAGGTGAAGCGGCGATGAACAGGGCAGTGTCTTTCACCAAAGGATGCTATCCAGGACAAGAATTGGTGGCGCGTCTCGACGCCCGCTCAGCACTACCGCCCAGGCCCTTGGTCGGTTTGGAATCTCGTCACGACATTGTGGTTGGCTCGCCCATTGAGGCCGACGGTGACGTAGTCGGGCACGTCCTGAGCGCATGTGCGCCGGCAAATTCAAGGGTGTGGCGCGCCATCGGTGTCGTGAAGCGGTCGGCGTATGGTTCTGCCCTGAAAATCTCCGGTGAGCCGGTGGCAGTTATTTCCCTTGTGTGAACAGGGTATCGGGCTAACTCGCCACTACGCTTGAGAGGTGGCTACGTACCTCGACACCATCCTTGCGGTTCATCGATCGAAGGCCATCGCCGATAGCCGTGATCTCGACGAGCTCAGGGCTAGTGCGAGTTCTTGTGGGCCTACCAGGAACTTCGCCAAGCACCTTCGTGGTGATGAATTGAGTGTGATTGCGGAAATAAAACGCCGTAGTCCCTCCAAGGGAGAACTTGGCGGAAACTTAGACGCATCCACCGTCGCCCAAGAATATGAGCGTGGTGGAGCTGCCGCACTAAGCGTATTGACTGATCAAGAGCATTTCGACGGCTCCGTCGAAGACCTGGTGGCCGCTCGCGCAGCGGGAACGCTTCCGGTACTGCGAAAGGATTTTTGCGTCGACGAGCGCCATATCTACGATGCGCGGATCATGGGGGCCGACGCAATTTTGCTGATCGTGGCTGCCTTGTCAGATGAGGAACTGTCTCGTTTCTCGCAGATTGCGCGGGACCTCGAGATTGCCGCTCTCGTGGAGGTTCACGACGAGCGTGAAGCTGCTCGCGCGCTCGAATCTGGCGCCGTGATTATCGGGGTGAATCAGCGAGATCTGGTCAGCTTTGAAGTGGATCATGAGCGAGCCGTGCGGGTGGGAGCTTCGCTGCCAGAATCAGTAATCAAAGTGGCCGAGAGCGGCGTCCGAGGCCCCCGCGACGCGGTGGCTCTAAGAGATGTCGGCTTTGATGCCGTGCTCGTTGGCGAAACGCTCGTGACAGCGCACAATAGGGAAGAAGCCGTTCGTGCCTTACGCCTCCCGAACGCGGCGAGGACGACAGCACCATGAACGGTGAGACCTTCGTCAAGATTTGTGGCATCACGAATGAGGCTGATGCGCTCACAGCCATAGGTCTTGGCGCCGATGCGATTGGGCTCGTGTTTGCGCCGTCGCCTCGACAGGTCTCGATCTCGACCGCGAAGGATATCGTGCGAAGGCTTCCCCATGATGCTTGGTCGGTGGGAGTGTTCCGAGACGAGTCGCCGCTTCGAGTCGTCGATATCGCCAATGAGGTTGGCTTCAAAGTGGTACAGCTTCACGGTCATGAGACTCCGGAAGCGGTCTCATTTATCGCTCAAAGAGTGAATATGGTGATTAAGGCGATCAGTATCAATACGATCACGGAAGCCCAGATAAACGCCTTTGAAGCTGACTTGCTCCTCGTGGATGGACCCAATCCTGGTTCGGGTGAGATGTATGACTGGTCGCAAGCGGTTAATTACATCGATCCCAACCGTATGATCCTTTCTGGAGGGCTCTCGCCCGACAACGTCGGGATGCTGGTTTCGACGCTACGACCTTTTGGCGTCGACGTCTCTACTGGCGTAGAGATGGCACCAGGAATAAAAGATCCCCGTAAGGTGATGGCGTTTGTTAATGCCGTTCGTGAAGCAGAGTCCTTGAGGCCTCAGCGAGGACACGAATTAAACCAAGACAGTGATCCTGATGATGAGCCATACGATTGGAGCAGACCATGACCTCGCAGATGGGTGACCCAGGTACGCTCGGGCACTTTGGCTCATTCGGCGGGCAGTTCGTACCCGAACCATTGATGCCGGCTTGTATCGAGCTCGAGGAGGCCTTCCGAGACGCTTGGGGCGACGCCGCTTTCAAGAACGAATACCGAACCATCCTGCGTGACTATGCAGGACGTCCGACGCCGCTGACGAGGTGTCATCGACTCAGCGAAGAACTCGGCATCAATCTCTGGCTTAAGCGGGAGGATTTGGCGCACACCGGTAGTCACAAGATCAATAACGTGATCGGGCAGGCCCTGCTGACGAAGCGAATGGGCAAAACACGGATGATCGCCGAGACCGGTGCGGGCCAGCACGGTGTCGCCTCCGCGACCGCCGCGGCACTCATGGGGCTTGAATGTGTGGTCTATATGGGCGAGGTTGATACCGTCCGGCAGGCTCTCAACGTCTTTCGCATGGAACTCTTAGGGGCCACGGTTATTCCTGTGACTTCGGGTAGCCGTACCCTCAAAGATGCCGTCAACGAGGCAATGCGAACCTGGGTGTCCGAAGTTGACACAACGCACTACTGCCTCGGGTCGGTGATGGGGCCACATCCTTTCCCCTGGATGGTTCGGGAGTTCCAACGAATCGTCGGCGATGAAGCCTTCGCCCAGGCCGAACACGAAGGTATCGGGGTTCCCGATTTTGTGGTGGCCTGCATTGGTGGTGGATCGAACGCGGCAGGCATGTTTGCTGGTTTCGTCGATTCCCCTGCAACCTTGGTCGGCGTGGAGGCGGCCGGGGGAGCGGCTATCAGCTCAGGTACGCCCGGCGTACTTCACGGCATGCGGTCACAACTCATACAAGATGACATGGGCCAGATCCAAGAAGCTCACTCAATCTCGGCGGGACTTGACTATCCCGGTATTGGTCCCGAGCATGCCCACCTTGCCCAGACAGGTCGAGCGACGTACGTCTCAGCGAACGATACCGAGGTTCTTGATGCGCTTCAGCGCCTAGCGTCGCGCGAGGGGATTATCCCGGCTCTCGAGAGTGCGCACGCCGTTGCGTGGGTGCTGAGGGCGGCGGGGAAAGAGATTCCCTTTGGATCAAGTGTGGTTATCAACCTCTCTGGCCGCGGAGACAAGGACGTTGCACAAGTATTGGAGATTCTCAAGGGCCACAAAGCGTGAGTGCGCCCGATTTAGCGACGGTGCTTGCTAAGGCCAAGGGCGACGGCCGAAAGATCTTGATTCCTTACGTGGTAGCCGGAATGTCTGACGACTGGATAGCGGTTATCCACGCGGCCTTCGCCTCAGGTGCCGATGCGGTCGAGGTGGGCCTTCCCTTCTCCGATCCAATCATCGACGGCGAGGTAATTCAGCAGGCCTCGATGCTGGCACTAGAACGGGGGACCACGGCGCCGGGAGTCCTGGCTGAGTTGGCACGGGAAGATTTTGCTGGCCCCCTTGTGGTGATGACCTACTTCAACGTGATCGCACACCTTGGTATTGAACGCTTCTGTGGCCTCGCGGCGCAGGCTGGCGTTACCGGAGCGATCGTGGCGGATCTAAGTCTCGAAGAAGTCGACGACTGGGCCAAGAGCGCAGACGAGTCGGGTATCGCCACGGTGCTCTTGGTGGCACCTTCCACGCCGGAATCTCGAACGTGGAGGATCGCTGAGCGGAGTCGGGGCTTCGTCTACGCGGTAGCACGAATGGGTGTGACGGGCGTGAGAGCGGAGCTCGGAGAGCAGCTCACCGAGGTTGTCGAGAAAATTAAGAAGACTACCGATCTTCCCGTATGCGTTGGGATAGGCGTCTCTAGTGCCGAACAAGCCAAGGCTGTCGCTGCCGTCGCCGACGGCGTCATCGTGGGCTCGGCCTTGGTCCAACGCCTGCTTGACGGCGAAGGAGTTCAAGGAGCAGCCACCTTTATCGCTTCGCTTCGCGCAGCGATCTAGTGCTTAGCTGCGTCGTCCGATAACCAGGCAGCCGTTATGGCCACCGAATCCAAAGGAATTAGAGAGCACGATGGGCTTGTCTAAGGGGCGTGCTTCGCCGTAGACCACGTCGATCGTGATGGAGTCGTCGATCTGGGAAGTGCCGGCCGTGGGTGGAATAACACCTCGCTCAATGGTGAGTACTGACGCGACCGCCTCGAGTGCTCCTGCTGCTCCCAGACTGTGACCGGTTACGCCCTTGGCAGAGGTAACGGGAGGTGAATCGGGTCCAAACAGAGCAGAAATGGCATTGGCTTCGGCTTGATCGTTCAGCGGCGTCGAGGTTCCGTGGGCATTGATATGGCCGATGTCCGCTACGGTGAGTTCGGCGTCTTCGATAGCGATCTTCATCGCCCGTTGTGCTCCTGCTCCATCTTCGAGGGGTGCGGTGATGTGAAAGGCGTCGGCTGTTGAGCCAGTTCCCATGATCTCGGCGTAGATTCGTGCTCCTCGAGCTTCGGCATGCTCTAGCGATTCAACCATGAGGGCTCCGCCTCCCTCGCTCATGACGAACCCGTCGCGCCGGACATCGAAGGGTCGAGAAACCCCACTCGTAGAAAGTGCGGTCATGTTCTTGAAACCCGCTAGGGCGAGCGGGTCTACGACGGATTCGGAGCCCCCCGTCATCACCACATCGACCCGACCTGACGCTACGAGACGCGCGGCTGCGCCGATGGCGTGCGTACCAGCGGCACAGGCGGTGGTAATGGCCTCAGCGGGGCCCCTAAAACCGTAACGCATAGCGATTTGAGCAGCTCCTGCGTTGGGCATCATCATGGGAGCCAGGAAGGGAGATACGCGGTCGGCCCCTTTTTCGGCGAGCACCATCTGTTGAGCGGTCAACGTCATCATGCCACCGATACCAGTACCGAATATCACTCCCACACGGTCAAGGTCGAGGTCGCCAATGTTGGCATCGTCGTAAGCTTCTACCGCTGCCGCAAGGGCGAGTTGAGCAAAGCGATCCACCCGGCGCGCTTCTTTGACGCCAAAGTAATCACCGGCTTCGAAACCCGGAACGAGGTGATCGTTCGAGAAACGTCCTTCTAAGAGTCCATCGAAGAGTACGTCTGCGCCGATGCCGCAGCATGAAACCGCACCGATACCAGTGATGACCACCCTACGGGTCGGTATTTGTTGTCCGGGTGCGCCGAACAGCATTAGAGCTTGTTTGTTACGAGCTCGTAGGCTTGGCCTACGGTTTGGACACCCTCAAGCTCTTCTTCACCAACGGTGATGTTGAAGGTCTCCTCTAGAGCCATCACTAATTCCACCAGGTCCAGGCTGTCGGCGTCGAGGTCATCGGCGAAACTCGCCTCTAGGGTCACCTTTTCGGGTGAGACTGCGAGTACCTCAATGGCGCAGGCTTTGAACTTTTCGAAGGTGGCGTCGTCACTCATGGTTAATCCTCCAAGATTAGAGCTAGCAGAATGCTCGCATTACGGTACTACGAACGCTAGTCCTAGAGCCCCATACCCATGCCACCGTCAACGGCAAGGATGGCTCCGGTGATGTAGGCGGCGGTCTCAGACGCGAGGAAAACGATACTTCCGGCTACTTCGTCAGCAGTTCCGAGCCGTCCAGCCGGGATTTGAGCGGCCATGGCCTCGACCTTTTCTTCGCCGAGCACACTGGTCATGTCGGTATCAATGAGACCAGGAGCCACCACGTTCACGGTCACGCCCCGAGAGGCCACCTCTCGAGCCATGGCGCGTGCCATGCCAATCACCCCGGCTTTCGAGGCGGCGTAGTTAGCCTGCCCCGGTAAACCGATGTAGGCGCCAATAGACGAGACACAGACGATTCGACCCGAGCGCTGACGCATCATCTTTTTCAAGGATCGCCGCATTACTTGAAAGGTGGCGACCAAATTGGTCTCAATAACCATACGAAAATCGTCATCGCTCATTCTGACCGTGAGCTGATCTTTCGTGATTCCGGCATTGGCGACCACAACATCGATTCGACCGGTTTCTTCGTCAATTCGATCAAAGGCTGCTTCAATCTGTGCGCCGTCCGAAAGATCGACGCTGATATAGGTGACTCCGTCAATGGCAGGACCTTGGGATCGCGACAATCCGTACACCCGGTCTCCAAGATCGGCGAAGGCCCGCGCAGCCGCTAGTCCAATACCTCGGCTGGCCCCGGTAATCACCACAGTTCGTCGTTCACTCATCGCATTGTCCTTTCACGAAAGATCCTCAGGGATAGATACTGCACTCACCACAGCATCCGGCGTAATCCGTCGGACGAGTCCAGCCAACACACCGCCGGCCCCGAGTTCCACGAAACGCGCATCAGACCCAAGAGCGCTAACGGAGTCGCTAAAGCGTACTGTTCCCGTGAGTTGCCGGCTGAGAAGATCCCGCCAGTGGTCGCCTCCGGCGTGCGCAGTGGCATCAATGTTGGCAATGACCTGCATCGAGCCGTCGCTAAATGTCGCGGACGCCAGCGCTTCTTCGAGACCGCGTTGTGCGGTCCCCATTAAGGGGGAGTGGAAAGCGCCACCAACGTCGAGCTGCATAACTTTTCGTAATCCCCGATCTCGAGCTTGCTCCTTGAGTAAAGCGAGCTGTTCGATAGATCCGGCAAGCACGATCTGTCCCGGTGCGTTTTGATTGGCGATGACAACCGTATCGAGATCGATAATGGCGCTCTGAATCGTTGACTCATCAGCTCCGAGGACCGCAACCATGCTTCCCTGGGTCTCTTCGGCGGCGGCGAGCATGGCGCGACCTCTAGCGGCCACGAGGCCTGCCGCATCGTCTTGACTCAATATTCCTGCGTAGGCCAAGGCTGAGTACTCGCCAAGACTGTGGCCAATCGCAAGATCAGCAGCTATCCCATATGCCTTGGCAATGACCAAGGAGAGCGCGAAGGTAGCAATTTGGGCGTGGTCGGTGCGCACGAGCGTCTCGAGTGGCGTCGTGGTCAGCAAGCTGCGCACGTCCATATGGGCAGCGCTAGCAATCTCGTCGACGATGACGAAGGCGGGGTGATCGAGCCAGGGAACTCCCATGGCTGGCTTCAAAGATCCCTGGCCGGGGAAGAGTGCGACAAGCACGGCATACTCCTGTTCTTTCTCGTGACCTCGAGTTTGGCATGAGCCCACGGTCCAAGGGGCACTAGCGTTTCTTTCATGGAAATTACCGCCATTCAGTTCCTATCTTCGAGTGATGTGGACGACAATTTGTCACGCATGGAAGCACTGCTCGCGAAATCGCTGAGGAGATCGTGTGACCTCGTGGTCTTCCCAGAGGCGGCAATGGTCGGTTTTGGATCCAACGGTGAAGCCATGGTTCCCCAGAGCCAGAGTCTCGAGGGCCCCTTCGTCTCTCGCTTGGTTGCCTTGGCCGAATCCTTCGACACTCGTATCAGTGCGGGGATGTTTGAAACCAACGGCTCAGATCGACCCTTCAACACCACGGTCGTGGTCTCAGCGAATGGAATCGAGGCTCGCTATCGAAAGATCCACCTCTATGACGCCTTCGGCTTCAATGAGTCATCAAATATCGCTCCAGGAGATTCTGGAGATCTCGCTGATGCGGTCCTGCGCATTGGCGGGTACACCATTGGACTCATGACTTGTTTTGACCTTCGCTTTCCCGAGGTCGCTCGCACACTTGCGCTTGCGGGTGTCGATACGATTGCGTTGGGAGCAGCATGGGTACAAGGACCGCGAAAAATCGATCAGTGGTTGACGCTGCTACAGGCCAGGGCCATCGAAAACGGCTGCTACCTCGTCGCCGCTGGGCAACCTAGTCCTCGCTACTGCGGTCATTCCAGCATCATCGATCCTATGGGCCGCATCATCGTTGGCGCAGATGCCCAAGGTGAATCCTCGGTTGCGACCAGCCTTGATACGAAACTGATCGCTGAAACTCGCGCAGCAATGCCACTACTTGATCTCCGGAGGATCACAAGATGATCCTCGATGGTGCCCGGAGTGGGACTCGAACCCACACGCCGATTAAGGCAAAGGATTTTGAGTCCTCCGCGTCTGCCGATTCCGCCATCCGGGCGCGGCTGTGATCGTAGCAAGATCCCTCGAGGACGCGGGCGCGCCCCTAAATATCACTCTCTATGAGGCTCATTCCAGCCTGAGGACGCCTGTGGTTTCCGCTCAGGGCACCCACGCACAACGGCGCATTGTCTACTGCTCCGTCGAGACACAACACGGCCGTGGTTTCGGAGAACTCGCCACCGTCGAACAACCATCATGGGGAGATCCAAGCACCAACGAGACCGTGAGCTACCTCATCGCTACCGCGATTCCTCGTCTCCTCGAGGCTTCCAAAGCCAGAGGCGGTGGTGCGTTGGCGAGTTACTTGGTCGGTCCGCTCTTAGGTGGATCCCGTATCGGGAACGCTGCCGCTTCATTGATTGAGATGGCACTCTTAGACGCCGAGTTGCGATGTTCCTCGATGAACCTGGCTTCGTGGTTGGGTGTTGAGCATGCATCAGTGCGCCGTGGAGCGACAATTGGAGGAGCTTCAATCGCTGAGCTTGAGGTCGCCGCCTATCGTGCTCTTGAGGCCGGAGCTCAGCGACTGCGGGCAAAAATTGATCCGGAACGTGCCTTTGCTTCGGGCGCAGCCTTGAGAAACATGGCGGGTGACCAAATTGCTGTGCAACTCGACGCCAATGGTTCCTTCGATCTCTCTGGTTCATCGATCGAGATACTTCGCTCGCTTGAGGCTCTTGACATCGCTTGTCTCGAGCAGCCCCTCATCGGCGCTGACCTCGCAGCTATGGCACAACTGCACTCGCTGATTTCCATCCCCCTATGCCTTGATGAGACGGTGGCTTCGCTACGAACAATCACCGACGTGGCGCGCTACGGTGCGGCCAACGCTGTGTGTATCAAGCCGGTTCGTTTCGGTGGTGTTCGGGGCGCAGTGGCGGCGATAGAGCAGGCCAACGCGGGTCACCTTTCTTGTTTCATTGGGGGAATGTTTGAGTCGGGACTAGGCCGAAGCCTCATTCAAGCTCTGGCGGGACTTCCCAGTGTGGACATGGTCTCTGACACCGCACCAGCCGATACCTACCTCGAGCAAGATCCCTGCGCCCTCACACCCTCGGCGTCGGGAGAACCCTTGCTTTGGTCCCATCTCGGTGTCGGACCGTGGCCAGATGAGGCGCAACTAACGCCGATTGCTGTGTTTTCCCCCGGTTGATACGGGTGTTCACCCGCCTGCCTAGACTAGAACGTCCTATGCGACAGGCAGCTTTGCGGCGAAAGATCACCTCAATACAAGAACGCGTCACGACGTTGCGTACCGAGATATCGGTGCTCGACGAGCAAATTCTGTTCCTTGACAGCGAGGTTGAAGATCTACACGTGCGTGCGATTTCTTCTGAGACACCCCTCGCTGTTAAAGAACACAACGAAGCGTTCCGTCACGCTGAACTTGCCCATCGCGCTCGTAGGGATGCGCTCGAGCAACTGCTCGAATCAGAAGCTGAGCGCGATGCCCTGTTGCGTCAAGTAGTGGAGGAGTACGCATGAGCGGCCGGCGTGTCGTCATTGCCGATGACGAATCAATTATTCGACTCGATCTCAAAGAGATTCTCATTGAATCTGGCTTCGACGTAGTGGGTGAAGCCTCACGCGGCGATGACGCCGTCGAACTTGTTCGGTCCTTGGAACCAGATCTGGCGATACTGGACATCAAGATGCCAGGTGTTGATGGTGTCATGGCGGCCTCACAGATTGCGGAGGAAATCGGAACCCCTGTTTTGCTCCTGACGGCCTTCTCGCAACGCGACCTCATCCAATCAGCCAGAGATGCCCGAGTCTCCGCCTACCTTGTGAAACCGTTTCAGCGCGAAGAACTGATCCCCGCGATCGAAAACGTGCTGTTCCGAGCGCACCAAGAGCAGGCCTTCGCCAATGACATGGTGGCTCCCGAAGCCTCCGGGGCCGCTGAGGACAAGATTCAAACACGTCAAGTCGTTGAAGATGCCAAAACCCTTCTCATGCGGGGAGGCCTCAGCGAGCAAGATGCTTTCGATTTCATCCAAAAAACCGCAATGCGTGAGCGTCTACGCATGCGCGTGGTCGCTGAGCAGGTGCTCTCGGGAGAGTTGACGACCTAAGCCATGGCTGCGCCTAAGGAGTCCTCGGATCAAGGGGCCCTGTTCTTGCTTGACGGGATGTCACTGGCGTTTCGCGCCTACTACGCGCTACCCCCGGAGCTCGCCACAGAGTCCGGCCTTGTGACCAACGCGGTCCATGGTTTCGTTTCTATGGTTCTCAGTATCGTCCGAGACCACAAGCCCAGTCACCTCGCCGTGGCCTTTGACCTGCCTGGCGGCACGTTTCGCGATGCCCTGGTAGATGATTACAAAGGCGGTCGTGGCGAAACGCCGGAAGATCTGATTCCGCAGTTTGATCTCATCCGAGACTTGTTGGGCCGTCTTGGAATACCGGTCATCTCCCTCGCGTCGTTTGAGGCTGACGATGTCATGGCCACCTTGGCGACTCGTCATCGGGACCGCAAGGGTGACGTCGTGGTGGTCACCGGCGACCGGGACTGTTTTCAGTTGGTGGAGGATCCCCACG
This sequence comes from uncultured Actinomycetes bacterium, assembly GCA_903875425.1. Lineage (GTDB taxonomy): Bacteria > Actinomycetota > Acidimicrobiia > Acidimicrobiales > RAAP-2 > CAIQWC01. The sequence goes on along the minus strand of CAIQWC010000012.1, from coordinate 156,225 downwards.
TACGCGTTCTTTACAACCGCAAGGGGGTCTCTGACTACGTGCTCTATGACGAGGCAGGCATCGTTGAGCGTACGGGCGTTGAACCTAAGCGCTACGCGATGTTGGCTGCCATGCGCGGAGATCCGTCCGACAATCTGCCTGGGGTCCCTGGAGTTGGAGAAAAGACCGCGGCCAAACTTCTGAACCAATATGGCGACCTAGATGGGATCTTTGAACATCTCCACGAGATGACGCCAAAGCTACGTGAAAACATGACTGCCTACGAGCAGCTAGCGAGAACCAACTTGGACGTTATGACCTTGGTGCGAGACGTTCCCGTGGATGCTGATGAAGAGCTCCTCAAGATGGGTGGCTTTAATCGAAACAGCCTTCGCACCCTTTTCGAAGAGCTCGAAATGCGCCGGCAATGGCAACGCCTCGAAGAGATGCTCGACAAGGGCGCCTTCGGCCCCGAAGGCGATTCGGACGACGCTGCTGTCACCGAGACAACGCCGGCGCCATCGCAGGCAGCTATGCCGCTTCGCTCGCCAATAGCGCTGAGTGGTGTGGCAGCATCAGATTGGATTCGCGCTCGAAGTGGTGTGCTGACGCTTGTGGCTGATCGAGGCGGTCGCTGCCTGGCCATCTGTGAACCCGGCAGTGATGAAGTGGCCATGGTGGACGTCGACGATGTGGTTCTTACGCCACTGTTTGCGACCGCTGGTCGATTGCGCGGGGATGATATGAAGCCCCTGCTTCGCGATGCCTTGAGTCGTTCCCTGGAGGTAGCCGAAATAGCGGGGGATTTATCGGTTGCGGCCTACCTCGTCGACGCGTCACTCGGCACCTACGATCTCGACGCCCTCGCTCAGCGTTACCTACCTCAGCGAAAGGTCGCCGCGCAGACACACAAGCAAGGTGATCTGTTGTCGATGGGTCAAGCAGATGAAGATTTGGCCGATCGGGCATTACTCGCCGATGACCTATTTTCCGTCCTCGATGAGAAAGTAACTGAACTTGATCTCGGGCGTCTCTATGGTGACGTTGAATTACCGCTGGTCCGTGTTTTGGCGCGTATGGAGGCGCGAGGCATTTGCGTCGATAGCAAGGTTTTGCAAGCCATCGCCGATGATCTGACCAAGCGTGCATTGGTTCTTGAGAACAATGTCCAAACGCTTGCCGGGCATCCCTTCAAGGTTTCCTCTACGAAGCAACTACAAGAGGTGCTCTACGAAGAACTAGGACTACCCAAGGGACGAAAGACGAAAACCGGTTTTTCAACTGACGCCGCTACCCTTGAAGCCTTGCGGGGTGTCCATCCCATCGTGGACGTACTCCTGGAGTATCGCGAACTAGAAAAATTACGTTCTACCTACGGCGAGTCGCTCCTCGCAGAGGTAGCGAGCGACGGGCGTATCCATGCCACCTTCCGCCAAACCGTGGCGAGGACAGGCCGGCTGAGTTCCGAGAGTCCCAACCTGCACAACATTCCTGTTCGTTCCGCCGAAGGTAGACGATTCCGTGAAGCCTTCGTCGCTCCGAAGGGATGGGCCCTCCTCGTCGCCGACTACGACCAGGTGGAACTTCGAATCATCGCGCACCTTTCAGAGGACCCGGGTCTCCTTGGCGCCTTCGCGTCAGGCGAGGACGTGCACCGCTCCATCGCTGCCTCGGTCTACGGCATCGAAACAAAGGCGGTGAGCCACGAGCAGCGAGAGCGGGCTAAAACCGTTTCATACGGCCTGGCCTATGGCATGGAGGCCTACGGCCTCGCGCAGCGTCTGGGCATCGAGGTTGGAGAAGCCAAGGACATTATGGATCGCTACTTCGGAGCCTTTCCAGGCTTGCGGGCCTTCATGGATGTCTGTATCGCCGACGCCAAGCGACTTGGCTACACCAAGACCGAGTTGGGGCGTATTCGACCACTCCCAGAGCTCTATAGCGATAATCGCAACGTCCGTATGGCGGCAGAGCGCCAGGCCATGAACGCGGGTATTCAAGGATTAGCCGCTGATGTGTTCAAAGTCGCCCTCGTACGCTTGGATCACGCCTTGGCCGAAGCCTCCCTGGAGGCTCGGCTGGTGCTTCAGGTTCATGACGAAGTCATCGTTGAGGCGCCTAAGGCGGAACAGGCCGACGTTGAGGCCATCACGAGAGAAGCGCTTGAGACCGCAGGCCACTTGAGCGTTCCCTTGGCGGTTTCTTTAGGCTGGGGAGCGTCGTGGGGGGGCGCTAAAGGCTAAGTGCTAGCCTTATCAGTCCCTGTTGGCGCTGACAATGGGGTCCTATTCGACGAGCAGATCTCAGCGCGATCACCCTGGAAGTGAATGCAATGCACGAAGTAGCAACCACGCTCTCGCCCGAAGCCATGGGCACCTTCGATAACGAAGGAAACTACATCCCTCGCCAGATCGTGGCCGACGATCTCCCCGAATCCGAGCTCGAATCAGCCATGGTCGGATCCATTGTCGCCTTCGAGGATGGCGATTTGGTAGCAGGATCAGTGGTCAAGATTGATCATGACGAAGTGCTACTCGATATCGGTTACAAGTCTGAAGGTGTCATCCCAGTTCGAGAGCTTTCGATCCGAAACGATGTTGACCCTAATGAGATCGTCTCGATCGGTGAGCGGATTGAAGCACTCGTCTTGCAAAAGGAAGATAAAGAAGGTCGACTCATTCTGTCGAAGAAGCGGGCTCAATACGAGCGTGCTTGGACAGATATCGAACAAGTCAAGAACGCTGATGGCGTCGTCACGGGTCCCGTCATTGAAGTCGTCAAGGGTGGCCTCATCGTTGATATCGGCCTGCGAGGCTTTTTGCCCGCCTCACTGGTTGAGCTCCGGAGAGTTCGTGAACTGCAGCCCTACATCGGTCAGACTATCGAAGCCAAGATTATCGAGCTCGACCGCAACCGAAACAACGTGGTGTTGTCGCGTCGTGCTTGGCTCGAAGAAGCGCAAAAGGAACAGCGTGGCGACTTCCTCAACAATCTCAAGCCTGGCGAGCGCCGTCGTGGTGTGGTCTCCTCCGTGGTCAACTTCGGCGCTTTCGTTGACCTTGGCGGCATGGACGGACTCATTCACGTCTCCGAGCTGTCATGGAAGCACATTGACCACCCATCGCAGGTTGTAACGGTTGGCGACGAAGTCGACGTCGAAGTGTTGGACGTCGACCTCGATAAGGAGCGAATCAGCCTTTCCTTGAAGAACACCCAATCAGACCCGTGGCAGGAGTTTGCGGACTCTCACCAAGAAGGCCAACTCGTCTATGGGCGCATTACCAAGACCGTGCCCTTTGGCGCCTTCGTACAAGTTGGTGACGGCATCGAGGGCTTGGTCCACATCTCCGAAATGGCAGCCCACCACGTCGAAGCGCCCGAGCAGGTGGTTACCCCTGGCGAAGAGTTGTGGGTCAAGATCATTGAACTCGACGTCGAACGTCGACGCATCAGCTTGTCTATCAAGCAGGCTGCTGACGGTGGAGAAGTGTCTGAGGAGTATCGCGAAGCCTTCGGTGAGCACGCCTACGACGCTGAGGGTAACTACATCGGCTACGACTATGGCGACGCTGCCTTTACTCCCGAATCCGAGTCCCAAGCAGCGTGGGCAGAGTACGTCGCTGCAGCGACCTCTCAGATCGCTGAGCCAGCAGGAGATGCACAGACTGCTGAGGCCGCAGCTGAAACCGTGACCGCTGCAGCATCGGTGTCCGACGTAGTCGACGCTGAAGCGCCAAGCGTCGAATAAAACGAACCGCACTCACGTCGCGGAAACTGAAATTCTCAGGTTTCCGCGACGTGGTTGCGATCTCGAACGCGTAATGATTGGGATAGGTACGTGAGCCAGGAACCATTGTCAGGACCCGTCGTGGTCATTGGTGCCGGACCCGCTGGATTGACTGCTGCGTATCAGCTCACGAAGCAAGGCATTCCAGTAACGGTCTTTGAAGCGTCTCAAGAACTCGGCGGTATTTCGCGCACCGTAGAACGTGATGGATGGCGTTTCGATATCGGCGGACATCGATTCTTCACCAAGGTGGAAGCCGTCAACCAACTCTGGCACGAGATATTGCCCCCTGAAGATTTCTTGCTGCGACCTCGCATGAGCCGCATCTTCTATGACGGTAAGTACTATGACTATCCCTTAAAGGCCTCGAACGCACTCAAAAATATGGGCCTTGTGGAGGCTGCTCTGTGCGTCTTGAGTTATGCCTGGGCTCAAATTCGCCCGCCGAAGGATCAAAGTAATTACGAAGGATGGCTCGTCTCTCGCTTTGGCTGGAGGCTCTATAGAAAATTTTTTAAGACCTATACCGAGAAGGTCTGGGGCGTCCCCGTTCGAGACATGCCAGCAGATTGGGCCGCCCAACGAGTCAAGGGACTCAACCTCGGCAAGGCCATTGTGAACTCTCTGACGCCTCGGCGTAATCAAAAAGACATCACCAGCTTGATCGAGGAGTTTGAGTATCCCAAGTACGGACCAGGAATGATGTGGGAGCGTTGCGCCGAACTCGTGATCAAAGGTGGTGGCACGGTAGTCATGGGCGCCGCGGTAACTGGTATCTCGCTAGATAAGGGATTGGCCCATTCGGTAACGGTCTCCTATCAAGATGGGCGAAGCGAGACGATCTTGGCCAGTCACATCATCACGACGAATCCCATGCGCGAGCTCGTCGGCATGCTCGATCCTCAGCCCTCGCCGGACGTCGTGCACGCTGGCGCCGACCTTAGCTATCGGGATTTTCTTACGGTGGCACTCGTGGTTCCCGCCTCGTGTGGTTTTCCTGATAACTGGATTTATATTCACAGTGAAGACGTTGCGGTGGGGAGAATCCAGAATTATGGGAGCTGGTCTCCCTTTATGGTCAAGGAAGGTCGAACGTGCCTTGGTCTCGAGTTTTTCGTTTTTGAAGGCGATGAATTATGGAACACATCCGACGAGGACCTCATCGCCCGCGGAACTCGCGAGTTAGAGATTCTTGGCTTAGTAAAGCCAGATGACGTGGAGCGAGGCTTCGTCGTCAGGGTTCCTAAGGCCTATCCCTACTACGACGCTCAATACGCAGAGAATGTTTCTCGTATCGTTGGCTACCTCGACGGTGCCGCCCCTAACCTGCATCCCGTTGGAAGAAATGGCATGCACAAGTACAACAACCAAGATCACTCCATGTATACCGCCATGCTGACGGTCGAGAATATTTTGGGCGCACGGCATGATATTTGGAAGGTCAACGTCGAAGCTGAGTACCATGAAGAATCATCGACTCGAGGAGGAACCGGCCGAGACGCGCCCATCCTCCCAACGAGAGCACGCGAAGAGAGATAGCCGTCCTCATCCGATATTGGACTAGGAGACTAGTGGCCCTGTGCCGAGAAGCATCCTTAGGGTCGGCGTTGGGTAGGTTGAGGGTATGAACTCACGTACGGAGGCATCGCAGTGATCGTGGTGGGCGTGGCGGGCGGTATTGGCTCCGGCAAGACCGCCGTCACTGACGTAATGGGCGCGCGAGGCGCAATAGTCATTGACGCCGATGTCATCGCTCGCGACATCGTGGCGCCCGGATCACCGTGCCTAGAAGAGATTCGTAGCGCTTTTGGTGATCATGTCCTCCACGAAGATGGAAGCTTGAATAGAGAGGCACTCGCGACCATCGTCTTTACCGACGAGTCGGCCCGCTTGCAGTTGAACGAAATTACCCACCCAAGAATAAATGATGAGATGAAGCGCCAAATCGCGCTAACCCACGCAAGGGACGGGGTATGTCTCATCGCCATTCCGCTTTTGGTATCCGAACATCGAGAGCGCCTGGGCCTCGACGCCATCATTGTCGTCGACTGCCCCACAGAAATCGCGCTTGAGCGTCTTGTTACTGACCGACAATTTGATCGAGACCACGCACGGTCTCGAATTGCGTCACAAATCTCGCGAGAAGAGCGGAACGCACTTGGTGATTATGTCGTCGTGAACGATGGGACCCGGGATCAACTCGAGCGAAAGATCGATGATCTGTGGTCCGTCCTCCTCGCTCGAACAGAGGCTAAAGCACGTGGCTAAAGCCTTCGAAGTCATATCGCCGTTTCAGCCCGCCGGCGATCAACCCGCGGCGATAGAAAGCTTGACGCAGGGCGTTAATGATGGCGTGAGATTCCAGACGCTTGAAGGGATTACCGGATCTGGAAAAACCGCCACCATTGCATGGACTATTGAACAGGTCCAGCGTCCGACACTCATCATTGAACCAAATAAGTCACTCGCAGCGCAGTTGGCCGCGGAGCTTCGCGAATTATTGCCAGGAAATCGCGTCGAGTTTTTCGTTTCTTACTATGACTACTATCAGCCCGAGGCCTACATACCTTCGAGCGATACCTTCATCGAGAAGGATTCGTCCATTAACGAAGAAATTGATCGTCTGCGACACGCAGCCACCTCGTCGCTGCTTCTTCGCAGGGACGTGGTGGTCGTAGCGTCGGTCTCGTGCATCTACGGCCTCGGGTCGCCGGTTGAATACGCTGAGCGGGTGTTACCCATGCGTGTCGGGGACCGTATTGATCAAAGAGCGATGTTACGACGTCTCGTAGATATGCAGTATCAACGAAATGACGTCAATCTCATTCGAGGTACCTTTCGCTCCAAAGGGGACACGATAGAGATACATCCGGCCTACGAACAAAACGCGATTCGTATAGAACTGTTTGGTGATGAGATTGAGCGAATCTGGCTCGTAGACATCATGCGAGGCGAGCAGCTGCAGCCTCTCGACGAGATAGTGATCTTTGCTGCGACGCACTACGTAGCTGGTGAGGAAGCAACTCGTCGAGCAATTGTTTCCATTGAAGACGAGTTGCGCGAGCAACTTCAGTACTTTGAGGCCGAGGGAAAGCTCTTAGAAGCTCAGCGCCTTCGAACGCGTACCGAACACGATCTCGAGATGATCCAAGAGACTGGAGTCTGCGCAGGTATTGAGAACTACTCACGTCACTTCGACGGGCGCAAAGCGGGGGAGCGACCCTACACCCTGATTGATTTTTTTCCTCGTGATTTGTTAGTTGTCGTCGACGAAAGTCACGTGGCTATTCCACAATTAAATGGGCAATTTGCCGGAGACCGATCTCGTAAAGATGTCTTGGTTGAACACGGTTTCCGCCTGCCCTCAGCGAAGGACAACCGGCCGCTTCGTTTTGATGAATTCCTTGAGGTGGTTCCCCAAGCGATCTTTGTGTCGGCGACACCTGGTCCTTACGAAATTGCCAACTCCGATCACATGGTGCCGCAGGTCATCCGGCCCACCGGGCTTCTCGATCCTGAGGTTGCGATTCGACCCACCCAGGGTCAGATCGAAGATTTAAAACAAGAGATTCTCGCCACCATCGCTCTTGGCAATCGAGTCTTGGTGACCACCTTGACGAAGAAAATGGCCGAGGACCTGACGACGTATCTCGAAGACGCTCATTTCAAGGTTCAATACCTCCACAGCGATATCGATACCATCGAAAGAATCGAAATTCTGCGAGACCTTCGCCTCGGCGTGTTTGATGTACTCGTCGGCATCAACTTGCTCCGAGAGGGCTTGGATCTGCCTGAAGTCGGATTGGTTGCGATCTTGGATGCTGACAAAGAAGGGTTTTTGCGAAGCCGATCCGCGTTAATTCAAACCATGGGACGCGCGGCTAGGAACGCACGGGGGCACGTGATTCTCTATGCAGACAAGGTGACCGACTCTATGAAAGCAGCCATCGAGGTGACGCAGACGCGCCGTGCGGTCCAGATCGCTTACAACCAAAAGCACGGTATCGATCCGGTCACGGTCACCAAGGCAGTCAGCGATATTCTGGGTCGACTCAGGGGCGTCACTGACGCTGCTGCAGTGAGTAAACGGTCTAAACGCTCCGTCATACCGATGGGCCCCGAGGAGATCGCCCAAAGCGCCAGTGATCTAGAAACCGCCATGCTCGAAGCCGCCAACGAACTTCGATTTGAAGAGGCCGCAGCCCTTAGAGACGAGTTGCATGATCTCTTGCTTCACTCTGCGGAAATCGCGACGAGTTCGTAGGGGCGAGCGAGCCACCGGGTAGCGTACAGGGGTGGCTGATCAGTTAACGATTCGTGGTGCTCGTGAGCACAACCTCAAGAACATTGATTTAGACCTCCCGCGCGACAAACTCATCGTCTTCACTGGCCTATCGGGCTCGGGAAAATCGTCACTCGCCTTCGACACGATTTACGCGGAGGGACAGCGACGCTACGTTGAGTCACTTTCGGCTTACGCGCGCCAGTTCTTGGGTCAGATGGATAAACCCGATGTTGACTTTATTGAGGGGCTCTCTCCAGCAATTTCTATTGATCAGAAGTCTGCTTCGAGGAATCCGCGCTCCACGGTGGGAACTATTACTGAGGTCTACGACTATCTACGACTGCTCTTTGCCCGAGTAGGCCATCCACACTGCCCGACCTGCTCCGCCCCGATTGCGCGCCAGACCCCTCAACAGATTGTCGATCGGGTACTCAGCTTGGATGAAGGCACGCGATTCTTGGTGCTTGCCCCTGTGATCCGTGGTCGCAAAGGTGAATATTCAACGCTGCTTGACGATCTCGCGCAGGAAGGGTTCGCCCGGGTACGAGTTGATGGTCAGCTCGTTGAACTCGCCGATCGCACAGGGCTGGACCTCGCTCGGTATGAGATGCACACGATCGAGGTAGTCGTTGATCGCTTGGTCCTTCGCGAAGGTCTTCGTCAGCGACTCACTGAATCGATGGAGCAAGCGTTAGGACTGACCAAAGGCATTGCCCAGATCCAAGTCGTGGACGAAGAAGGCGAGGTGAGTGGGGAGCCGATGACCTTTTCTGAGCACCTCGCGTGCGATGCCTGTGGAACCTCCTTTGAGGAGCCCGCACCGCGTTCATTCTCCTTTAATTCGCCGTGGGGCGCTTGTCCCGCTTGCTCCGGCCTTGGGACGCGCTACGAGGTTGATCCCGAGCTCGTGGTCCCGGACCACAGTCTCAGCCTCGCCGGTGGCGCTATCGCCCCGTGGTCGAGTGCCCGCTCAAAATATTTTGATGCGCTGTTGCAAGGTGTTGCGGATTTGGGTGATTTTGATATCGATACCCCCTGGGCCGATCTGCGCGCCAAGGATAGGAAAATGATTCTCTTTGGAACCGGCACCAAGGCCGTAGCGCTGAGGTATCGGAATCGCTTCGGAAAAACGAGGAACTACGAGAGTGCTTTTGAAGGCGTCGTAACTTGGCTGCAGCGTCGCCATGGGGAGGCGGACTCGGATTGGACGAGGGAGCAGATAGAAAGCTTCATGCGTGAGGTGTCATGCGCGAGTTGTCACGGTGCGCGCCTGAAGCCAGAGATCCTGGCCATCACCATCGGAGGCCTCTCCATCGCGCAGGTGTGCGACCTGTCCATTGGCGACGTTGTGGAATTCTTCGACAAGGTGGAATTTTCCGATCGCGAGCACATTATTGCTGATCGGGTCACCAAGGAAATATATGAACGGCTTCGCTTCTTGCTTGACGTGGGACTCGATTACCTGTCACTCGGCCGAGCCTCCTCGACGCTGTCAGGGGGAGAGGCGCAGCGGATTCGATTAGCGAGCCAAATTGGATCGGGACTCGTTGGCGTCTTGTACGTGCTCGATGAGCCATCCATTGGACTCCATCAGCGGGACAACCAACGTCTGATACAAACCTTGATTCGACTCCGAGATCTCGGCAACACCGTGATCGTGGTTGAGCACGACGAGGACACCATTAGAACCGCGGACTACATCGTCGATATCGGTCCGGGAGCGGGTGAACACGGTGGCGAGGTAATGCACGCCGGACCGGTATTGGGCAAGAAAGGTTTAATTTCCAACAAAACGTCGCTGACCGGCCTCTATCTCTCTGGCCAGCGATCGATTTCGGTGCCTACGGAGCGTCGACCGGGTTCGGGCAAGCACCTCGAGGTACTTGGTGCCACAGAACACAATTTGAAGGACGTGAGCGTCAAGATACCTCTTGGAAACATGGTGGCGGTCACCGGTGTATCGGGCTCGGGGAAGTCAACCTTGGTAAATGAGATCTTGCTCAAATCACTGCTCCATCAGATCCATCGCTCGAAAGAATTAGGTGGGGCGCACAAGTCCATTAAAGGCGTTAGCAACGTTGACAAAGTGGTGGCTGTGGATCAACAACCCATCGGCCGAACGCCGCGTTCTAACCCAGCAACCTATATCGGCGTATTCGACAACATTCGTAAGTTGTTTGCGCTCACCGCCGAAGCCAAGGTGCGCGGTTACCAGCCTGGACGATTCTCCTTTAACGTCAAGGGTGGACGTTGCGAAGCCTGTTCGGGAGATGGCACGCTAAAAATCGAGATGCATTTCCTCCCCGACGTCTATGTCCCCTGTGAAGTGTGCGGCGGGACTCGCTATAACCGCGAAACCCTTGAGGTCACCTTCCGGGGGAAAACGATTGCTGACGTTCTCGCTATGCCTGCCGAGGAGGCGCTGGTATTTTTCGAGAAGCAGCCGTCTATCGTGCGGCACCTTCAGACCTTGGTCGATGTCGGTCTTGGCTACGTCCGACTTGGACAACCGGCCCCCCAACTTTCGGGAGGCGAGGCACAGCGGGTGAAACTTGCTTCAGAACTCAGCAGGCGCCCGACGGGCCATACGCTCTATGTGCTTGATGAGCCGACAACGGGACTCCACTTCGAGGATGTGGCGAGACTGCTGTCCGTCTTGAGTCGGCTTGTTGACCAAGGCAATACCGTGCTCGTGATCGAACACAACTTGGACGTCATCAAGACCTGTGACTGGCTCATTGACTTAGGGCCCGAGGGAGGCCATCGCGGTGGTTATATCGTCGCTGAAGGCACTCCAGAACAAGTGTCGATGCACGCTGATTCATGGACCGGGCAGGTGCTCTTGCCGCTCTTAAGCTAACTAGACGATCGCAAGCATACGATCAAGCGCGGTCTTTGCCTCTCGGGCTGTTTCGGGAGCCACCGTTATCTGGTTTCGAATTCGACCATCGAGCGCTTCTTCGAGGACCCAGCAAAGGTGAGCCGCATCAATGCGCGACATGGTCACGCAGGGGCACACCATGTCCTCAAGGCCAACAACAATGCGATCGGGATTCGCTGCAGCGAGTCGCTGAACCAGATTGATCTCGGTACCAATGGCCACGGGTACGCCATAGGGAAGATCTCCTAGGTAGCGGATAATGAAATCAGTGGAGCCACTAGCGTCAGCTGCGGCGACGACCTCCGCGGAACATTCGGGGTGAACGACGACGACGCCTTGGGGATGCGTGCTACGGAACTCCCTGACTTGTTCGACGGTAAATCGTTGATGAACGCTGCAGTGACCCTTCCAAAGTAGGAAGGTTGCGTCCTGTATCGCTGCTTCGCTCAGCGCACCGCGACGCCGGCTGGGATCCCATAGCTGCATGCTCTCGGCTGCATAGCCAAGTTCGAGTGCGGTGTTGCGCCCCAAATGCTGGTCGGGGAAGAACAGGACCTTGTCTCCGGAGCCCTCACGATTGGGATCGAGGGCCCAAGTCAAAACGGCCTGAGCATTCGAACTCGTGCACACTGCGCCCCCGTGTCTACCCACAAAGGCTTTCAGGGCTGCCGAAGAGTTCATGTAGGTAATCGGGATAATTCGCTCGGTATCCGTTACCTCGGCGAGCTCTCTCCAAGCTTGTTCAACTTGATCGAGATCAGCCATGTCGGCCATCGAGCAGCCGGCGTTCAGATCCGGCAAAATGACCTGCTGGTGGTCGGCGGTCAAGATGTCGGCGGACTCGGCCATGAAGTGGACGCCACAAAATACGATGATCTCGGCCTGGCTTGCGGCAGCTTTTTGAGAGAGACCGAAGCTATCTCCGGCTACATCGGCGAAGACCATGACCTCCTCCATTTGATAATGGTGACCCAGAATCATGAGGCGATCGCCAAGGGCAGCTTTTGCTGAGGCAATACGCGTCGCCAACTCAGTCGCTGGTACGTCGCGGTACGTCGATGGCATGGATCTTGAGATGTTGAGCATATGACCCCCTTATGGGTGGGGAGGTCTCGCTAATGGCCGGCGGGGACAGCTCGGTCGCCCATCCGCGGGTTTGTCGGCCACGAGACTATGTATGCGGGACACCGAGCCCGCACCTCCAGCATAGGGGCAGGTGCCACATGGAGTGGCAAGAGATGACACCATGGAGAGGTGGCCCCGAAACATCCAAGAAAGGCGATTCCTACCGAACCCGGGGTCTACCAGTTCTTCGATGAGCGAGATCGTGTGCTCTATGTGGGAAAGGCCCGAAATCTTCGGTCACGGCTTAACAGCTATTTCCAGGCTCCGGAGAATCTCCATCCCCGTACCGCGGCCATGGTGGCATCTGCGGACCACGTCGAGTGGATGGTGACCGTTACTGAGGTCGAGGCCTTAGTGCTTGAGAATTCCCTCATTAATACCCTGCAGCCGCGATTCAATGTTCGACTCAAGGATGATAAGTCATATCCGTGGCTCGCGATCAGTACCAAGGATCCCTGGCCGAGACCTCAGATCACTCGTGGGGCGAGGAGGAGGGGGGTCCGTTATTTCGGCCCGTTTGTGCACGCGCGAGCACTCCGGCAAACGGTAGATCTTCTCTTACCTATTTTTCCTGTTCGAAGCTGCGCCGATTCCAAATTCAAGCGTCACGAGCGGTCGGGGAGACCCTGCCTCTTGGCCGATATTGACCGTTGCAGCGCGCCATGCGTGGGCATGGTTAGTGACGCCGAGTACCAAGAGTTGATTCAGGGGTTCGTGCGTTTCTTCAGTGGAGAAGTAGCACCGATTCGAAAGAATCTCGAAGCAGCTATGGCGACGGCCTCGGCAGGACGACACTACGAGCGCGCGGCAAAAATCCGAGACCAGCTCGAAGCAATTGACCATGCCGCCCACACTCAGCAAGTGGTGTTGGGCGAACGTGAGTTTCTCGACGTTATTGGATTAGCGACGAACGATCTACAACTCGCCATGGCCGTCGTTCATATCCGGCACGGTCGCATCGTCGGTCAGAATCTGTCCGTTGCTGATCTCGTCGAGGATCTCGAACCGGCAGTCCTGGTGGCTACGGTATTGCGCGATGTCTATGGCAAAGCCTCAGTTAACGTTCCTCCAACAATTGCACTTCGCATTGAACCCAAAGACGCAGACGCGGTGAGACCGTGGCTCGAAGAGCAACGAGCGGGTTCCGTGACCTTTGCCGTGCCCCAGAGGGGTTCACGATTAGCCATGGTGGAACTAGCTGAGCGCAGTGCTCGAGACGAACTCAAGCGTGATTCCATGCGTCGCTCGGTCGATCACAATTCTCGCTCTAAAGCGCTCGTCGAAATTCAAGAGGCGCTGCAGTTAGAACGTCCGCCATTTCGTATCGAATGTTTTGACATGAGCCACCTGCAGGGTCGGTCCTACGTGGGCTCCATGGTGGTGTTCGAAGATGGCTTACCTTTGAAGTCTGCCTACCGTCACTTTACGGTCAAAAGCGTCGCGGGCAATGACGATTTTGCCGCGATGGCAGAAGTCCTGAGGCGTCGTATGGCGAGGTGGGATGATGACGGCCCGCAGGGCCGCAAATTCGCCTCTCGGGCAGATTTGCTCTTGATCGATGGTGGCTTAGGTCAGCTTTCAGCGGTCACCACGGTCCTAGACGAGTTGGGTAAATCCGACGCGGTGGACGTGGCGTCCCTGGCGAAGCGATTCGAAGAGGTGTATCGACCAAGCAGCAGTACGCCCATTCGCCTGCCTCGTGGATCGGAGGCGCTGTTTCTACTCCAACGTGTCCGTGATGAGGCCCACCGATTTGCTATTACCTATCACCGTTCCAAGCGAGCCAAGGCCGTATTTGCAACGGGTCTCGAGGGAATTAAAGGCCTGGGACCCGCGAGGGTGGAGAAGCTCCTTTCTGCTTTTGGAACGCTTGAGAATCTAAGGAAAGCCTCAGTGGATCAGATTATTGCCGAAACCGGTCTCTCTTTTGATCTCTCCCGTAGCGTTGCTGAAGCACTGCGCCTTCCTGAGGCAGAATCAATAGATGGCTGAGTTTCTCATTGTTGCTGGCATGTCGGGGGCTGGTCGTTCGACGGTCGCTGCAAGCCTCGAGGATTTGCGTTGGACCGTGGTCGACAATTTGCCCGCGGCTGTTATCGCGCGAATGGGGGAACTCGTCGGAGACAAAGAGCGTGTCGCTCTGGTGTTTGGTCGAGCCGGAAGCGCGGACGCCTCACAGTTGCTCGATGCCATCAGTCAATTGAGGCTCGGTGGGCACGATGTTCGAACCTTATTTCTTGATGCTCCCGATGACGTTCTCATCCGCCGTTATGAGGGAAATCGTCGACGTCATCCCGTAGCCGAACAGAACGTCGAAGCTGCCGTTCAAGCAGAGCGCAAGAGCCTCGAACCGATCCGAGAGCTGGCCGACGTGCAGATAGTCACCGGTGAATTAAATGTGAATCAGCTACGCACGAGAATTTTCGATTTGTTTTCCGAAGTACGAAATCGACCGAGCATGCGGATTACCTTCATGTCGTTTGGCTTTAAATACGGCATACCGCTCGATGTCGACATGGTGTTTGACGTTCGCTTCCTGCCCAACCCTCATTGGGAAGAATCACTTCGGCCATTAGATGGGCGCGACGATCCCGTGGCGTCCTATGTTCTTTCGCAGCCGGACGCGGTTGATTTTCTCACCCGCGTCGAAGGGTTGGTGGCGAGCTTGATCCCCGGGTTCGAGCGCGAAGGCAAGTCCTATCTCACCGTGGCGATCGGTTGCACGGGTGGTCAACATCGAAGCGTGGCCGTTGTCGAGCGGCTCGCGGCGAACTTCACCGCCTCCGGTCAGACGGTCTCGCTCTTTCACCGCGACGTGGATCGGTGAAGGGTCCCAAGGTCGTCGCGATCGGTGGTGGTCACGGAACCGCGGTGACACTGCGTGCCGTGCGGCACTACAGCGATGCTGTCACTGCGGTGGTGTCGGTAGCGGACGACGGTGGTTCGAGCGGGAGGCTTCGGGAATTGCTTGGCATTCCAGCACTCGGTGATTTACGAAAGTGTCTCGTCGCCTTGGCGCCCGAAGGCAGTGTGCTGGCCGAAACCATGGAGCATCGTTACCAGGCAGGGGAATTAGCAGGTCACGCAGTTGGGAATCTTCTCCTGGCTGGTCTCTTGGAAGTCGAAGGTAACCTCGTCGGCTGCGTGCAGGCCGCGGCGGATCTTCTGGGAGCCCAAGGGACAGTGCTACCGGCTTCTGTGGTTCCGACACACCTGATGGCCAAGGGGCTTGACGGAACCACGCACGGCCAAGTGGCCATCAGCGAAGGCGGCGTTATCGATGAACTCATCGTGCTTCCTGAGTTGGCTCCCGCTCCCCGTGAAGCAGTCGAGGCAATTCGAGACGCCGACCAGATCATCATTGGCCCTGGATCCCTCTATACATCGGTCCTTGCAGCCGCCGTCGTTCCGGATATTCGAAAGGCTCTTGTCACGACGAAGGCGCAACGTATTTACGTTTGTAATCTCCGGCCCCAGATACCCGAAACGCAGGGCTATAGCGTTTCTGACCACCTCAGCGCCCTCGAGCGCCACGGGGTTCGGGTTGATGTCGTACTCTGCGACAACACGGAGGGCCTTGCCCTGGGTGTGCCGTCGCCCTTGGTGACCATGGCGCCGTTAGTAGGGTCTAACACCCTGGTCCACGAACCGGGCAAACTTGCACAGGCACTTTTGACATGTTGGAAACAAAACCAGTGAGCGGAGGAGTCACATCGTGACAGTCAAGGTAGGTATAAACGGATTCGGTCGTATCGGTAGGGGTTTTCTGCGAGCCGTGATTGCGTCTGGTGCAGACATCGACGTGGTCGCCATCAACGACCTCACCTCACCAGAGACGAACGCCCACCTCCTCCAGTACGACTCAACGCAAGGTCGCCTTGGCATGGACGTCACGGTAGACGCAAGCTCCATGACTATCGGAGACAGGGTGATCACCGTTCACTCGGAGCGAAACCCAGCCGACATACCGTGGGGCTCCCACGGGGTGGACGTGGTGATTGAGTCCACGGGAATCTTCACTGATCGTGATAAGGCTGCTGGGCACTTGGCGGGCGGAGCAAAACGCGTCATCGTGTCAGCACCAGCGAGCGGCGTGGATGCCACTTTCGTGGTTGGCGTCAACGATGATCAGTTTGACCCCGCGCAGCACCATGTAATTTCCAACGCGTCTTGCACCACGAACTGCTTTGTTCCCATGGTCAAGGTTCTCGATGACAACTTTGGCGTTATTTCAGGTCTCATGACCACGGTCCATGCCTACACCAATGACCAAACCTTGCTTGATCAACCCCATAAGGACCTCCGCCGTGCCCGTGCCGCGGCCATCAGCATTATCCCGAGTTCTACGGGTGCTGCTCGAGCAACCTCACTGGTCCTAGAAGCCATGAAGGGGCGGCTCGACGGCACCTCGCTTCGTGTGCCCATCCCAACGGGTTCCATCACCGATTTCACCGCGGTAGTCCCAGGCTCACCAAGTGTTGAGCAGATCAATGCTGCCTTTAAAGCCGCATCGACTTCTGACAGGCTGCAGGGTGTTTTGGTCTACACAGAGGCCCCCATCGTCTCGGCTGACATTGTCGGTGATTCAGCCTCGTGCACCTATGACGCTGGTCTGACCATGGTGCAGAGGATCGACGAGAAGACCTCCTTGGTCAAGGTGATGGGCTGGTACGACAACGAGTGGGGTTACTCAAATCGCCTCGTTGACCTCGTCGCCGTGGTAGGGAGCAAGTGAGTTCCACTACCCCTGCGTTGGAGGGCCTACCCCTCCTCGAAGATCTAGGCCCTCTCGAGGGAAAGCGAGTTCTCGTCCGTACCGACTTCAATGTCCCTCTCATGGAGCACCAGGGTGCGTTGGTAGTCGCCGATCCGCTTCGGATTCGCTCCGCACTACCGACTATCGAATACTTACAGCGCGCCGGGGCAACGGTGGTGTGCTGCACACACCTTGGTCGCCCAAAGGGTCACTTTGACGCATCACTAAGTATGAAGCCGGTGGCTCGACTGCTTGACGAGTACGCGCCCGGGGTGGGACTGCTAGAGAACTTACGCTTCAGCCCCGGTGAAACCGGTAATGACCCTGCGTTCGTGGCCGAATTAATCGAAGGTTTTGATGCCTACGTCAATGACGCCTTCGGAGTAAGTCATCGAGCACACGCATCGATTGTGGGTCCTCCTCAATTTTTACCTTCAGCAGCCGGCAGGCTGCTTGCTTCAGAGGTAGCGGAGCTCGGTGGATTACTCCATGAACCGGCTGGTCCCTTTGTCGCCTTCGTCGGTGGTGCCAAGGTGGCGGACAAACTCGGCGTCATGAAAGCATTAGCGAAGCATGCTGACACCGTGGTGGTAGGGGGAGGAATGGCGTTCACCTTCTTGGCCGCTCAAGGGCGCGCGGTCGGTGGGTCGCTCTTGGATCCTTCACGGATAGAAGAATGTGCGGCCCTGCTGGACGGGCCAACGAAGTTTGAGCTTCCAAGCGACGTTGTGGCACTCGAAGCGGGAGCAGCCTTCGGTGCCGGCTGTAGCGGGGGTACCGTTGAGACCTTCACTGGCGACATCCCTGACGGCTGGATGGGTCTTGACATAGGGCCCGAATCGGCTGCTCGTTTCTCGGAACTAGTAGCCAAAGCAGGCACCGTCCTCTGGAATGGACCGATGGGTGCCTTCGAGGATGATCGTTTTGCGGAGGGTACAAGAGCGGTCGCCATGGCGGTTGCCAACACTCGCGCGATGACCGTAGTGGGCGGGGGAGACTCTGCCCGTGCGGTGGAGCAATTTGGTGTAGCGCCGAGAGTTGATTTCTTATCCACCGGCGGTGGAGCATCATTAGAACTCTTAGAGTTTGGTGATCTTCCCGCTCTCGCTGCCTTGCGCGCAGCGTCTAACGCTCCCCGGAGGTAGTAATGGCTAAGTCCACGCGTCGGCCTTTGGTCGCTGGTAACTGGAAGATGAACCTCGATCATGTCGAGGCCATACGGCTCATCCAAGATATGGCACTGCGGCTCAGGAACCTTGACCACCGTGCGGTCGACATCGCGGTTCACCCTCCTGCTACCGATCTTCGGAGCGTAGAAGGAATTATTGGGGCCGATCAGCTGCCGATAGCCCTCGGCGCCCAACATTGCTCGGCGTATTCCTCTGGCGCCTACACGGGAGAGATTTCGGTGGCCATGCTGGCGCGTCTGTCAGTGACGCTGGTGTTGGTGGGCCATTCTGAACGCAGGCTTCACTACGCGATGACCGATACCGACGTGGCGGCGACTACGGCCGCAGTACTCAAAGGTCTGTTGACGCCCGTGATATGTGTTGGAGAATCCGCCGCCGAGCGCGAAGCGGGGGAGACCGAGACGGTACTTGTTCGCCAGGTCAGCGCCGCACTCGAGGGAGTGGCCAAGGGGGCCGAGCAATCCATTGTGGTGGCCTACGAGCCCGTGTGGGCGATTGGAACGGGCATAGCAGCGACTACCGAAGACGCCCAGTTGGCCTGTGGCCGTATTCGAGACGAAATTCGGGAGCGACGAGGAGACGTCGCCGACAGCATCCGCATTCTCTATGGGGGCTCGGCTAACCCCGAGAATGCAGGGGAACTTGTCTCCCAGGCTGATGTCGACGGCCTCTTGGTGGGCGGGGCCAGTTTGCAGGGAGAAAGCTTTGCTGCGATCGTCTCGGCGGTCTGCGCCTGCTACGGTACCTAGTCCGGAAGAGTCAAGAGGAGAAGGAACGTGATTACCGCTATTTACGTCACGATTGAGGTCATTTGCGCGCTTGCGCTCATCTTCTTGGTCTTGATGCACAGTGGTCGTGGCGGCGGTCTCTCTGACATGTTCGGTGGCTCGGTAGGTGCCGCAGCTCAGGGTTCTACGGTCGTGGAGAAAAATCTGGACCGGATCACCATTTCGGTTGCTCTGATCTTCACCTTCACTACGTTGACGCTGAACCTTCGCCTGCAGTGATCCGTGCCCGACTCGGGCGTCTCTTTGTGGCGTCCCTAGTCGCGACGACCTCGATAATCGCCCTTGGCCTCAGCGCATCTCAGGCTGCGACGACGTTGCCGGTCCTGCACCTAGGCATTGACGGGCCCTTCGTCGGCTGCAACCCCGTGGCGCAACGGACTAGTTCTGCAACGCAATTACTGTTAAGTCTGGTGCTGCCGGAAACCACGATGGTGCAATCGGGCGCCGTGATCTCTCCAGCTAGCTCCGCCATTGAGCAAGCCGAAGTAGTAAGCCTTTCGCCGATGAAGGTCGTCTATACCCTGAGGCCTCACGCAACGTGGTCAGATGGCCGTCCCATCTCCATTAAGGATTTCATCGCCACGTGGCATGAGGGAGCACGAGGCTCAGCGCCCACCTCAGATCAATACGGTCTTATAGCGTCGATTACGCCAGTCACGAATCAAAATGGCTCCATCGAAGTTCTATTTTCTAAGCCGGCGTCGGGGTGGAGAGATCTCTTTAATCCCTTGATGCCGGCGTCCACTGTCGCCGGTTCTAAGACCTGTGTGCTGCCCGATCCAGATATCGATCTCTCTGGAGGCCCGTACCTCATTGCTTCGGTCACTCCCACCACCGCCACCTTGGTAGTGAATCCGCTATGGCAGGGAACGCCACCCCTCTTCTCCGCCATCATCGTGTCGCTGACGACCCCGTCAACAATTCGTAACCTCTCGCAGCCAGGGAGCGCTGCGATTCTGTCTACCAATAACCCATCCCTAGTCGTAGGCAACGGTGTTAGCTCCCTCGCTACCGTCAAGTCGTCTTCGACCTTTTCGAATTCACTTATCAGCGTCGACTTCCAAACGCGAACCGGTGTATGCAAGATTCGCCAAATTCGCGTGGCCCTCGCGGATCTTTTGCGTCGACAAGGTTTGGTGTCTGTAGTTGCCGGCCCCTACGTGTCAGGAATGCAATCGGCCATGAGTCATTTCTGGACGCAGGGAATGATTAACTACAGCGGGACCGCTACGCCACTCACCGCTCCTGCAGGTGTGAACGCACCCTCGGCCGCTAATCAGATCTACGACCCCGTGTTGGCTGGCCACAATCTCCACCTGCTTGGCTACACCAAGCAGCACGGCCGTTGGCTCAATCGCCACGGCGGTCAGCTGCGTATTTCGTTGGCTGTCCAAAGTAGCGACGCGTGGGCCAACTCGGTGGCCCGACACCTCGTTATGCAATGGGGTGGACACGGCATCGGCGTTTCCGTTGTTCACGTTGGGAATGTTTCCCAAGCCGAAAAAGGTCTACGACACGGGCAATTTGACGCGGCCGTCGTCGTGCGGCCAACGACGCCGTTTATAAATGAAACGGCTCGCTGGTACCTACCTAGTCCCATGGGTAACGCCTCGGCTCTCTGGAGCGGATATAGAGACAAGGCCATTACTGCGATCTTGAGTCAAGCCGAAGGCAACATGAATCCTCAAGACGCCGCGACTTTGTACCAGAGTATTGACACACGATTGTGGGTCACAATGAGTTCGCTCCCCATCATGGTTGAACCCACCTTCCTCGTGACTTCGGCCACGCTGCGTGGCGTGGTGTCCGATCCGTACCCACCGGGACTTGTTTCGATGATGGGCCAGTGGGCTATCGCTAGTTCTAGCCCTGGGAACTGAGACGCGCGCCGTTTGCTAACCTGACAACTCCTTAGGAAAGTCACGTCGGAGTGGCGGAATAGGCAGACGCGCTAGCTTGAGGGGCTAGTGCCCGTAAGGGCGTGGGGGTTCAAGTCCCCCCTCCGACACCACGTGAGGATGGCGTTCGTGCTTGCGTTACGCGCGCAAGGGCTCGTCGCGTCAATGCACAATATCTACTTGAATCGAGAATCCAACGCAAAGCACGGTTGTGGCGCTCTGACGTGTTGCTTGTACGCTCCTAGGTGAACCTAGGAGGTTGGTATGGAACGCATCGTGGTTGGCGTTGACGGCTCAGCATCGTCATCTCGAGCTATTGCTTGGGCAAAGGATGAAGCCGAGGTACGTGGAGCGACGCTGCACCTGGTGTGCGTTGTGGAGGACCCAAGCTCCTGGATCGGGGCCGGCGCTGTCATGACGCCTACCGCGATAGGGGTACTGAGT
Source organism: uncultured Actinomycetes bacterium (assembly GCA_903875425.1). Classification (GTDB taxonomy): domain Bacteria; phylum Actinomycetota; class Acidimicrobiia; order Acidimicrobiales; family RAAP-2; genus CAIQWC01. Next base: position 135,092 of record CAIQWC010000012.1, on the reverse strand, counting down.
GCAGAAGATCTCCATGCTGCCGGCAAAGCGCTCATCGCTAAGGCCACAAGCGCGGCCGGTCTCGACTCTGGTTTCAGTTCTGAGGTGCTCGTCGGATATCCCACCGAGAAGCTCATCGAGGCATCTAAGGACGCAGGCATGCTGGTCTTAGGGTCAGACGGTCATCGCGCGAAGTCAGCGCTCCTTGGATCTGTGGCCATGCACTGCGTGCATCACAGTGCTTGTCCCATTGTTATTTTGCCCAAAGCCCCGTAAGCATGCAGCGTTCTGTGGTCATCGATCTCGACGGTGTGGTCTGGCTCGCCGGTGAACCATTGGCCGGGGTTGGAGCGGCCTGCAGCGCCTTGCGCCAAGCTGGATTCCATTTACAATTTGCCACTAATAATTCGGCGCCGACTAATACCGCGCTTCGGCAACGACTCGCCGATGCCGAGATCCCATGCGATCGAGACGATCTGATCACGGCGGCACAAGCCGCCGCATCTCTCCTATCGCCAGGAAGCAGGGTGCTTACGGTGGGCGAAGATGGCTTAGCCGAAGCCTGCGAGCACTATGGCCTAATTCACCATGGTGAGCCCGAAGCCGTGATCGTTGGCTGGTGTCGTGAATTTAGCTTTCATCATGTCGCCGAAGCCGCGACAGCGCTACGCCGGGGGGCTCGCTTCATTGCCACGAACGATGATCCAACCCACCCCACTCCTAACGGGCTCCTTCCCGGAACCGGTTCCTTGGTCGCAGCGATCGCTACGGCCGCGGAACAAGAGGCTGAGATCGCCGGCAAGCCTGGTGAGGCCATGGTTGCCCTTATTAAGCAGCGTTGCCATGACGTCGCTCTGGTTATCGGCGACCGCCCGTCCACTGACGGGGCTCTCGCCGCAGCACTTGACAGACCCTTTGCGTTAGTGAGGTCTGAGGCCACCCCTATGGAGGATCATCGCGCCAGCATGGTGGGGGAGTCGCTACTCGAAATCGTCTCGACGTTCTTGGCTTGAGGTCGCGTTCATGGCCCGGATACGACTCGATAAACGAATGGTGGATCTGGCACTAGCTCCCTCGCGGACCCAGGCGGCTGAGTTAGTGGATCGTGGTGTCGTACTCGTCAATGGTTCCCTAGCTGACAAAGCAGCGCGCCAGGTCAATCTTGGCGACCAGATTGTGGTGCAAGACGAGGGACATCGATATGTGTCGCGAGGTGCCCACAAACTCATCAAGGCGCTCGATACCTTTGGCATCAGTGTTCATGGCCGGTGTGCACTCGACGCAGGGAGTTCGACGGGTGGTTTTACCGAGGTACTCCTAGAGCGAGGAGCTAAGGGTGTGGTGTGTGTTGACGTAGGCACACATCAGCTTCATGAACGTATCCGCGACGACGCACGAGTGATCGTGCGCGAAGAGACCAATGTGAGAGACGTGGATAGGGATCTCGTGGTCACATGGCTTGAAGGACGAGGAGTGCTAGATCTCGTCGTCGGTGATTTATCCTTCACCTCCCTCGAGCCCCTAATGAGCGGTTTACTCGAGTTAGCGGGTCCTCACGGTGACCTAATTGTGCTTGCTAAGCCGCAATTTGAGGTCGGCAAGGCGATTGCCTCTAAGGGCCGAGGGGTGCTTAGGAGCCGCCAAGACCGCCTGGCTGGGCTGCTTCGAGCCACTGACTCGGTCACGGCCCAGAACGCTGGCATCATGGGGGTCGTGGCTTCACCAATTCGTGGCACTAGTGGGAACGCCGAATTCCTTATTTGGGCGAAACCTTTCGAGACGCAGACCGGAGACGTTGCTGCCATGGTGAACGCCGCTCTCGACGAGATTGAGGTCGATGATGCCTAAGGTGCTGTTCGTCATCCCCGATGGTCGCAGCACAGCGCACGAGCTTGCTCTGCGCAGTAGCGAGTCACTTCGAGCACGTTCCGTTGACTGCCAACTCGTCGTACTCTCTGGAGACCCGAGGGACGCCGCTGAGCAATTACATGGCCTACGCGCTGATCTCATCATTTCGCTTGGTGGAGATGGAACCTTCCTCCGATGTGCGCGTCTCGCACACCACCTCGATGTTCCAATTCTCGGCTTGAACTTTGGCCGTATTGGATATCTTCTGGAAGACCCGCCGAGCGACCTGGTGGAGACCGTTAGCAAGATCTTGGGCGGAGCAGGGCACCTCGAAGACCGAAGCGTTCTTGAGCTTCACGTATCCATCGAGGAAGTCAGTACTACGGCGGTGGTCATCAACGAGGTTACGATCGAACGAACTCTTCCTGGCCATACAGTGCGCGTTCATGCTTTTGTGGACGGGAATTCCTTTCTCGAGTACGCCGCTGATGGAGTACTGGTGGCGTCCCCGTTAGGTTCAACGGCGTACAACCTCTCGGCGGGTGGCCCCATCATCCTTCCTCATCTCGATGTTCTGGTGATCACGCCTGTTGCACCGCATTTGACGGTTGATAGGAGCTTGGTCGTCGACGGAGATCAAGAAATTCGCCTCACGATATCGGGCGAACGACCGGCGATTTGCGTCGTGGATGGCGTTGGCATCTCTACGCTGGATCAAGGTCAATCCGTAACGGTCCGACGTCACCAACGAAGGCTTCGCGTTGCGTCCGTATCTGAGACACCCGCGGTATCGAGATTGCGGGCGGGCCTCCGTCAGAATCACGAGTAACGCATGTTAGTGGCGCTGCACGTTCGAGGGCTTGGCGTGATCGAAGACACGGCCATTGAATTAGGACCAGGACTAACCGCCATTACCGGTGAGACGGGTGCGGGGAAAACGCTCATCGTCGATGCGCTTGATTTTGTGCTGGGAGGAAAACCAAGGCGAGATCTTGTTCATGAGGGTGTCGATGCCATGGTTGAGGCCTGCTTCCTCGACGGTGACGGAAACGAAACGATCCTTCGTCGTGAGATGCCGGCTGATGGTCGAGCGCGCACGTTCATTGATGGTCGGAGCGCGACCGCATTGGCACTGAGCGATTTAGGTTCATCACTGTGTGATATCCACGGCCAACACGAACATCAATCATTGCTCGGCAGTGGCGCCGTGCGAGATGCTCTCGATATTTTTGGCTCCATCGATACCGGAGAACTCCAAGAGGCCCGCCACGAAATCCGAAGCCTTCTAGAGCGTCAAGATCGCCACGGTGGTGACGTCGGCGCTCTCGATCGGGAACTCGCGCTCTTGGAGCATGAAGTGACCGAACTCGAAGCGGCAGCGATCCTCGGGCCAGGTGAACTTGACGAAGTTCTCGAAGAACTCAGCGCCCTCGACTCGGCTGCTGAGATCCAAGCGGCCATGCTTGACGTAGTGATGCTGGCGGAGGCCACCGAGATTGGTAGCGCGTCGCAGCTGCTTCGAAGCGCTCGAAATCAATTAGAACGCTTCAAGCATCTCAGTGATGCCGCCCGTAGTGTGGCCGCTGCCGAAGTGGCCTTCGAAGAGATGAGTTCATCGCTTCGCCTTGCCTTGGAGGCGATTGATGCAGATCCTCATCGAAGGGCTGACCTAGAGATGCGTGCGAGTACATTGCACGCACTGATCCGACGCTTTGGACCTACCTTGATCGACGTCATGGAGCGACTCGACGAGAAACGACGAAGAATTACCGAACTCCTTGAGCTTCGTTCAGGAGCGGAACGTCTCGATCAAGATTTGGATCGCGCACGTGCGCGACTCGAGAAGGCTGAAGCAGTGGTGCTGAAAGCGCGTCTGATAGCAAGTCCGCAGCTGGCAGATCGTATTTTGACTCATCTGCAAGATCTAGCTCTCAGAGGGGCCCAGGTTAGGATCGAATGTTCTGGCCCGGCTGGAGATGACACGTCATTACTGTTCAGCGCGAATCCCGGTCATGAACCGAGACCGCTCGGTCGCGTTGCCTCAGGTGGTGAACTTGCTCGCCTGATGTTGGCCATCAACTTGGCTATTACGAGTGGCCCACCAACCATGGTCTTTGATGAAGTCGATGCTGGAGTGGGCGGGGCAACTGCCCTTGCGTTAGGACGGGCACTTCACGCGCTTGCCAGTTCCCGTCAGGTGCTCGTTGTGACGCACCTCGCGCAAGTAGCGGCCCAAGCGGCCCGTCACGTGTCCATCGTGAAACAATCGTCGAATCAGCGCACCATCGCCAAGGCCGAACTTCTTGAAGGGGAGGCTCGAGTGCTCGAGATAGCGAGGATGCTCGCCGGCGATAGTGCTAGCCAAACTGCCCTTCAACATGCCCGTGAACTGCTGGCTCAAGAGCCAATCACCACTGATCAGCTTCGTTTGGTCTAATCTGAGAACCCGTAGATGTTGACGACGGAACGAAACGCGGGGCGATGAGTAAGTTCATCTTTGTTACTGGCGGAGTGTCGAGCTCCCTTGGCAAGGGTCTGACAGCGTCATCGCTGGGGCGCCTTTTGAAATGTCGGGGCTTTAAGGTCACGATGTGCAAACTCGATCCTTACATCAACGTTGATCCTGGAACGATGAATCCGGGAGAGCACGGTGAAGTCTTTGTCACTGACGACGGAGGCGAGACCGATCTCGATCTCGGTCACTATGAGCGCTTTATTGACGAGAGCCTCAATCGCGGCTCCAACACGACGACCGGATCAATCTATTCGTCCGTAATCGCCAAGGAGCGCCGTGGCGACTATTTAGGCAAAACGGTTCAGGTGATTCCTCATGTCACCGATGAGATCAAGGATCGAATCAAGCGCCTTGCTCATGATGACGTTGACGTGGTCATCGTAGAAATAGGTGGCACCGTCGGCGACATTGAGATTGTGCCTTTTATCGAGGCGGTTCGGCAGTTCCGTCGCGATGTGGGCCGAGAAAACGTTTGTTACATTCACCTCACGCTGGTGCCGTACCTCGCTCCTTCGGGGGAACAGAAAACGAAACCGACCCAGCACTCCGTGACGGAGCTACGAAGTCGTGGTATCCAGCCCGACGTCATCGTTTGTCGCAGCGATCAACCCATTTCTGACGCTTTAAAGCGAAAGATTTCTCTCCTTTGTGATGTTTCCATTGAGGCGGTTATTTCCGCCATCGATGCTCGTAACCTTTACGAAATTCCCCTCACCATGTTTGAAGAGGGCCTCGATACCTTTGTGTGTCACACGCTCGGCCTTGATCTCGAAAATCACCCCATCGATTTGAGTGGATGGGAGGAGCTGGTCGAGCGCGTCGAAAACGCGAATCGCGTGACGAGAATTGGCATTATCGGTAAGTACGTGAGTATGCCGGATGCGTATCTCTCCATCGTTGAGGCTCTCCGCCACGCTGGCTTCGCGCATGGTGCAAAAGTTGAATTTGACTGGATCGATGCCGAGTTGGTTCCCAGTGAGATAGATATCGACCGCATCCATCAGCTCGATGGCATCGTTATCCCGGGAGGTTTCGGGGAACGTGGCATTGAGGGCATGATTGCAGCATCCACAATTGCTCGCCAGGCCGAGATTCCTCTGCTGGGCATCTGCCTCGGGATGCAAGTCATGGTCATCGACGTCGCTCGTGATCTCGCAGGCCTTGACGCTGCCAACTCGACCGAGTTTGCACCGACCACTTCCTACCCGGTCATCGCCCTCATGGCGGAGCAAACCGATGTCGCCGATCTTGGAGGCACCATGAGACTTGGGGCCTATCCTGCGATGCTGCAACCAGGTTCCCAGGTAGCCAAGCTCTATGGAGCAGAAGTCGCCTCAGAACGGCACCGGCACCGCTATGAATTCAATAGTCGCTTCCGGGGCAAACTCGAAGAGGCTGGTCTGCTTTGCTCGGGTACATCACCCGATGGCCGACTCGTCGAGTTCGTTGAGCTGCCCGGTCACCCCTTCTTTGTCGGCACCCAGGCACATCCTGAATTCAAATCTCGACCTGATCGACCGCATCCTCTCTTCAACGGCTTGTTGGAGGCGGCAATGGTGCGTCTAGAAGGCAGAGCCCCTCACTTGATCGGCATCGACAGCCTCGCGTGAGTAGGGCAGCGACTCGGCTTAGGTTGAGCGCGTGACGCAGGCACAGCCGGCAAGCTCTCTGGTAGAGGAATATTTGACGTGGCTCAGCGTAGAAAAAGGTCGTTCGGAGAAAACCATCGATGCTTACCGGCGGGACCTTGGCCGTTTTGAGGCGTACCTTGCTCACGAGCACATCGCCATCTCGTCGGTTGCAGCTAGCGATATTGAGCGATACCTCAAGCAACTTCGATCTCAGAAGTTAGTGGCGTCTTCAATTGCGCGGCATCGATCTTCGCTGTCGGGTCTCTTCCACTACGGGGTGGACGAGGGACTCCTGACGGTGGATCCCTCGCTCACGGTGGCACCAGCCAAAGTCCCACAGCGGCTACCCAAGGCCCTCTCGCAAGACGTCATTAACGAGTTGATCGATGGGATCTCAGGATCTGATCCTCTGTCTCGGCGTGACCGCGCCCTCCTCGAGCTGCTCTACGCAACGGGTGCCAGAGTTTCGGAAATCTGTCGATTGGATGTAGCCGATTTGAACTACGACGAAGGTCTTTTGCGCCTCATTGGGAAGGGAGACAAGGAGCGACTAGTCCCCATTGGTCGCTCAGCGCAGCAGGCCCTATCTCATTGGTTAGAGCCCGAAGGCCGCGCTTCACTCTTAGAAGCGTCACGCCGCGCAGGTGACGCCTCAGCCGTATTTATCAATACCAGGGGGAATCGGTTAACGCGCCAAGCACTCCATCACGTACTCGTCGAGCGAGGTAGGGCTGCGGGCATCGATCAAGGTTTAACCCCCCATGTCCTTCGACACAGTTGCGCGACCCACATGTTGGCGAATGGAGCCGATATCAGGATTGTCCAAGAACTTCTTGGCCATGCATCAGTAACGACGACTCAGATATACACCAAGGTATCGATAGAGCACATTCGTAGTGCCTACCGCGAAGCTCATCCTCGATCGGGTACCCACTAGTGCGAGACAGGGGGAGCGAGACCAATGGCGTCAGCGGCTCGCTGGTAGGTGCGAGCAGCCACACTTCGTGCCTTCTGTGCGCCTACCGCCATCATGGCCTCGAGCGCCGCGGGATCATTACGGAATTCCTCATAGCGCTGCTGTATCGGAGCTAATTCAGCGATGAGTGCGGCTGCCACGTCCTTCTTTAGGTCTCCATAGCGTTCATATCGCTGTGCAATGGTTGCGGGGGAGACTCTTTCGCACGCGGCCAGCAAACTAAGAAGGGTGGCGAGGCCTGGTTTGGTCTCCGGATCGTAGCGAAGTTCGCCGTCGGTATCGGTAACCGCTTTTTTAATCTTGCGTTCTATGTCGGATGGATCATCGAGCATATTCACGGTACCGAGAGGCGAAGACACCGACTTAGACATCTTGCGTGTGGGCTCTTGAAGATCCATTACTCGTGCCCCGACACTAGGAATGGAAGCTTCTGGGATAACAAAGACGTCACCGAAGCGATGGTTGAATCGCTGAGCAAGATCACGGGTGAGCTCTAGGTGCTGTCGCTGGTCATCGCCTACCGGTACTCGATCGACGTCATAGAGCACAATGTCTGCCGCCATAAGAACCGGATACGTAAAGAGCCCTACTCTGGTGCCCTCTTGATCGCCGCCTTTATCTTTGAACTGCGTCATCCGTCGTAGCTCTCCCATAGAGGCAGTGCATTCAAGTAACCAGGCCAACTGTGTGTGTTCCGCGACGTGACTTTGCAGGAACAAGGTGCATCGTTCGGGATCAAGTCCTGATGCTAAGTAGATAGCCATGAGGTCTAGCGACGCTTTTCGAAGTGATTCTGGATCTATGTTCTGAGTCAGTGCGTGGAGATCGACCACGCAGTAAAAGGCGTCAGCGTGATCTTGTTCTCGGACGAAATTCTTAATAGCGCCGAAATAGTTGCCGAGGTGCATGGCACCCGATGGTTGGATACCGGAAAGGACGCGAGTCATGGGGACATGATACGCAAGTCAGCCGCAAGCATCGTCGTCTCTCGCCCGAGCATCCTTGGCTAGTCTCTTAGCGTGTCATATGTTGTCGAGACCCCAGTGTTCAACGGCCCCATTGACCTGTTGCTGCACCTAGTCTCCACCCACGAGCTCGATATTCTCGAGATTCCTCTCGCGCCCTTGGTCGATGCCTTTGTGAGTCTGGTGGTGGCCACCCGCGGCGAGATTGCCATGGACCAACTCAGCGATTTCCTGCTGACCGCCTCGATTCTGCTGGAAATTAAGTCCAAGCGCCTACTCCCCGGAGCCGATGACGTAGAGGGCGATGAGGAGCTTGTTGGATGGGAGCAGCGAGATCTACTCTTAGCGCGACTCTTGGAGTTACGCGCCTATTCGGCTACCGCTGACTTGTTCGTTGGCCTCCTCGATCAAGCCGCCCTGAGTATTGCTCGCTCCTTTGGATTTGATGAAGGATTTGAGATGAAAGCCCCCGATCTCCTGGAATTGGTGACCCCGGAAATCTTGCTTGCAGCCTATGAACATGCCACTGAGGAGCGCCCGGAGAAAGGCGTTGACCTTTTCCACGTCACCATCGACTCCGTTACGGTGGCTGAGACGGTAGCTGATCTTGCGCGGACGCTTCCAAAGTCAGGAGCTGTTTCCTTTCGATCACTGGTTCAACATCTATCAGAGCGCATTGAGGTTATTGTTCACTTCCTCGCGGTACTCGAATTATGCAAGCTCGGAAGACTCTCGATTGGTCAAGGGGCGACCTTTGGAGACTTGGAAATTATGTGGCTCGGCGATACACCTGACGAGGGTCTTATCGAGGCGGGCATGTTGGAGGTAGACGACTATGACGGATAGCAAAGCGTTGCGGCGTTCCTTAGAAGCGATCTTGACGGTTGCCTTGGAACCAGTGGATGCGGCGGCACTCGCGGACATACTCGGTGAGACCACCGAGAATGTACGAGAGCAACTCGAGGCCGTAGCGGTCTCGCTCGTCAATGAAGATCGCGGATTTCGCGTCGTTGAATTGGCATCGGGATGGAGGATGCAGTCCAGCCCTGATGCGATCGACGCCGTACAGCGCTTCGCAAGCAGAGACGTCTCCACCAGACTCTCCACCGCGGCCCTTGAAACACTCGCCATCGTCGCCTATCGGCAGCCTGTGAGTCGGGCCCAGATAGCAACGTTACGAGGGGTCAATGTAGATGGTGTCGTGCGGCTCCTTGAGCAGCGTGGTTACATTCAAGAAGTTGGCCGCGCCGACGGTCCTGGACAACCCGTCCTCTTTGGTACCACCGAGATGTTCCTAGACCGCTTAGGCCTTTCGTCACTCGAACAGCTACCGCGACCAGAAGAACTCCTACCTAGCGATGAAGACGCCCTGTCGCTAGCGAGTGAGATCTCTACTCCATGACCGAGGAGCAGGCCTTCGAGCGCCTGCAGAAGGTCTTGGCTCGAGTTGGCTACGGTAGTCGCAGGGTCTGTGAAAACCTGATTGAAGACGGTCGGGTAACTATCAACGGGGTGGTGGCGACCTTGGGAGATAAAATTGATCCGAGCACCGCTCGGATCGAGGTCGACGGTGGTCTTGCACCCGTGGCGCCTGGACTGGTTCACTATCTGTTTAACAAGCCTGCAGGCGTCGTCACTACCGCTCTCGACCCTCAGGGGCGCTCCACGGTGGTCTCATACTTCCCTGAGACCCCTCGGATCTTCCCTGTGGGACGTTTAGATCTTCAGACTGAGGGACTACTCATCGTGACCAACGACGGGGCCCTAGCGCACGATTTAATGCATCCATCAAAAGGAGTCGATAAGGAGTACCTCGTAGCGGTAACTGGCGATCCGAGTCCTGCGACCATTCGACGGCTCCGCGAAGGGGTCGATCTCGAAGATGGACGAACCGCTCCCGCCAAGGTTTCCCGGGTGGCTGAGGGTGTGTTGCGCATTACGATTCACGAGGGTCGGAATCGCCAGGTGCGACGAATGTGCGATGAAGTGGGTCATCCCGTGCAACGTCTGGTTCGGACTCGAATCGGCGGCATCGGTGATGCCAGTTTGAAACCGGGGGAGTTCCGGACGCTCACCATTAAAGAGCTCCAGCGGCTCGCCGGTGCGATCTCGTCAAGTTCTGAATCCTATGGCCAGGTCGACAGACCCGTCGAGCCCGAGGTCGGCAACTAGCATCGTCGTATGGCAGTACGAGCGCTCAGAGGAGCAACCACCGTTGCGGCGGACACCCCCGAACAAATCACGGAGCGAACCCAAGAGATGCTCTTGGAGTTACTGAGTCAAAATGAACTGGTCGTCGACGATGTCATCAGTGTGTTGTTCACGGCCACCGAGGACATTGTCTCTATTTTTCCAGCAGCTGCGGCTCGTGGTGTTGGCTTTGGGGCGGTACCACTGATTTGCGCGAGGGAAATTCCCGTTAAGGGCTCAACCCCACTATGTCTTCGGGTAATGCTTCACGTGGAGACCACACGCGATCGTGACGCTATCCATCACGTATACCTGCACGGAGCACAGGGACTGAGGGATGACTTACCGCGATGAAGCGAAGGGCTCAGATTCTCGGCACTGGCTTAATCGGTGGGTCCATTGGACTAGCGCTCCGCGCGGCTGGATGGCACGTCAGTGGTTTTGACAATAACGCTCAAGAGTGCGAGGCAGCGCTCTCGAAAGGATGCATCGATGTCATCGGCGACGACCTAGACGCATCCCTGGTCTTCGTGGCCGTCCCCGCTGCCGTGACGGCCGCCGTGGTGCTTGACGCCTTGGCTAAGCGGGTCGATGATCCTGGGGTAATCGTGTCCGATGTTGCGGGTGTTAAGGGAGACATTTGTGAGGCGGTGTCTGACGAACGATTCATCGGTGGCCACCCCATGGCTGGTTCAGAGCAACACGGTATCGCGGGGGCTAGAGAGGACTTGTTTCTCAGCACCACCTGGGTGCTGACGCCACGGCAGAACACGAGTCCTGATCGTTTTGCAGACCTTATGAGTGTGATACTTGAAATCGGTGCCTCGGTGATTGCTCTCGAAGCCCATGATCACGACCGGCTCGTTGCCCTCATTAGCCACGTACCGCATCTTGTGGCCGCCTCCTTGATGAATGAGGCAGCGGTGGCCGCGGAATCCGATGCCGCCTTGTTACAGCTTGCGGCCGGAGGCTTCCGAGACATGACTCGTATTGCTGCGGGTCATCCAGGCATATGGCCCGATGTTTGTTTCGCCAACGCCACCGCGATTCTCAAGGGTCTCGGTGATCTCACCGATCGACTTGCGATGCTTTCAGAGGCTATTGCGAAACGGGATCGCGCCGCGCTCACGACGGTACTGTCGTCAGCCTCCGTTTCACGACGGGCGCTACCGGGTCGAACGAGCGACCCAGACTTGTTGTCTCAGGTTCGAATTCCCGTACCGGACCGTCCAGGAGTGATCGCAGAAGTGGCCACTGCAGCTTCGGAACTGGGCGTCAGCATGGTTGATCTCGAAATTGCTCACTCCATCGAAGGTGGATACGGTGTCCTCATTGTGGTTGTTAATCGCGACGAGGTTGATCGATTCCAACAAGGGCTTAGTGCCATCGGTTTCCCTTCGACAACACAGGTGCTCTAATGCCTTTTATCGTGACTCCCGCTTCGTCACTCACGGGCAGCATAACGACGCCGGGGGACAAGTCCATTTCCCATAGGGCTCTGCTCATCGCGGCCCTGGCCCCCGGTACCAGCACTATCGAGGGCTTGTCGTCGGGCCGAGACGTCTTAAGCACTGCGCAGGCGCTCAGGGATCTAGGAATTTCGGTCATCGCCGCAGGGACAGTGGTCGTGGACGGTGGTGCTGACCGTATGGTGCAACCCCTAGGTCCACTCGATTGTGGGAACTCGGGAACCACCTTCCGACTCCTCTTGGGCCTCCTTGGGGGACTCGGTATCAGTGCAACATTGACGGGCGATGCTTCCTTGTCCTCTCGACCCATGGATAGGGTCAAGCTTCCTCTAGCTCAAATGGGGATATCCGTTGAAGGATCCGGTCAGCGTTGTTTAGCACCGGTGATAGTTTCGCGTGACGCCGCGCTAAGGGCGATTGATTACACGCTTCCGGTTGCTAGCGCGCAAGTCAAATCAGCGGTTCTCTTTGCTGGTCTCTTCGGCGACGGTCCAACGGTAGTCCGTGAGCACACCCCAACAAGAATTCATACAGAAGAGATGCTCGCCCACGCGGGAATTCATGTCACCACCACCACTGAGGCCACCATCAATACAACGGTGCTCCCAGGAATTCCAAAAGCGCGCTCGTGGACCATACCTGGGGATCCGTCGCAAGCGGCCTTCTTTGTCGTCGCGGGACTCTTGGCTGCCAAGGGAACCGTAATCATCCCAAACCTTTACTCGGGACCTGGGAGATCAGGTTTCGTCGATGTTTTGATCAGGATGGGAGCTGACATCTCCGTAGCCCGCCAAGATGCTTCTATGACGCTCACGGTTCGCCCTAGTGATCTTCACGCCACGGAGATAGCAGCAAACGAGATTCCATCGCTCGATGAGGTTCCGATTCTTATTGTTGCTGCTGCTGGCGCTTCGGGAACCACGGTGTTGAGAGACCTTGGCGAGCTCAGAGTCAAAGAATCTGATCGCTTTAGTGCTAGCGCTTCGCTGGCACGGAGTCTGGGGGCTCAGGTCGAAGTAATCGGGGATGACTTGACCATCACGGGAGTCGGATCCGCGAGTCGCTTTGCGTCAATCGTCGTCGATCCCCAGGGTGATCACCGAATGGCGATGAGTGCCGCGATAGCGGGCACCGTCGGCAACGGAGCCACCATCAGCGATGAGGATTGCGTTGAAACGAGTTTCCCTGGATTCTTTTCACAACTCTCGAGCCTCGCATGAACGATCTTGTCGTCGCCATCGACGGTCCCGCTGGTTCTGGTAAATCCACGACGGGCCGCGCCTTAGCGAAGCGCCTTGGCCTCAAAACCCTTGATACGGGAGCGAGTTACCGCGCCATCACGGCTGCGGTACTTAACGCTGGTATTGATCCCTACGACCAAGAGGCTGTCGGCGCCTTGGCGGCCGCCGCTTCTCTCGATCTAGACAGCGGAGCAGTAGTCAACAATATCGACGTGACCGAACAACTCAGAAGTGAGGAGGTGAATCAGTCAGTTTCGGCGATTGCTGCCAACGCGGCGGTCAGAGAGATCCTCGTGCGGTGGCAACGCGAATGGGTTAAGAAGCATGGGGGCGGCATCGTGGAAGGGCGGGACATTGGCACGGTAGTTTTCCCAGAGGCTTCGCTCAAGCTGTACCTGACCGCTGATTTAGAAGAACGCGGCGCGCGCCGGCCCGAAGAAGGGGCTCAAAGTGTTGAACGTCGTGACCTGCTCGACTCAAATCGCCACGTCTCGCCGCTTCGAAAGGCCGATGATGCGCTCACCATTGACACCACGTCGCGGAGTGTCGAAGACATTGTCACCCAAGCGCTCGCCACCCTTGAAGCGCGCGGCGTTATCGGCTCAGTCGCGCCACCGAGACGCGGTTCCGCCTTCGAGCCAGATTTGCATAAATCGGTGTTCTATCGCTTCTGTCGTTCGCTCATTTACAGCTTTTTGTGGTTGCTGTTCCGTCCCTCGCTATCGGGACCTGGTGAGGTACCGCTCGAAGGAGCTGTGGTGATTGCTCCGGTTCATCGTTCGGCCGTCGATTTTGGCTTTTCTATCTTTCTTACGAAGCGCAAGATCTTCTTCATGGCCAAAGATCAAATTTGGAAGCATCGGGCGCTCGGCAAACTGCTGATTATTCTCGGTGCGTTCCCTGTTCATCGTGAATCGGCGGACCGATCGGCCCTGGAGCACGCTGAAGCTGTGCTTAGGGCCGGCGGCGTCTTGGTGATGTTTCCCGAGGGAACTCGTCAGTCGGGTAATCGAGTGATGGAAATCATGGAGGGCGCCACCTTCTTGGCTGCTCGAACAGGAGCCACAGTCATCCCCATGGGCATTGCTGGCTCCGAAGCCGCATGGCCTCGAGGTCAGAAACTACCTCGACCGCATCGAGTGTTTCTCTACGCCAGCGAAGCCATCACCCCTCCGACGCGTACTGCCAAAGGTCGGGTATCACGCTCAGCGCTTCGGGTCATGACTGAGCAGTTGCGGGGCGCACTTGAGCAAAGCCTCAAGGATGCGGCTTCTATCGCTCGCGCCACCAAGTAGAGAACACCACGCGTGCGTATCGTAAGCCGAAGAGCCAGTTGGTGCCCTTCTTGGTTGTACCGGATTGCCGCGGTAACCACAGGGTGGGACACTCAGTGACACGCCACCCTCGCTTCAGACAGGTAATTAATAACTCCGCAGTTTGATACTGCTCTTGTTGCAGCCGATCGACCACGTCGTCAAGCATCGAAACGCGTAATCCCCGGTATCCATTCGATGTATCGGTCAACGTGGCACCGGTCATAGCATTCATGATCGACGAAAAGAAGACTACGCCCGCTTTGCGGAAGCGATCAGTGGTGGTGTCCTTCCCTAAGCGACGGGAGGCGACAACAAAATCGACTTCGTCGGACACGATGGGTTCTAGGAGTGCCGGAATTTCCGAGGGATCATTCTGCCCGTCAGCGTCCAAGGTCACGCAATATTGAGCCCCAAACTCGATACAAAGGCGATAGCCGACCTGAAGCGCCACCCCGTGACCTAGGTTGACCGGAAAGGCGAAGGTGATTGCATCCTTCTCAAGTGATATCTCCTTGGTTCGATCACTTCCACCATCGACAATGACCACGGTGGCGAGTTCCATACCGCACGCCTGCTTGGGCATCTTGTCAAGGACATCTCCGATATTGCCTTCTTCTTCATAGGCGCAGATTAAAGCGACCGCCTTGGGAAAACGCAGGCCCGGGTACCGAGCGTTGAACTCTTGGCGGGCTTCATCGATGACCAGTCGGCGCATATCCGCCAAGCGCTGTTGTTCCAAACTCACGGTAACGATCCAATCTCTATTGCGGCCAACGCTTAGAGCGAGACTCGCTCTGTTATCCGGCGATCAGATTAGCCTGAAGTCAGCAATTACTTGGGATTTGATCGCTGGGATAGAGAGGCTAGTACTGTGGCGGCTGATATTTCCGCATCGCTCGCCAACAGATTCGGTTCATTCGGTCGAACCTTTCTGACAAGGTCTCGCAGCTCTGGTGGGGGAGGGAAGTACTCGCTCTCTTCGGTGACTTTGACCACCCGGGCTCCTTTGCGAGGATTGAGGCGGGCGATCACCGCTTCGACGAGCTCTTCCGGGGCTGAAGCCCCAGCCGTTACTCCGACAATTCCGAAGAGGTCATCGGGGATTTCCGAGGCGTTATTAACTCTCATCACCCTCGGACATCCCGATGTTTCTGCTACGTCAGCGAGTGCAACGGTATTCGACGAATTGGCTGATCCGATCACAATCACCGAATCCGCCGAACTGGCGATCGCTCGCAAGGCCGTTTGACGGTTGGTCGTGGCAAAACATAGATCGCTTCGATTCGGGATCCAAAGATCAGGAAATATTTCCTTCGCACAATCCATGAGCTGACTCCACTCGTTATACGACAGCGTGGTTTGTGTGAGCAGCGCGACCGGAGTATCGGAAGAGATGCTGGCTCGAGCGACACGAATATCGTCTTCCGATTGCACGAGATGGACCACCTCTGGAGCCACGGCCATCGTACCGACCGCTTCTTCGTGACCGGCGTGACCAATGTAGAGAACTTGGTAGCCCTTGCGAGCGCGAACCTTGAGTTCATGATGAACCTTCGTCACCAAGGGGCACACTGCGTCGACCACCACCCTCGAGTGCTCACGAGCGGCCTCGACCACTTCGGGGGCTGAGCCATGAGCACTCAGCATCAGGGGAGCCCCGGCTGGAACCTCAGACACATCATCGACAAAGATGACACCCTGATCGCGGAAACGCTCTACGACATAGCGATTATGGACAATTTCGTGATAGCAGTAGACGGGAGGCTCAAAAATTTCAACCATCCACGCCAACGCCTTGATTGCCTTTTCGACCCCTGCACAGAAGCCTCGGGGTTCAGCAAGCAGCACTTCTTCAACGGTCACGCCTGTAACTTAGCGGCGGCACGGGGGAGTCGAGGTGTCAACCGGTAGGATTGACCTGTGGCTGAGCCGATCGTTTCTCACGTACAGGTTGGATCCCCAGCTGCGAAGGCTGGTCTCGCCGTTGGCGATACCCTGGTCACGATCAACGGTGTCACGCCGCTCGACGTCATTGAGTACCAGCAACTCATCGATGGGGCTCACGTTTCTCTCGTGGTGCGATCGTCAGGAGCCAGCATCGGTCGCAAGGTCGCTATCGCCAAGGAACACGGACAACCTCTTGGTCTCAAAGTCGACTCGGCCGTATTTGACCGCATCCGAACCTGCGATAATCACTGCGAGTTTTGCTTTATCTATCAGCTCCCCAAGGGGATGCGCCCGAGTCTTTACCTCAAAGATGATGATTATCGTCTGAGTTTTCTTTACGGAAATTTCACGACCCTAACCCGCTTTACGGAGCTCGACGCTGAGCGCGTCATGGAAGAAGGTTTGAGTCCGCTTTATGTTTCGATTCATGCCTCCGACTCAGAGGTGAGGGGCTCCCTGCTTCGTAATCGACGCGGTGGTACAAGTCTTGAGTGGCTTGATATCTTGCTCGACGCAGGCATTGACGTTCACGGCCAAGTCGTCGTGTGTCCTGGTGTTAACGATGGGGAAGTCTTAGAGCAGACCTTGCTTGATTGCCTCGATCGTTTCGGCCGTCTCCGCAGCGTCGGGGTCGTACCGCTAGGGACCTCAGATCACTCCACTGAGGCCGCTATGCGCTCACACACCCCGGAGGAGGCTGCCGCGGTCATCGATGTTGTATCTCGGGTCGGTGATGCGAGCACGCGGCTATTTGGCGAGCGACGCATCTGGGCGTCGGACGAGTTCTACCTCGTGGCCAATATGCAGTTGCCAGCGCTCGATTTTTACGAGAACCTGACCCAAGTTGAGAACGGTATCGGCATGTGGCGAAGCTTCGAGGCGGAGTTCCAAGCGGGTCAAGCACTAGGGTTCGACCACGAGGGTGGTGGATTCTTTCGAAGCGTCGATGGAGCGCCTCCCTGGGGGTATCGAGCTGAACGCACCTCGGGGCTAGGCGGAGACGCGGCTACCGAAGCGACGATTTTGACGGGATCCTATGCCGCCCCTCTGATCCAAGGCCTCCTCAATGGGTCCGGATGCAGCGCACTCAAGGTTGCCGTGGTCGAGAATACGTTTTTTGGGGGAAACATCAGCGTGGCTGGACTGATGGTCGGCGAGGACATTGCTCGCACCATCGAGCGCTTGGGCGCTGAGCACACCTACTTAATTCCTGATGTGGCGCTCAGCGAAAATCGCTTCCTCGACGGCCTTAAGGTGAGTGACCTCCCTGGAACGGTCCAGGTAATAGCGTCCGAAGGTTCAGCGCTTCGTTCGCTCGTAGATCAATTGACGGGAGTCACCCTGTGAGCCGCCTACCTGAAGTAGTAATCGTTGGCCGGCCCAATGTTGGTAAATCATCGCTCTTGAACCGTATCGCTGGTCGCAGAATCGCCGTCGTAGAAGAGTTCCCCGGAGTCACGCGTGATCGCAAATCGGTCGAAGCTGATTGGGCAGGCTCCCGGTTCAGCATTGTTGATACTGGCGGCTGGCTGGCAAGCGGATCCGAACTTGATGACAAAGTATCGAACCAATCCGAGAAAGCGCTCGAGACGGCTGACTTGGTTCTCTTAATCTTTGACGTATCTGTGGGTGTCACTCAAGAAGATATTGAATTCGCGCGCATCGTTAAGCGCTCGGGGAAGCCAACCATCGTCGTGGCCAACAAGGTTGATGATGAATCGCGAGAGATAGCGATCTGGGATGCGATGCAATTTGGCCTCGGAGATCCCGTACCCGTGAGCGCACAACATGGTCGAGGTACTGGAGACCTCCTGGATGCGGTCGTGGACAAGCTGCCCGAAGCAGTCGAGGACGATGACGTAGATGATGGCATTCTCGGTGTCGCCATCGTTGGGCGACCCAACGTGGGGAAGTCCACACTTTTCAACCGCATGATTGGAGAGGAGCGTTCCGTTATCCATGACATGCCAGGGACCACGCGAGACTCCATTGACACCATCATTGAGACCGAGGAAGGTCCCATGCGATTCATTGATACTGCTGGCATGCGGCGTAGGGCTAAAACTGAGCGCGGGGCTGAGCAGTATTCGGTGATTCGCGCGCTCGATGCTTTGGATCGTGCCGATATCGCCCTCTTGGTCGTGGACGCAACAATTGGAGCCTCCCACCAAGATCAACGACTCGCGGAACGAATCACCGCCGCTGGTTGCCCTGCCGTTGTGGTCTTAAATAAGTGGGACCTCGTCGCCACCGAGGATCGGGAAGATGTGATGGCTTCCGTCGGTGAGCGTCTGGCCTTCTTAGGAACTGCGCCCGTATTGAAAGTCGCAGCAATTTCAGGACGCGGGGTTCACAAAATTCTGCCTGCAGTATTTGAAGCGACGGAAGCCTATCAATCTCGCGTGTCTACCGGCTCGCTCAATAGAGCTATTCGAGATCTTCAGAACCTCCATCCCGCTCCAGGGGTAAGGATTCGCTACGCCGTACAGGGGGCGATTGAGCCTCCCACGTTCACCCTCTTTACGAGCGGGACACTGCCAGCAACGTACCTTCGCTACGTTGAGCGCTCCTTGCGAGAACGCTTCGATTTCGGTTCCACTCCTATGAAGTTGAGGGTGCGTGTCGGCTGAAGCAGCCAAGCTTTGGTGCGATGATTGCGACCGATCGGTGGGGGTAGAAACCCTCGAAGATGGATGCTGCCCCGTCTGCGGATCTCCTATTTCTACACGAGAGCGCCAAGCATTGCCCTGGAAGTTTCGTTTGATGCTTGGAGCAACAGTGATCTATTTAGGCTGGCGCCTCTATCAACTCATTGTGTGGCTCAGTCACTGAGATCTAGGCTGAGTCCATGGCTATCTATTCGCTCAACGACGTGTCTCCCACCATTCACCCTGATGCCTTCGTCCATCCAGACGCAGTGGTCATTGGCGATGTCACCATCGGAGCTTTTTCGAGTATCTGGCCGGGGGCCGTACTTCGCGGTGATCACGGATCCATCACCATCGGCGAGCGAACCTCAATTCAAGATGGAACGGTCGTCCATACCGTGCCAGATAGTCACACAAGGGTTGGCTCTGGCTGCATCGTTGGCCACATCGCCCATCTCGAGGGATGCATCGTCCACGACAACGCTCTCGTCGGCTCAGGATCAGTCGTGCTCCATCGCGCCCACGTGGGGCAGTGGTCCATTGTTGGGGCGAACGCGGTGGTGACGAACGACATGGTAGTTCCCGATAACGCCATGGCGCTGGGGATCCCAGCGAAGATCAAAGAAGGCTTTAATAACCGTGAGCACATTGAACAAGGTGCGGCTTGGTATGTAGCGAATGCCAAGCGATACCGCGACACGCTCAAGCGTCTCGATTGAGTCCGCCTCGCCGTTAGCTACGCCCCTCGTCGAAGCGGCTCCGCGCTTGCGGCGGGGGTAGGCCCGCGCCACCGAGACGCCCCGGCTATCACCTGCGACGTGGGCCGCCGCATCATTTAATTAAGAAATGGTCGGGCTGCCGGGATTTGAACCCGGGACCTCTTGACCCCCAGTCAAGCGCGCTAACCAAGCTGCGCCACAGCCCGCAACACATTTAGTCTAGGACGTATTGGGGCAGCATCGAGACTGAGGCTACGACTGGCGACCTTGTGCGCTGTGGGCTTGAGCAGGATTCGTGAGCCAAGCGCGGGCTTCACAGAGATCGACAATGGTCTCGCCGGTTGCTCGTTTCTCGATGGCGTCAAGAATCCTTGCGTCAAGGGCTTCGATCAGGCTTTCTACTGAAGATGTCATTGCTACTCCTTTACCCGCCCGCTGCGGCTGCGACGATCTCTATCACGAATCCTGGCTCCACTAGCGTCTCACGCCAGAGCGACTTCGGCACAATAGCTCGATGTATGGCCACTGCGACACCCTTGCGAGTCGGTGAATACGCGTCAACGAGCGCTTCAACTGTGGTACCGGGGTCTACGGTCTTGGGCTCTCCATTCACCGTAATGCTGAGACTGCTCATGTCAACACCTCAAAGAGATCTGCCTGAGGATGTGCTCCCTCGAGAATTAAGCCCGCCGCCACCGCTGCAGTGATGGGGGAGAGAAGGATTCCATTTCTGTTGTGACCGCCTAAGACCGTGATGCGATCCCCATCTCTAGCAATGAAGGGATTTCCCGAGTCTCGCGCAGGACGCAGTCCCGCACTGGCCTCCATAAATGACAGCTCGTCAAGACCGGGAAAAACACTTCGAGCATCTGAGAGCAGTTCGAACACGGCCACCGCGCGAACGGTTTCATCGTCACTATTCTCAAAGCTCGTAGCCCCGAGGACGACTTCGCCGTTCGGTCGAGGCACGAGGTAGACGCTACGCCCGGCAACCATGGCCCGAATCACGTGGCGCAGACTTCGCTGTGGATCAAAGAGCCTAAGAATTTCTCCCTTTACGGGCCTCACCTTCGGAACGAGGTCACGGTTCAAGCCTTCAATGCTATTGACCTTCGATCCTGCGGCTACGACCACGTGGTCCACCTCGTAGGTGTGGCCCACGTTGTCGGTAACGGTGACACCCGATGGCTGGGGCGCAATGGAGATCACGCTTTGCGGTACGAAACATGCACCGAGTCGACGCACAATGGCCTGAAGCGCTGCCGCCGTTGCCCGACCATCAACTTGGTGGTCGGAGGAAACAAGATGAGCTCGGGTGATACGAGCAGAGAGGGAGGGCTCTATGGTGCGCAATTCGCTGCGATTCACCTCGCGAGTCTCGAGACCAAGGTTTAGGTGAAGGGCCGCCAGTCGATCCATTTCAACCCTGTCGCTTTGCGTCACGCCACACAGCAGCGTTCCGCTTGCATGGAAGGCAATATCGATACCTGATGCTGCAACGATCGCGGCGGCAAACGCGGGCCAAGCTGCCGCAGCGCTTAGCAGTAGGGGAGCGTGATCCGTCTCCCCAAAGTGTGTCTCCGATACTGCGCCGAGCATTCCAGCCGCGGCTCGAGTCGCCCCAAGGGCGGGCGCGGGATCGACGAGCGTTACCGTGACTCCCCGAGTGACTAATTCGTAGGCACAGCTCAGGCCAACAAGGCCGCCACCGACAATCAAAACCCTCCGTGGACTCATGATTGGCCTTCCTGCATGGGCGTGGAACGAATGAAACTCACACTGCTAACATATTGCGACTACATCGGGCCAACGTCGTCCCGTTATCTAGGACGACGAGGAGACTACTGGTATGGCCATCCCCCTGGGCCCCGAGGCAGCTAACGGCACCCTTTATAGGGCAGGCTATGAGCATGATGCCTGTGGCGTGGGCATGATCGCCAATATTCGGGGTGTTGCGTCGCATGCCTATGTGGAAGATGCTCTGACTATCCTCGAAAACCTCGAACATCGTGGTGCATCGGGCTCTGAACCTTCTACCGGCGATGGTGCTGGCATCTTGACGCAGATTCCAGACGCGTTCTTCAGAGCGATCTCACCCGTCGAACTTCCCATATCGGGCGCATACGCCGCCGGTATCATGTTTGCTCCTCGAGACCATGCCGCGCTCGCCGCCGTCAAGGCCGGCGTGGAGGCGATCGCCGACCAAGAGGGCGTGACCATTCTGTGGTGGCGAGACCTAGTTACCAATAACGAAGGTCTCGGTCACGGTGCCAAATCTGCCGAGCCGACCATGATTCAGCTCTTCGTGACGGCCGATCAACTCCGCGGTATCGATCTCGATCGACGTGTATACCCCTTTCGCAAGCGCATTGAGCACGAAATTACCGACACCTACGTGGCGTCTCTATCCTCCCGAACCATTGTTTATAAGGGAATGTTGACCTCGAGTCAGCTTCGCCATTACTTCCCGGACCTCCACGATGAGCGATTTGAGTCGGCCATCTGCATGGTTCATTCGCGATTCTCGACCAATACGTTTCCCTCATGGGCTCTGGCCCACCCGTTCCGGCTCATCGCCCACAACGGTGAATTCAACACCATCAAGGGAAACCGAAATTGGATGCGTGCTCGAGAAGCGCTCTTGGCGAGCGATGCCATTCCCGGAGACATCGCTCGGATTTTCCCTATCTGTGAGCCAGGTGCTTCGGACTCGGCATCTTTCGACGAGGTACTAGAACTCTTACACCTCGGTGGTCGGAGTTTGCCCCACGCCGTCTTGATGATGATCCCAGAGGCATGGGAGCGTCACGAGCACATGGATAGTGCTCGACGCGACTTTTATAAGTTTCATGCATCTCTCATGGAACCTTGGGACGGACCGGCTGACGTTGCCTTTACTGACGGGGAGGTGGTTGGAGCGGTCCTCGACCGTAACGGTTTGCGCCCTGCTCGTTATTGGGTGACCGATGACGATCGAGTTATTTTTGCCTCGGAAGTTGGTGTTCTAGATATTGATCCCGCGAAGGTGGTGGCGAAGGGTCGGCTAGAGCCAGGAAAGATGTTTTTGGTCGACACGAAGGCCGGTCGCATCATTGATGATCGCGAAATCAAGGACGCACTAGCCAATGAGCAACCCTACGGTGCGTGGCTTCAAGACAATCTCGTGAATCTCGATAATTTACCCGAGCGCCATATGTTGACGCCCCAACATTCCAGTGTTGTTCGTCATCAGAGGCTCTTTGGGTATAGCGCTGAGGATTTGCGCGTCATCATCGGTCCCATGGCCTCCACTGGGGCCGAAGCCATTGGCTCGATGGGCTCTGATACACCCGTAGCAGTGCTTTCGGAACGACCGCGCTTGCTCTTCGATTACTTCAGCCAGATGTTCGCACAGGTGACTAATCCGCCACTTGATGCCATTCGTGAAGAACTAGTCACGGCGCTCGGTAGCGTGGTCGGCCCGGAGGGAAACTTACTGTCGGCCGATCCAAGTAGTTGTGCGCAGATTGTGATTCCCAGTCCCATTATCGATCGCGATGAGTTAGCCAAACTGCTCTATGTCAACGAATACGGGGAGACACCTGGCTTCAAGGCCTTCGCCGTCGATGGACTGTTCCGGGTCCCCTCAGATGGTGAGGACTCCGGTGAGTCCCTTGCGCGTGCGATTACCTCGTGTTGCGAAGCAATTTCACAAGCCATTCAGGGCGGAGCCAATGTCATTGTTCTTTCCGATCGTAACTCTTCGGACGAATTAGCTCCCATCCCCTCGTTGCTGCTAACGGCAGCCGTTCACCAACACTTGGTGGCCGAAAAGACGAGAACCAAGGTGGGACTCATTGTCGAAGCC
The DNA here is from genome assembly GCA_903875425.1 of uncultured Actinomycetes bacterium. Lineage (GTDB taxonomy): Bacteria > Actinomycetota > Acidimicrobiia > Acidimicrobiales > RAAP-2 > CAIQWC01. Next base: position 111,801 of record CAIQWC010000012.1, on the reverse strand, counting down.
GGGGATGCTCGAGAGGTTCACCACATGGCACTGCTCATCGGTTTCGGCGCCGCAGCGGTAAATCCCTATCTCGCACTCGACACTATCGATGACATGCTTGCAGAGGGTCAGATTTCTGGCATCTCCCAGCGCCAGGCGCATGCCAACTACATCAAGGCAGCCGCCAAAGGCGTCTTGAAAGTCATGTCCAAAATGGGCGTCTCGACGATTTCGTCTTATACCGGTGCCCAACTATTCGAGGCCGTTGGTATTGCGAAGGAAGTCACCGACACCTATTTCACCGGGACCGACAGTCGAATCGAAGGGGTAGGGCTAAGCGATATCGCCAATGAGGTACTTACCCGGCACGCCAAGTCGCAACCGGGCCGTCCTAGCGAGCTGGCTCATCGCGAACTCGAAGTCGGTGGCGACTACCAGTGGCGCCGTGAGGGTGAAATACACCTATTCAATCCCAAGACGGTTTATAAGCTTCAGCACGCTACTCGTTCTAAGCGATACGAGATTTTCAAGGAGTACACGTCGCTCGTTAATGATCAAGCGACAGCACTATCGACCCTGCGGGGACTCTTTAGGTTTAACGAAGAAGCGGTCACTCCTATTCCCGTCGACGAGGTGGAACCGATTTCGGAAATCGTTAAGCGCTTCAACACTGGCGCGATGTCGTATGGCTCAATCTCGGCTGAGGCACATGAGACGCTCGCGATTGCGATGAACCGCCTAGGCGGTCGCTCCAATACCGGGGAAGGCGGAGAAGACCCGACACGTTTCACACCTGACGTCAACGGTGATTCACGTAGATCGGCGATCAAGCAAGTGGCGTCTGGTCGATTTGGAGTAACCAGTGAGTATCTCGTCAACGCCGACGATTTGCAGATTAAAATTGCTCAAGGCGCCAAACCTGGTGAGGGAGGTCAACTTCCCGGCCACAAGGTAACGCCCACGATCGCCCAAACGCGCCATTCGACACCCGGTGTTGGCCTGATATCACCTCCGCCACACCACGATATTTATTCCATCGAGGATATTGCCCAGCTCATCCACGACCTCAAGAGTGCTAATCCCCAAGCACGGGTGCACGTCAAACTTGTTTCGGAAATCGGAGTGGGCACAGTAGCCGCGGGCGTTACGAAAGCTCATTCGGACGTAGTTTTGATTTCTGGATCGGACGGTGGCACCGGCGCTGCACCCTTGACCTCCCTCAAACATGCAGGCGGACCCTGGGAGTTAGGACTCGCTGAGACGCAGCAGACCCTGCTGCTTAACGGTTTACGAGACCGTATCGTGGTCCAAGTCGACGGCCAACTCAAAACAGGAAGAGATGTCATCGTCGCCGCGCTCCTTGGTGCCGAAGAGTACGGCTTTGCTTCCGCTCCTCTCGTTGTCTCTGGCTGCATCATGATGCGCGTGTGCCACCTTGACACCTGCCCGGTAGGCATCGCTACCCAAAACCCGACGCTGCGCGAGCGTTACAGCGGCACGCCGGAGTTTGTGGAGACCTTTTTTGAGTACATCGCTCAAGAAGTTCGGGAATTACTAGCGTCGCTTGGTCTTCGCAGCCTTGATGAAGCCATCGGTCACGCGGAGCTGCTCGATGCGCGCGACGCTATCAATCACGCTAAAGCCCAGGGCCTCGATCTCACTCCCATCTTCGCTGTTCCCGAGGGTGCTGGATCCCGTCGATGCACCGAATCGCAAGATCACGGCCTCGACGAGTCCCTTGATCAGGTTTACCTAGAGGATCTCCGTCGCGCACTCGACGAGGGAACTCCCTTCGAGGCTGCAACTCGTATTTCGAATCGTGATCGAACGGTAGGTACCTTGGCTGGCTTCGAGATCACCAAACGTTTCGGCGGAGCGGGTCTCGAGCCCGGTACCGTCTCCTTGGTCTTTGAAGGTACGGCTGGTCAGAGCTTTGGAGCCTTCATTCCTCGAGGCTTAACCCTTGAATTGATTGGCGATGCTAACGATTATGTCGGTAAGGGTATTTCGGGTGGCCGCATCATCGTTCGACCGAGTGAGTCAGCCACTTTTGAATCTCACGAACAGATCATCGCGGGTAACGTCATTGGCTACGGTGCTACCTCCGGAGAGATCTTCTTGCGCGGCAAAGTAGGGGAGCGATTCTGCGTCCGCAACTCGGGTGCCACCGCCGTGGTTGAGGGTGTCGGCGACCACGCGTGCGAGTACATGACGGGTGGGCGTGTGGTGGTGCTCGGAGAAACAGGCCGTAACTTCGGCGCGGGTATGTCTGGTGGTATCGCCTACGTATGGGACCCCGATTGCGAGCTTGGACAAAGGGTTAACCCGGAGATGGTCGAGCTCGAAGTTCTCGACGAGAGCGACATTGCTTGGCTCGTTCCCCTGCTCGAAGATTACGTCGCAGTAACGAAGTCTCCACGGGCCGCGTCACTATTGCGTGACAAGGAATCGACCTTTTCGAACATAATTAAGGTGATGCCTCGAGATTACCGTCGCGTTCTCGAAGCAACTCAGCGAGCAATTACTGAGGGATTAGATGTGGATCACGTCATTATGGAGAGTGCTCGTGGCTAAACCAACTGGATTCTTGGAATTTGACCGAACTGGTCCTCGTCGGCGCCCGGTCCCCGTGCGACTGCGTGACTGGCGTGAGGTTTACGAGCCCTTCGAAGAAGATGAGAGCAAAAACCAAGCGGCTCGTTGTATGGACTGCGGTATTCCCTTCTGTCACGAAGGTTGTCCCTTGGGCAACTTAATTCCCGAGTTCAACGATCTCGTCTTTCGAGGTGATTGGGCTGAGGCGGCCGAGCGTCTGCATTCTACGAATAACTTTCCAGAATTTACTGGGCGCCTTTGTCCGGCACCCTGCGAAGGATCCTGCGTACTTGGTATCTCCCAGCAACCCGTAGCGATTGAACGAACTGAGTATGAAATAGCGGAGCGCGCATGGAACGATGGCTTGGTGCGGCCCCTGCGAGCCTCTCGCTCAACGGGTAAGGCAGTAGCTGTGGTCGGATCTGGACCCGCCGGACTTGCCGTTGCTCAACAACTCGGGCGTGCCGGTCACAGAGTTGTGGTCTTCGAACGGGGCGAGCAACCTGGGGGCCTGCTTCGCTTCGGTATTCCGGAATTCAAGATGGAAAAATCCATTCTCGATCGTCGTTTAGCTCAGCTCGACGAAGAGGGAATTGAATTTCGTTGTAGTGTCGAAGTGGGAGGACTAGGGCTTCGAATGGGATCTCGCTCATCGGAGTGCGTATCGGTGTCTCTCGCTGAACTGGAGTCAGAATTTGATGCCATTGTGTTGGCTATCGGTTCCACAATCCCTCGAGACCTGACCATCCCGGGTCGTGACCTCGCTGGCATCTATCCGGCGATGGAGTATCTCAAGCCAGCCAATATGGTCCAAGGTTCGCTCCTGCCGAAGCACCCGATTGATGCCAAGGACGCCCATGTCGTGATCATCGGAGGCGGAGACACCGGCGCCGACTGTCTTGGCACAGCGCATCGCCAAGGCGCGTTGTCAGTGACACAGCTCGAAATCATGCCGCAGCCACCCGAAACTCGTTCTAGCGCTAATCCTTGGCCTACGTGGCCCATGATCTTTCGGACCTCCTCGGCCCATGAGGAAGGCGGAGAACGGCTCTATTCGGTGACTACGACGGAATTCGTGGGTAGTGATGGGCGAGTGAGCGCTCTTCGAGGCCAACGCGTCGAAATGGTGGACGCCGGTGATGGTCGGATGAATTTCGAGGCGGTACCAGGATCTGCTTTCGAATTAAAAGCTGATTTGGTCTTGTTGGCACTTGGCTTTAGCGGTCCTGAGACCACTACGGTGGCGGCTGGATTAACGCTCACCCAACACGGCACGATCGAAGCCGATGAGTCATGGGCGACGTCGAAGCCGGGGGTCTTTGTGTGCGGAGACGCCACGAGGGGCCAGAGTCTGATTGTCTGGGCCATCGCGGAGGGTCGCTCCGCCGCTCGGTCAGTAGACACGTTTCTCATGGGCGAGAGCGATTTACCAAGTCCGGTTGTTCCGGGTCAAGTAGCAATTCGCTAGCTGGAGATACTCGGCGCTAGTCTCAGGTTCTAAGCACGATTGCCAGGGGGAACACATGCTGACGAGTACCATGCAGCCAAGACCCTTGCTTGTGCGCGACATCATGCGCCGCGGTGAAGCCTATTGCGCTGATTCAAAGGTAATTACGGTCTTCGCTGACCACTACACGGAATCTACCTATGCAGAGGTGGCTCAGCGAGCCACACGACTCGCGTCAGGCCTAAAGGCCCATGGGGTTTCTTCGGGGGACCGCGTCGGCACATTTCTTTGGAACAACCAAACCCACTTAGAAGCCTACTTAGCCATTCCATCAATGGGCGCCGTGTTGCATACCCTTAATGTTCGGCTCTTTCCCGAGCAACTGGCGTACGTCATCAACCACGCTGAGGATTCGGTCATCATCGTTGATGACGTGATCGTTGAGCTCCTAGGGCGAGTTACCGATCAGTTGACCACGGTAAAGCTTTTTATTGTGGCTGGTGACGGTGATGCATCAGTACTTCCTGGTCACGTTGTTCGATACGAGGATCTTCTTGCCTCGGCCGAGGATTCCTTCGAATGGCCGACGTTTGAAGAAGATACAGCCGCTGCTATGTGTTACACGAGTGGTACTACCGGTAATCCCAAGGGCGTCGTGTATTCGCATCGATCAACCTATCTCCACTCACTGGCCGAAACGGCATCGGGATCGCTCGGCATCTCAGAGCAAGACCGTATTCTCATCGTCGTTCCTATGTTCCATGCCAATGCATGGGGTACGCCGTACAGCGCTTGGATGGTAGGCGCCGACATTGTGATGCCGCAGCAATACCTGACGGGCGAGGCTCTCGCGCGGATTATTGGGGACACGCGACCAAGCATTTCTTGTGGCGTACCAACGATTTGGAATAGTTTACTGGCGTGGTCTTCGAGTCACGACGTAGATCTGTCGTCACTTCGATCGGTTATTGCTGGAGGTTCCTCGGTGCCCGAAACTCTCATCACTGAGTTTGAGCAGCGTCATGGGATCACCATCACGCAAGGTTGGGGCATGACGGAAACGAGCCCCTTGGCTGCCGTAGCAATTCCGCCAGCGCATCGCAGCAAGGGTGACGTGACGGACTACCGACTCAAAGCCGGTCGCGTGGTCCCAGGCGTCGAGGTACGGGTCGTGAGCCCAGGCGGCGACGTGCTCGACCCTGATGGCGTGAGCGTCGGAGAATTTGAGGTCCGTGGCCCATGGGTTACGGCGAGCTACTACCGCGATGAGGATCTTGCTAGCTTCCACGATGGCTGGCTCAAAACAGGCGATGTCGGCACCCTGGACGCTCGCGGCTACATGGCAATCACCGATAGAACTAAAGATGTCATAAAATCGGGCGGCGAATGGATTTCATCGGTGGAAATAGAAAATGTCGTGATGAGTCACCCCGGAGTATTCGAAGCCTGTGTCGTTGCGGTACCTGACGAGCGTTGGTTCGAACGGCCCCTCGTCTGCGTCGTCTACGCTCCGAACAGCCAAGTTCCTTTCGCCGAGTTACGGGAGTTCATAGCGCCCCTGATTGCCCATTGGTGGCTACCGGAGCGGTGGTGTGAAATGGAAGTAATACCTAAGACCTCCGTTGGAAAATTCGACAAGAAGGTTATTCGCGCCATGCACGAGCGCGGAGAACTGACCGTCACCATGTTCGAAGAAGGTTCTCTATGAGCCAAGATTCACTCGACGAGGCAGTCGTGAAACTCCGTGAATCCGCTGACCTTGTGGCCGATCAGGCTATGGATCTCTTGCGATCAGCCTTGAATCAGCCCGATCCTAAGTCCTCACCCCAAGCAGCTCAGGAAAAGGTGCTGACCAGAGCCCGACGGAGTATTGAAAAGGCTATTCACCTTATCGAAGGGGTCGATCTCTCCGACTAGTCAGGGAACGCATTGAGCTCGTTAATGAGCTGGCGGAGCCGACCAAAGTCAACCCGATTGTAGCGAAAAGAAATTCTCGCGGCCGAAACATCATCATCTTCGCTGATCTCGTCTTCGCGCGCCGCACAGGACTGGATCGTGTCTGCTACCACGATGTCGTTAAACCTTTCGTTAAGCGACCCTAGCTGTGCGGCAGTCGGTTCGCGGTTGAGTCTGATCACCAGTACTTCGCCAAAGAAACGGATCGATCGATAATTACTGTAGAAGGTGCGAATCTCATCCATCGCTTCATCGACACCGGTGACGACCCGATAGAGCGATCGATCATCGTCGGAAACGTAGCCTCGCGCCATGGCCGTATTTTCAAGAAAATGCTCCCATTGCTGCCAGTAATCATCACCGGCTCGTTCCACTAACAGCACTGGGGCGGGGTTTGCTTTACCGGTTTGAAGCAGCGTTAAGAGTTCGTAGATCTCGTCGAGCGTGCCAAACCCGCCTGGAAGTACCGCATAGGCGTGCGATTCACGAATCAAGGCAACCTTTCGGGTAAAGAAATACCGCATCTCGACCAACTTGGGGTCGTTAGCAATAACAGGATTGGCTCCCTGCTCATGGGGGAGCACGATATTGACGCCAAAGGCTCGCGCCCTCCCGGCTCCTTCGGTTCCCGCCTGCATGATGCCCGGTCCAGCCCCGGTAACCACCATCCAGCCCTCATCGGCGATGCGCTGCCCTAATTCACGCGCCATGGCGTAGATAGGATCGTCCGGCGGCGTTCGTGCCGATCCGAACATCGTGAGTTTGCGTTGGTCTCGATAGGGTCGAAAGACCTCGAAAGCGTCGGAAAATTCACGTAGGGTCGTGTCAACAATCTTGAGATCGAGGACGTCGGAGTCTGCCAGTTCGAGTGCGTTGACACTCAAACGGATGGAATCAATTAACTGTTGCTGGCGACGGGAGCGGGATTCGGCCATACCCGACCATAGAGGGTGGTTCTTTGGACCAGCGGCCTGCCTAGGGGCTCAACGATCTCTTGGAGGCTTTGCTCGTCCATGGCTTGACCGTGAGAGGCCCCCGCGGCTCGCGAGATATTTTCGTCCATCAAGGTGCCTCCTAAGTCATTGACGCCAGCTTGGAGTAGCTGTTGGGAACCTTCACGACCAATTTTTACCCAACTGGCTTGAACCGAGGGGATGGAACTTCCATAGGCGAGACGACCGACGGCGTGCATCAGGAGGGTTTCGCGAAATGTTGGGCCCCGACGGGAACGACCCCGCAGGTAGATCGGCGTAGCCATGTGGACGAAGGGAAGTGGCACGAATTCTGTGAACCCACCTGTCCGTTCTGCCAGGTCACGGGTAACGATCATGTGCTTAGCCCAACTCTGAGCGCCCTCTACGGAGCCGAACATGATGGTCACGTTGGACTTCAAACCAACCGAGTGCGCTACCTCGTGGACCTCGAGCCACTCTTGCGTGTTGATCTTGTCGGGACACAAGATTGCGCGGATTTCATCATCCAATATTTCCGCAGCGGTGCCCGGCAGAGTTTTAAGGCCACGGTCTTTCAGAGCAATCAGGTAGCCCTCGAGATCAAGGCCCGAGCGCTTTGCTCCTTCATGAACTTCTAGAGCCGTCAGTGCGTGAATGTGCATCGTCGCTGAACCTTTTCGGGCTGCTTCGATCACATCAAGGTAGTAGTCACCGTCGAAGGATGGATGAATACCTCCGACCATGCACACCTCGGTACAACCGAGAGCCTCGGCTTCGGCAACCCGATTCGTAATTTCTGATAAGTCGAGTAAGTAGGGATCACCACGAAGGTTTAGCGAAAGGGGACCCTTGGAGAATGCACAGAAGCGACACTTGAACGTACAAACATTGGTGTAGTTAATGTTGCGATTTCTTACGAAGGTAACTTCGTCACCCACCAGATCGCGACGCATCTGATCGGCGGCTTCCGCTATCGCAGAGACCTCCATGCCGCGGGCCGAGAACAAGGTCACAATCTGCTGCGCGTCAAGCCGTGCCCCGTCGGTAACGTCGGCGAGTATTCCTGAAATTTCATCTCGGATCGATCCCGAGGTCTTCCCAAGCAACTGCGGCGGCCGTGCTTCGCCCCCTGACACCCACGAATCACCCCTTCCAAAACCTTCAGCGTCATGGAGCGCTAATACATGCGAGCGATTTTCTTCATCTATCCACGTTTCGGGATCGAGGGCGTAGCGGGGGTAGAGCGTGAGGCGAGGCAGGAGCTCACGGCCTCTTTCCGCCAAGGTTTCCGAGAGACGCTCAAGTTCGGGCCACGCTCGCTCCGGATTGACGTGATCAAGGGTGACTGGCGAAATACCACCAAGGTCATCGACTCCGGCGTCGATCAACATTGACACATCGTCGATCAAGTTCGGCGGGGCTTGAAGGTGCACGTCGTCCGGCAAAATTAACCTAGCCATGGCGATGCTCCAAAGAAACTCATCAATCGCCGCCGGAGCATCGTGAGCCATGGCGGTGCCAGCTTTGGGAAGAAAGTTTTGAATGATGACTTCTTGGACGTGGCCGTACCGTAAGTGAGAGGCCGCAATAGCCTCAAGGGCGTCGACGCGATCTTGGCGGGTTTCGCCGATACCTATCAGCAGACCCGTGGTGAAGGGAATCTTTAATTCGCCTGCGTAGCGCAAGGTAGCGAGCCGACGTTCCGGAGTCTTGTCGGGAGCGAGACGATGCGCTTCGAGATCATCGCGGAGAGACTCGAGCATCATTCCTTGGCTCGCTGAAGTGCTTCGAAGCGCCGCTAATTCACTGAGATCAAGTGCGCCAGCGTTGGCGTGCGGCAACAGTCCGGTTTCATCGCGCACCGCCTTCATGGCGGCCGCCAGGTAGGACACCGTGGAGTCATAGCCTCTCTCGGCCAACCAATCGGCGGCTTGTTCGTAGCGTAGTTCCGGGCGCTCACCCAAGGTGAATAGCGCTTCGGTGCAGCCGCGTTCAGCACCAAGGCGAGCAATGGCCAGAACTTGCTCAATTTCTAGGTAGGCCGCATCGAGGCGAGCGGGAGCCTTGGCAAAGGTGCAGTAACCACAGCGATCCCGACACAGCATGGTTAGCGGGATAAAGACCTTGGGCGAGTACGTCACCCCCGTACCAAAGAGAGCATCACGTCGGTTAGCTGCTGCCGCCATGAGCACGGGCAGAGCCACGTTCATTGCTTCAACAGTTTCAAGCGTCATGACCCCCCCCTAGTCGTTAGATCGAATGGAGGCATCCTAGCGGAATGGCCATCGGTCACTCCAACAAGAGTGTTACGCGGCTCCGGACGTTATTCCGAGCATCTCTTTGGCTACTCGAACTACGTTGTCGGCCGTAACACCAAGATATTCGAACACCTGATCGCCGGGGGCGCTGGTACCAAAGCGATCTATACCCATGGATCTCGTGGCGTAGGCCGCCCATCCGTAGGTTGAGCCGGCTTCTACCGACAGCGTAGGGGTGCCAGGAGGGAGTATCTCAGCGCGTTTGGCAGGGTCGAGCTCATCGAACCAGCGCTGACAAGGCATAGAAACCACGCGCGTTGCGATACCTTGCGCTTTCAAGGTTTCAGAGGCCGCAAGACACAGCGACACTTCGGATCCAGTTCCTAAAAGAATCACGTCTGGATTAGTTTCGGCACCTCGCACAATGTAGGCACCGTCTCGCAAGTGTGCGGCAGCCAGCTTGGCAGTTTCTTCGAGAACCGGGAGATTCTGACGGCTCAAAATCATGGCTACTGGACCGTCGGCTTGCACGGCATAGCGCCAGGCGATTTCTGTCTCGTTGGCATCGGCTGGACGGATGACCGTCAAACCAGGCATCGCCCGCAAACTCGCTAGCTGTTCGATGGGTTGGTGCGTTGGACCGTCTTCGCCGACACCAATAGAGTCGTGGGTGAAGGCGTAAATCACCCTGGCTTTCGACACTGCGGCCACTCGAATGGCTCCCCGCATGTAGTCAGAGAAGACGAAGAAGGTTCCACCAACCGGTAAAACACCCCCATGGAGCGCCATGCCGGTCATGATCGCCCCCATGGCATGCTCACGAATGCCGTAGTGGACTTTGGATCCAGCCGGATTCTGGGCTGAGAAGGCTGTAGCGCCCGCGAGCTCGGTTCCGGTGTTTTCCGTTAAATCCGCTCCACCAGAGATGATCGATGGCAGCAGTGACGAACTTGCCGCCATCGATTGAGCAAAGCTTCGTCGCGTTGCTAATGGTTTTGCAGTGTCAAAGACCAGCGGTTCGGTAGCTTCATAGGCCGAGACGTTTCCGTCAAGCTCGCGTTCAAGGGCCGGCCACCGTGGATCGGCTTGGCAGCGTTGCATCCACGATTCACGGGCCTCGCGTCCACGTCGCGTTACCTCACGGTAGCGGTCGTACAAATCTTGAGGAACATAGAAGGGTTCATCGGGAATCTCTAAAATTTGCTTCGTCGCCGATACCTCTTCAGCAGAAAACGGATTACCGTGAGCCGCAGCACTGTCGGTGAACGTAGGTGACGGGTAGCCAATGCGAGTACGCAAGATTACCAAACTAGGTTTTGACGTTTCCGCCATCGCTTCGCGGATACCCGCTTCAATGGCATCAAGATCATTGGGTACTTCGCCAAGTTCCACCACGTGCCATCCATAGGAACGAAAGCGACCGGCTGCGTCGTCACTGAGTGCGAGTTCGGTAGGTCCATCGATCGTGATGTGGTTGTCGTCGTAAATCGCCACTAAGTGTCCAAGGCCAAGGTGACCTGCAAGGGACGCTGCTTCGTGACTGATTCCTTCTTCGAGACATCCATCGCCGACGATGGTGAAGACGTGATGATTCATGAGTGCATCGCCGTAGCGGGCTCTCAGATGGGTCTCGGCCATGGCCATGCCTACAGCATTGGCAAATCCTTGGCCTAATGGTCCCGTCGTAACCTCAATGCCAGGCGTGTGATGAACCTCAGGATGTCCGGGGGTTTTGGAGCCCAAAACTCGGAACGCCATTAAGTCTTCGCGCGAGATATCAAAACCCGTGAGGTGCAGGAGCGCATATTGAAGTATCGAGGCGTGACCCGGCGAGAGTATGAAGCGATCCCGATCGGGCCATGAAGGATGATGGGGATCGAAATTCATCACCCGCCCAAAGAGCACATGCGCAAGCGGTGCGAGCGCCATCGCTGTTCCTGGATGTCCCGACTTTGCCTTGGTCGGTGCGTCCATAGACAGGCCGCGAATGACGCGAACTGCGAGGTCTTCCCAGTCCTGCCCGTTGATGATTCCGCCATTAGAGGTTCCCACGGATACCGACGATAGGTCACGGGAAACATCAGTATGTCCATCGTCTCGATCCTCAGCCCTCGCCGTGGTCTCTCGCTCGCGATTTGGCAGGGCGGATCTTGAGTCTTAGCGACGGGAATACGTGGAGGATCACCCTGTCTGATGGCTCCACCGCTCATCGGTGTTGACGCAAGTAGGATCGGCGTGTGGCGGTTCGCAAAAAGTCCAAAGTCCTGAAGGATCGCGGTAGTCGTCTCGTTGAGATGATCCTTGGCTACATCAAGCAAGAAACCCTCGCGCCCCTGAAGTCTCTTGCCCGGTTCGTTGGATTTGGCATCGCTGGATCCATATTCTTAGCCTTTGGTCTCGTTCTCGGCCTCGTCGCTGAGCTCCGCGCGCTTCAAACTGCAACCGCCGTCTTTAGGGGAAATCTTTCCTGGATTCCCTATCTCATCGTCGTGGTTACGGCCGTGGCGATCCTTGCGCTTGCCGCGTGGAGAGTGGTGAGTGGACCGGCCAAGCGCAGAATAACCAAGGCGAAGCGATGACCGAGCGAATTAGTCGTGAAGCGCTCCACGGCGCCATGGAAGATCTCGTGGGCGAGGGTGAGGAGACGGTAGCGAGTGCTGCCAGGGGAGCAGTCGGGGTAGCCGGGGCAACCGCGGTGCTGAGTGTGACGCTCGCCTTCTTGCTTGGACGTCGCAAGGGTCGACGCTCGAAAGCGGTCGTCGAAGTTCGAAGGATCTGAAACCATGTTTCTTCGATGGGTATTTCGTCGCGCGACGCGACGCGCCACCACGGGAGGCCATTGGGCCTGGTGGATCATTGTTGCGTCAACGTGGCTCTTACAGCGAGATCGAAATCAACGAGATCGCGCCACTATTTCCATGCCCATTAAACCCGGGCAACAAGTACTTGTAACTATGAAAGAAGATGGAGAGATCTCCTTGTGAGTAATGACGTGCTGCACGCTGGCGAACGCATCATGCTCATCGACTCCAAGGAGCGTCGCTATCTCGTCACCTTGGTTCCGGGGCAAGAATTTCATACCCATGCCGGCATCGTGAACCATGACAGGGTGATTGGAGCCCTAGAAGGCTCTCGGATAGAGGCGTCAACGGGGAGATCGTTCATCGCTGTTCGACCGCGACTCTGTGACGTAGTCGTTAAAATGCCGCGCGGTGCTCAGGTGATCTATCCCAAGGATTTAGGTGCCATTCTCCTCGAGGCTGACATTGCGCCGGGGGTTCGCGTTCTCGAAGCTGGGGTGGGATCGGGCGCGCTCTCCATGACCTTGCTTCGCGCCGGCGCTTCGGTAGTTGGATACGAGTTGCGCGAAGACTTTGCCGAGATTGCTAAAGAAAACGTCGCTCAGATGCTCGGGCCTGCAGTTGACTACCGTATTGAGATTAGGGACGTCACCCACGGCATCGACGAACGAGACCTTGATCGCATCGTTCTCGATATGCCCGACCCCTGGAAGGTTGTTGAACACGCAGCTCGTGCGATGCGACCCGGTGGACTGCTCTTGGCCTATCTGCCTGGCATCAATCAGACAGCGCAACTACGAGCCGCGCTCGATGCTTCAGCGTTTGCCATGGCCGAAACCATGGAAGTGCTTCGACGCACGTGGCACATTGAGGGACAAAGTGTTCGTCCTGATCATCGGATGGTGGCCCACACCGGCTTTCTCACCACGGCCCGCCTGCTCTTGGAGCAGTAACGATCGAGGCCTCAGCGATCAGTCTGTTATTCGCCCTCGATGAAGATGCACTCACCGGGGCATTCTTCTGACGCTTCGGTGACTGACTCTTTCAATTCGTCGGGAACATCAACTTGCGACCCGGACCCACCGGGCACATTTTGAACCTCACCGTCTTGCTTCACGTACGCCAGACCGTCTTCGAGAAGCGTGAACACTGCCGGTGCGATCTCTTCGCACAGACCGTCACCGGTGCACAGATCCTGATCGATCCAGACCTTCATCGCTAATCTCCTCGGTTCGCTCCAAAGCGCCTACGCGCTACTCAGGCATTAAATCTAGCGCTTGCCCACGCCAGGGGCGGGCACTCAGGGCCACGAGGCCAGATAGGGTCTGAAGCGGGAGGTAGATGGTGAGCACTACTGACAAGCAAGAGCCAGGTGAACGTCTCGAAGCCGCTAAGGCGGAGATAGCCGATCTCGAGGAGCGCTTGCTGGAGATCAACGGTCAGTTACGCCAGAGTAGGTCTCACAACGAGCAACTGACCGTCATGCTTCAGCAGGTAAAAGAGCAGATGACCGCTATGCGCATGGAGGTCGACAAGCTCACCCAACCCCCTTCGGCCTACGGCAGTTTTTTAAGTCTCAACGAAGATGGCAGCGCTGACATCGTGGCTTCTGGTCGCAAGATGCGCGTGACGCTGCATCCCGATCTAGACCCCGCGCAGATCAAACGAGGTGACGAGGTAGTCCTCAATGAAGGGCTGAACATTGTCTCTATTCGCGAGGCCGACTTGTCTGGTGACGTCGTTAATCTCAAAGAGCTTCTTGACCATGGTCGCCGAGCCATGGTGGTGGTTCAAAGTGGGGAGGAGCGTATCGTTGGTATTTCTGAAGCCCTTGATGTGATGAGTCTCAAAACCGGTGATGTCATGGTGCTCGATCCGCGATCAGGCATCGTCGTTGAGCGGCTTGAGCGAAAAGAGAGTCAAGATCTCGTACTCGAAGAGGTCCCTGACGTTACCTACGATCAAGTTGGCGGCCTCGATGAGCAGATCGAGGCGATAACCGATGCGGTCGAATTGCCCTACCTTCACCGTGAGCTATTTGCGAAGTACCACCTTCCCGCACCGAAAGGTATTTTGCTCTACGGTCCGCCAGGATGTGGCAAGACGCTGATCGCCAAGGCGGTGGCTAATGCTCTAGCCCATCGGGTGGCGGAAGTTACGGGCCAGGAGAACGTCCGTAGTTATTTCCTCAACATCAAGGGGCCTGAACTGCTGAACAAGTACGTCGGTGAGACCGAACGCCAGATTCGACTGGTCTTTGAACGCGCCCGTGAGAAGGCTGCTGAGGGAGTTCCCGTCATCGTGTTCTTTGATGAGATGGATTCTTTGTTTCGTACTCGTGGTACCGGTATTAGCTCTGACATGGAGTCCACCATTGTTCCGCAACTCCTCGCCGAGATTGATGGTGTTGAGTCCTTACGCGACGTCATTGTGATTGGTGCATCTAATCGTGAGGACCTCATCGATCCAGCCATCTTGCGCCCCGGACGGCTCGACGTGAAAATTAAGATTGACCGGCCCGGCGAAGAAGCAGCCGCATCCATCTTCTCTAGATATCTCCACGCAGATCTCCCCATCGACGAATCGTGTGTTCTTAACCTCGGCGGGGGAGACCCCGAGAAAGCCGTACGCCTCATGATCGAACAAACCGTGACGGAGATGTACCGGGCTGAAGAAGACACGGAATTTCTCGAGGTCACGTACCAAAACGGTGATAAAGAAACCCTCTACTTCCGCGATTTCTCTTCGGGAGCCATGATCGAAAACATTGTTCGAAGAGCCAAGAAGCTAGCCGTGAAGCGAGAGATCGAAGGTGTAGGTACCGGCTTGCGCGTCGATGACCTCTTAGTCTCGATTAGGCAAGAGTACAAAGAGAACGAAGACCTGCCTAACACGACGAACCCTGATGACTGGGCTCGAATTTCAGGTAAGAAGGGTGAGCGCATCGTCTACGTACGAACCCTGGTGTCTCGCGATGGCGACGCGGCCGGTGGTCGCGCCATCGAGCGAGTAGGCACCGGCCAGTACCTCTAAGGCACGTCGTGGCACTTCCTAAAGTTCTCGGCATTGAAACTGAATACGGGATTACGAGTGCTGACCCCTTGGCCGACCCCATCGTTACCTCGACGCTATTGGTGAGCGCCTATGCCCAATCCCTAGCGCATCACAGCAGTTGGGATTTTGAAGGTGAGTCACCACATCGCGACGCTCGAGGATCTCAGTGCGACAGCGACCGCGCACCAGCAGTCGAGCGGCATCTCGCGAATACCGTACTCACCAATGGAGCGCGCTTCTACGTAGATCACGCCCATCCCGAGTACTCGAGTCCTGAGTGCCGGACGCCGCTCGAAGCAGTGCTCTTTGACGTCGCTGGTGAGATCGTCATGTTGGAAGCCATGGAGGCCGTTAAACGGGTGTATCCCGAGGCGCCCGAAATCGTGGTGTACAAAAATAACTCGGACGCCAAAGGACAAAGCTATGGCTGTCACGAGAACTATCTCGTGGACCGGAGCGTCGCATTTGACGCAATCGCCAATGCCCTCATCCCTCATTTTGTGACTCGTCAGATCTACTGCGGCTCAGGAAAAGTAGGGCTTGAACGTGTCGGCGCTCTGGACCTCGAGCATTTCCAAATTTCGCAGCGCGCTGAATTCTTCGAAGCCGTCGAAGGACTTGAGACGACCATTAAGCGTCCCATCATTAACACTCGCGATGAACCCCACGCCGACGCTTCGCAATTTCGACGACTCCATGTGATCATCGGCGACGCCAACTGCTCTCAAGTTGCTACTTTTTTGAAATTAGCGACGACCAGTGTGATTTTGGCCATGCTCGAAGATGGAGCGTTACCCGAGAGCGTTGGTTTCCCCCTCGATCCCGTCCATGCCGTCCACCTCATCAGCCAAGACAGCAGCGTGACGGTCGCCATCCCGACCGATCGAGGTTCTATGACGGCGCTTGAGATTCAATATCAGTACCTCGATGCTGCGACGCACTACCTTGACGGGAAAGACGCTACATTCCTCGGCGGTCCAGCAATTGCCTCGATGCTGCTCGAGCGATGGCGGGCGGCACTTCTTGGATTGAGCCTTGATCCCTTATCAATGGCTAGCACCATTGACTGGGTGGCCAAGTGGCGCCTGTTGAGCGCTTTCGCAGATCGTCATCAACTCAGGCCGTCGGATCCCCGGCTTCAGGCTATTGACCTTCAGTATCACGACCTTCGGCCAGAGCGATCGCTTGCCCAGCGTGCCGGTCTAGAGACGATTATTGACCCTGACAGCGCCCTGAGCGCCTGTACTAACCCACCTGAAAACACTCGAGCCTGGTTCCGAGGCACGGCACTATCGCGATTCCCGTCGGAGGTCGTCACAGCCAATTGGGATTCGGTGGTCTTCGATATTGGGGAGGATCCTCTGCGGCGCGTACCTATGATGGATCCCATGAGGGGCACGAAGGCTTCGACTGAGGATATTTTTGCAAGATCCCAGAGCGCACGACAGCTCTTAGATTTACTGGGTCAATAAGGAGGTTGGCACATGGCTGAACAAGAGCGCACGCAGCGCCCAAAGCAAGCAGACCATTCGCAAGACGTTGAAACAGGAGAACCGACAAGTAGCGCGGGGGCGGAGCAATTGAAAGCCGATCTCGATAGTTTGCTCGACGAAATTGACCTGGTGCTTGAAGACAATGCCGAAGAATTCGTGCGCAACTACGTTCAAAAGGGTGGCGAATAGTGGCCCTTCCTTTGTTTAAACCTCAGCTGGATCCAGGCCCTGATTTTGCCTCCTTGCTCGCCACACGGGGCATACAAGGTATCTCCGAAAACGCGGCGACGATGTCGCCACACGGCACCACCGTGTTAGCTATTCGCTACCGTGATGGAGTCCTCATGGCAGGGGATAGGCGTGCGACCGCCGGCCACGCGATTGAGCATCGAGCGATGGAGAAAGTATTCGCTGCGGATCGCTACTCCGCTGTTGCTATCTCGGGATCAGCCGGCATGGCCTTAGAGATGGTCAAGCTCTTCCAGGTACAACTCGAGCACTACGAAAAAGTGGAAGGCGTCACCCTCAGTCTCGAAGGTAAAGCAAACCAACTCGCCCAGATGGTGCGTACCCACCTACCCATGGCCATGCAAGGTTTCATTGTCGTACCTTTATTTTGTGGCTTTGATCTCGCGAAGAATACCGGGCGTATTTTTACCTACGACCCCACTGGCGGTCACTACGAAGAGACCGACTTCCAAGCGACGGGGTCGGGTGGTCGCGACGCACGGACCACGATCAAATTGGGCTATCGAGACAATTTAGACGTCGACGAAGCTGTGGAGCTCGCCGTCTTAGCGCTCTACGAAGCAGCCGATGCTGACTCAGCCACCGGGGGTCCGGATATGGTTCGCGGTATCTACCCCCTTGTGGCCTGCGTTAGCAATCAGGGTTACCAGCGCATTGATGATGCCGAGGTTGCGAGACGCTTTGAAGAAGCGATTGAGCGCCGCCGCGAACTCGGTGGCGCCGCCGGAGGTTCACTGCGATGAGCATGCCCTATTACGTAGCACCCGAGCAAATTATGAAAGACCGTGCGGAGTATGCCCAAAAAGGCATCGCTCGCGGCCGGTCCTTGATCGCAGCAATCTACAACCAGGGTGTGGTACTCGTCGCGGAGAATCCTTCGAAAACCCTGCACAAGATCTCAGAGATCTATGACCGCATCGCTTTCGCTGGCGTCGGTAAGTTCAACGAATACGATCAACTACGTGTCGCTGGCGTTAGGCATGCCGACTTAAAAGGTTTTCAGTTTTCTCGCTCCGACGTCGATGCCCGATCGCTGGCGAATCTCTACGCTCAGTACCTCGGCAACGTCTTCACCCATGAGATGAAGCCGCTCGAAGTAGAAATCCTCGTTGCCGAACTTGCCAATGAACAGCGCCCGACTCAGTTGTTTCACGTCGCCTATGAGGGAACCATCACCGATGAGGGGGAATGGGCCGTCCTGGGTGGCGAAGCGGAAACGATTCGCCAGAACTTTGCAGGCCGATTCGACGCTTCATGGGAGCTGGACGCAGCAGTCAAAGCCTGCGTCGCTGCACTTGCTGGGACCGAGAGAACCCTTGGACCCGAGGACCTCGAAGCTGCTATGTTGTCTGAGGGTAACGGTCGCCGCACCTTCGAGCGTCTCGATGACGCCACCATAGCCACGCTCCTTGGCGCGTCGTAGTCAACGCCCCTGAGGCGGCGTGTTCTCCGATACTGTTCGTTACGTGCAGAAGAGAATCGTCGGTATCGAAACTGAATTTGGGGTTACGTTTTCCCATCAGGGACAGCGTCGCCTCTCGCCAGACGAAGTGGCGCGTCATCTCTTTAAGCGAGTTGTTTCATGGGGGCGTAGTTCGAATGTATTCCTCGAAAATGGTGCTCGGCTCTACCTCGATGTTGGGAGTCACCCCGAGTACGCCACCCCTGAGTGCGACAAGATTTCGGACTTAGTCGCCCATGACAAAGCGGGGGAGTGGATTCTCAATCAGCTCGTGAGTGGCGCGCAGGAACGTCTGAATGAAGACGGTCACCGGGGTCAAATTTACGTCTTCAAAAACAATACTGATTCCGCTAATAATTCCTACGGCAGCCACGAGAACTACCTCACCCCCCGTGATGTGGACCCCGTCACCTATGAGCAGTACCTCATCCCATTTCTCGTCAGCCGACAAATTTATGCAGGAGCCGGCAAGGTTCTCTTCGACGGGAGAAACACTCGCTACGTGATCTCACAGCGAGCGGAACACATGTGGGAATCCATGTCTTCGGCAACCACGCGATCTCGACCGTTAATCAATACTCGGGACGAACCTCATGCTGATGCGAGCAAATATCGACGCTTACACGTCATCGTGGGTGACTCCAACATGTCAGAGCACGCAACCTTTCTCAAGGCGGGCGCCACCTGCGTCATGCTGAGCATCCTCGAAGACCATGGACAGATCTTGAGAGATTTGACGCTCGAGAATCCGGTTCGAGCTATTCGTGAGATTTCCCAAGATCCAACGCTAAAGGCCAAGGTTCGGCTCGCCAACGGCCGAGACCTTTCGGCACTTGAGATTCAAACTGAATTCGTTGAGCGTGCCTTGAAATATCGCGATTCAAAAGGCTTGCAGCCAGAAGAAGACAGAGCACTCGACATGTGGGCTAACACCATCGACGCTCTATGGCGTGATCCAGATGAATTATGGCGAGAGATCGATTGGATAGCCAAACGTCGACTCATTGATGAATATCGACAGCGCAGCGCACTGGCGCTCACTAACCCAAAGGTCGCGATGATCGATTTGCTCTATCACGACATCAATCCTGCTCGGGGTTTGTTCTACCGATTGCAAAGCAGTAATCAGGCCGAGAGGATCATTTCCGATGATGCGATACGCGAGGCCGTCGTGAGCGCTCCTCAAACCACAAGGGCTCGACTCAGGGGTGCCTTCGTAAAGCGAGCCAAAGAACAGCGCCGGGACTACACCGTCGATTGGGTGCACCTCAAACTCAATGACCAAGCGCAGCGCACCTTGACGCTCAAAAACCCGTTTAAGTCGCACGACGAACGCGTTGATCGCCTCATCGAGTCGCTCTGAGATTCCGAAGCGAACCATGGACATGCCCGTCCTCCGCTAACCTGCCTGATCGTGCACCCTGAAGACGCAGATCAATCTGCAGACCCCAGTGATTTCTTTTCGCAGCCAAGTGCGTCGCGTACTGAGGCTCGCGGCCGTCACCGGGCTCGAAGGCAAGGAAAGCGTGCGATCACCGAGTGGGTAGTCGTTCTCGTCGTCGCGCTTCTCGTTGCCTTCTTGGTGAGGACCTTTCTCTTCCAGACTTTCTATATACCCTCCGCGTCTATGGAGCCCACCCTCCAAATCGGGGACCGTATCGTCGTTTCCAAGGTGACCTATGACTTCCGTTCCGTTGAGCGTGGCGATATCGTCGTGTTTCACGCGCCTCCCGCGGAGCACAACGCTTGCGGGGATCCGGGAGTGACCGACCTCGTGAAACGGGTGATTGGCCTTCCCGGTGAGGTGATTGGCTCTCAGGGTAACAACGTGACCATTAACGGGAAGGTGATCGCTGAACCCTGGTTTCCTGCCACACCGCTCGGACCGGCAATTACGAAACAGAAGATTCCTGCGAATCAGTATTTCGTCATGGGTGACAATCGAACTGATTCATGCGATAGTCGGACTTGGGGCACCGTGCCAGGGTCAGACATCATTGGCCACGTCGTACTCAGAATCTGGCCCCTGAGTCGTATCGGATTCCCGTAGCGACCGGGCGTGAGCCCTCACTCGGTAGGATGGCCACGTGCTGAGCCTGAGCCCTGCCAAGTTGCTCATCGTCGCCATCGTGGCGCTGGTACTCGTTGGTCCCGACAAGCTTCCTCAGATTGCCCGGCAACTCGGGGGATTCTGGCGAGCGGTGAGAAGCTTTTCTCAAAAAGTAGAATCTGAAGTGCGAGCCACCGTTCCTGATCTCCCAAGTACCGGTGATATTGCTCGCTACGCTCGTTCGCCCATGTCCCTCCTCGACACGTTGGCGAATATGGGTGAATCGCCCCTGCAAGAAGATCCCGGAGAGGCACCTGTGGGCTCTGTGGATCAAGGACTGCGCGTCGATCCCGGAGCTCCGACGCTCGCACCACCGCCATCACCACCCGCAGCCAGACCCTCTCCCGACCTCCCCTTTGATCCTCGGTTGAACTGAGCCAGCGTGACCCTTAAAGATCGCCTCAGTAACTCCAAGGCCAACACCCTCACGCTCACCGAGCACCTCGGCGAGTTGCGAAAACGTCTCATGGTCTCGATTGCGGCGATCCTGATTGGATCCATCATTGGCTTCACCCTCTACGCGCCGCTTTTGAATTTTCTTCTGCAACCCTTTTGCTTAGCAAGCCACCACCACTGCAGCCTCTACGTAACGGGTCCACTTGATGGTATCTCGGTGCGACTCCAAATCGCTTGTTTTGCGGGGCTGATCTTCAGTTCACCCGTGCTGCTCTTTGAATTTTGGCGCTTCGTCACTCCGGGTCTCAAAAGTAAGGAGCGGCACTATGCGATTCCCTTCATTGTGATTTCTCTACTGCTCTTTGCTCTCGGTGCGGCTATTGCCTACATAACCTTGGAACACGCGCTGAGTTGGCTTACCGCTATTGGGGGGCCGGACCTGCGTCCCATTTACAATCCCAAGCAATACCTATCCCTCGTGATGTGGATGATGGTGATCTTTGGCGCGGCGTTCGAGTTCCCCGTTATCTTGGTGGCCTTGGAATTCTTGAGAGTTGTCACCTGGCGACAACTCCTCCATTGGTGGCGATGGGCAGTGATTGCTATTACCTTGGCTTCGGCCATCTTCACTCCCTCTAGCGATCCCTTCTCCATGCTGATGCTGATGATCCCCTTGGTCGTGTTCTATTTCGTCGCGATCGGTATTGGCTGGCTGTTCCGGCGGTGAGTAGGGGGGCACTTGACGAACTCGACGCGATCCGCGAACGACGCCTGGCCTTCGTTGCGCGACAGGGGTTCGAACTAGATAGTTTTCAACAGCGCGCCCTCGATTCTCTCGACGATGGCGCATCGCTCCTTGTTAGCGCTCCCACGGGAGCGGGCAAGACGCTCGTAGCGGACTACGGCGTTCAGCGCGCGCTCGACCAAGGTTGTAAGTCCTTTTACACCACGCCTTTAAAGGCGCTCTCTAATCAAAAGTATTTGGAGTTAAAGCGCCAGCACGGTGCTGATCGTGTCGGTCTCTTAACCGGCGATACGTCCCAAAATGCCAGCGCCCCCATTGTGGTGATGACCACCGAGGTATTGCGCAATATGTTGCTTAACAACTCACCACAGCTCGACCGACTTGGCCTCGTGGTGCTCGACGAGGTCCACTTCCTCCAAGATCCCTATCGAGGTGGTGTGTGGGAAGAAGTCATCATCATGACCTCGTCTGATGTCCAATTTGTCTGCCTGTCAGCCACCGTATCTAACGCCGCCGTACTTGGCGAGTGGATTGCTACGAATCGAGGCCGCACCGATGTGATCGTGGAGCGGGAGCGACCCATCACCTTGCACCACCACGTGGCGGTCACGCCTCGAGCAACCTTCCATCCTGAACTCTTCGACTTGTTACAAGGCGACCGAGTCTCCGATTACGGACTTCGCATAGACCAAAGCGCTATCCGGCGTCGGGCTGGGGGAGCCAACGCCTGGCGGGGAGGTCGGCCCGGACCAAACACGGATGCCTATAAGACTCCGCGCCGTAGCGAACTGATCCATCTCCTCCATGACGAGGAACTCCTACCGGCTATCTGGTTTATTTTCTCGCGGGCCGCCTGCGATGATGCCGCGAGAGCATTACTTCGTGACAGTGTTCGCCTCACGAAGAGCGCCGATCGAAATCGCATCAGGGCCATTGTCGAAAGTCAGGTCGAGATGTTTACTGACGACGAACTCGATGCCCTTGGTTATGACGATTGGGTTGAGCAACTCGAAGCTGGCGTCGCCGCACACCACGCAGGCATGGTTCCAGCTTTTAGAGAGGCGGTAGAAACTCTCTTCTCCGAAGGTCTTCTCAAGGTGGTCTTCGCCACTGAGACGCTCTCGCTTGGCATCAATATGCCCGCTCGCACCGTAGTTATGGACCGCTTCACGAAGTACGGAGGTTCCGGTCGAGCAACCCTGACCTCCGGCGAGTTCGCCCAAATGTCCGGACGCGCAGGGCGCCGGGGTCTCGATGAAGAGGGTCACGCAGTCGTGGTGTTCGCGGGGGAAACGCCGGTCTCTGAGGTGGCTCGAGTTGCTACCGCGCCACCCCCGGAATTGCACTCGAGCTTCCGACCGACCTACAACCTGACCTCGAACCTCGTCCACCGCTACACACAAGACCGGGCTCGAGCAATCCTGGACCAGACCTATGCCCAATTCGAAGCGAGACGACGGGGGGCCCATGCGAATAAGCGCGACATCGCAGCTCAGTTCGAACGACGACTCGGCATCTTGGAAGAACTTGGCTACCTCGACGGCTGGCAGCTGACGAATCGCGGCCTTCTCCTTGAGGGTTTGTACCACGAGTCAGATTTGCTGCTCGCCGAGATTATTGATGCGGGCTACCTCGAGGATCTCGAACCAGCGCTCGTGGCTGGCGCGCTCTCATCGCTCGTGTTCGAGCCACGCCATGCTCGGGTTGTTGCGCCAAGCAACCCGAAGAAGGGTCCGAAACGAGCCAAGGGAGCCCTGCCCGATCGCTTGGGTGGCCCGAGACAGCGAGCGCTCCAGGAACGAACTGATTTGATCGTGGCGCGCTCTGAAACCCTTCACGCTCTCGAAGCGCTTCACAAGATTCCTCGATCGAGAAAAGCTGATGGTGGTATCGCCACCGCGGTGGCCTCTTGGGCACATGGCGCCCCACTCGGAGTAGTCCTCGAAGTGGCTCGCAGAGATATTGGCGAGGTCGCCGCCGGCGACTTCGTTCGTATTGTCAAGCAAGTCGCTGACCTGTGCGAGCAGGTTTGCTATGCCAATACCCATCAAGACCTTGTTGAAGCCGCGAGTGAGGCCCGGAGCCTGATTGTGCGCTCGGTAGTGGCCGCTGGAGGTCTCGAGGTATCCGCCAGCCAGCCCTAAGGCGGCCATAGGCTCGGCGGACGATGTCTACGTACTCCGTTGAGTTGTTCACCGACGATGAACAGGCTGTCCTGAGGCCCTATTTCACCAATCTCGACCAGCCCGTCTTTGCCCTCGTCAACCTTCCCGAGGTAGTCAAAGGTGCGCTCTTTGCTCGCTATTCACGAAGCCCCAAGAGCCTTCGTCGACTCTTCCTCGATGAATTTGTTGGCGATCTCGATCTCAGTGGCGATCTCAGCTTTGATGCCACCGTGGGGTTAAGGAGAGCCGAGGAGCTCTATGAGAAGGTGTTCTTCGAATATGGAGACGACTCCGTTGCCCAGCTCGGTGGTGTCCACCTCGCTTGTGAGCAAGCATCGAACGTGCTGACCAAGATCCTCGAGTGGGGTCGGCTCATGAGTTACCTCGAGCAATCCACTCGCTACCTGAGCTATGACGCTCGGATGCCTAACGGCTTCTACCGATACTACCGAAGTCCAGAAATTTTAGATTCCCCGATGGGCGCTCGCTACATCGGTGACATGGATCGTCTCTTTGACTCCTATGCCATCATGCTCCCTAAGGTGCAGCAGTGGTTGACGCAGCGCTACCCGCAAGAATCCGGTGATTCTGATTTCGTATACCGCCAAGCCATTCGAGCCAAAGCGCTCGATGCAGTTCGTGGACTGTTGCCGGCCTCGTCACTTTCGAACGTCGGTATTTACGGATCAGGCCAAGCCTACGAGTCGCTCCTCCTTCGCATGCGAGCGCTTGCGCTTCCCGAGTCACGCCAGTACGCGGACATGATGCTCGAAGAACTAAGGAAGGTCATCCCCAGTTTCTTACGGCGTGTCGACATCGCTGACCGCGGGGGAGTTTGGACCAAGTACTTCCAAGACACACGTTCTGACACTCACCGAGTGCTCGAGCGAATCTGGCCAGACGCCATGGCACCACAACTCACGCCAGTCGAAGATGAGGTGCGCCTCGTTTCCTTCGATCCTGAAGGCGAAGACAAGGTGCTCGCCGCCATTGTCTTCGCGGCCACACGCTTATCCGAATCAGAAGCGCTCAGCCGGGTTAAGGGACTGAGTCACGAGGACAAGGTCGCCATGTTCGACGCCTATGTGGGCGAACGAGAGAACCGTCGCCATCGTCCCGGTCGAGCATTCGAGCGCACTGATTACCGCTTCGAATTGACGACTGACTATGGGGCGTTTCGAGACTTGCAACGACATCGCCTCTTGACGATCGACTGGCAACCCCTGGATGTTTCCTTGGGATACGACATGCCGGCGATTATCGAAGAAGCAGAGCTCGACGTTGAATACGAAGACGCCATGGAACGTTCGCGGGCGCTCTACCTTGATCTCGCACGCACCATGCCCGAGCAGGCAGGCTACGCCGTGAGTCTGGCCTATCGGATTCGTTACGTGATGCAAATGAACGCCCGCGAAGCAATGCATCTCCTCGAACTTCGCTCAGGGCCACAGGGTCATCCCTCCTATCGACGCGTGGCTCAGGCCATGCATCGCGAGATAGAAAATACGGCCGGGCATCGAGCAATTGGTGCAGCCATGACCCATATGGATCACGGCGCCAGTGATCTTGAGCGGCTCGAATCAGAACGACGGGCCGAGCAGCGTCGGCTGCGCGTTCTATAGCACAAGCACGCGGGTTTTGCCCTTGGTCTTGCCTTTGACGAAGGCGCCATACCTTGTAATACTCGGGGTTTCCTTTGGAAGTGTGAGTGGAGACACGAGGGCTTCTCAAGGGTACGGGTTGAGAATTGGCCCGGGGGGCTGAGTAGAGAACGTCGAGGCTGGACGTGTCCGAAAGGACGCGAACGGAGCGATGGCACCAAAGGCTTCCCGGGTCGAACTCCCCGTAGGTGTGCCTATGCACTGCCTGACCCCTTTCCGTGTCTATGATGCCACCGATAGCGATACGGAAGGCAAGATGACACCGCGTAAGAACAACGCCAAAAGTGAAGAAGAAGTAGACCAGGAATTCGACGTGGATCTCGATGAAGAGATTGACGAGGAGATCGATGACGATCTTGAAGTAGTTCTTGATGAAGATGCCGAGGACGATGTCGTCGATGTAGACGATGATGATGAAGATTCCCTGGAAATTCCGGTGGCGAAACCGATTGTCGAAGCAGATGATGTCATCTTGGACGCCGACGATGTTGAGGCCAGTCTCGATGAGATCCTCAAGGAACGCCTCGTCGTGGACGATCCCGATGACGATGTTGATGCGAGCGAACCAGACCCCACGGGTGAAGGGATGGAACGAGTTCTGCCGAAGCAGGCCGATGAGTTCGTCTGTAAAAGTTGCTTCCTCGTAAAGAGCTTTAAGCAGCTGAGCGATAAGAAGCGCGAACTCTGTCGTGACTGCGTCTGATTCACCTCGCGATCTAGGAACCTGTGCTGGAGATCTACTCTTGGTGCCCCTTGGCATGCTTCTCAGCGACACTCAAGAACGCGCGGTGCTCTCGGACCGCGCCCGTAGGGTCGTTGCTGAGCAATCTCGCCGTGCAAAATTACTGGGCGAGCTAACCACTGCCTACGCCGCAGCGTCGCTGAAGACGATGTTCGCGAGCACCACGACGCCAGACGGGAATCACGAAGACGCTGAGAGCAAAGCGCCCGAAAGCGACGCGACGCAAAAGCAAACGAATAACGACACGGCGGTCGACGGCGAGTCTGCCGTAGCTCCCGCGATCGATGACCTCATCGCCGATTACGACTCGCTCAGCGCTTCTCACGTCGTCAGCCTCCTCGATTCGTTTTCGGCTGATGAACGGCAGCGGATTCGCGCCTATGAGGCTTCTCGAAGGGCACGTCGGACGATACTGGGCAAGATTCAGACCTTGGGACCTTCGGCTACGTCGTGAAGGTTGAAGACCTCACCGACGACCAAGTTCAGGCCATCGCCGAACTTCTAGAAACCGCCCGCCAGGAACTCGAACATCGCAGGGGTGGTCCTGACCTGGTGAGGGAACTGTTCGGCGGTATCGAGCTTCTCTCGCTAGAAAACACACGCGGTCTTCTCGGAGAGCTTGCATCTCTCGTTTTTATCGCTCCTGAGAGCGGCTCAGGGGCCTTTCTGGGCACGGTGCGACTAGAAGGTACCCGAGGACACTTGGGCATCTACGTGAGCCCTGAGGCGCGTTCTGAGGGCCTCGGTACCGCGCTGTTCCGAGAAGTGTTGGCCGCGGCTCGACGCGAAGGCGCGCGCTCCTTTGACGTACTCGTACTTCCCGGGGATCGGCCCATGAAGCAGATCTGTGAGAATGCCGGGCTTAAAGCCCGAAAACTTACGATGGCTCTGAACGACGCTCCACACGAACCGGCCGACGCGGAGGTGGGGGAGGAATCCTGAGGCCCAGCAGCTTGGCCAAGGCCGGTACCAGTCCCGCAGCATTTCGCGCAGCAGTCTCGACGTCGGTCTCGGCCGGTATGCCGACAGGCTTGACGTTGCGCCGAATCGGCGTATCGCACACTGCATCAAGCATCGCCATCCACTCTCGAGGAGGCGTTTCGGGCGTCATGGCCTCAGAAACAGAGTCAGCCAGACGCGTCGCTACCTCCGCCGAGAGACGCGTGGCGTGGTCCGGTGTCCGAGCAGCAGTCTTGAGGGCATCAACGTAGCGATGTTCGTCGAGGGCCGTAGTAATGCGGCTAAGCCATTCGTCCGAGAGAACCTTGGAACGATGATCAAGCGCCTCACGTAGTTGCTTCGCCATGGTCTTTGCTTCTTCATCCAGCGATAGCGATCGTGATGAGGAAACGATGGTTCGAAGATCACGCAAACGAGTTTCCTTGCCAGCACTGATAGCGGCCGCGGCACGGTCTTTCCACGCTGCGAGCAAGGTGCCAGGAAGTAATTTTTCGGCCATCGCCACAATGGCTTCGCTGGGTGCGGGAAGTCCGCCAGCACGCTCTTGCTCCGCAATGGCTTGGCGGACCGCAGGCATACCACCTCGAAGAAGTTGTTCAGCGACAGGGACACTCTCAGAACTCAGTTCAGCGAGAAAGCGATTTCGATGTTCGGTTGACTGGGGGAGGGTTGATTGATCTCCCTGACTACGACCCTGCGGGCGACGGTCTCCTTGCGCTCGGCGGTCTCCAGGACGACGCTCACTCGAGGAGCGATTAGCGCCTTCTGGGCGCGGGCCACGGTCGCGGCTATCGCCTGCGCGGGCTGGACGGCGCTCACCGTCACCACGAGGTTTGCGATCGCCGTCGCGGCGACCCTTCTTCTTGGCCTCGAGCGTCCAGGTCACGCCAGCTTGTTCGCGACCCGACCCCAGGAGTTCAATCGTCTCAACTTTTTTGGCGGGCTTTGCGGCGCTGTCAATACTGTCGAGTTTGACAACCTCTACTCCCTCGATGCTGACCTCGATCTCAGCACGCATCGTGACTCCCGCGCTCACCTGACCAGGAAGGAGAGAACCCGACAGGGTCCCGCGGGGCTCCTTGGCTCCCGAGGCGCGCCACGTGAAGCGGTCGTCATCCAGTTTGGAGGTGATATCGATGTCAATGCGGCGTGTCATGGACTGACCAATCTACTGCCTAAGCAAGCCCGATCGGCCCGAACCTCGATTCTGGTACTCGGGCCCTAGGCTGGAGCCTCTCCTTGAGATCCGGAGCGATATCGTGCCCCCTACCGTAGAACCAGACGCGCCTGAGGCTTACTTTCCCCTGATGGGAGAACAGCCCCACCGCAACGCCCCGGAATCACCAAGTCCGGCCAAGCTCGCTTGGAAACGAACTGGTATCGCAGTGATTAGTGCAGCAATTATTGGCGGCCTCCTGGGCGGCTGGGTCTCAAGTAGAGGACAAAGTCCCGGATCAGCACTCCTGCCAAACGGAACGCCTATTCCCACACTCGTGGCAGCGGTCTTGCCCACCGTGGTCTCTATCGATGTCAAAGCAGGTGGCGGCGAGGACCAGGGCACCGGAATGATTATTTCGAGCGACGGATACGTCATCACCAATAATCACGTCATATCGGCAGCAGCAGCTGGGGGATCGATCCGCGTCACCAGATCTGGTTCCAAGCACTCGCAAGCCGCCACCTTGATCGGTGCGATACCAGGAGATGACGTTGCGCTCTTACACATAACCGGCGCCAAGAACTTACCCGTGGTGCACTTCGCCGACTCGAACAAACTGGTCGTCGGCGACGCGGTCGTCGCCATTGGTAACGCGCTGGCATTACAAGCTGCTACGCCTACGGTCACCTCAGGCATCATCTCGGCGCTCGGTCGCACGGTAACCGCTGGCAACGCCTCGTTCTCTGAAACTCTCACCAACATCATTCAGACTGACGCAGCGATTAATCCGGGGAACTCCGGTGGACCCTTGCTGGACTCCAACGGTGACGTTGTGGGTATGAATACCGCGGTTGCGGCGACAAGTAGTGACGGCGTATCGGCACAGAACATTGGGTTCGCAATTCCTGCTGCGCAGATCAAATCGCTGTTACCAAAACTGAGAGGGGGAGGGACGTCACTCCCAACGAAACATTCGGGCTTCTTGGGCGTCGAAGTCACCAGCCTTACCAAGCAGCTGCGCACGACGTATCACATTGTCCCAGTGGTGGGCGTGGTCATCCTCGCCATAGGACCGGGGACACCGGCTGCTTCGAGCCCCCTCGCCCCGGGCGACGTGATCACGAACTTTGACGGCACCAAGGTCACCACAGCGTCGCAGTTCACAGACCTCGTTCACGCAAAAAAGCCAGGAGACAAAGTCTCTATCACTTACTGGTCATCGACGAAACACGCGGTAACGACGGTGATCTTGGGACATAATCCCAATGCGTGACGCGTGGTCTAGTGCGTGGTGGTGAAACGTTCAAAGCACTCATTGAGTTCTTTGACGGCGGCGTCGCGGCCTTCGAAGTAACCAGGCTCAGCGGACTTATTCGGTTCAAGATCTTTGTATACCCGGAAGAAGTGAGCGATCTCTTCTCTGAGATGAGGTGAGAGATCTTCGAGGTCCTTGACGTGCTCCCAGCGGGCGTCGCCATGGAGAACGCAAAGCAACTTTGCGTCGGGCCCGGACTCGTCGACCATGAAGTACACCCCCACAATTCGGACGTCAACGTGGCAGCCTGGGAAGGTTGGTTCATCCAAGATGATGAGGGCGTCGAGTGGATCACCGTCACCACCGAGTGTGTTGGGAACGAAACCGTAATCAGCTGGGTAGGCCATCGCCGTGTAGAGACGACGATCCAACTTAATCGCACCCGACTCGTGGTCGTATTCATACTTATTACGAGAACCTCGAGGAATCTCTACGATTACTTCGATCTTGTCTCCGGCCACAACGCCCTCCATTGCTTTTATGGGAATTCGAATCTGACTACCCTAGAGCCCCCACTGATCACTATTCGACCATGGCAATAGCGCCCTCGTCCTTTGGTGCGGCTTCCGTAGGGTTATCAGGCAGAAATAGCGATGGTATGAGCGCTACACCGCAGAGGGCGAGTGACCACCAGAAGGTGTTGCCGAACGCGTGCGCTAGCTTCACGCCGATGGCGTAGGGAATGGCTCCCGTCGTGGCGTGTACGTGAGCGTCAGGCAGAACCCGACTGATCTGAGCTTGAAGGACAACAGCCATAATCGCCACACCTATTGAACCTCCAACTTGGCGAATGATATTGGACGCCGTCGAAGCGCGTGGTACTTGATCGTGGCGAAGGCCTTGGAAGGCGGCTGAGAACACTGGCATCATGGCGAGCCCTAAACCGATTCCCCGAACAAACAGGGAAACCGCCAGGAGAACAAAACTCGTGTTCACCGTCTGCTGCGTGTAGGCAAAGGTGCCGATAACGAGTAGGGCCATACCCCAGGGCACCACCTTTCGCGCTCCGTGCTTATCGGCTAACAGCGCGCCCTTTCGGAGGATGAGTGCGGCGCCGACGCCTTGCGGAGCCATCATCAAACCGGCCACTAGCGCGGATTGGCCTCGGGCTAGCTGGTAGTAGAGCGGCAAGAGGAACGACGTGCCATAGAGCGAGGCTCCAAGCAGAAATGAGCACATGGTCGCTACGGAAAAATAGCGGTTTCGGAAAAGACTCATATCAATCAAAGGTTCCGGGGCCTTGAGCGAGCGCAGAACGAAGAGCACGGTCAAGATCACTCCAAGCGAGAGACACCACAGGACCGTGTGATTGAGGAAGCCTCCTGGGTTATTCACCGATGACAGTCCGTAGACCAAGATGGCCAAACCAGGGGAGAGTAGGGCAAAACCGAGGAGATCGAAGCGATGGTCTCTATCGCTCGTTGAAGGCTTGAGCAAGTTGATGGCCAAGGCGATACCGATGAGACCGACAGGCAGATTCACAAAGAAAATCCAGCGCCATGACAAATTCGTAATGATGAGTCCGCCGATAACCGGGCCAAGGATTGGACCGAGCATGGTGGGGATGCCCGCTACGGCCATCACGCGATTCATTTTCGAAGGTCCCGCACTTTGGGCCATCAGTGTTTGGCCGACCGGCATAATCATGCCGCCTCCAAATCCTTGAATAACCCTGAAGGCGATGAGCGAACTCGCCGACCAAGCCATTCCGCACAGCATGGAACCAAGCACAAAAATTACTAAAGCCCCAAGGTAGAGAGGTTTGGCGCCAATACGATGTACCGCCCAACCCGACAAGGGGATCACGATGGCGAGCGCTAGGAGATACCCAGTGGTTACCCATTGGATTGTCGAGATATTGGTGTGAAAATCGGTGGCCAAACGGTCAAGCGCCACGTTCACAATCGTGGTGTCCAAAATGGCCATGACCATTCCGATAACCACCACGATGGTGGTCCTCGTTACGTCTCTTCCGAGGGGTTCGAGGGGCTGGCGTGTGGACGATTTACGAAAACCCATGGTGAGAGGTTAACCGCAGAAGAGCGAATTAGTTCGTATTTGTTAACTAAACCAGGTGACGGTTTCCTGGCTTAGATCGAGAAGTCCTCACCTCTCCAGAGGCCGTCGGCGGCGGGTCCGACGATGGCTGCACCCTTGGAACCCGTGACGAGTTGTTCTAGCTCCTCGATACGCGCGAGCAAGGCTTGCAGGCTCGAACCGACGGGATCGGGGGAGAGCGACTGATCCGCATCTACGGCGGTTGCGCCCACCACTGGCTGGCTACGGGAGATCACCTGGCCCGGAACACCAACGACCACAGCTCCCTCGGGTACATCACGAACCACCACTGAGTTGGCGCCGATTCGGGCACCGTCGCCTACCGCAATAGGACCGAGCACCTTCGCGCCAGAGCCGACAATGACCCCATCGCCCAAAGTCGGGTGCCGTTTCCCCTTGGCCAAGCTAGTTCCACCAAGCGTGACGCCTTGGTAGAGCGTGACGTCGTTGCCAATGATCGTCGTT
Organism: uncultured Actinomycetes bacterium; assembly: GCA_903875425.1. Taxonomy (GTDB): domain Bacteria; phylum Actinomycetota; class Acidimicrobiia; order Acidimicrobiales; family RAAP-2; genus CAIQWC01. The sequence continues at coordinate 79,778 of CAIQWC010000012.1, read as the reverse complement.
TCACCAATTACGACCCCGATGGCGTGATCAATAAAGAGGCCCGAACCGATCGTCGCACCAGGATGAATATCTACTGAGGTGATAAGACGCGCAAAGGATGAGAGTAAGCGCGCGATAAAACGCAGCTTGTGATTCCACAACCAGTGCGCGAGCCGATGGGACCAGACTGCATGCAGTCCTGGATAGACGAGGATGATCTCGACCCAAGATCGAGCAGCGGGATCTCGATCTTTGATTGCCTTGATGTCTCGCCCTAATTGCAGTGCCATGACTTAGTCGCCGAGGCCCTCGTAAAGCACCGTCGAGAGGTAGCGCTCTCCATTCGAAGGGATAATCACCACGATGCGTTTCCCCTTGTTTTCAGGGCGAGCTGCCACCTGGGCCGAAGCCCAAAGCGCTGCGCCTGAGGAGATGCCCACCAAAATGCCTTCCTCGGTGGCCGCACGACGTGCGGTGGCGATAGCGTCTTCGTTGGCCACCGCGATAACTTCGTCGACCACGGATGCGTCGTAGTTCTTCGGTATAAATCCGGCGCCAATACCTTGTAGCGGATGAGGACCCTTGGCGCCACCGGAAAGTACAGGAGATGCTGCGGGCTCGACCGCGATGACTTGAATCGCAGCGTTTCGCTCCTTCATCGCCTCACCGATACCCGAAATGGTGCCACCCGTGCCCACACCACCAATGATGATGTCAACCTTGCCCTCGGTATCACGCCAAATTTCCTCCGCCGTGGTGTGGCGGTGGATGGCGGGGTTCGCAGGGTTCTCAAACTGTTGGGGGATCCAATAGCTATCGTCGGAAGCGGCGATCTCCATAGCTTTGGCGATGGCCCCTCCCATACCATCAGGACCTGGCGTTAGCACCAGTTGAGCGCCAAAGGCCCGAAGCAAAACTCGGCGTTCCTTGGACATGGTTTCGGGCATGGTCAAGATGGCTTTATAGCCCTTCGCCGCTGCAACCATGGCCAGGGCGATACCGGTGTTTCCCGAGGTGGGCTCCACAATGGTCATGCCAGGCTTGAGCTCGCCTCGCCGCTCGGCATCGTCGATCATGGAGAAGCCAATGCGGTCCTTCACCGAGCCGCCGGGATTAAAGAACTCGAGCTTGGCAACCACTTCAGCGCCACCGGGCTCTACGACTTTGCGAATTCTGACCAACGGGGTGTTACCGATCAATTGGGTGATGTCATCTGCGATTGGCACGGTGGCTCCTTCGTCGAGTAATACCTGACTTACTTAATCAACTTTAGCAAGGTATCCGGCAATCATGTCAAGGTATTCATTTTTGGATAACTTCTGCTTATGCCCGAACGCCGCTGCATCTATTTTGTTCACGGGTTTGCCTCAAGTTTCGAGGGGGACTGGGGGAGAACAGGCTGGGTGGACATCCTTCGTGATTTCGGGGTTGAGGCTGTTCCCGTCAATCTTCCAGGCCATGGCGATCCCGACGCATCGACGGATCCCAAGCGTTATGTCGATTGCGAAGGTTTGATCTGGAGCCAGTTCCGCCACGATGCGCCGATCACCGCCGTTGGCTTCTCACAAGGGGCTGATTTGCTGCTGCGCGTGGCCTGCGCCCACCCAGAGGCTTTCGATCGCCTGGTCTTACTGGGCTTGGGTGATCGAGTCCTTATGGCCCACGAATTTGGTGACCTCGTGGCAGCCCTCAAGGCTGATCGAGAACCAGAGGATGTTCGCCTCCGACTCTTTTGGCGGCTCGCGAGTGCCAACGACGCCCCCAACGGCGCTCTAGCGGCATTCTTGGCAAGAGACCGCCAAGCTCTGGTGGTCCCTGATTCATTACAACTCCGTTTTCCTGTTCTCAGCATCATCGGGAGTGAGGAGGGAATCAGTCAAGACGAACTTGCACTCATGATTCACCAACTCGAGACGCACGTCGTGTCAGGAGTAGATCATTTCGGCCTGCCGGGCAACATTGACGTCATCACTAAGACGATTGATTTCCTGGATCTCTAGCCAAAGCGGCTTGAATAGACAAGAAACCGCTGTTGGCTTCTCTTGGTTGTACGCCGATAATGTTCATTATGTCAATTTGATAAGGCCCTCGAGGCCGCTTCACCATTCCCTGATGCTCTCACCTCGCGCGCGGTCCCTTGGCTCGTAGCCACGACCCATCCATAAGTAAGAGGTTCATTGGAGGTTGCGACGGCGTACGTACTCAATAGCGACGCTGAGGACACCGAGGCCAGGCGCCGCTGCGCCTGCAACAAGGGCCGTCATTGAGTTAAAGCCCCTGTTGGGTAATCACCCAGATCCTCCAATGCCTGACGTGTTCCCACGAGAGATGATCGTAAGCGTGACTAACTAAGTAATTGCTTTAGAGCTCCGTGAACGTTGACGAGATCTGCCTCCGCTACGTACTCTTCGACGTGGTGGGCCAACTCAGGGTCGCCCGCACCAAAATTCACTGCAGGGATCCCTAGGCCTGCAAACGTTGCCACGTCGGTCCAGCCAAGCTTGGCTGAAACATCTCCACCCGACGCCGCCAGTAGCGCCTCAATCACAGGGTCATCGAGACTCGGAAGCGCACCCTCAGCCGCGTCGTCAATCGAGAGGCTGTCAGCGCTTTCGTTGAGGTGCCTCGATAGCAGCGACTCGCTGAGCCAAGCTATTGCTTGGTCGATGCTTCGGTCGGGTGCGAAACGGTAGTTGATAGTTATCCATGCCTCATCGGGCACCGAGTTATTTGCATGGCCGCCACCGATCTTGACCGCCTCAACTTGTTCCGCGTAACCAACACCCTGGATCTCCACCTTGCGGCGTTCCAACCGACTCAAATCTTCGATGAGGGTCCCGAGGCGGTGGATTGCATTCAAGCCCTTCCACGGTCGCGCAGTATGGGCTGATCTACCTGACAGCTTCGCAGTGACACGCAAAGTACCCTGGCAGCCCGCTTCGATCTTTGCCTTCGTCGGCTCCCCCAGGATTGCAACGTCGCCGCGGAGGAGATCTGGCCGCAAAGATTTAATTTCAAGAAGTCCACTCTCGCTACGAGTGATTTCTTCTCGTGCGTAGAACACCCACGTGAGGTCATAACGAGGGGCGCCAAGTTGTCCAGCGAGATCCAACATAACGGCGATCGTGCCCTTCATATCGGCGGCGCCGAGTCCAAAAAGTAGTTTCCCCTCACGGCGCGTCGTGATCCCTGGAGTTGGAACCGTATCGAGGTGACCCGCCACAATAACTCGTCGCGATCTTCCGAGATCGGTCTTCGCGATGACGTTGTCGCCAATACGAGTCACGTCGAGGTGCTCATTGCCATGCAGGTAAGCCTCGACGAAATCCGCTATCGCTGCCTCGTTTTTGCTCGTGGAGGTAATGTTGACGAGCTCTTGGGCTAGCGCAAGCAGATCGGTCACGTCGCAATCCCATGCGTGCGGAGAACGTCATTGAGTTTGGCCTTGTCGTGACGCTCCCCTTCGCTTAAGTGCTTGAGTACGAGTACACAGGGCAAGAAGAACTCTCCCCCGCTAAATTCTTTACGGCGAGACGCACCAACCGCCACTGACCAATCCGGTACATGACCGCGACTAATTTCTTCTCCGGAGTCAGCATCAATCACGGGGATGGACGGATTTAGAATTGTTCCCGCTCCCAACACCGCTCCCCTGCCGACCCGAGCACCCTCGGTGACCATGCATCGGCTACCAATAAAGGCATCATCCTCAATGACGACGGGTACCGCGTTCGGCGGCTCGAGCACGCCACCAATACCCACGCCACCGGCAAGGTGAACGTTTTTTCCGATCTGGGCGCAGGAGCCGACCGTGGCCCACGTGTCGACCATGGTCCCCTCATCAACGTAGGCCCCGAGATTGACAAAACTTGGCATCAAAACCACGCCAGGGGCAAGGTACGCGCCCCAACGAGCAATGGCTCCAGGGACTGCTCGCACGCCCTGGGCGGCGTAGTTGCGTTTTAGATCTAACTTGTCGGTGTACTCAAAAGGTCCGACCATCTCAGTCGTCATGGAGCGAATACGAAACAAAAGCAAGATGGCCTGCTTGGCCCACTCGTTGACCACAACCGTGCCCGCGGCATCGACGAAGGCGACCCGCTCGGCGCCACTGTCAAGCAGGCCCACAGCCTCCATAACCGCTGCAACAGCGCGAGCATTATCTGGGTTTACGGAAGCCGCATCTTCATAGAGCGTGGCGATGGTCGTGGCGAGGTCGGACATGGTCTAAGCGTAATGGACTGAGCGAGTACTCCCAAGGACTAGTTGGCAGCCGTGAGGCGTGTAGCTGCCAGTGCGATTCGATCATCTGGCTGTACTACCGCCACGCGCAGGTACCGTGACGCCGAGGGTCCATAGAACTCTCCTGGACTCACCACTAAGCCCGAGATTTCGGCGAGAAACGCAGCGGCGGCGAAGGCGTCGTCGAATTGCGATGGAACTTCTATCCAAAGGTAAAAACCACCCTCTGGTAACTCGCAGGGGAACCCCGCCAACGTCAAGGCATCGACCAAGCGTGAAAGGCGATTCATATAGCGACTGCGCTGCTGCTCCACATGCGCATCGTCATTGAGCGCCACTGCTCCTGCTGCTTGAGCTGGACCGGGAACCATGAGCCCGGCATGCTGGCGAACGCTTCGAAGGTAATTCACGATGGATGGATCTCCGGCGTAGAAGCCAACGCGTAAACCGGCCAAGTTTGAGCGCTTTGAGAGTGAGTGAACCGCCACTACCCCATCGAGACCATGCGACAGCATTGTCTCAGGAGCGCGTGACCACGTGAACTCGCAATAACACTCGTCAGAAAATACAGGTACGTCGTGCGCGCGACCCCACGAGGCTACGGCCGATAAGTCATCGAGGTAGCCGGTCGGATTCGATGGCGAGTTACTCCACACCATTACGGCCCTCGCTGCATCCTCGGGGTCGATGGCTTCGAGCATGAGCCGACCCTTTACGAGCGGCACCCGCACGGGTCTCAAGCCGGCCAAGATGGCACCCATTTCATAGGTCGGGTAACTGATATCGGGAAAGAGCACCACATCCCGGCCCGGTTCACGCAGCGCCATAAAGCCTGCGGTTGACGCGACAAATTCCTTGGTACCCACACAGGCCGCCACGTCATCGCGGGACACAGAAACCGCGAATCGCCGCAGGAACCAATCGCTAATCGCTTCCCTCAAGATGGGGCTGCCCGCCGACGTCGGGTAACCCCGCTCAGCCCCTGAGCCTGCCAGGGCCGCCACAACGGCTGCCAGGGGCGGATCGCACGGCGTACCCACGGAGCAGTCAATCGCGCCGCCTTCATGGTTCTCGGCCATGGCGCGAATAGCGTTAAGGCGCTCGTAGGGATAGGCGGGTGGTACAAAACTCGCACTACTCATCGTGCCACCTCAAACTCTCGAAACTTCCCTCGTCCGGCCTCGTCGAGCACCACGTCCATAACCGTCACCTCATCGTCGCGTTCCACCGTAACCACTTCCCCTTCACGGTGCACCGCCGCAATAATGTCACCTCGGCTGTGAGGAATGCTCAATCGAGCAATCCGGTCCGCCACTCGCAGACGATCCGCCATCGCCCGGAGAAGCTGATCGACACCTCCTCCCTCGGTTGCGGAGAAAGGCAGTGATCCTTCATGATCGCCAGACAATCGAGCTGCCTCCTTAGGGTCCCTATCAGCCTTGTTGAACACCATTAATACAGGTACCTCGCTTGCGCCAATCTCTCTCAGCACCTCTTCAACGGCTCGAATCTGGCCAAGGGGATCCGGACTTGAAGCGTCAACCACATGGATAAGTAGATCCGCGAGTTGTACCGAATCCAAGGTTGATCGGAATGCCTGCACGAGTTCGTGTGGCAATTTCGATACGAACCCAACGGTGTCGGTCAGCAATACCGTTTCTCCTCCGGGTAGCGCCATTTGTCGTGTCCGGGGATCTAGTGTCTCGAAAAGTCGATCAGCTGCCGGAACATCGGCATCGGTGAGTCGATTCAACAACGTTGACTTACCAGCGTTGGTATACCCTACGAGCGTCACCTCACGCCGTCGCCCACGACTTCGCTGAGCACGCTGTGTCAACCGAGTCTTGGTCACCGCCTTCAGCTCCGCTTCGAGCTTGTGCATGCGGCGAACCAAGCGTCGCCGATCGACTTCGAGTTGTGTCTCACCGGGTCCGCGTGTACCGATACCACCGGCTTGCTGACTCAGCCCTTGACCTCTTCCTCGTAGTCGCGGTAATCGATAGCGAAGCAGTGCTAGCTCGACCTGCGCCTTGCCCTCTGGACTTCGAGCATTTTGCGCGAAAATATCTAAAATCACCGCTGTTCGATCGATAGCCGTTCGACCGAGCAATTTCTCAAGGTTGCGCTGTTGGGCCGGACTTAACCCGTGATCGAAGACCACCGTGTCAACATCGTGGAACAAGCAAAGTTCGTGAAGTTCACGAGCCTTACCAGAACCAATATAGGTTGCGGGATCCGGTGCATCCTTTCTCTGCACGAGACGAGCGACGACATCAGCCCCGGCGGTAAGCACTAATTTCTCAAGCTCATCGAGCTCGACGTCCAAGGCTTCCGGATTGGTGCCAGGAAAAATCACCCCGACCAAGATGATCCGTTCTCGGAACGTGCGCTCAATGAGCGTGGTGGGTATGTAGGTCATGAACTCCGCTCGAGGGTGGTCACAAAATCAGCGATGTGGTGCGTCGTTCCCGAGAGCCAGGCTTCGCCATTTTCGATACGAACGGCGAGCGGACCTCCTGGGTTGTGCACCGTTACGATTTCGCTCGTCAGACCGAGTGCATGACTCGCTACGACCGCCGCGACAGAACCTGACCCACACGCCAAGGTCGGCCCTACGCCGCGCTCATAGACACCGAGATTTATTTCTTGATCATTGAGTATCTCAATGAACTCAACGTTGATGCCACCTTGTCGAAGCGACTGAAGCCGATGACCTTCGCGCTCTACGTCCAAGCCTTCCAGCGAATCAACGACTTTTACGAGGTGAGGATTCCCGACGGAGATGAACGCCTCATGGACGTCGTCGACTACGGACTCTATTTCGGGATGACCCATGGACGCTTCGTTGGTGGCGACATCACCTTCTGGCGCTGAGCAACGCACACGACGAAGGCCCGCGCCAGTCATCACCCAGAAGGCACCAGCTGCCACGATCCCTGCCCTCACGACGGCGTGAGCCACACAACGCAAACCATTTCCTGATATTTCGGCAAATGATCCGTCCTGATTGCGTAAGGCCATCGTGACGTCTCCCCCGCCAGAAGGTCCCGTCACCGTGATGAAACCATCTGAACCAATACCATGTTGGCGATTAGTCAACGAAGCTACTTCGTCAGGTGTGATTTGGACTCGATCTTCAAGGTCCACCATGACGAGAAAGTCGTTTCCGGCTCCATCGAATTTCGTTAACCCGATCTGAAAAGAATGTAGCTCCATGGTCTTATTCTCCCACCTTCACCCAGCTATGCCTCGCTCAGGCGGGCCATAAGGTAGTGGCTCGCCGCCTCCGTGTTTTCAAACCATTGCACCCTAGGATCCCGGCTAAACCAAGAGCGCTGACGACGAGCAAACTTACGAGTCGAGGTCTTAGTGGACGCCACCGCTTCTTCGAGGGAGCACTCCCCCCGTCGCCAAGCAAACAACTGCGCATAACCAATGGCCTGGCGGGCGGTTCGAGAGAGACCCCTAGAGGAGCTGAGAAGTTGGTCGATTTCTGCGATGAGGCCCTGGTCTAACCACTCCCCCACTCTCGCCTCAATGGCAGCATCTACCTCTTCAATAGGTCGGGAAATCCCAATCTGAATTACCTTCGAATCAGGGTACGCCTCGAGCCCAGGACCATAACTCGAAAATAATCTTCCGCTGCCCTCTATAACTTCTAGAGCTCTGACCACGCGCCTCGAATTACTTGCTTCCATGCGAGACGCTGCTAGGGGATCCAGAGCAGCCAAGCGAGAATAAAGATTCTTGGGATCTTGGATTGCTTGAGCTTCAAGTACCTTACGAATCTCAGGGAACTGACCAGGTATTTCGAGATCGTCGATCACAGCGCGGTGATAGAGCCCGGTTCCACCCACCAAGAGCGCATGGTGACCGTGCTCCTCTATGGCTCGAAGAGCGGTCTTCGCTTCAGACTGGAACCACGATACGGTCATTTCTTCACTAGGGTCCAAGATGTCGATGAGATGGTGAGGAACGGCTTCTCGTTGCCACAGCGGAGCCTTAGCCGTCGCGATATCCATACCTCGATAGACCGCCATCGAATCAACGGAAATAATCTCTACGCTCCCCGAGTGGCGCGCTACCTCAAAGGCCAACTGCGACTTCCCACTTGCAGTCATGCCCACGAGGGCAAGCGTGGCCAGGGTCTCAGCTCCGCACTTCTAAGCGACGACGAACCTTGGTGGTCTCCACTAACGCAAGCTGCTCACCGTCGAGGTGGTGGGGAGCTCCGTGGACAATCTTGACGTCAACCAGGGCTCCCGCTTGAAGTGCCCGAGCATCCGAAGGTTGATAGTGAACCAACTTGCCTTGCGTGGTGCGCGCGGCTGCCACCTCGCTATTGCGCCTACTTGGGCCTTCCACCAGCACCCGTTCCACCATGCCGACTCGAGCTTCGTGTTTGATAAGACCAGCGCGCTGGACGACGGTATCAAGACGAGCAAAGCGGTCACTAACGATCTCGGGATCAATGAACTGATCGCTTAAGTCAGCAGCCGCGGTTCCGGGGCGTGGCGAGAAGATAAAGGTGAATGCGGAATCGAACTCGGCTTCAGCCGCTACTTCCAGGGTGCGTTCGAAATCAGCTTCTGTCTCTCCGGGGAAGCCAACAATAATGTCAGTGGTCACCCCAAGATCTGGGACTGCCGCACGAGCCATCGCGAGTTTTTCGAGGTATCGCTCAGCCGTGTAGCCACGTCGCATGGCAGAGAGAACACGATTAGACCCCGCTTGAAGCGGTAGATGCAGTTGGTTGCACACGGCATCAACCTCAGCCATTGCGGCCACGGTGTCGGGACGAAGATCCTTGGGGTGCGGACTGGTGAAGCGTATCCGATCTATACCGTCAACGTCGCCCACGGCTCTGAGGAGTTGCGCAAACATGGGAGAGCGTTTCGTGATATCGCGACCGTAGGAGTTTACGTTTTGTCCGAGTAGCGTGATCTCTCGCACTCCGCGACGAGCCAGCATTTCGGCTTCGCGGACAAGATCGTCAAGAGGTCGCGAGATTTCTCCGCCGCGAACAGCCGGCACAATGCAGTAGGCGCAAGTGTTGTCGCATCCCGTCTGAATGGTCATCCATGCTGTGTGTGATGCCTCCCGTACAGCATGGAGAGCCAAGCTCGGATCTAAATCGCCGTCCGGATCAGGTGCGTCCAGAATTTCCACCTGGGGTCCGTCAGTGACGGCCTTGCGGAGCAAGCCAGCAGTCGAGCCCAAATTATGCGTACCCACTACCACGTCGACCCATCCGGCTCGATCGAGTACGCCTCCTCTATCTTTCTGAGACAAACAACCGGTTACGGCAATTTGCATACCCGGATTCTCAGCTTTCGTAGTCGCGAGGTGTCCGAGCGTTCCGTAGAGCTTGTTATCAGCGTTCTCTCGGATGCAGCACGTGTTAAGCACCACCACATCCGCAGATTCAAGGTTTTCCGTTGGCTCCATGCCATCAGCCACAAGCATGCCGGCGAGACGCTCCGAGTCATGCTCGTTCATCTGACAACCAAAGGTACGAATGTGAAACTTCTTTGCCACCGTTTGATTCTACGGTCTTAGCACCAGTGACGGATCAGAACAGTTCTCGAGCGTCTTCGCCCACCACCAGGCCCCGCCGATCGGCCGCAAGAGTGCTCACGGTACCCTCGACGCCGTATTCCAACAGCGCTGCTTCGGCGCCCCTTGACACGGCATCAGCCTCTCCGGGACCGCAAATCGCCAACAAACTAGGTCCGGCTCCCGACCAGCACGATGCTCTCGCCCCTGCCCTATCGAGTGCTTCCATAAGTTCGACCGACTCGGGGAACATGGGTATGCGGTAACTCTGGTGCAAACGATCTTGCGTTGCTTCATGGCTCAAAAAGCGGTAATCCGCTAAGCCTGCGAGGAGGAGGCTCATTCGACTGAGGTTAAATACCGCGTCGGCTCGATCAACCTTCTCGGGTAGAGCTTTTCGCGCGCTCGCTGTTGGCAACGTCCGCTCTGGATTAATGAGTACGAACTCGAGTTCCTCGTCAAGGGCAAGTCGAACCACTCGAACAGTAGTGCCAATGAAGCAAGCACCAACGAGCCCTCCGACCACTGAAGCAGCGGCATTTTCCGGGTGGCCGTCAACGGCTGCCGCAATTGCTAGGGGATCCGGGGATCCCGCTGCAGCAGCAGCGGCGGCGGCGAGCGCGGCTGAAGAGCCCATACCTCGGGCCACCGGGATGCTGGAGCGAACCGTAATAGCGAGGCGATCATGCCCCGCGACATCGACGGCAACCTTGGCTGCCAGATGACTGGCGTTATCCGATAAACCAGCGCCTTCCCCTTCGGTGCGCACGATCAATTTTGACGAAGGCTCAATCTCAACTTGGACGTAGCAAGCGAGGGCTAAGGCCAAGGTGTCGAAGCCTGGACCTAGATTCGCGGAACTTGCGGGAGCGCTAGCGAGCATATATTCACCCTAGGCCAGAGGCAGCGCGCCGGGAATCCAGGAAATACCAAAGCATGGTCTTGGTTCAGTCCAGCAGTTCTTCGGAAGAGACCAGAACCTCGCGGGCCTTTGAACCCGTAGAGGGACCCACGACTCCTTGTTGCTCGAGCAGGTCCATAAGGCGCCCGGCGCGAGCGAAGCCCACACGTAGTTTTCGCTGCAACATTGATGTCGATCCCAGCTGGGTTTCGATGACGATTCGGCGCGCTTGAGCCAAGAGCTCATCATCGTCGTCGCTGCCTGACCCCCCACCGCCAAAGAGACTCCCCTGCTCAGCGTTAGCGCCGCCCACCAGAGCCACGACTGATTCCGTTTCACCCCCAAGGCTTCGCCAGTGGGCGGCCACAACCCTGACCTCCTCTTCGGAAACCCAAGGTGCTTGAATGCGGCGTGGCACGTTAGACGAAGCGGTCAGCAAGAGCATGTCACCCTTGCCGATAAGGCGCTCGGCTCCTTGTTGATCAAGAATTACCCGACTATCGGCTAGTGATGAAACCGAGAAGGCCATACGTGAGGGAATGTTGGCTTTGATCACGCCCGTAATGACATTCACTGACGGACGTTGCGTCGCTAGCACGAGATGGATACCGACCGCTCTCGCCATCTGGGCGATTCGAACAACTGACTCTTCTACGTCGCGGGCTGCCACCATCATGAGGTCGTTGAGCTCATCAACGATGATGACGACATAGGGTAGATCCTCAAATTCTTCTTCGACTGAAACGTCGACATGCGAGTAGTCCTCGCCTCGAGACGCTAGGCGGGCCTTTTCGGCTATGGCCTCTATGGCTGCCGCGTCATCGGGTCTACCGTGATGTTTGAGTTGTCCCGCTGCTCGTGCTTGCGCGTAACTCGTAATGTCCCTAACACCGTGTGATGCCAACAGGTCGTAGCGCCGCTCCATCTCCTTGACAGCCCAACCCAAGGCGTTAGCTGCTTGACGCGGGTCGACAACGACGGGGGTTAACAAGTGAGGGAGCCCGTTGTATTGACCTAGCTCTACTCGCTTTGGGTCAATCAGAATCAAACGAACTTGGTCGGGCGTTGCACGCATCAAGATCGAGGTGATCAATGAATTGATAGCGGAACTCTTACCCGCACCGGTTGCTCCCGAGATCAACAAGTGCGGGAATCCTGCGAGAGACTCCATAACGGTACGCCCGGCAATGTCTCTACCAATAGCCACCGAGAGTGGATTCGCATCGCTCTTTGCTTCTTTCGAGCCAAGCAAGTCACCAAGAGACACGAGTTGACGTTGGCGATTCGGGACTTCTACGCCAATGGCTGAGCGTCCGGGGATGGGTGCCAGAATGCGAACATCTGGAGACGCCATCGCGTAAGCAATGTCTTTAGAGAGACCGGTGACCTTGGCTACTTTGACGGCCGGCCCTAACTCAAGTTCATAGCGCGTCACGGTAGGTCCGACCGTGAAGCCAACCAGGGTTGTCTCCACGCCATGGGAACCAAGTGCAGTGACGAGCTGTTGGCCCGCGGCTTCGACGGCACGCTGATCATGCTTGAGGATTTGGCTGCGTTGCAAGATAGACAGCGGAGGTAGTTTCCATGCTTTCTTCTTCGTATCTACCCTGGCTTGCGGCGAGGCTTCGACTTCGACTTCTGGCGCAGCTCCGGCAAAGGCCGCTGCTTGCTCGTCGGGTACCAGTGCGCCATGGGGATCACCATCTTGGTCGTAGAGCTCACCAACCTCAGCGACGTGGAGCGGTTCATCGTGTTCAAGAAGTTCATCTTCAGGATCCGCAACGACAAAGCCTTCAGGGATATCGATCTTTCGCGGTACCTCGAGCACAGGCTCCACCCAAGCGTCCTTGGCTTTCTCGGCCAGGTCTCCCCCGCTCCACCATCGAGCCCCCACGGCACTCATGGAGCGCACTATGGTTTGAATCTTTTGACCCAATACCTTCAGTGGTAAACCCGTACTCAACACAATGGCGACAAAGAGCATGACCAACAAGATGATGGTGGCCCCAAGGCTTCCCACACCAGCAGCCAAGGTGTGACCGATTAACGAGCCGAGGTAGCCACCCGCAGCACGTAGTTCTTCGGTCGAGGCTCGCAGCGACGGCCGACCTCCCGACAGGCCGAAGAGACCCGAGATCGCGCCCAGCGCGACTAATCCCCCCACCCAGATACGACGGAGTTCAACATTTTCCCGGTTAACAAACAGCATGCTTGCGGCGAATCCGGTCAGGACGGGTAGGAGGTAGCGCTCCCGTCCGAACAGATCAGCCAAGGCTGTATCGAGACCTTTACCGACAGGGCCCAGTGTGTGGAACCAAATCGCAAGAATTAGAAGAATACTTAGAGTCCCAAGACCGATAGCCGTGAGATCGATGGCATGGCGCGACAAAATACCCGGCTCTGAGACCGGCGCTTTCGACCGAGATGTCGTCGTCTTCTTTGCTGCGTGCCTGGGGCGGGAAGTAGCCACGATGGCACCAACGCTAACGCTTGGGTGGTTCAAAGCGGAGGACGCCAGCGATAACCTTGCTGCGTGCCAGCTCAGGGAGTGCAATGACCGTCGATTCTAAGACCGCAGCGCTGCTCGAACGCCTCGGCGCTCATCTCGTACCCTTGGTCCTGATTCGAAGGGAACAGCTGAGTCCGCGACTAATAGAACTTGAATTCTCCGGTCTCGTTGAAGACCTCGTCGGCAAACCCGGCAATGACATCATGGTTGATATCGCAACCACCAATCCCGATAAGGCTGCGCGGCGTCGCTACAGTATTCGAAGCGTTGACGCTACAGCGCGACGACTTCGCCTCTGGATTGAGACTACGTCTGGGGGCCCGGGATCCACGTGGGCCGCGACGCTGCCAACTGGTTCCGCGATTCGTGTCATCGGCCCTCGTGGTCAGGTCAGCTTAGATATGCAGGCTGATTGGCATCTCTTCATCGGAGATTTGACCTTCTTGTCGGCGGCCTACGCGATGGCGGAAGCGATAGAGCCACCAGGTCAGGCGCTCTTCATCATCGAGGTAGAGGATCAGGCCGATGTCGTCCTTCCTGCTTTAGCGGAAGACATTGCTGTCACCTTCGTCTTGGTCGATCGTGATGGCCGATCCCCCAATGACCCCGCCGGCCTCCTCGCGGCCTTCGCGGCCCTAGCGCTACCTGAACTCGATGGGCACATCTACCTAGGTGGAGAGCTACGGGTTGTCGCCGCGTTACGTGCCGCCGTCAAAGACCGCGGCTTGAGCGATGACCAAGTGCACGCAAAGTCCTACTGGCGCTTTGGCGTTGCGAATCAGCCTCACGGAGAACCCAAGAAAGACGATTAAACACCGACGATAACGGGCACGATCATGGCCTTTCGGCGCATCTTGGTTCCGACAAAACGGCCCAAGGCACGACGAGCAACCTTGGTCAGAGCATCAATATCGGTGGCAGGATCCTTCAAGGCACTGCGTACGGCGGCAGCGACTGTATCGACGCCTTCCGAGGCAAGCATCCTTTCGGCCGACTCCGCCTTCCAACCTCTCGTAATAATCTCGGGTTCGGCCACGAGGTCGCGGGCTTCCAAATCGACCGTGACCACCACCATGACGAGGCCTTCCGTTGCCAGAACTTGGCGATCACGCAATATGCCATGGTCTACGTCACCATCTGCGCCATCGACGTAGAGGTATCCAGCAGGCACGTGGCCTTCGATTCGAATTCCCTTCTCATCAAGCACCACGATGTCACCATCGAGAGCAAGTAAGGAATTCTCCTTAGCCACGCCCATGGATTGAGCTAACTCGCGGTGGTGGAAAAGATGACGGTATTCGCCGTGGACAGGAACGAAGTACTCAGGCTTGGTCACGCTTTGCAAGATCGATAGCTCGCCACGACGAGCGTGGCCGGAAACGTGAACGGCATGATTACCAGAGTGAATAACTTCGCAGCCGTGTCGGTGCAACTGGTCGATAACCCTTCCGACACCCCATTCATTACCGGGTATGGGATGAGCCGAGATCACCACAGCATCACGATCGCTCAGCTCGATAAAACGAGACTGACCAGATGCCATGAGCGACAGTGCGGCCAAAGGTTCACCCTGGCTACCCGTAGAGACGACGCAGATCTGCGAAGGATCATAACTATCGATGGTCGTGATGTCGATCAAGGTACCGTCCGGAACCGTCAAGATACCCAAGCGTCGAGCGAGCTCCACGTTGTTTTGCATGGAACGACCCAAGGTGGCGACTTTGCGACCTGAGAGTACGGCGGCATCGACAATTTGTTGAATTCGGTGGAGGTGGCTGGCAAAACAAGCGCAAATAATTCGTTTATCGGTACGGGCGAGAAAAATTACCCGCAGCACTGCGCCGACGTCAGTCTCGGACGCGGTGAAGCCAAGCTCTTCAGCATTTGTGGAATCGGCGAGGAGAAGGCGGATACCCGTCGTGTTTGCTATCTCTCCAAAGCGTGCCAAGTTGGTGCGCCGACCGTCGACGGGTTGTAAGTCAATTTTGAAATCACCTGAGTGCACAATGACACCCTGGGGCGTGTGGAACGCAATCGCGTGAGCGCTCGGTACCGAATGCGTCACCGCTATAAATTCGACCTCGCAGGGCCCGATGGTGACCGTCTCACCGTCGGCAACCTCCACGAATCGTGCCTGGTCAGAGAGGCCTGCTTCTCGAACCCGGTGACTCGCGATGCCTATGGCGAGTGCCGAGCCGTAGATCGGAGCTGCTAGATCTCTGAGGAGGTAACTCAGTCCACCAACGTGATCTTCGTGGCCGTGGGTCAGCACGATACCGTCGACCCGGTCGGCGTTCTCGCGCAGATAGGTGAAATCGGGAAGCACCAGATCCACACCCGGCATGTCGGCTTCGGGAAACATAATGCCTACGTCGACGATTATTAATCGGCCTTCGACTTCGATGGCCGCACAATTTCGCCCGATCTCTCCGAGACCACCGAAAAATATGACGCGAACCGGCGTGGTCTCAGCCATGCAAGAGGCCGAGTTCACGGCATAGGTTCCTTGCCGCTTCATCAAGCGAAGCGTCCGCGGTACCCATGGGTAAGCGACATTGACCGCTAGGTAGACCAAGCGCCCGAAGTATGGCTTTCGTCGGAATTGGATTCGGCCAATCGGTCTGTGATTCAAATCTGTACGAAGCCAACAAACCTTGATTGAGCAGTACTGCCTCGGCGAGTCGGCCCTCGACCATTGCTTCCATCGAGGCCTTCATCGGTGCAGCTACCCAGTGAGACGCAACCGAGATCACACCAACCGCGCCAACAGCCATCAGCGGAATAATCAGGCCATCATCTCCGGCGTAGACCTCAAAGGCCTGCGGTGCCTGGCGAATAAATTCAGCCGTCGTTGCCACGTCGCCGGCAGCGTCTTTGAGGCCTACCACGTTGCTATGGGAACCGGCCAACGCCAAGACCGTCGAACTCTCAATCTTGCGCCCAGTACGGATGGGGATGTCATAGAGCACAACAGGCAAATCAGTAGCTTGAGCGATGGCACCAAAGTGGCCTATCAGGCCTCGTTGACTCGGCCGGTTGTAATACGGTGTCACCGCCAGCACGCCAGCGGCTCCTAAATCCCTAGCCCGTTTCGTTAAACCAACTGAATGAGCCGTGTCATTCGTAGTCGTCCCAGCAAGTACCGGGACCGTTACCGCCGCCGCCACGACTTCGATGAGATCCATTCGTTCTTCATCGGTAAGCACCGGAGCTTCACCCGTGGTTCCTGCTACGACTAAGCCGTCTGAACCAGTCGACACCAGCCAGCGAGCCAAACTCGCTGCCCCATCAAGATCGAGCCCACCGTCGCTATCGAAAGGAGTCACCATCGCCGTCAAGACGCGACCGAAACGGGGTGAGGCAACAGACATCGTGCTTCACATGCTACCGCCACCCCTATGGCTGTTTTGGGATCAGGTCAAGAGTGATTCGATGCCACGCGTGAGGCCGTGCATGCCGCCCACGTTGCGCACAGCGAGGAGTACGCCGGCCATGAAAGAACTTCTGTCCATCGAATCATGACGAAGGGTCAAACTTTGGCCCTGGTCTCCTAAAATAACTTCTTCGTGAGCCACGAAACCGGGCAATCGTACCGAATGCAGGTGAACTCCCCCGGGACCCACCGCCCCACGAGCTCCCCCGAGTACCTCGTGCTCCGTCGGATCAACAATGCCAGGCATACCCGCCTCGCTGCGGCCTCGAGCGATACGTTCCGCGGTGACCATGGCCGTCCCCGAGGGGGCGTCTTTTTTTTCGTCGTGGTGTAGTTCGATGATTTCCACGGCGGAAAAATACGGAGCGGCCATCTCGGCGAACTTCATGAGCAAAACAGCGCCAATCGCAAAATTTGCGGCGACCACTGCAGCGCAGTTTCCCTCGCTGCTCGCCTTTTCAATCTCGAGTAGATCAACTTCGCTCAGACCCGTCGTACCAGAGACAACAGCTATGTTTCGGCGAAGCAATTGTGGAAGGGAAACACGCGCTGCGCTCGCAACAGTGAAATCAACGACGACGTCCACTTCACCGAGTTCCTCAATCGTCGATAAGCGCTGCATCGTTGCGGGCCCCGGAATCGACCGTGGATCTTGATCGATAGCGGCCACGAGTTCTAAATCAGGGGCCGCTTCCACGGCTTCGATTACCGCCCTACCCATTTTGCCGCTAGCACCAAGCACCGCTATACGCATGGTCAAACCCTAGTTCCGCGAGCTTGCTCGCCGGCGACGATCCCATGCGAGAAAGCCAAAAGCCAATACCAAAGCGAGGAAGCCGAGGCCAGAAGCAGCGAGGCCCACGGTTAAATGGGGCGCGCGGTACCAGAGCCGGACCTTCCAGGTTCCGTTTGGTATCGAAATCGTTTGAATCCCCTTACTACTTCCGATTACGGCGTCCCTGCTTTGCCCTCCGCTAAGCGGCGTTATGGTTGCGCGCCAGCCCGGAAGCGCGGACTCCGATAGGTAGAGCGTTGAGGTATGGTCCACCTTCACGGTGGCTTGTTCTTGGCCGTAATTACTCATTGACGACGCGAGAACCCTTCCCGAGGACAACCACGCGAAAGGTTTGACGAACGGAGCTTTAAAGATTCCGCCTCCCGTCACCATTCGAGTTAAGTTCCAGTCCGATGCGTCCATCACGTCTTGCATGGGGCCACCCAAGACCCAGTGGTTACCGCCGCCGGTTCCGGTGATCTGCGACGAATCGGCAATCTCGACTCGTGGCCCAGAAACTCCTCCCAGCGATACGCGCATCTCGACAGCTGCCGGCTGCGTTGGCAGATCTACGCTGACGCCACTGCTGGTGATCTGGGCTTTCTGGGCCGGGGAGAACCAAGGCCCTACGACACCATCCCTACCCACCGTGGTGCGGAGCGAGATATGCACATCGGAGGCTTGGACCCCAGCGGCATTACTAATCACCAGCGAGACATTGGCCATGGTGATCGGGGATCCGAAGTAGAACACCCGAGCGCCACGAATAGTGGGGCTTGGCGTTCCGACACACAGTGGTGCCGCCGGCGCCGGTATGCCGTTAGAGGGCCAGAACCTCATCAGCAACTGTTCACTACCGATGTACATCGTGGCCAGGCGAAGATCACGGAAATTTCCGCTGGCGAATTCACACGCTCCCAGCGTCTGCTGCGTATGGTCCTGAGTGACACTGTTGTATTGGCTCGCGATAAGCGATCCGTAGCCTTGGACGCTTGGCAATTGCGTAAACACGTTCAAGTTAGGTAAACCAAGCGCCACTACTTGATCGATATTGGCACCGGGATTATCGACGATGGCAAAGCGCCCATGCGTCCCTAAGATGCTGGCGGCATAGGTTTTCGATGGTGTCACCTGCGAATTCCCTGACGTTAAGCCCGTTGCAGCGAAGAGTGCAAAAAACAACAGATCCACCACAACCAAGCTGCAGATTGCAATCGCTCTATGTCGGGACGAGGAACTACGCCCTCGAATCAACACGACCAGCGCCGCCACAACCAAGGCGAGGTTGCAAAGGAAAAGACCGCGCAACAAACTGCCGTTAAAAACCAATGCGGGAGGCACGTCTAAGTGAGCGAGCACGCGTGCCGGTGCGGCAAGTACCACAATCAGCGATGCCAAAACTGCGAAAAGTGGGGAAAGAGAGACCCACTGTCGCCAACCCGTCATGGAAATGAGCTCGCGCTTACCCTCGATGAAGCCTTGAACAAACCAGCCGAGCAAGAGAGCACCTGCGAGGTCAAAAAATACGATGCTGCGGCTCTGAAGGCGCGTCTTACCCCACAACGGTATTGCATAGAACAAGTGACCAAGCGGCGTGACCGATGCCGTCGCCAAAAGCAAACCAGCAATAGCCATGCCCACCAGCAGCCAGAGATGTCTTGGGGCACTTCTCGATCCGCGTCGCACAACTTGCAATACCCCGGCCGCGACAGCGACGAGACCAACGAGTCCGATGTAACCGGTGACCTCGGGCAGGTTGTAGTCAGAGAAAAATCGGTCTTGCCCGAGCACACCGTTCGTGCCAAAGAACAGAGGTATTCCTAGGAGTACGACGTGGTGGAGGGCGATTGAGCCTGACCTAAAGAAGTCGTAGTTCTCGACTGAACGCTGAGAGATACCGATAAAGGCATAGCCAGGCAGTAATTGAACCGCACCAAGGAGCGCTCCCCAAATCAGCGCTAGGCCATAAGCACCAAGCGTCCACACACTCCGCCAGCCGCGGAGACCCTTGGCTATAAAGGCTCCATACACTCCGACGAGGAAAACCAGCATCTCAAGATCCGCGATGGCTCGTGGCTCACCACTGAGCATCACCAGGCCGGTCACCACGCTGAGCCCAAGTGTCGGCCACATTACGTTTCTGAGCATTGAACGCTCTCGTAACGAGCGAGGAGCACGAATCCGGTCCCCAATCATGACCATGGCGAGCAGCGCCCATGGTAAAAGCCCTTGCCCTTGAATGACCCCCAAGTGGACCATCTGTCCCCACTGAGCGCCCATGAAAGCGAATACCGCACCAGCCAACAGCGATCCATACGCGTCGATGCCAAAATACCGAGCAACCAAAAAGACGCCAATAGCAGCAGCCCAGTAGCAGGCCATCAGATTGATAGTCCAAACCAGCACGCCGGGCAAAAAAGCGAACGGGATCGTCAAGGGGAACAGAGATCCGGCATTCATGGATCCAAGCAGGGGTGTTCCACTAAAACTCAAAGGATTCCAGAGCGGAAGGTGGCCATGAGCAATCTGCTGACCGGAGAGAACCCGTAATGGAAAATTCTGAATCAAATTGTCGGCAGAAATTGACGGATGATTCAAGATGGCCGGGATAGCGAAGACTACGGTCACCGAGATCAGCAAGATGCCAATACCAATCCAATCACTTCTCGTGGAAACTAAATCAGCGAGCCGAAGCTGCTTCGAGGAATCTCTATCAAGAGTGAGCGTTTGGTTTATTTTCGTCATCATTACCTTGCCATTCTTACCCATACATAGAAACGACCCGGACTTATGGTCCGGGCCGTTTCTAGAAGAAGGCTCCTCCGCCCTCTTAGACTTCGTTAACTACGACGACGATTACGCCCACCACGCGACGGACCACGGTCTTCGCGGGGCAAGGGCCCACCGGGACCTAAGTCACCAAGCTCCGCCTCGAGTTCAGCCTCGAAACTGGCCTCGAAGGCGCTCGACGCACTCGCTGCAGCGGCACTGGGCTTGAGTGTCTCGCGCACAGGCTCAGAATCGTCACGCGAGACAGCGGACTCGGCTCCAGCAACGGAGAGCGATACCTTCCCCTGGGGATCAATATCGTCGACGCGGACCTCAATCGCTTGACCTAACTCAACAACGTCTTCGACTTGCCCGACGCGCTTGCCGTCATTCAAGACTGACATTTTCGAGATGTGAAGCAGGCCATCACGACCAGGAAGAATGGATACAAAGGCTCCGAACTTGGTAATGTTCACGACCTTGCCCTGATACACCTCGCCTACATCGGCGGTGGGGGGATCAAGGATGAGCGCTATGCGGCGACGAGCCTCTTCTACGGCCCGGCCGTCAACAGCACCAATCGTCACCGTACCAACGACGCCGTTGTCGTCAACGGCAATATCAGCACCCGTTTCTTGCTGCAGGGTGTTAATAACCTTGCCCTTCGGACCAATAACTTCGCCGATCTTGTCAATCGGGATCTCCAAGGACACAATTTTCGGAGCACTCGCAGCCACTTCACCCCGAGGAGCCGAGATGCACGCGGTGATCACGTCGAGGATGGCCAAACGCGCCACCTTGGCTTGGTTGAGCGCCTGAGCCAGAACATTGGCTGGCAAACCATCGATTTTAGTGTCGAGCTGCAGCGCGGTGACTGCGTCAGCAGAACCAGCAACCTTGAAGTCCATGTCGCCGAAGGCATCTTCAGCACCCAAGATGTCAGTCAAGGTCACGTATTCGCCGTTTTCGTAGATAAGACCCATAGCGATACCAGCGACGGGGGCTGCGATCGGAACGCCCGCTGCCATCAGCGACAAGGTTGAGCCACAGACCGAAGCCATGGAGGTCGAACCATTCGAGGCCATGATGTCGGAAACGACGCGCAAGGTATAGGGGAACTTTTCCGGCGACGGGATCACGGGTACTAAGGCACGCTCGGCAAGCATCCCGTGACCAATTTCGCGACGCTTTGGTCCACGCATGAAACCAGTCTCACCCGTCGAATAGGGCGGGAAGTTGTAGTGATGCATGTAGCGCTTGGTCTCATCGGGAGTAATGGTGTCGATGAGCTGGTTCATACGCGGCATACCCAAGGTGGTTACGTTGATCGCTTGCGTCTCTCCACGCTCGAACAGGGCCGAGCCGTGTGCCGTCGGGAATAAGTCAATCTCTGCGTGGAGGGGACGAATGTCGGCCACCCCACGGCCGTCGATACGGATCTTCTCGTTGATCACGCGCTCGCGAACCAGTTTCTTGGTTAGGGAGCGGATGGCTCCCTTGATTTCGCCGTCACGCTCTTCAAACTGTCCAGTGAGTTGTTCAAGAATCTTGGCGCCAGCGTCTTCTAGCGCGGCGTTTCGCGCTGCTTTTGGTGACTGAACGTTGGCATCTGCCAAAAGGCTACGCCCGACACGATCAACCGCCTCGAACACATCATCGGCGTAGTCCGAGAAGGTCTCGTAAGGGATCATGTCGATAGCTCCGCGCTCGGCCACATAGGCCTTGACCATCTGCCGCTGCAGCTCGATCGATTCACGGATCCACTTCTTGGAAGCTTCCAAGCCCGCGGCGAGAACATCCTCGTCGACCTTGGGAGCTCCCGCTGCGTACATCTCGAAGCTACCTTCGGTTCCACCGGCTTCGACCATCATGATCGCGATCTCCGAGTCCGCAGACTCATCGAGCGCGCGGCCAGCGACCACTAATTCGAAGGTCGACTCGTCACCATCTTGGAAGGTGGGGTGGGGAATCCACGTGCCATCGGTGGTATACGCGACTCGGACAGCGCCTACTGGCCCCTCGAAAGGGATACCCGAAATCATCAGCGCGGCCGAAGCTGCGTTAATGGCAATGATGTCGTGAGGATTCTTTTGGTCAGCGCCAAAGACAGTACCAACAATATGGACTTCGTTGCGAAAGCCCTTCGGGAAGCTCGGGCGCAGGGGCCGGTCGATGAGCCGACAGATCAAAACTGCTTGGTCCGAGGCCTTGCCTTCTCGACGGAAAAAAGATCCCGGGATCTTCCCTGCGGCGTAGGTGCGCTCCTCGATATCGACCGTGAGCGGGAAGAAATCAGCTCCGGGTCGAACTGAACGAGATGCAGTGGCGGTAGCCAGAACAATGGTGTCACCGATTCGAACCTGAACGGCTCCGTCGGCTAATTGGGCAAGCTTGCCCGTTTCAAACGTGATGGTTCGATCAGTTCCACTGATCGGTCCACTCACAACGATGGCTTCAGCCATGATGCTCCTATGGGGTAGAGGACACCTCACCCCTGGATCCCAGTGGTCGGCACGCTCCCGGGAAAGCAGCGCACCGACCACTGAGCGCCAGTCAGCGGTGGTGTCCATGGATGTCGATGGGGACCTTCCCCAGCGACGTAGGGATCGTCTAGCGACGAATCCCCAATTTGGCGATGATGGTTCGATAGCGCTCCACATCGTTGTCACGCACGTAATCCAAGAGACGCCGGCGGCGACCAATGAGCTTCATGAGGCCACGACGAGAGTGATGATCACCCTTGTGGATCTTGAGATGCTCAGTCAGGTGTGAGATGCGATCCGTCAAGATTGCGATTTGCACCTCGGAAGAACCGGTGTCGGTGTCGTGGAGCTTGTGCTCAGCGATGATGGTTTGCTTTTCGGCCATTGCGCGTTCCCTTTCGAACTATGCAGGTAACGGACGGAATCCAAGAACGGATTCCACATCGAGAGAGCCCGCCAGGAGCCCCACTCGTGCGATACCCATGATAGCAGGGGCCTTCTTGACTGCGTACTTAGGATTTATGTGGGGCAGAAGGGGCAAATTCATGGGCTTCAGCGAGCTTGCTTCGCGTCAGCAACACATCGGCGCGCATTTGTGCGACCAACTCGCTGACCGTTTGATAGCGCTCTTGGCTTCGAAGCCGCTCGAGGAAATATACGGTTGCTTGGTGTCCGTAGAGATCACCGTCATAGTCAAGGACAAATACCTCGATCAGAGGCTCCGCCCCATCAAGAAAGGTCGGGCGCCGTCCCACCGAGATAGCAGCATTGCGGAGGCCAAGGTCGTCGTCTCGATACCATCCCGCATAGACGCCGTCGGCTGGGTAGACCACGGTTCGGTCCGTTGCGAGGTTGGCCGTCGGAAAACCAAGCTCCTTGCCTCCACGACCATCGCCGTGATCGACTACGCCAATCGTTTCGTGTGACCGACAGAGCATCGCATTGGCTGAAACCACATCCCCGGCTGCGATAGCAGCTCGAATTCTCGTCGAAGAAATCGTCTTTCCCTCCAAGGCGATAAGAGGGGCGGATTCTGCCGTAAAGCCACGCTCCGCTCCCGCCGACTGTAGGAGTCCGAGGTCACCAACACGGTCGTGGCCGAAGTGAAATCCTTCACCGACGATCACGTGAGCGGCACCGATCTCGCCTACGACTACTTCGTCAATGAAATCAATTGCCGATTCTTGCGAACGATCGTGATCGAAATCGATGATGACCGTTGCGTCAACGCCGGTCGCCTCAAGCCATGAAAGGCGTTGTTCTAGCGTGCCAATTAACTCTGGAGCGGCTTCGGGACGTACCACCGTCATGGGGTGAGGGTCAAAGGTCGCGACCACTGAACGCAGCCCCCTCGTCCGCGCCTCGTTGACAACACGCTGGATCGTCGCTTGGTGGCCCAGGTGAACTCCGTCATAAACGCCGATGGTCAAAATCGAACTTCCAGGCAAGAATGCCGGACGCTGCCGAGCGAGGGAATACACATCCATGATGCTCATGAACTTAGACGCTCGCTGCCTTAGCTAGGACGACGTCCGCCCGTAACGTGGATCCGTTTCGGCGATAGACCCCCATGAGATCACCCTCACTATTCACAATTCTCAGCAGTGATCCCTCGGGTTCATCCCCCTCATGGGCGATACTCGCGCCATTGACTACTGAAGCGGCCGTTATCTCGTCCACCAGGCGTAGGGGAAGAGACCCAAGCATGTCAAGCGGTGACATGACCAACGATGCCGGTGTGGCTCCCTCTCTGAGTTGCTGTTCTAGTACCCCAAGCGTCACCGCATCGTCAGCACTAAATCGATCGTTACGCGTGCGGCGCAAGCGAGCCAAGTGCGCCCCGCCACCGAGAGTTCGCCCCAGGTCGTCGGCGATACTTCGCACGTAGGTTCCACTCGAGCAGCGAACCTCGAAGTGCCACACCATCGGATCGCTACTCGGTCGTAGCTCGAAGCTTTCAATCGTGATGGGACGAGACACCCGCTCAATTTCTATGCCTTGACGCGCAAGCTCATGGAGGCGGACGCCATCGACTTTGAGCGCTGAAACCATGGGAGGTACCTGGAGCGATTCTCCAATCATTGCCGAGGCTGCCTCCTCGACATCACGGTGACACAGCCCATCCATCTCAAAACGTTGCGTTACTGACCCATCCGCGTCGAGCGTGTCGGTTGTGGCCCCGAATCGGATAGCGCCCTCGTAGGTCTTAAACGAACCTTGGAGATAACGAAGCAACCGCGTGGCCGGCCCTACCCCGACGAGCAGAAGACCTGTGGCAGCTGGATCCAGGGTTCCGGCATGACCGATTCTGCGCTCCCCTAGCAAGCCTCTTAGTTTCGCGACGACGTCGTGACTCGTCCATGTGAGATCTTTGTCGATTACCACGAGGCCGCTGAGACCACTTGGGTTTCGACCTCGACTCATGCTCGGTCGATGTCAGGATCTGCTTGGCGAGCTTCCGAGAGAAGTCGAATTTTTTCTTCGATCACAGCCGCTGAACTGTAGACAGGATCGAGATCAAAGCTGAGTTTGGGCGTGTGCTTCATCGTGGATTGACTGCCGATGACCTTTTGGATCGAGACACGCCTCTCATCGAGGGCTTCCGCCGCTTCAGGGCTAAGACTTGCAAACAGGACTTTCGCACTACGAATATCCGTAGACGTCTCAACGCTAGTGATCGTGAGGAAGCGCAGCCGTTCGTCAGCATCGGCGAGACGCTCAAGTTCTTCAGCAATCACCTCCTGAAGAAGACGATTCACTCGAAGAGTCCGCGGATAGGAAGCTGCTCCTCCGTAGGCACGATCGCTGCGACGCTTAGATGCCATAACCGCTACGTCCTCGCGATCTCGCGCTCCTCGAAGGTTTCAATGATGTCACCCTCCTTGAGATCTTGGTAGTCGGTAAGACCGATACCGCACTCAAAACCGCTGGCAACTTCGCGCGTGTCTTCCTTGAAGCGCCTCAAGGAGTTAACCGAACCGCGCCATATGATCGTACCTTCACGCAAGAATCGAACTTTAGAACCTCGAGTAATAACGCCGTCGAGCACGTAGCAACCCGCGATGGCGCCAATCTTGGGGATACGGAAGACTTCGCGAACCTCGGCTTCACCAGTAACGATCTCTTCATACTCGGGCGCGAGCATGCCGAGCATGGCTGCTTCAATATCTTCGATGAGTTTGTAGATGATCTCGTAGGTGCGAATCTGGACGCCCTCTGACTCAGCCATGTCACGGCTGCGGCGGTCTGGGCGAACGTTGAATCCGATGATGGTCGCGTTCGACGCCTTTGCCAACTGAACATCGTTTTCGTTGATACCACCAACACCACGTCGCACAAAGGACAACTTCACGTCTTCGCGCTCAAGTTTGCGGAGTGATTCAGTACAGGCTTCTAGCGATCCTTGAACGTCAGCTTTGAGCACAACGTTGAGCGTTACCGTCTCACCACGTTGAATTTGCTCAAAGAGGTCCTCGAGTCGACCACCCGCTCCGAACGGTGCCGGAGCGTGAGATGAAAGACGCATACGTTGCTCGCGAGCTTCGGCGAGGGTTCGTGCGTGAGCGAGGTCCGTTGCCGCTCGAACTTCGTCGCCAGCTTGTGGGGGTTCGGAGAAACCAAGAATTTGAACCGGAGTCGATGGTCCAGCACTCTTAACCTGCTGCCCGGCATCGTTAATCAAGGCCTTCACCTTGCCCCACGCAGCACCCGCCACCACGGGATCGCCAACGCTCAAAATCCCGCGCTGCATCATCACCGTTGCAACAGGACCACGACCCACTTCCAAATTGGCCTCGAGCACGGTTCCCCGCGCGCGTCCGCTAATCGGAGCCGTGAGCTCTTCGACTTCCGCTACCAAAACCACTTGTTCGAGTAATTCATCGATGCCGGTACTTTGCAAGGCGGATACCTCGACCACAATGGTTTCACCGCCCCACTTTTCAGGAACCAGTTCTCGCTCCGCGAGTTGTTGGAGGATGCGATCAGCATTGGCATCGGGACGATCCATCTTGTTGACAGCGACGATAATGGGAACATCAGCAGCCTTCGCATGGTCAATGGCCTCGACGGTCTGAGGCATAACCCCATCGTCAGCAGCCACTACCAAAATAACGATGTCCGTCACCTGTGCTCCACGAGCACGCATGGCCGTGAAGGCTTCGTGACCTGGTGTATCGATAAATGAGATGGGGTGGCCATTCCAGACCACCTGGTACGCCCCGATGTGCTGCGTGATGCCACCAGCCTCACCCGCCACCACGTTCGCCGAACGAATACGGTCCAAGAGCAAGGTTTTCCCATGGTCCACGTGACCCATCACCGTGACCACCGGAGGGCGTGGGAGGGATTCACCCTCGTCTTCTTCGTCATCTTCTTCGAAGAACTTCGCGAGCAGTTCCGCCTCTTGCTCTTCGCCTGGATCAACGAGCTTGATTTCCGCACCTAGTTCAGCCGCGAATAACTCCATCATGTCGTCGGTAAGCGACTGCGTCGCAGTCACCATTTCGCCCTGCAAGAGCAAAAAGCGGATGACATCCGTTGCCGAACGATTGAGCTTTGATCCTAAATCACGAGCCGTCGATCCACGCTCGATAATGATTTCGCCATCGGGAACCGGAGCTGTTGAAGGTTGATACGCGACGAGACGAGTGGGCTCGAGCTCTTCTTGGTTGCGCCGACGACGCTTGGCTCGGCGTTGTGGAGGACGTTGACCTCCACGACCGGGAGGACCACCGCGGCCACCAGGTGGGGGGCCGCCTGCTCCAGCAAATCCGCCCGGACCGCCACCGGGACCGCTACCGGGACCCCCGCCAGATCGAGCGCCACCACCGGCGCCACCGGGGCGCGGGCCAGCACTAGGGCCACCCATGGGACGTTGAAAACCGGGTCGAGATCCGGCACCTTGGCCCCCGCCAGGGCGAGTACCCGGGGTCGGCGGTCGACGACCTGGCGGTCCAGGAGGTGGAGGGATAGGACGACCCGTTGCACTCGTCGGAGCCGCGCCACGCGGAGGTGGCGGAATTGCACGCCCTGAGCCTGAAACTGGCGGTCGAGGCGGCAATGGTCGTCTTACGGGTGCAGTATCTGAAACGTCGCTATCGCCTACCACTTCAGTCGTTGCCGTGGGTGCCGGTGCGGCTGGCGCTGGCGATGCTTGCGCTGCGACATCGGGAACGGACGGCTTCGCCGTAGGTGCGGGAGCGGGGGTCACATCCGATACGGGGCGCGATGAAATAACGCGTCGAGCAGGCGCCGCAGGCTCTTGCTCTCCATCGACAGCCGTCGTTGGATCCGCCGCCTTCTTGGCGCCTACCGCCTTTTTGGCGGCTGCCGCCTTCTTCGCCGGAGTCTTCTTGGCGGGTGTCGGCTCTTCAGGTTGCACTTCGCGGCGCAGACCCTCAGCATCAGCCTTCCGGCGAACGCGGTCAGCCTGGGCATCTTCAATCGAAGACGAGTGACTCTTGACGTCGATACCCAGCGTCAGTGATAGATCGACGGTCTCTTTGTTCGTCAGACCTAGCTCTTTTGCGAGCTCATAGACACGAATCTTTTTTGCCAAAACGTCCTCAGTTACTTAAATTCCCTTGTCTCTCTTGCAGAACAAGGCTTCCTATTCTCACACAGTTCCCGGCGCAGCCTACGTTCTTGACCGCCCCAAGCGATCTCAAAGCGCTACGCAGCCCTGCCAGGCAATCATGGGATTGCGCGACCTGGGCGCCACACCTCGCTTTCACAGGCGAGGCGCGGACCAAGGCCTATGCCTCTTCTCCTTCAGCGGCGACTTCGACAGCCTTTTCTTCCAGTCCTTCTTCTCCGCCCTCCTCGACGAGTTCGTCGATGACCTCGGCTTCGATTTCCGCTTCCACCACGGCATCGGCGGCCACTTCAACGACAACCTCTTGCGCATATTCCTCGGCGGTTAGTTCTGCTCCACCTTCAGCAGGATGCCAAACCTGCTTACCATCGGCATCTTCGATCCACTCACCCTGAGCCCATTCAGCCCCATCGATACCATTCTCCTCGGCTTCGATTTGACTCTCCGATTTGATGTCGATTCGCCATCCCGTAAGCCGAGCGGCCAACCGCGCGTTCTGACCTTCTTTGCCGATGGCCAAGGAAAGTTGGAAATCATTCACGATTACCGTGGCGATACCCGTCTCCTCATCAAGTCGAACCTCGCGAACTCGGGCCGGAGCTAAAGCGTTTTGGATCAATTCGGTTGCGTCATCTGAGTAGGGCACCACATCTATACGCTCACCGCGGAGCTCATTGGTAATCATGCGAACGCGACTACCTCGGGCACCCACACAGGCACCGACAGGATCTACATGAGGATCGTTACTCCAAACCGCAATCTTGGTACGGTGGCCAGGCTCTCGCGCCGCAGCACGAATCTCTACAAGCCCCGAAGAAATTTCTGGTACTTCCAACTCAAAGAGCCGCTTGACAAGGCCGGGGTGCGTTCGGCTCACGACGATTTGGGGACCCTTCGACGTCTTTCGAACTTCCACAATGTACGCCTTAAGGCGCTCGCCATGCTTGTAGTGCTCGTAGGGAACCTGCTCGGCCTGGGGCATGAGCGCTTCTACTTTGCCAAGATCCAACAGGGTGTAGCGGTTATCAGCCTGCTGAACAATGCCCGTGACAATGTCACCTTCGCGGCCTGCGTACTCGTCGTACTTCATGTCCCGCTCTACTTCACGGATTCTTTGCATGATCACCTGTTTGGCAGTTTGAGCGGCGATGCGACCAAAATCTTCAGGGGTGTCATCCCACTCGCGTACCACTTCGCCGTGCTCATCGAGCTCTTGACCATAGACCCGGATATCTCCGTTATCCGGGTCAATCGTGACAACAGCTTCTTCGGCTGAATCCGGTAGACGCTTGTATGCAGCGACGAGTGCATTTGCTAGGGCGTCAAGCAAGGTGTCTACGGAAATGCCTTTATCTCGGGCAATTTGACCTAGGGCGTCAAGAAACTCGAAGTTCTTGCTCATGATTATTTCCTTCCTACAGATTTTTCGCGGCGACCAGCGCCGACTTTGGCCTTCGATGGCGATACTTTTTTCTCCGCACCCCACTCGAAGGTGGTGCGAGCACGTTCAATCAGGTCGAGTTGCACGCGGATACGCTCGCCGTCGGCCGATTCAATCGTCACCGAATCTTGATCCGCATCCACGATCACGCCGTCTAGTCGACGATCCAGTTCTGAATCTTCTAGTGTGCGGATTTTCACGGACTCCCCATTGGCTTGCGCATAGTGTTCGGGGGTTCGCAACTTGCGCTCGAGTCCGGGTGATGAAACCTCTAGGGTGTAGCGCGAATTAAAGGGATCGATCTCATCGAGTTTCGCGCCGATGGCGTTGTTGGCCCGAGCGAGTTCGTCAAGGTTGATTCCCCCAATTTTGGTGAGACTGATTCTCAGTATTCCGCGGTTCAACTCAAGGTCGTAAAGATTAAGTCCCAGACCCTCAACGATCGGAACAATGGCGTTCTGCACCGTGTCTGTCTTGTTCATCTGTCGCCACCTCCTCTCGCTTCGCCGCGCCTGTCTCCAGGCCGGCCACGAGGTGGCCACTAATAGAGAGAGCGCGGGCCGATGGCCTGCGCTCCCTACCGATGTCAACACCGAGACCGGACTGGGCTCCAAGGATAGCACGACCCCCTGCGTCGCACTCAATAAGCCCAGATCAGCGGGCTTCTCGCTCCTTTGCCAGGCGAAGGTGGATGGCCTCAATCTTTTCACTGGCGTGATTTGCGTCAGAACCCTTCATTTCTAGGAGTTCCTCTCGGTCGCGACGGGCTTCGTCCTCGGCTGAGGCGTCAGCGGCGGCCAAGCGAGCCTCCACCCCCTCGCTGACGAGCTTCTGGGCTTCTTCAACAAGCGCTTCGACCATGTCTGCCTCTGGGACCACTCTGACAATTTGGCCCTTGATAAACAAGTGGCCTTTGTTTTTCCCACCGGCTATGCCGATATCGGCGTGTTTTGCCTCCCCTGGCCCATTAACCACACAGCCCATAACCGCAACCTGAATCGGCAAAGAGAGTGCTTCAAGGGCACTTTGGGCCGCTGCGGCGATACCGATCACGTCTACCTCCGCGCGACCACAGCTAGGGCAGGCAATCAAGTCAAGGCCCTTTCGCTCACGAAGACCTAAGGCCTCAAGGAGCTGGCGCCCAGCACGAGCCTCTTCAACCGGATCCGCGGTGAGTGAATAACGAATGGTGTCGCCGATACCCTCGCTGAGGAGTGCACCGATTCCCGCGGTCCCTTTAATGAGCCCAGCCGGTGGGGGGCCTGCTTCGGTGACCCCAAGATGGAGGGGAAAATCGAAACGCTCCGACGCCAGCCGATACGACGCGATCATGAGCGGCACTGACGATGCTTTGACTGAAATTTTGACGTCCTCGAAGCCAACTTCTCGAAAGTAAGCCAACTCGAGTTCCGCAGACTCGATCAGCGCCTCAGGGGTGGCTCCCCCGTGACGTTTGGCGATTTCGGGGTGCAGCGAACCAGCGTTGACACCAATACGAATCGGGACGCCTCGATCTTTGGCTTCTGCCGCGATTCCTTTAATCTCTTCGGGCTTTCGTAGATTCCCAGGATTCAGACGCAGTCCATGAACGCCCGCTTCGAGCGCTGCGTAGGCCATTTCCTGATGGAAGTGAACATCGGCGATGATCGGGACCGGTGATCGAGGAACGATGTGCGCCAAACCGGCTGCCGCTTCTTCTTCGTTACACGTGCAACGAACGATGTCAGCCCCGGCTGCCGCGAGGCGATAGATCTGCTCAAGGGTCCCTTCGACATCAGCGGTCTTCGTGGTCGTCATCGACTGCACCGAGATAGGCGCGTCTCCGCCAACTTTCACATTGCCTACCGAAATTTGGCGCGTCGCAACCCGAGGGGTCAGAAGTTCAGCGGGCGTCAGCATGGTTCCATTCTGCCTGCTCGGACGTCACCATCGAGCATCCTTACTTAAAGGGATTGGATATGGGGTGAGCAATGTCGAGATAGAGCGACGAAATGACGAGGAGCAGCAGAACCCCAACGAAGGCGTACACCACGGGCATCAACTTAGAAACGTCAGCACGATAACGGGTCTTCGAACGTCCCGTACGAATCCACTCATAGAGTGCAATCACGACATGGCCGCCGTCGAGCGGGAGCATTGGCAACATATTGATCACGCCAATAAAGATATTCAAGGCGATGAAGACTTCAAATATGGGCAACCAGCCCGCTTGCGCAGCCTGCGTGGCAGTACGGACAGCACCGACAATAGATTCGGGACGATTCTGCGCGGCGGTACTCGTAGCGTTTTGGGTTGCTCCTGGATGGGTGATGACATGCACGTACGAGCTAATTCCCGAAGGGCTGAATAAATGACCTATGGCCGCTACCGAGCCCGTCGTCACGTTCCACACGATGGATCCCGCAGCTGGAATTCCAGCCAGCACATTGGTGGTCATAGACCCCTCGGATAAGCTCACGCCAAGGTAACCCCGGGCTGGACGAGAGGCCGAAACCAAGGGGGATCCGTCGACGCGGACACGACGACCATCAACGGGGACCACGCGGTATGTGTGCTCAACACCGGATCGACTCACCGTCACCGAGACCGCGCGACCAGCATGACTTCCTACTACAGCACTGAGAGTATCGGGCGATGTCACGGCGTGGCCGTTCACCGAAACAATACGGTCACCCGGCAGTAGTCCCGCTGCCTGCGCTGGCGTTTCTCCCGATCCAAAACTCAGGAATTTAGATACACTCACTGCGGAAGGGTTGGGCCTGCCGATGGCGCATACGACGATAAGTGCCAACACAAACGCGATAATCACGTGCATGATCGAACCAGCTGAAGCTACCAAGATGCGTTTGCCAAACGCTTGATTGCGATAGGCCCTTGGCTCATCGTCGGGATCTATTTCTTCAACCGATGACATACCGATAATACGAACGTAACCGCCAGCTGGAATTGCTTTTACGCCGTATTCAGTCTCGCCCTTACGCACCGACCACAAGCGAGGACCAAACCCTACAAAATACTCAGTGACCTTCATACCGGACCACTTCGCGGTAGCGAAGTGACCTAACTCGTGAAGCATGATCATCACGATCAGCCCAACAATCACGGCAAGAAGTGGACCAGCACCGAAACCCAAGAACAGCGCCACGATGGCGGTTAAGCCAACAAAGAGTTTCAGCAAGGCGAAGCGAGGCTCTTGTCGCTCTGGCTCTAAGGTCTCGTGGCCAGGGGCTTCGGGGGTAAGCGTACTCACGCTCTTATTCTGTCGGTAATTAGTTCCGATGCGACGTCACGAGCATAAGAATCTGCTTCAAGAACCGATTCGAGACTCTCGCCGCTGTTGCTTGAGTAGCGCAGCATGGTCTCTTCAATGACCTCAGTGATGGCCGGCCATCGAATTTTTCCCTCCAGAAACGCCTGTACGGCCACTTCGTTGGCCGCACTAAGCCAGGCCGGAGCAGTACCACCTTGTCGTCCAGCCTCATAGGCCAGGTCCAAACCTCGGAACGTCTGGCGATCAGGGGCTTCAAAGTGAAGATCCAGCGCTTGAGAAAAATCAAGCGTTCCGTAGGAGCCATCCAGGCGATCGGGGTAGCCCAAGGCATAGGCAATGGGTAGTCGCATGTCAGGCCGCGAAAGCTGAGCGATCGTCGAGCCATCAACAAACGTGACCATGGAGTGCACGATGGATTGAGGATGGACCACAACGTTAATGCGATCGAGCGATAAACCAAACAGCGCTTGGGCCTCAATCACTTCTAGCCCCTTATTGATCAGGGTCGAAGAATCGATCGTGATCTTTGGCCCCATAGACCATGTCGGGTGCGTGAGCGCTTCTTCGATACCGACCGTAGCCAGCTCCGAAAGCGTGCGCCCCCGAAAGGGACCACCCGATGCAGTCAGAATCAAGCGATCAACACTCCCTACATCGCTACCGAGACATTGGTGAATGGCGCAATGCTCTGAGTCGACGGGAACAATCTCTCCTCCGCCGCGAGCCTTGGCCTCGGCCACGACACGAGCCGCCGCGATCAGAGATTCCTTATTCGCTAACGCAAGCCTGCGGCCCGATTCCAACGCACCAATGGTCACGGGAAGGCCAGCGAAACCGACAACGGCATTGACTGCGATATCGACGCTGCCGGCGGCTTCGTGCAGGGCTTCTGATCCCCATCGAATCTCCACTGAGGCATCGATCACCGTCTCTAACGATGCAGCCTCAGCAGCCGTCTCCACCACCACGCACCATGGCTTGAGGCTCGAAATCTGCGCCACGAGTTCCACCGACGCCCGTCGGGCCGCCAAGACGCCTACCGTAAAGACATCGTGGTGGGCACCTACGACATCAATCGCCTGAACACCAATAGAGCCCGTTGATCCGAAGATCCCGACGCTCGTTTGCGTCGACGTTTTCATGACCGAAACGGACACGCCACGAACTCGGCCTTAGCCGAGGTGGAATGCCTTCACGAGGAAGTACGTCGCGGGCAACACGAACAAAAGGCCATCAATCCGATCAAGCATGCCGCCATGACCCGGCAAAAGCTTTCCCATGTCCTTCAGTTTCAACGAGCGTTTAATCAACGATTCAGTGAGGTCGCCCAAAGGAGCC
Source organism: uncultured Actinomycetes bacterium (assembly GCA_903875425.1). Lineage (GTDB taxonomy): Bacteria > Actinomycetota > Acidimicrobiia > Acidimicrobiales > RAAP-2 > CAIQWC01. The sequence goes on along the minus strand of CAIQWC010000012.1, from coordinate 45,485 downwards.
ACGATCATCACGACGAGGCCCAATACGATTCCAGCCGATTCCGTCCATGGGTGCATAAGCGGAACCACGATGGCGCAGAAGAGCACAACGGCAATGGAACCGCCGATGAGTCCCTCCCACGTTTTCTTAGGGCTGATCGTGGAAAGTGGTCGCTTGCCGATGGCTCGTCCAATAAACAAACATGACGTGTCATACACTGCGGTGGCAACAATGGCTGCCAGGAGGTACGCCAAGCCATGGCGATTCGGGAATTCATTGGGATTCAACAGCAATGCGGCGAAAGAACCACAGGTCGAGACCCATACGAAGACAAGCATGGTTGACGACAGCCCCGTTAGCGCATCGGCTTTTTCAACGCTCGATAGGAACCACAGACCAGTAAACGCAAACAGGAGCACCGCAACCAGGGCAAAACTCTGCGCGCCACGGTTATAGACACCAAGCAAGAGACCTACGGTGGCCACCAAACCGAGCAAGGTGGCCGGGTGCTGTCCGCCCCGACGGAAGGCAGCGAACGTCTCTGCACTCGCCATGGTCACCACGACGAGGACGAGCGCCATAGCAAGAACCGTTCCTAGGTCAAAGGCCACCAGCACAAGTATCAAAATCACGGCGCCCGTAATGGCAGCGGTGACCATGTTGCGGTCCCCAGGGACTACGTCGCCGTCAGTTCGAGAAGATCGGGTTGGACGCCTCGGTCTGCGACCAGCGGGTCGTTCCCGTTCGAAGCCTGCACTGGGCAGATCCGCTTCTTCTGGCTCTTCTTCTCGGTGACTTACAGACGCCGGGGATGCCCCAGCGACCAGGTCTTCAAAGTCCTCAAAATCCCAAGGATCCGGCGCCCGCTTCGACTCGACACGCTCGGTACTCATCTCGGAGGTCTCTGTCGAGAAATCAAAGTCCCACGCTTGATCCGTCGGAGTGCTCGTCGGGTCAGCACTGGTCGACGAATGCTCTTCATCGGAAAGCATCCCCATGTCGAACACTTCTTCTTGAGCTACCCAGTCGCTTGACTCTTCCCGCCATGATGGCGCCGGTACCGAAGACCACGGATCATCACTGGTCTCAGTTTCTTGGCGAAGCACCGCTGGCACAATGCCTGTGGGCTCATCGGTCCAATGGGGCATCTCAAACGACGATTCAGGCTGGCTAGCCGAGTTTCCTTCACGGTCGTCAGCTTCGCCATCGCCCACGCGGTTAGCGCCCGTAATGCTCACGCCATGTGCAGGGGTGTCGGTGGATTCACCAAACATAAATAGGTTCTCGTCGTCAGACTTCAAGGAGTTCCTTCTCCTTATGCGCGGTTAGCTCATCAACATTGTCGACGGCACCTTGGGTGATCTTGTCAAGGGCCTTTTCAGCGCGTTCCAAATCATCGCTGCTGAGACCATCTTTTTCCATTTGTTCAAGTTCTTGGCGAGCGCTGCGGCGATGATTGCGCATGGCAACTCTGGCATCCTCTGCCTTAGCCTTGACCACTTTCACCATTTCCTTGCGCCGTTCTTCGGTGAGCGGAGGAAAGCCTAGACGGATAACCTGTCCATCGTTCGATGGTGTGATGCCTAGGTCCGAGGCGCTAATCGCCTTTTCAATGACCGCCATGGCAGTTTTATCGAAGGGAGAGATGATCAGCATCTTGGCGTCGGGCACCGTAAAGCTCGCGAGACTCTTCAGAGCCGTCGGCGCTCCGTAGTAGTCAACGACCAGCCCCTCGACGAGAGCCGGTGTAGCGCGTCCCGTGCGCACCGAAGCAAATTCAGCCTTTAGGTGATCGAGCGCCTTGGCCATTTTATCCTTGGCGTCGTCCAGCACTAGCTGCGTCATTGAGTCATCCATCACTGAACCAGCGTACCCACGGAGTCACCCGCAAGGGCGCGGCGCAGAATCTTGTCCCCCATGAGGTCGAAGATTCGTATAGGAATGCCGTTATCTTTACAAAAGGTGATGGCGGTCAGATCCATCACCCTTAGATCCTTGGCAATCACTTCTTCAAAGGAGATCTCTTGATAGCGAGTCGCTGACGCGTCTAAACGCGGATCAGCGCTGTAGACGCCATCAACTCCCCCATGGGTTCCTTTTAAGAGAATTTCCGCCTCCATCTCAGCGGCCCGCAGTGCTGCCGAAGTGTCGGTCGTAAAATACGGACTTCCCATACCAGCGGCAAACACCACGACACGACCTTTTTCAAGATGTCGGACTGCACGCCGACGGATATAGGGCTCAGCCACCTCCGCCATCGCAACGGCAGAGAGGACCCGCGTATTCTGCCCGTGCTGTTCGAGAGCGTCTTGGAGGGCGAGCGCATTAATTGCCGTACCGAGCATCCCCATGGTGTCAGATGTCGCACGATCCATACCCTCCATCGCGCCCGTGGCGCCACGCCAGATATTGCCGCCACCGACCATGACGCAGATTTCGAGATCTTGGTCTTGCTTGGCTGCGATAATTTCACACGCCAAGTGATCCACGACGCTTGCGTCAATGGTTTCATCTCTCGCGGATGAAGCCAGTGCCTCGCCTGACAGCTTCAGTACGACTCGCATGGCTCGTCCTCCGTTTACCAACTATCCGATGAGAACCTGAGCGTAGGCTACGAGTTCAGCACCGTTGAGAAGATCGGTAATCGTTTGCTTCTCGTCTTTGGCGTAGGCCTGCTCGAGCAAGACTCTCTCTTTAAACCATCCGTTGAGACGGCCTTCGATGATCTTGGGAAGCGCCGCGTCGGGCTTACCTTCATTGCGAGAAATCTGCTCAATGGTCTGGCGCTCCGCATCGACCTCAGCCGCTGGCACATCGTCACGACTCAGGTACGAGGGCCGAGCGAAGGCCACGTGCACAGCTATGTCATGGGCAAGTTCTTGACTTCCACCCTTGAGCACCACCGCCGTTGCGTTCACGCCACGGCCTGCTTGGTTGTGTTGGTAGGTATCAATGACTTCGCCATCGCTGGCCTTGAGATACACCACTTCCCCGACGGAGATGTTCTCCTTGAGCGTCGTGCGCAGCGTGTCGACTTGATCCGAGAAGTTGTCCACGGCGCTAGGTCCATCCTTGGCAACCGCTGCGGCAATCGTTTCGACCAAGGGGAGAAATTCTTCCGCCTTGGCAACGAAGTCCGTCTCGCTGCGAAGCTGCACAATGGACGCGGCCATACCGTCCTTAACGGCTGCAACCGCACCTTGAGCGGCTTCACGATCTGAGCGCTTTGCAGCTCCGGCAAGACCTTTTTCGCGAAGCCAGACCGTGGCCTTGGTCACGTCGCCGTCACAGGCTTCGAGCGCACTCTTGGCGTCCATCATGCCAACGCCCGTTGCCTTGCGGAGTTGTTGTACGTCCTTGGCTGAGATTGCTGCCATTGCTGCTTACGCCTCCGTTGTAGCGGAACCAACAACTGCTGGTTCGATGGTTTCAGGGGATGGAGCGGCGGCCTCAGCGACCGGCTCAGGGGCAGCTGCGGGCACGGGTGCTGCGGCTACCGCAGGCTCTAGGGCTGCGTCCGGCTCTGCGGCTCGCTTTGCCGGACGGTTCTCGCGAATGAATCGGCCCTCGGTGACCGCGTCAGCGATGATGCGACACAGCAGCGCTCCAGACCGAATGGCGTCATCGTTGCCTGGAATCACGAACTTAATCAGATCCGGATCACAGTTGGTGTCGACAATGGCCACGACGGGAAGTCCTAATTTGTTGGCTTCATTGACCGCAATGTGTTCTTTGTTGGTGTCAATCACGAACACGGCATCGGGGAGCTTGTCTAGCTTGGCAATACCGCCAAGGTTTCGCTCGAGCTTCTCGAGTTCACGGGTGTGTCGCAGGGCTTCGCGCTTGGGCATGCCGTCAAAGTCACCAGCACGCTGCATGAGTCGAAGTTCGCCCATGCGCTTGACTCGACCAGACAAGGTCTGGAAGTTAGTGAGCATGCCGCCCAGCCAACGCTGGTTCACGTAGGGCATTCCACACATATCAGCGAAATCAGCGACGGGCCCTTGAGCCTGCTTCTTCGTACCTACGAACAAAATGGTTCCTCCGCCAGCGACGAGGTCGCGGACGTAGGTGTAACTGCTCTCAACACCTTTGAGGGTCTTGTGCAAGTCGATCAAGTAGATGCCATTGCGCTCCCCGTAAATAAAGCGGCGCATCTTCGGGTTCCACCGACGGGTCTGGTGACCCAAGTGGACGCCAGAGTCAAGCAACTGGCGCATCGTGACCACAGCCATGGTCGTTCTCCTTTTAGTCTTGTGGTTGATCAACCCCACGGCATCAGCACTCACAAGGAGCGACCGCAAGAAACGTGCCGGGGACTTCTCTCATGCCCTTCCTTTGAAGAGCCTCTCTAGGCTAGTCGCTCGGGGGGATCCTCACCAATCGGACCTCACGCCCTCGGATGTGTCCGGTCATAGACCTGCTGAAGCCGTTCCTTGGAGACATGCGTGTAGATCTGAGTTGTCGCAAGGCTTGCATGCCCTAAGAGTTCCTGGACAACGCGCAGATCCGCTCCCCCGTCGAGGAGGTGCGTGGCATAGGTGTGGCGAAGAGCGTGGGGATGCGTGGGCCGAAGTGACCGACGATTCAAAATGCGGGACACATCTCGGGGTCCAAGCCGGTTCCCCCGGCGATTAACGAAGAGAGCTGCGCTTGGGCTCTGCTCGTTCAGGAGGGACTCGCGGACAGCTAGGTAGCGCTCGACTGCATCACAGGCCAAATCATGGAGTGGCACAATCCGCTCCTTGGAACCCTTTCCCATCACTCGAAGTGATCCACTACTTCCATCAAGAGCATCAACATCAAGGCCGCAGAGTTCACCAACGCGCAAACCTCCCCCGTAGAGCAGTTCCACAATGGCCACATCACGCACATCCCATGCACTGGGCGACTCGTCGAGGTGGAGCAAGGTTTCAAGGTCTTCAGCATGAACCAGGTCCGGTAGGCGAGATCCGGCTTTTGGTGCGCTCAAGCGAAGCGAGGGATCGCGCTCGATGAGGCCATTACGCGAGAGCCACGTGAAATAGCGCCGCGCCGCCGCCACCTTCCGAGCGATGGATGGTTTTGCCAGGCCGTGACTCGAAAGCTCCGCCAGCCACCACCTCAGATCGTTTCTGGTGACTGCTCGAGGATCATAGACACTTCGATCTCGCAAAAAGCTAAGAAGTTGTATGACATCACCGAGATAGGCACGTTGACTTGCTGGCGATAGCGAGGCCAGATTAAGGGCGTAGTCCTCAAGGCGATACGCCCCAAGATCCCTTAGCGCCTCCTCGATTTCCATACCGCTCACGCTAGATCCACGCGCCCGCTTTCGCGTGCCATCTAAGAAGCGTTAGCGTCACAGGTGATGACTGATGCCAGCATGGCCCACCAACCGACCATTCTTGTCGTCGAGGACGATGATCGCATCCGCACGTTTCTGAGTATGTTGCTCGAGTCAGAGGGTTTCTCCGTTCGAGCGTTTGCCACGGGCGAAGATGCCATCGCTTCATTCGAACCCACGGGCGATGATCTCGCGCTCATTGACGTGATGTTGCCTGGCATCGATGGTTTTGAATGTTGCCGTCACCTGCGGCTGCGTTCTGACGTACCCGTCATCATGGTGACCGCTCGAGATGACTCCCATGACGTCGTAACTGGCCTCGAAGCCGGCGCTGACGACTACGTCACCAAGCCCTACGTCCCCACCGTCTTAGTCGCCCGCATCCGTGCCCTGCTTCGTCGCACTCGTACCGAGTCCGAAACAAGTTCCGTCGTTCGTCTGGGCGCCTTCGAATTTCATCCCATCAATGGAACGGTCACGCGACCCGATGGTGTCGATATTCGATGCACCCGCACCGAATTCAAACTGCTCCTAGAACTCGCAGAGCACGCTGACGAGGTTATTTCTCGGGAAGATCTTCTTGAGCGAGTGTGGGGATATGACTACTTTGGAGATTCTCGGCTTGTCGACGTTCACATTGGGCGACTTCGTACAAAAGTAGAAGTTGATCCCTCCGCCCCCCGTTATCTCCTGACCATTAGGGGTCGGGGCTATCAGTTCTCGGTTTAGTTTCTGTGGCTCGACGACCCCGAAGACTACGAACGCAACTAGCAGTAACCATTTGCGTCGTCGTCATTGCTCTCACTACCGCGAGCGGTGTCTTAAGTTACTTCACCACCCGTCATTTCCTCATTGTTGATCAGCAGCATTCCCTCGAAACCCAAGCCTTCCAGCAAGCGTCAGCAATAGAGCGAGAACTTCGTACAGGAATCTCGCCAGCAACGAGTCTCGACGGTGCTCTGCTTAACGCTGGACAAACTGCTGGTCTCTACGTCGGGGGGAGCTGGTACCTGTCGGGCCCGCTGCATGTGGAACAAGCATTCTCACCATCGATCCGAGCAGCGCTGCGCAAGGGCCAAAGCGCAGTTCAGACCACCAAAATTACCGGCTATCCCTACTTCGTGGTCGCGGTCAGCATTGGCAGCAGCGGTGATGGTTATCTGCTCTCAACCAACTTGGCAAACCTGCAACACACACTCAGCGTCCTATTCGGCGCACTCCTAGGAACCTCCATCATTATCGTGAGTCTCGGAGCCCTCGCAGGAGCCTTCGCCGCACGCCGATCTATGGCACCCCTTAAGGAAGTTTCGCAAGCCGCACAAGCGATCGCTCGAGGTGACCTGACCATTCGCCTCCCCGATCGAGGCGCAGACCCCGATCTTGGCGGACTCAGCACTTCGTTTAACGAAATGGCAGAACACCTTTCTGAGCGCATCGAACGAGATAGCCGCTTCGCTTCCGATGTCAGCCATGAAATGCGTTCGCCTCTTACGTCCATGATCGGAGCACTCAACGTGGTGCAACGAACGACGGAAGATGGCGATCCACGGAGCCGTGAAGCCCTTGCCTTGTTTGCCGCAGAGGTTCGTCGCTTCGAGAAACTCCTACAAGATCTCATAGAACTCGCGCGCCTCGACGGCTCAAAGACACCCTTGACGGTTCAACAGGTGACCGTCGGTGAACTACTCAATCAGAGCGTCGCTTCATTTCAGCGCAATAATCCCGATGTTGTGCCACCCCTTCTCACCCTCACGGGCGATGCTGCCGATATCGTCATCGCTGTCGATAAACGTCGTTTCGAACGCATCGTCGGTAACTTGCTAGAGAACGCCGCGCAGTATGGGAATGGATGTCGCGCCATCATCGTTGCTCGAAGCGCCCGAGGTCTCGTCATTTCCATCTCGGATGCTGGTCCAGGCATTACTGCCAGTGACCTACCTCGAGTTTTCGAGCGCTTCTATCGAGGATCAGCGGCGGGACAACGCCGGTCCGGCGAAGGTTCGGGGCTCGGACTCGCTATCGTCGCGACCCAAGTTCAGCACCTCCATGGCACAATTGAGTTAACCAACAATGACCCCGGCCCTGGCCTAACAGCCACCTTGGTACTCCCTATCGTCGACGGAGTAGACGGTGGCTAGGCGATTCTTGGTAATTGTGAGTCTGCTCAGCGTTGTTCTTACTATGAGCGCCTGCGCTATCCCTACCGACACCGCTCCGCAGATTATTCAAAAGCCCCCTGCGCACCAAACGCACCGGTTGAGTCACTCACTCTCAGTCCTCGGCGTTGATCCTAGAAAACTCAGGTAACGCGAGGCGAGGAGCCGCGAGCCATAGATGTTCAAGGTCGTAGTAGCGCCGGGCCTCTTCTTCAAAGATATGAACCACCACGTCGCCGTAATCCATAAGGATCCATGTGCCCTCACGCAGGCCTTCGATGCGAAGAGGAGAGCGTCCTCCATCTGATTTAACCCGCTCTTCTATTGCGTCGCAGATCGCATGGACTTGTCGATCATTGCGCCCTGAGACCACCAAGAAATAGTCCACAACGCTGAGCAGATCGCCGACATAGAGCGCCACCGGTTCGTGAGCGAGCTTATCGTCGGCAGCCTGGGCTGCGGTGAGCACCAGCATGCGCGATTCTTCCTGCGCTTGCACTGCGCGGGATGAAAGAAAATCAGTCAGCGGAGTAGCCCCATAACAAGCATCGTAACCGCGAAGGGAAGGCTCAAAGCAGCCGCGCCGGCAATCATCCAGTTACGACGCTGGCGAGCCTGCAAGCGTTGCGCAGCTCTCCGGGCACGGCGAGAGGGCATGGTATGGCGGTGCGAGAAGCCAGGGGCACTAGAGGCGCTCTGTCCCCCTCGTGTTCCCGATGTTCCAGAGCGCCTAGTCCGAGTACTCATCCTTGCCCACTGTACAGATCATGGTCTCCGAGATGTCGGATTACCCCTTCAGGCAGTAATTCGGAAACATCGGCGCCTTGCGCTAAGCGCTGGCGAATCATGGAACTCGAGATATCGAGTTCATCGGATTCCAACGCCACCGCCCGCCACCCCTCAGGCAGTTCGAGGGGACTACCTGGCCTCGACAGCACGGCCAGGCGGGCATGTTGCTGCAGATCTCGGGCTCGCTCCCAGGTATCCATCGTGGCCGACAGATCTGAACCCACGATGATCCAAGGGTCCCGATATCCCTGGGCTTCTAATTCTTCGACCGTATCGATGGTGTAGCTCTCTCCCCCACGCGCGACCTCAAAATCACACACTTCTAGACCTTGCTCACCTTCGATGGCCAGTGCCACCATGGCGAGGCGCTGCGAAGCCGGCGAGATGGTCCGGCTAGGGGATTTTTGCCATGGATCATTCGCGACCACCAGGAGGAGCCGTTCTAGGCCCAAGGCGTCTCGGCAGCGCTTCGCTGCCGCCACATGGCCGAGGTGTGGCGGGTCGAAGGTGCCTCCAAACAAGCCGATGGGCGAGGACGTCACAAACGAAAGCCTAGAACCTCACCGACAACGGTGATAATCATGACCTCGTTGGCCCTAGCATGGAGCCATGAGTAATCCGTCAGCTGCATGGCACCCGGCCTCTTGGCGCGACCACAGCGCGGCTCAACAGCCCTCATGGCCTGATGACGTCGCTCTCAAGGTAGTCGAGCAGCGGCTCTCGCAACTTCCCCCCCTTGTCTTTGCGGGTGAATCTCGTTCACTCACCGCTTCGCTCGCCAAAGTCGCTGCAGGAAAGGCATTTTTGCTCCAAGCGGGCGATTGCGCAGAATCCTTCGCTGAATCCGACGCTGATCACCTGCGAGACAAGTTAAAGGTCATCTTGCAGATGGCCGTAGCGTTGACCTACGCCTCGGGCGTGCCGGTGATCAAGGTTGGCCGTATCGCTGGTCAATTCGCCAAACCACGCTCTAGCGACACCGAAACTATCGATGGCGTCACGCTTCCTAGTTTCCGTGGCCACATGGTCAATGACGAGACCTTTAACGCCGCGGCACGTACACCTGATCCACAGCGACTCTTGGAGAGTTACCACCACGCAACGGCCACCTTGAATCTGCTCCGCGCTTTCACGATGGGTGGTTTCGCCGACTTACGCCAAGTGCATGCCTGGAACTTGGAATTCGTCGCCAGTTCAAGTGCGGGCCAACGGTACGACCTCGTAGCCTCAGAAATCGATCGCGCACTGTCGTTCATGGGAGCGTGTGGTATCGATCTCGATGCGGAGCCCAGCCTCCATCAAGTGAATTTCTACACGAGTCACGAAGCGCTCATTTTGCCCTACGAAGAAGCCTTGACTCGCCGCGACTCGCTCACCGGAGATTTCTACGATTGCTCCGCCCACCAACTCTGGATTGGTGATCGGACCCGTCAAATCGATGGAGCCCACGTGGAGTTTCTCTCGGGTGTTAAGAACCCACTTGGAATAAAAGTCGGTCCTTCGGCCAACATCGCAGACATCGTAACCATTCTCGACAAGCTCGACCCCAGTCTGACGCCAGGGCGCATCAGCATCATCACGCGATTTGGTGCAGATAAAGTTCGCGCGATGTTGCCCGACCTCATCGACGCCATTGACGCATCGGGCCATCCGGTGGTCTGGGTGTGCGATCCTTGTCACGGCAACACCATCACCTCGGCGAGCGGCCATAAGACTCGTCGGTTCATTGACGTCATGGCCGAAATTGCCGGGTTCTTTGAGGTTCACCGTGCCAAGGGAACCTGGCCCGGAGGCGTCCATATTGAGCTCACCGGTGACGATGTCACGGAATGCCTAGGCGGCGTCGAAGAGGTTCTTGAATCGCATCTCCCCGATCGTTACACCACCACGTGTGATCCCAGACTCAACGCTCGCCAATCCCTTGACCTTGCGTTCGAGATCTCTACGCTGCTTCGCGCAGACGCTTGACTCAGCCTACGTACGCGTCGTTGTAGCGCATAAGGCGCCACCCACGATCACTGCGCTCCCATTCGGTAATCGATGCGTGCTTGGTCGATAGGCCCATCCGCCGTTCGGGCGCCATAAGCATCAATCCCAGCACCGACGCTTCAATAACGCCGGCGTGCGTGGCGACGACGATGGTGGCGCCTGGGTGGCGACGTGAAAGAGCCTCAAGCCCGTTAGTCACGCGCTTGACAAAGCCAACCCAGCTCTCGCCTTCCGGAGCAAAGGCGACGGTCGGATCGCCACGCCAGTCAGCAGCGCCATAGCGCTCGATCAATTCGTCCCACGTCAACCCGTCGGCCACCCCAGGGTGGAGCTCGCACAGATCGCATTCGATTTCGATATCACCAAGTCCTGGCAGTGCCGTTTTCAAAATATCTGCCGTCTCTTTGGCTCGAGACAGTTCCGAGGACACCAGTACCCTTGCCGCGTCGAGCTCGTGGCTGATCTTCAAGCGATGAGCCAACGCCGACACCTGTTCTCGACCCTTTGGCGTCAAACCAGTACAACCCTCATGGCCGCCGATAACTCCTGAAATATTGACAACAGCCTCACCGTGGCGCACCAAAATAATTCTTGTCGCGCTCGGGTCCTCATCGAAGGTTGTCCGTAGCCCTGGAGGGGGTTCTACTTTGCTCATGCCAGCTCCGCGATAAATGCTTCGAGTTGCCGCAATGTGCGAACCTCGGTGATTGAATCACAGTGCATAGCGTACTCAGCGATGATGGAATCGCCTGAATTCCAGTACGGCTGGGGCTCGGGATTGAGCCAAAAGACATGTCTCGCTCGCTTTTGAAGATCAGCGACTACCCACGCTGAGGACTGATGGTAGTTATTCCGAGCATCGCCGAGAATCATCACCGTGCTTCGAGACGTGACGTCTTGTGAGAAGCGCTCATGAAAGTCACTGAGTGCGTGGCCATAGTCACTGTGGCCGTCAACCCACACCACCGACGCTTCTTCGTTGACCCGGTTGGCAGCTTCGGCCGGCCCCAAGGCTTCTTCGAAGTGGTGGGTTACCTCGTCGATTCCGTCAACAAAGACGAAGCTCCGAACCTTCGAAAACGACGACCCGAGGGCGTAAACTAAGTGCAGCGTAAATCGGGCAAAACTTGCCACGGAGCCTGAAACGTCAGCGATAATAAAAATCTCCGGTTTCGATGGACGCGGGTGTTTATACTTCGGATCTATCGGCACCCCGCCCGTCGAGAGACTATGGCGCATCGTGGCCCGCACATCCAAGGGGCCGTGTCGGCCATGGCGACGCTTCCGCATTAGGCGAACGGCTAATTTACGACTCAAGGGGAGCAAACTGCGTTCAAGCGCATGAATCTCTTCGCGCGTTGCGTGCATCACATCAATATCTTCTGGTAGGGGTTTACGTACCGACCGCGCCAAGGCTTCGGCTCCTCGATCCTCGACCAACCTGCGGCGAATCTCGGCCTCGATGGCCAATTTCAAACCCCGAATACGTCGAACCACGTCATCGAGGATCAATCGCTGCTGCAGGGTACCAAGGGGAGCACGAGCAGTGCCCTCTTGTTCGATAATTCGCTGCTGCAGGGTCTCAAGGTCGAGGCTACGCAGTACGCGGTAGAGGTAGTACGTCCCTCCGACCGGTCGTCCCGGCGTCATACCGGCGAAGCGTGTCACAGATTCTTGAACCACGCGATTACGCAGTGCTATGTCGTCGTGAAGCATGGAATCTTCGAGCATTCGCATGAGTTCTTCCGTACTCATCTCGCGGCGATGACCAACTCCTTCTCCGACTCCAAGCACGTCGTCGTCGCCGTCATCCGCCTCAGCGTGGTCGAACTCTCCATCCCCAAACTCCCCGCCGGCGTTCAAAGCTCGTCGAGTCGAAAAATAGATATCAAAGGCCACGTCGAAGGCCGCACGGTGGTCCTGGGACTTAACCAAGGTGGCCGCCAAGGTTTCTCGCAGCAGCTCACGATCTTCCAAAGCAATGACACCTATTGCCTGAGCGGCGTCTACATGCTCAGTGACCGAGATCCCGATGCCAGCGCTACGCAACTCTCCGACGAAGGCTGCAATGACGTCGAGCATGGTGATTACTTCTTGGTCGCCAAAAACTCGTTGCGAACTTTGTCAATATCACTTTGGTACTTAAGCAACACGTGCAGGGTTTCTAGCGTCTCGTGTTCGCTCACCGTTTCTTGCCCGAGGATGACAAGCGTTCTTGCCCAATCAAGCGTTTCTGAGACGGACGGAGTTTTGCGAAGATCAATGTCTCGAAGCGAGGCCACGATACGAGCCACCTGGTCAGCAAGTTCAGACGAGATACCTGGAACTCGTGTTTGAATAATTTCGCGCTCCCGCTCAATGGTGGGATATCCCACATGCAAGAACAAGCAGCGACGCTTGAGTGCTTCAGATAGTTCCCTCGTATTGTTCGAGGTCAAGAACACCATCGGTGTTTGCTTTGCGGTGACCGTACCGAGCTCAGGAATCGATACCTGGTACTCGCTCAGCACCTCAAGCATCAGTGCTTCGGTCTCTAGCTCTACGCGGTCGATCTCATCGATCAATAACACGACGGGATCGTCAGCGCGGATCGCCTCGAGGAGCGGGCGAGTTAAGAGAAATTCCTCCGAAAAAATATCTCCCTCGAGATCCGACCACGCTTGGTCTTCACCTGAGATCTGACTGGCTTGGATACGCAGAAGCTGTTTACGGTAATTCCATTCGTACAGTGCCTTTGACTCGTCGAGGCCTTCATAGCATTGCAAGCGAATCAAACGCGCGCCCGTAATTTGCGCAACAGACTTTGCCAACTGGGTTTTGCCGGTACCTGCAGGACCCTCAACCAAAACAGGCTTCGCCAGTTGATCGGCAAGGAATACTGTTGAAGCAATGGCGTTGTCTGGTAGGTAATCGACGGCACGCAGTTGCTCAGCCACGACGTCTGGACCCGTAAATCGTGAACTCACGACCGAACCTGACCTTCTCCTCGAATGACCCACCGAACGCTTGTTAAGGCCTCTAGACCCATAGGCCCCCGAGCGTGAAGCTTCTGAGTTGAGATACCAACTTCGGCGCCAAGACCAAGTTCGCCGCCATCAACAAATCGCGTTGAGGCGTTATGGAGTACCGCTGCAGCATCAACGTGAGCCAGGAACATTTCTGCCGCCACACCGTCGTCGGTCACGATGGCTTCGGAGTGACCGGAGCCATGCTCGTTGATAAAGGCGATGGCTTCCGGTAGCCCATCCACGATTTTGACGCTAGCGATTAAATCAAGGAATTCGCGGTCAAAATCGCCTTCGGCTGCAGCGTGGAGGGACGGCAGAAGCGCTACGGCGCGTTCGTCTCCGAGTAAGGAAACCTCAGGCATCGAGATACTCAGTCGTTCGAGCAACTCTTGAGCAATATCGGCGTGAAGTACCAACGACTCCATGGCGTTACAGACCCCTGGTCGTTGGACTTTGGCATTGATGACAATACGTTCCGCCATGTCAAGATTTGCGGCGGCATCGACATAGACGTGACATATGCCGTCACCATCGAGCACATAGGGAACGGTCGCATTCTCACGCATGGACGCGATGAGTGACGGTCCTCCTCGTGGAATCAGACAATCGATGACCCCATTGAGTTGCATGAAATGCACCGCGGTCTCGTGGCTGACATCCTCCACGAGCGAAATAGCATCTTCTGGCAGACCCGCTTGGGCGAGGCCGAAGCGCAGAGCCGAGACGATGGCTTGATTCGAAGCCAGCGCTCCGGAGGAGCCTCGCAAAAACGCGGCGTTAGCGGCTCGCAGACAGAGCGCTGCTGCATCAGAAGTGACATTGGGACGATTCTCGTAGATGATGCCCACGACGCCGAGTGGCACGCGAACACGCTCGACGCGTAAGCCATTAGCCAGAGTTTTGGAATCGACTCTCTCACCTAGAGGATTCGACAGCATCGCCACCGTCTCGAGACCTTGAGCCATGGCTTCGAGTCGCTGGTCGCTCAGCGTGAGGCGATCGATGGCCGTCGTAGTGGCCCCATCGCTTCGGGCCCGTTCGATGTCGCTCGCGTTGGCCGTCAATACCACGCTCGCTTGGTCACGCAATCGAGCAGCGGCGGCGCGCAGCGCATCACATCGCTGTGCGTCGCTCGATGTGCCAAGCACACGAGCAGCGGCACGCACTCGCTCGCCAAGCTCAGAAAGGTCACGCACCGTCACGGCTCAAGCCTACCAATGGCCTCGAGGACCCCTCCTCACGAAGAGGTAAGAATGACGAGATCGTCTCGATGGATCACAATGCCGTCGGATGTGGCCACACTGTGGCCGTCGCGCACATCAAAACGGACGATACCCTTCGCCAAGAGGACTCCCGCTTCATTCACAATTTCCACCGGGTCTCCCGCTAGGGCGTTACCTCGTACGGCGCTGATCCCAACACTGAGTAGCGATGAGTCGGCCACAATGTCTGCGGCTGCTCCTTCATCCACCACCAAGGTGGCCGCGGCCGCCACAGCAAAAGCAATCCATAGTTTGCGTGCGCTCAGCGATCGCTCACGGGCTGTAAAGGTTGTTCCGCCAGCATCGAGTCCTTCTAAAAAGCGATGGACAACGTCAGGGGCTGTGGCGCTTGCGATCACGGTTTCAACACCAGACCACGTCGCCATCCATGCAGCCTGCACCTTTGAACTCATGCCACCAAGTCCAACCGAGCTAGGTCCTCCCGCACGTGCCGCGAGACTGGCGTCGATTTCGGTGACAACCTCGATCAGCGATGCGTTGGCGTCGTGCCGTGGGTCGGCCGTGAGGAGTCCAGGGGTATCGGTCAAGATCAATAGGCGTTGTGCACCGACGAGGTGTGCCACTAAGGCAGCGAGGCGATCGTTGTCGCCATAGCGAATCTCATCATCGGCGACGGCATCGTTCTCATTGATAATGGGGACAATGCCGAGCGTGAGCAACTGTCCGAGTGTCTGTCGAGCATGAAGATATTGCGAGCGGTTCTCAAAATCGTGAGGTGCTAGGAGCACTTGACCCACCACTCGATCTTGGACCGCAAAGGCGTCAGCCCACGTACGCATCAGAAGCTGTTGACCAACTGCCGACACCGCCTGGAGCACGACGGAGTCGCTAGGGCGCGGCTGATCTTTTCCAATTGTCGCCCATCCTGCGTTGACGGCACCCGAACTCACAACTACGACGTCGATATGTGATGCCGAATTCTGAATTTGCTGGGCTAGCGAGGCGAGCAATGTGGCGTTGGGTAGGCCGTCGGATCCGGTAACCGATGAGGTGCCAATCTTGATCACCGCCGTCGAGCGATCAGTCATCATTGTCTCCTTGGGTCTTTCGACGTCTGCGGGGTAGCTCCGTGGGGTCAAGACCTTCATGGCGCTGATCATGCCACCACGTCATTTCCAACTCACCAATCACCACGGTTTCACCATCGCGCACCCCCGCTCGACGCAACATTTTAGTAATACCGAGCCGTTCGAGCCGAGTCACTGCCTCGTCGAGAGCACCGTCATCGGTCAAATTGGAGAAACGCACCGCGCGCGATGCTTGCTTGCCGAGCACGTGAACGAGTCCGTCTTCATTTCTCTCGACGCGAATTCCTTCTTCGACAGGTCGGTGTATGGCGATCTCGCGAGATTGCGCTGCGATTTGTGCCCTTCGTGAATCTTGGACCATGGTCGCTAAGCGACGAATCAACTCATCGACACCCTGCCTCGTCGCAGACGAGATGACTGCATCACACGAAGGCCATGATTCATCGGGATCAACGAGGTCAGCGCGCGATCCAACCACGAGACGAGGACGGTCGAGGAGTTCGGGTCGATAGGCACCGAGTTCCCCGAGAAGAATGTCACGCTGGCGTTCTATGGGCAGGCCAGACGGCTCAGCGAGGTCCACCAGAACCACCAGTACTCTGGCTCGCTCTATATGACGAAGAAAGGTGAGGCCCAGGCCTTTGCCTTCAGCGGCACCCTCAATAAGACCGGGAATATCGGCCATAACGAATTCGCCCTGGCGCTCGTTGCGAGAAAGACGCACCACGCCGAGGTTGGGGACCAGCGTGGTGAAGGGATAGTCAGCGATCTTGGGCTTGGCCGCCGAAACCGTCGAGATCAAGGTCGACTTTCCCGCGTTAGGCATGCCAACGAGCGCGACATCGGCTTCTAACTTCAATTCGAGGTTAAGCCAACGCTCGTCGCCGCCTTCGCCTTGTTCGGCGAAGGAGGGCGCACGTCGCCGATTCGACAAGAACCGAGCATTACCCATACCGCCCTTGCCACCGCTCGCCGCTAGCCATCGGTCACCTTCTCCAGAGAGATCACAGAGTAGGTCTCCCTCGAGGGTAAACACTTGGGTACCGACCGGTACCTGGGACACCATGTCACTACCCCGACTACCGTGCCGCTTCTTACCTTTTCCATGAGCCCCGTTTTCCCCTCGGCGGAAGGGATGGTCTCTAAAGCCCAACAGAGATGCTTCATTGGTCGACGCCACGAGCCAGACGTCTCCGCCGTCTCCGCCGTCTCCGCCATCGGGACCCCCCATGGCGACGTGTGCTTCCCGGCGAAACGACACCGAACCCGCGCCGCCATCGCCTGCCTTGGCGTGCAACTGAGCAACATCAACGAATTCGGCCATTGCTTCAGTCTACGGTTCTGGGCCCATCCCCCTCCGGAGGCTGCCTCAGCGCACAAGAACTCCCTGAGCACAGCGCCCAGGAAGTTGCGTAGATCCCCGCGGACCCTCGACGCTCACGACACCGGCCTTCAAGCTCGTTACCGTCACCATGGCCCCGGGAATAAGCCCTGCGGTTCCCAGTAACAGCATGATCTCGTCATCGTGTTCAATACTTTCGGCGATACGAACGATTTCCAGGCTCGAGCCCACCGCGCTTTCCAGCAACGTCGTTTTGGGCTCTGGGGTACTCGAACGGGAACCTGGAATGAGATTCCCGTGAGGGCAGGTGGCCGGGTCGCCGAGAAGGGTGATTAATTTCTGCTCGACGTCATCTGAAATCACGTGCTCCCATCGGCCAGCTTCGACGTGAACCTTGTGCCATTCGAGACCGATCACGTCGTGCAAGAGCCGCTCCGCTAAGCGGTGACGCCGAACAACGCGCTCCGCTACCTCCGTACCCGCATCGGTCAGCACCAGGCGTCGGCCCTCTCGAATGACGTAACCGTCATCTTCCAGGCGATCCACCATTTCTTTAACCGTCGGTGCTGATCTCGCCAAGTGTTCGCATAGTCTCGCCGAGATTACGGGCGTTCCGTCGGAACCTAATTCCAAAATTGCCGAAAGGTATTCCTCTACGGGGGGGTGAAAACCATCAGACATCGCTTATCCCACAATCTCTGTGCACAGGGAAGCAAAAAGTTCACTGTGACGCTCAACGTCTCGTCGACTCGTGTCAGGACACATCAATGCCATGTTATGGAAGGGGGTAATTAAGACGCCCCGATTTGCCATGTAGAGGTGTACCAAGGTATCGAGATCCTCGTCGGCCGCATGTGCCGAGGCTCCGCCCGTTTTAGGCGCGGGCGAGGCGAAACGGTACTCGGCTCGAGCACCAAGTTGACTCACGCTCCAGGGTAATCCACTCCTGGTCAACGCCTCGTTGACACCATCGCTAAAGAGTGTGGCCAAGGCAATCATGTGGGCAAAGGCTTCAGGAGTCAGCACGTCACCTAGGGTGGCCCGCATTGCACTCATCGATAGTGCGCTCCCTGCGAGCGTGCCCCCGACTCCCCCTACGTCAATAATGTCGGCACCCTCTTTGAGGGCATCGGTGAGTTGGCTGCGTACCGCGTCTGAGAGGCCATACGCGCCGCAGGGAACGCCACCGCCAATAGATTTTCCGATTGTGAGAATGTCTGGTTCAAGGTTCCATGCAGAGGTCGCACCACCCCATCCGGCCGAGAAGCTATGTGTCTCATCGATCATCAGCAAACTGCCATAGCGGCGCGTTAGCGCTCGCAGTGCTTCGTGGAAACCAGGTTCGGGCAACACGATGCCAATGTTGGTTAGTGCCGGTTCAGCCAATACGCAGGCCACGTCGCCATAACTGAGTTCTCGCTCCAAGGATTCCAAGTCGTTGAATTCAACGACTCTCGTCGTCTGCGTGGGATTGACTGCTGGAGCGACATTGCCTGGCCTACTGACGGCCATGCCATCTTCGTCAAGCACGACAAAGGTCTCGTCCACGCTGCCGTGGTAGCAGTAGGAAAACACCAAAATCTTGGGACGCCCCGTCACCAAACGAGCCAGCCGCAGGGCCCATCGATTTGCGTCCGTGGCGGAGAGGGTGAAGCTCCAATGTCCAAGACCGAACCGTTTCGTTAATTCCTCGGCCACCCACTCGGCGTCCTCGGTCGGGAGCATCGTCGTGATGCCTCCGAGCTCACCTATCCTTCGATTCACTGCTTCTACGGTGGCGCGCGGTGAATGACCGGCCATTGCTCCGGTATCTCCTAGAGCAAAGTCGATTCTGCTTCGACCATCGACATCGATGATGCGATTGCCATGAGCTTCGCGAAAGGCCAAGGGGAAACCTCCGGACCATTTACTCATCCAGGTCATCGGTACGCCTCCAACGAGGTGCGTGGCCTGCTGGTGGATACGTCGAGACGTGGGGTTCTCCCGCTCGAACTCGAAGAATTCACGTTCGAGTAGAGCCTTGATTCGATTGCGGTCGACCGTGACCATGGATACCAACGCCCCTAACCTTTGAAAGAGAAGAATCTCGCTACGCAGGTTAGCGACGACCGCTGTTGCTTCGAGAGCAAGCTTTGGTGCAACAATGAAACGGTGAACCCAAGGACTCGAACAAGCGTCGCGGCGCTTGCCGTTCTCACAGCCGTCGTGCACGGGTTTTCGGCCCTGCGCACCGCCCAAAGCCTCAAACGTACAAACCATGCTTGGCGCTTAGAAACGCTCAAAACGTTCATTTTGGGCCCATTTTGGCCAAAAAAATCATAAAAAAGGCTAATTTCCTATAAAAACCGCCAAAGCATCCGCCCATAGAGGGTTCTCAGCGCTAACAATGGGCACGCTAAGTCCGAAAGGGCATATCTACCAAGGAGAAATCTGTGAACAAGACTGAACTCATCGAAGCGCTCGCAGCGAAGACTGACACCCCCAAGACTCAGGCCGCCGATTTCCTGGCAGCCCTTGAGGACATCGTCGTTGCCAACGTGAAAAAGGGCGAGAAGGTAGCCATTACTGGTTTCGTTTCCTTCGAGCGCGTTGACCGCAAGGCCCGCGTTGCTCGTAACCCCCAAACGGGTGCGGAGATCCAGGTCGCCGCTTCCAAGGCCCCCAAGGTCTCAGCTGGTGCCAGCTTCAAGAAGGCCATCAAGGGTTAGCCCTTCGATTACAGCTCCAGCTCTGACTGTGGCTCAGCAAAGAACCCCGGCTCTCCTGAGAGGGCCGGGGTTCTTTGCGTCTATCTGCCCTTAGAGCCCCCGAGAGGGGCCAGAGAGCCACCTCGCTTGCGTCTGGAGCCCGTGTTGGTCAGCCAAGAACCTTCTGAGCCTCTAGCGCCAACAGAGGAACGCGCCAGGCCCTAGATCTCCCCCAAGCAATCAGCCCCAGATCTCGAACGAGAGCCGGGGCCGAAAAGCGGTTCAAAGCCTCGAGAGGCCTCGATGAGATTAGGAGGCGCTCAGCACGTCTACGAGCTTGCGTCCCTTGCGAGAGCCAAACTTAATGGTTCCGTCGGTCAAGGCGAACAGCGTGTCATCCTTACCAATACCAACATTGATGCCTGGATGGAAGCGAGTCCCCCGCTGGCGAACAATGATCGAACCCGCCGTCACGGCAGTGCCATCAAAGGTCTTCACGCCAAGTCGCTGTGCATTGGAATCACGGCCGTTCCTTGTTGAACCGCCACCTTTGGTCTTTGACATAGTTTTGCTCCTTACTTCGCTGAGATCTTCGTGATCTCAACGGCGGTGTACTTCTGGCGATGACCCCAGCGCTTGCGAACGTTGGCCTTTGCCTTGTAGGTCATGGCCCGGATCTTGGGGCCTTTTTCCTCACCCATCACCTGAGCAGTCACCGTGGCTGCTGCCAGGTCGCTCGGGGTAGACAAGACGGTGTCACCGTCAACAATCATGACGGGGACCAGGGAAATGGTCGAACCCTCTGCTTCGCTGCGGCGGTCAATACGAACAACCTGCCCCTGCTCCACGCGGGTTTGAGACGATCCAGTGCGAATTACGGCGTACATAAGGGGTACATCCTACCTGATCAAACGACGTGGGGGTCAAGCACGATGCCCCGACCCTCACAAACCGTACAAATTGCGGAAACTGACTCAAGGAGACCCTCGGAAATACGCTTTCGCGTCATCTCCACGAGTCCAAGTTCCGAGATATCGAACACCTGAGTCCTGGTCTTATCACGGCTCAAGGCCGCCCTGAGTTGGTTGGCTACCGCCGCACGGTTCTCCTTGGACTCCATGTCGATGAAGTCAATAACGATGATGCCACCAATGTCTCGAATGCGAAGTTGTCGAGCCACCTCGTCAGCAGCTTCAAGATTATTCTTAAAAACCGTTTCTTCGAGGTTGGTGGTGCCAACGTTCTTGCCGGTGTTGACGTCGATAACGGTTAGCGCTTCGGTGCGTTCAATAATCAACGAACCTCCTGAGGGCAGCCACACCTTTCGGTCGAGCGCTTTATGAAGCTGCTCGTGGACGAAGTAGCGCTCAAAGACTGGCAACGACTCCGCCTTCGGGTCGTAGTACTCAACGCGCTCGGTCAACTCTGGGCTTACCTGGGCGACGTATGCGCGCACCTGCTCATAGAGCTGTCGGTTGTCGATGATGACCCCACGGTACTCAGCAGTTAACTCCTCGCGCAACATTCGAACGGCTAATTCAAGTTCTCGATAGAGCAGGCCCGGCTTCGATGATTTCTTAGCCTCCGACTCAATCTTGGCCCAGCGCTCTGTCAGCTCAGCGGCGTCTGCGGCGAGTTCTTCGGCGCTCGCCCCCTCGGCGGCTGTTCGAACTATGAGGCCATGTCCTTGGGGGCGAACCTCGTCGAGAATCTTTCGAAGTCGTCGTCGCTCCGAGTCTCCTAAGCGCTTCGAGATCCCAATGGTTGATGAGTTAGGAACCAAAACGACAAATCTTCCGGGAAGCGATACCTCTTGCGTTAAGCGTGCGCCCTTAGCGCCAATGGGATTTTTGGTGACTTGGCACACAACGAGCTGGCCAGCCTTAATCACATCTTCAATGCGTGCCGAAGCCTCGGGGACATGGTCGGAATCTTCTGATTCATAACGAACGTCACCACGGTAGAGCACCGCATTCTTGGGGATTCCAATGTCTACGAACGCTGCTTCCATGCCCGGAAGTACATTTTGGACGCGGCCCAAGTACAAATTGCCGTCTATTTGGTTCGTTTCATCTGATTCTTTGACGACGTAGTGCTCGACCAAGCTCCGACCTTCGAGCATCGCGATATGCGTCGTAGGCCCATCGACGTGTACGCACATGAGGTAGCGACCAGTTGATTTACTCTTTCGATCGCCACCACGGCTACCGCGCCGGCGTCGTTTTTTACCAGAACCCTCACCGGCTGTCGTGGCTAAGCCAGCGGGAACCGGGGTTGGTGCCCTCCCCGGCACCCGTTGTGGCTCCGCGCTAACCACTGCTTCACCGACCATGGTGTCGCCGATCTTCGGAACCGGCGCAACCGGGGCAGCCTCTTGACTCGGTGCCACAGGCTCCGCCGTCTGAGTCTCTTCCACCGGTCCTACCGGGGCGGGTCGGGTATCACCGATACGCGGCTGACCCGGCGCGAGTTCATCCCGAACTTCGGGAACTCCGTTGACTGTCGTGTTGTCTTGCTCCTCCATGGAACCAGACCCTCCTCGTTCTCATCGGCCTTGCGCCCCCACTGCCACCGCGGGTGCGCGAACTAGGCCTAGCGGGGAGAGCGGTTCATAGCGCTCCCCATCGACTGTTTCATACTGTCCGGTTCGAGTTCCTCGAACCAAACGCAGGCTGGGATCAATTCCTTCAAGCAGTTCGACCGGGCGAACCCCGCGGGGCTTAGTCGAAAGTACCGCTTCTATTCGCTGCGTTCCTGGGGTTGATCCCGAACCCCGGTGGAAGAGCGTGACAATACTGGGACGCAAATTATCTTCGGCTTTACGGCCTTTACGAACTCGCTCAACAAGGACTTGATCATGCTCGAGCAGAGTCCCTACTCGCTCGCTCAGCTGATCAGCGCCCATGCCAATGACCTCCAAAACCCAATCGCACGATGTTACTTGCTCTTGCAAAGACCCCTCGGCACCGGTCAAAACCCCGGCGCTCACTACCTCAATGCCCTCCGGCATCGTCGATTGGAGTGCTCGAGCCACATAGGCAGCACCGTCGCTACCGGCCTCTGGGTCGGCGATGGCAGCAAAGCCTGCGCCTCCTCCTTCGGCAAATCGAAGATCGATATATTCCGCCAAGGACTCGCAGCCCGTAGGTAGCGCCAGTGAGAACGCAAGGAGCGGCCTGGGTGAAAATCCCTGCGATTGAGCAATGGGTAGGCGCGATCGACGTAACCCTCGCTCAATAATTCGCGCCATGTCGCGCTGTGACGTGTAGCGGATGCGCCCTCGCTTGGTGTAGCGGATACGAAGCCGCTCGGGAACACGATCCACTAGTTCGGTTTCGCCCCGACGCTTACGGGGACGCTCAGATCAATTCCCTGACCCGTTCCTTGCGAACCGCCCGCCGGCGGCACGGTTGATGCCACGTGGTGTTCTAGACCCAAGCTCGTACAAGCGCCGCAGTCGTAACAGGGAGTCCACCGACAATCTTCCACGCCGAGTTCACCAAGAGCGTCTTGATATTCGGCAACCAAGAAGTCTTTGTGGAGACCCGCCGACAGGTGATCCCAGGGAAGAACCTCATCAACGCTTCGCTGCCTCGTGGTGACATCTTCAACCTTGAGGCCAGCGCGATCCATGGCTGCCTCAAAGCGTCCAAGATCGAAGAATTCACCCCACTCTTGGAAGATGCCACCTTGGCGCCACACGTCCTCAATTACCGCGCCCATTCGGCGATCGCCTCGACTCATTAGGGCCTCGGCCACCGACGCTCTCGGCTCATGCCACCGAATGGTGAGTCCGCGGGTCTCATGAGCCTTGGCGCGAAGCATGGAAATTTTGCGCTGCAACTCCTCCCCGCTGTCTTGCGCATGCCACTGAAAGGGGGTTTGCGGCTTAGGTACGAATCCTCCCACCGATGCCGTCACCGTAACCGTCTGGTGGTACTTGCGACCAATCTCCACGCAGCGCCGTCCAAGTTCGGCGATACCCAAGACGTCTTCGTCGCGCTCCGAGGGAAGACCAATGAGAAAGTACAACTTGACACGACGCCACCCTTGGGAGAACGCTGCATCGACGGCCGCATAGAGGTCATCATCGGTGATGAGCTTGTTGATAACTCGACGCATACGCCACGTTCCGCCTTCGGGGGCAAAGGTTAAACCCGTGCGTTTTACCTGCTGGATTTTAGCTGCCGTACCCACCGTGAAGGCATCGACGCGCAGCGACGGCAGCGACACCGATACGCGGCCAGCATTGCACTCGTTATCCACAACAGCTGCTACTACCGACTCGATGCCGGAAAAATCTGCGGTAGAGAGCGACGTGAGAGCCACTTCGTCGTACCCTGTTCGCTCAATACCTCGCTGCACCATTTCGATGACCTGCTCAGCTGGTCGTTCGCGTACCGGTCTCGTAATCATGCCAGCCTGACAGAATCGACATCCTCTCGTACAACCGCGAAAGACTTCGACGTTTAGTCGATCGTGGACTACTTCAATGAGCGGGACTAATTGCTGCTTCGGGTAGGGCCACTCCCCTAGGTCCATAACACTTCGCTTCTCGATACGGTCAGGCACCCAATCAGCAACTCGCTCAAGACCAATTTGAATTGGTCCCTCGTAGACAGGCTGGTAGAGACTCGGTACGTAGACACCCTCAACGTCACTCAAGAGGCGGTGTAGCGCGCGACGGCTGCGTTGTGGTTCCTCTAGGGCCAGCCACGCTGCTACCGCCTCATTTATTTCAGAGACGACCTCTTCGCCATCGCCCAGTACGGCTGCATCGAGAAAATCGCCAAGTGGCTCGGGGTTGTACGTGCAGTGTCCGCCGGCAATAATCACGGCGTCGTTTGGGCCACGATCCTCGGTTCGCACTGCAATACCCGCTAGATCAACCATGTTCAACAGGTTGGTGTAGGTCAACTCGGCTGACAAATTAAAGGCAATCACATGGAATTCATGGGCGGGCTTGTGGGATTCAACACTGAAGAGAGGAATGCCTTCATCTCGCATCAACTTCTCGAGATCATGCCACGGTGCGTAGGTTCGCTCGGCGGCCGCATCGGATCGCTCGTTCAAGATCTCGTAGAGAATTTGGAGGCCTTGGTTCGGTAAACCAATCTCATAGGTATCGGGATAGGCCAATAACCACGAGACGATACCTGGACCGTGTTCAGGTTCTTGACTACCAAGTTCGCCGCCTACGTAGCGGGCTGGCTTCTCGACGCTAAATAAAAGCGGCTCTAGTTGCTCAAAAACGGAAGTCATGGCTTCATTCTACGGCGACAGAGACGACACCGGCTAGATCAGCCGGTCGTGGTCGTGGTTTTAGTCTTGCTCCCGGTCCCCGTTTTAGGATTCATAACGGGCAGCTGCGGCGGGTGAGCCAGTGAGGGAAAGGCCACTGGTTGTATGGGGTGCTGGTTCAGGTAACTAAAAATTTGTGCCACAACGGGGGCTGCAGCCGAAGCACCGTAGCCACCTTGACCAATCACGCAGGCAATGACGTACTTAGGGTGTGGCCAAGGTCCGAAACCGATGAACCAAGAGTTTGGCTCTAGGCCGGGGCCATTCGAAGCAGTACCGGTCTTGCCCCCTACGACGAACGATGCCTGGTTGTAGGTGGCGTAGCGCTGGAAGCTGGGATAGGCCGTTCCCTTGGAATTATTGACCACGCCAAGGAGTCCTTGGATAATGGGCGCTTGAACAGAACTTGGCAACGATACGTGACTCGTCACCCTCGATCCGTAGCGAAGAATCACCTTGCCTGCGGGTGTCGCAAGGCCTGCTGCAACCTCGGGCGCATAGTGAGTTCCGCCGTTAACCAAGGTGGCATAAGCATCAGCCATTGCGAGAGGCGTGACGGCGGTTGCACCTTGACCGAATGCCATCTCAACGTTGTCGCCGATGTACCAGGTGGTGTTGGGAAATGCCTTAGGCGCCTGGGCGTGGAGCACGAGGCGAACTTTTGGTGAGTCGACACGACCAGCAACCTCTCCGGGTAAATCAATGCCGGTCACACTATCGAGTCCATAAAGTGCTGCCACATCTTGAATTGGCGTCGAACCGAAGGCTGAGGATGCCCCGAAGAGATAGCCCAGGTTGTAGAAGTAATAATCAGAACTTTGGGTTAACGCCATGGGCATGTCGACGTAGCCCAATGCATGGTTATCGTCATCGTGAAACAAGCATCCCGCCCCATGTTTTTGGCATGTTGGTACTCTGAAGGTCCCGGTGTCATTGATCGTTTGATAGGGATTAATGATGTGATGCTGCAGTGCTGCGGTAGCAGTAATCATTTTGAAGGTAGATCCCGGCGCGTAGAGACCACCAATGGCGTAGTTATTCAACGCTCCAGAATTCAAAATTCCATTGATTTGCGTCTGCGTCAGGCCCGTTACGAAACCGTTGAGATCAAAACTTGGATAGCTAACAAGGCCAAGTACCGCTCCGGTATTAGGATCAAGCACCACTGCTGAACCGTTGATGGCCTTCGGATACAGGTGTGAGATTGGATCGATTGTCTGGCGGTCGGCCTTGATCTGCTGAGCCAACACCGTCGTCATATCCGCTTGCAACCCTGCATCGACGTTGAGTACGACCGTGGTACCCGTCCTTGGTGCCACGTACTTAACGACTCCAAGGTCTTGGCCATGAGAGTTCACTGCTACTGATTCAGAACCGTTTACACCTCGAAGCTGTGACTGATAAAAATTCTCAACCCCGGCCTGTCCATACCTTGACGCCGCGGTGTATCCATCATTCGAATGTGCTGCAAGTTGAGCTGCAGAAATAGATCCTACGTAGCCAAGCAGGTGCGCAGCTGACGTTCCCCCTAGGGGATAGACCCGCTGCGTTGTCGTCTCGACGCTGACGCCAGGAAAATCGCGTGCGTGTTCCTCGAGGTACTGAATCAGAGAAAGACTGGCTGCCCGCACCACGGGCACTGGTTGATAGGGCAAGTATTGATTCGAATACAGCAGCGCCCACAGCTGCTTGGGAGTCTCGCCTATCAAGGCTGCGAGCTGGCCAACCACCGTTGGATTTTGAATTGCATACTCCCGCGATAACACAACGGTTTGTGTTACTCCATTACCAACCATGACGTGATTCGTTCTGTCAGCAATGATGCCTCGAGGAGCAGGTAGTGAAACTACTCGGAGTGCATTGCCATTGGCATTTGCTTTGGCTGTGGCACTATGAACCACTTGGAGGGAAAAAAGACGAATTACCATCACCGCAAAGAGCACCGCAACGACGGCGCCGATGACGAGGAGTCGAATTTCTGGACGCGAGGCCACATCATCGGGCGACGGGACCACGTCAGCCATTCTCAAGGTTCGCTTCACACGCAATCGAAGCCGCGACTCACGATTTCGAATACGACCAAGGACGCTCATCAGCTCATCCTGCGCAAACGATGGCGCCTACGGGGCTGGTCAGAGCCCCAGGCCCAGGTCACCAGGACGGCTACGGGTACTGCCAGTACCGCACACGACAGCACGGTGATCACACTGATGGCCAGGATCGGCGAGTTTACGAATTGGGACTGGCCAAACAAGATTCCCAATAAAAAGTAAAGAATTACCCCAATGAGACCCGACGCTGCTCCGAGCCCAACGGGGAGCCACCACACTTCTCGAATACTTGCCAAGGCTCCCCGCTCAGCGGCGATTCCCACCGCAAAACCAACTATCACCATCACGAGAGCGCTCAGTCCAAAGGGCGTGGGTACAAAGCAATCCACGCTGAGACCAATCAAGAGTCCCCCGATTGCCCCGGCTTCAGCTCCCCCGACGAGCCCAATGGAGGGGGCGAGTAGCCAAGCGAATTCAGGGTGGACGCTCCACACCTGAATATGTGTCGCAAGCGTCTCTTGGGCGAGGACCACCAAAAGACAAACCATACCGAGTCGAAGCCAGGAACTAGGCATTACTTGAGCGGCTCCCACAGAACCACGTTGAGGTAGGAAAGGTTTCCCAAGTTGGCGTTGGGCGCAATCACGATTTGCATCTCCGAAGCCGTAGAGCGAGAGCGAGCAAGGGTTACGTGGCCGATGGGGATACCTCCAGGGAACTCAGAACCGCTGAGCCCATTGGTGTAGACCGTCTCACCCACATGGACCAGTGAGCCGATGGGAACATAGGACACCGTGAGCGCATGGCTCGGTCCGCCGCCTTGAAGGACGCCCATTACCGATGTTTGGCCGAAGGAAACACCAATACGGGTTCGCCCATCGGTGACTAAACGCACCGATGAACTCTTGGAAGATGCTCCGACGACCTGGCCGACGTAGCCACCAGCCCCAACAACAGCCATACCGGGAGCAATCCCTGAACTCGATCCCTTCGAAATCGTGATCGTGGAAGAGAAATTCGATTGGGTAATTCCCGTCGTTTGGGCAGTTTGGGTCGGAAGCTGATTTAAGAATGGAAGGTTTTGTAGTCCCAGTACATTCGCTACCTGACGACGTTCGTAGGCCACTTCACTTTGACCCATGCGTAGCTGCGCAATCTGCGCTCTAAGTTTAGCGTTCTCGGAGGTGACGGACGAGTAGTTCAGCGCTCCCGACAGGAAGTTCCCGATCGGTCTCGTGACCGTGTTAACGACGGCGGCAAAGGGGCTCAGTAAGATCGAACCAAATGACTTCACCGAACCACCAACGCTCGACTGGGTGGTGATCAACAAAACAGAGACGGCAATGAGCACGCCTAAAATCGTGAAACGCTTACGGGCCTGACGAGATGCCACGACAGAGCCGGTCGACTATCGCGACTTCGAGGTGATCAGCACTCGCTTGAGTGCCTCGAACTCCTCTAGGCACTGTCCCGAGCCGATTGCCACGCAGTTCAGTGGATCACGGGCCACCACAATGGGCATGCCTGTTTCGTCTTGAAGGCGAGCATCGAGACCGTGAAGCAAGGCTCCGCCTCCGGTGAGCACGATGCCTTGCTCCATAATGTCGCCAGACAATTCAGGCGGTGTGCGGTCCAAGGTGGATTTAACCGCATCAATAATGGCCGTAACCGGCTCTTCTATGGCTTCGCGGATCTGCTCTGTCGTAATTACGACGGTTTTGGGGAGACCTGTCACGAGGTCACGACCACGAATCTCCGCTCTCAACTCCTCTTCGAGCGGGAAGGCCGAGCCAAGGGCGATCTTGATCTCTTCGGCGGTCCGCTCACCAAGGGCCAAACTAAATTCTTTCTTGACGTAGGCGACGATTGACTCATCGAGTTCATCACCACCGATGCGGATTGACTGGGCGGTGACAATGCCGCCGAGAGAGATAACTGCAACCTCGGTGGTTCCGCCGCCAATATCGACAACCATGTTTCCGGTTGGTTCATGAACGGGCAGGCCAGCACCAATCGCAGCCGCCATGGGCTCTTCGATGATGTAGGCACGGCGCGCACCTGCGTACTCGGCCGCTTCCATAACCGCACGTTGCTCAACGCCAGTGATGCCCGAAGGCACGCAAATTACCATCCGGGGTTTTGCAAAGCGTCGTTGGTGAACGCGATGGATGAAGTAGCGCAACATTTTTTCGCAAATCTCAAAGTCAGCGATCACACCATCTTTGAGAGGTCGTACAGCTTGGATATTGCTGGGCGTACGGCCAATCATGCGTTTGGCTTCGGCTCCCACTGCCAGGGGGCGTCCGTCCTTAACGTCAATGGCGACGACCGACGGTTCGTTGAGGATGATGCCGCGGCCACGTACGTAGACCAAGGTATTCGCAGTCCCTAAGTCCACCGCCATGTCGCGACCAAGTAGCGAGAGGCTTCTATCGGCCATAAGGGGTCCTACGTACCAAAAATACGGTGCCTTCGAATGCGGCGGCGGCAGAACTAAAGAGAATCACGCCTTAAGGTTACAGCCATCACGCAGTCGTCGGGCAGCACCATCGGGCGCTCTAACCTCAGTTTTAGGGCAATTCGGGGAAGAACAGTGCGATTTCACGCTCGGCGGACTCATTCGAGTCTGAGCCATGAATCAAGTTCTCACCCATCTGCGTCGCCCAATCGCCACGAATCGTGCCGGGGGCAGCATCAACGGGGTTGGTCGCGCCCATGAGTGTGCGAACAATTTTGTAGGTGTCTTCAGGACCTTCAACAACGAAGGGAAACGCAGGGGACCTGGTGATGAAGTCAACGAGTTCCCCAAAAAATGGCTTATCGGCGTGCTCCGCGTAGTGCTTCTCAGCCATCTCTCGCGAAATGGTCCGCAACGCTCCCGCGACCAAGGTGAGTCCCTTTGCTTCGAGTCGAGCGATGATCTGACCGGTGAGCTTACGCTCAACGCCATCTGGTTTCACAATTACTAGGGTGCGATTCACGGTGGCGAACCTAGCAAACTCAGAGCCACTAGCGCACATCGCTGTTCCCTAGCGGTTTGCGAGCAATTCGCGTAGAGCCAAACGGGCTGGCCCGACGACATAGAGAGATCCCGTTGCGAGGACCATGCCGTCTTCGCCCACAGTACTCAGCGCCTCCGCGCAGGCTTGAGCGATATCGGTTCGCACGAGCGTCTCTATGCCCAGGCGCGTCGCAGCCCCCTCGATCTTCTTGGCCGACATGGCCCGGGGACTAACAGGCTCAACAATCACGAGTCTCGAAAAACCAACCGATACCAGCGGCTCTAGCATCGCCGCCGGATCGCGGCCTTCCAACATCCCAAGTATCGCCACACGAGGGCCGTCAACGTTAAATCCTTCAACGAGTGACGCTGCGAGAACCCGCGCTCCTGCAGGGTTATGTGCTCCGTCGACCATCACCAGAGGTTTACGCCCCAGCACTTCGAGACGACCCGGAACTCTAACCTCAGCGAGCCCAGCATCGATGACGTCTTCGCCCAAGCTAAAGCCGAGGAAGGCGTTGGCTGCCGCCACGGCGACGGCGGCGTTGCGACCCTGGTGAGCGCCGTGAAGCGGCACCATAACTTCTGAATACGAGGTCCCCGTGGCGAAGAGTTCGACCATACGACCACCCACGGCAAGGGCGTTCGCCTTGATGCCAAAGTCTCGGCCGAACACTTCTATGCGCTCCGCTGCAACCCCCTCGGCCACCTCGGTAACAATCGCGACCAATTCATCGTCAAGATCCCCAATGACCACCACCGACCCAGGGCTCACGATTCCGGCTTTATCTCGAGCGATCTCGGCAGGCGTGTTGCCCAGCACCTGTATGTGGTCGAGCGCCACCGTGGTGATCACTGCAACCTCAGCCCCAAGTACATTGGTGGAGTCCCAGGTTCCCCCAATCCCTACTTCCACGACGGCCACGTCTACCGCTTCGTCAGCAAAGTGAACGAGCGCCGCAAGCGTCAAGATTTCAAAGCGAGTGAGCGCTACGGGGAAGCTTGCCTCGGCATCAGCGAGACGTCCAAGCAGATCGCGGAGTGTTCCGTCGGGGATCATCTGCCCGTTCACCGCGATGCGTTCGTTAACAAGGTGCACATTCGGGCTCGTGTAGGTACCAACGCGGAGTCCGGCCTCGAGCAGTAGGGCCGCGATGATCGCCGAGGTGGACCCTTTTCCGTTCGTGCCCGTCACGTGAATAGTACGAATATCACGCTGTGGTTCGCCAAGGATTCCAAGGGCGCCGTGCATTCCTTCAAGACTTGGTAGGGCACGACGAGTAGGGGCTACCCGTTCAAAATCGATGTGATCGTCTAACCACGCTAGGGCATCGTCAATGCTTGAGAAACCGCTCAACAGCCGTCGAGATCTAGGAAGCTTGACGACGTGCGCGCGTCGGCTTCTTCTTCTCGTGAGGCACCAGTGAGGGTGCTACGCGGTCACGCACCACTGCCGCGTCGATGACCACCTTGGAGATATCGTCGCGACTCGGAAGGTCATACATAAGGTCGAGCAAGACCTCCTCGAGAATTGCCCGAAGTCCACGCGCGCCAGTTCCTCGAAGTAGTGCTTGGTCGGCTACGGCCTCAAGGGCGTCGGCGGAGAACTCAAGCTCAACACCATCGAGATGGAACACCCGCTGGTATTGCTTGATTAACGCGTTCTTTGGCTCGGTAAGGATCTCCACGAGCATCTCTTGCGTCAACGGAGACACTGCCGAGACTACGGGAAGCCGTCCAATAAATTCAGGAATCAGTCCGAACTTGATCAAGTCCTCAGGCAGGACGCCACGCAAAATGTCGGGATCTCCAGCATCGATGCGTCCAACTTCAGCACGGAAGCCAATGGACTTGCGACCAACTCGTTGTGAGATCACCGTGTCAAGACCGGCAAAGGCTCCGCCGCAAATAAACAAGATATTGGTCGTATCGATGGTGAGGAACTCCTGATGGGGATGCTTACGTCCACCCTGCGGGGGAACCGAAGCGGTCGTACCCTCCAAAATTTTGAGTAGTGCTTGCTGAACGCCTTCACCAGAAACGTCTCGAGTAATTGAGGGGTTCTCCGACTTTCGCGCGACTTTGTCTATCTCGTCGATGTAGATAATTCCCTTTTCGGCTTTCGCGATGTCAAAGTCAGCAGCTTGAATGAGCTTTAGCAAGATGTTCTCTACGTCTTCTCCTACGTAGCCTGCTTCAGTCAGCGCCGTGGCGTCTGCGATAGCAAAAGGGACATTCAACATACGTGCCAAGGTTTGAGCAAGCAAGGTTTTGCCACAACCTGTCGGGCCGAGCAGCAAGATATTCGACTTGGATAGCTCGATAGCCTCATCGCCCTTGGGTCCGGCCTCGACGCGCTTGTAATGGTTGTAAACCGCTACCGAGAGCACCTTCTTGGCGCTCTCTTGCCCCACGATGTAGTCGTTGAGGAAGTCAAAAATTTCGCGGGGCTTCGGCAGATCCTCGAAGGAGAGCTCCGGGCCTTCGGCGAGCTCTTCGGCGATGATGTCATTACATAGGTCGATGCACTCATCACAGATGTAGACCGAAGGTCCCGCGATGAGCTTCTTGACCTGCTTTTGAGTCTTGTTGCAGAAACTGCATTTAACCAACTCAATGCTTTCACCGAACTTTGCCATGACGCCCCCTCTCCTACCTTTGAGCCGGACTACTTTCTCGGTCAAGCCTAGGCTGACCCACGGCCTTAGGCGGTCATATCCCGCGAGGTTATGACTTCATCAACAACCCCATACTCAACTGCCTCAGCCGCCGTTAAAATAAAGTCACGATCAGTATCCGCCGCCACTTTCTCTGCGGTACTCCCCGTGTCGTGAGCCAGCATCTCGTTGAGCAAATCGCGCATGCGGAGGATTTCTTTTGCCTGGATCTCAACGTCAGAAGCCTGTCCACCCGCGCCACCCCAGGGCTGGTGGAGCAAAATACGGGCATGGGGCAGGGCAAATCGCTTTCCCTTAGTTCCCGCTGCCAGCAATACCGCTGCTGCTGACGCAGCTTGGCCGAAGCAGAACGTAGACACGTCCGGTCGAATGAACTTCATGGTGTCGTAGATCGCCATTAAACCGGTGATATCGCCGCCAGGTGAGTTGATGTACAAGTGGATATCTTTATCGGGGTCTTCCGACTCCAAGAACAGCAACTGTGCACAAATAAGGTTCGCAACGGTGTCGTCAACGGGTGTACCGAGAAAGACGATTCGCTCTTTGAGGAGTCGCGAATAGAGATCGTAGGCCCGTTCACCCCTGCTTGAAGACTCGACAACCGTCGGGACTAAGTAATTCTTAGGGCTCAAATTTTCATGGATCATGATTCCCCCTCTTCAGCGGCGTTGCGCTTCAGTAACTCCCGGTCAACACTCTTGCCCTCTTCGTCTACCACCTCGACGTTATCGAGCAACCAGGCGCTTGCTTTGGTCTTTCCTAATTCCCCTTTGAGCGAAACCGTACGACCGTTATTGTCGAGTTGTTCACGCAAACGAGCAGGCGTCGTTGAGAACTGCTCGGCCAGTTTGACAATCTCCTCATCGAGTTCCGCTTCACTTACGCCCAGGCCCTCCGCGGCGGCCACAGCACGCAAGGCAAGATCAACCTTCACGGCCGTAACTGACTCCCCTCGCAAAGACTCCACAAGGGCCTCACCGGTCTGGTTCGTCGCCGTCAAGAATTGCTCGATGCTGAGCTTTTGACTCTCGAGGCGGTGACCGAGATCATTGAGACGCTCATTTACTTCAGCGTCCACGAGGAGGTCAGACACGTGGACATCATCCACCAGATTGGCTAGGGCCGACATTGCCGATTCGCGCAGCGAGAACTGAGCCTGCATGATCTTCATTCGACTGAGGCGATCGATGATGTCACCACGGAGGGCTTCAATAGTTTCGAATTCAGAAGCCTCGGCAACCCAAGCATCCGTGAGTTCGGGTAAAAGTTTTTCTTGAACACCCGAAATGGTGACCTCAAAGGTGACCTCTCTGTCATCAGGCATAGTGCTGGTGACGCTCGTGGTTTCGCCTGCTTTGAGTCCTCGCAATGCATCATCTAGTTCTTCAACAATGGCTCCAGAGCCCACCTCGTAGAGATAATCCGAGACATCAGCGACGACATTGCCCTCGGTATCTTTTCCAATGAGGTCAAGGGTTACGAAATCCCTACCGGCGATAGGTCGGTCAACATCGGTCAGCTCACCTTCATTTTCACGAAGTCGATCGACTTGGGCTTCAATGTCGGCCTCGAGTACATCGATGCTCGGTACAGTAGCGACCAGTCCGGCGTAGCCAGGAATAGACACGATGGGACGAACATCAACCACTGCTTCAAAGGCAATGGGGCCTTGCTCTTCGCCAGCGGTGATGTCAATCTCAGGCGACGAGATGGGATCGATATCAGCGACCACTATCGCTCGGGCGTAGAAATTGGGGAGAGACTCACGCAGCGCTTCCGCACGAAGTGCCCCCGCGCCACCCATGCGTGCTTCGAGAACGCGTCGGGGCGCCTTACCCGGTCGGAAGCCTGGGATGCGAGCCGACCGGCTGATCTCCTTCACGACCTCGTCGAGGGCCTCGTCGAGCTCGGTCTCTTCGACCTCAACCATCAACTTGACCTTGTTGTCTTCCATGGATTCAGCAGTAGCGCGCATAAGGAGGATTAGTCTACCGGCGCTGCTTGAGCCCGCAGACGCTCCATCGAGGTGCCACCGGACTAGGGAACGACGTTCAGCCTCTCCAAAAACACCTCGGCCAACTCTCGATCGCCCGTGATTGACACTCGGGGTTCTGCCAGTGTCTCGCTGACCCCCACTCGGCCGCAATAGCGGAGCAAAAGCGACTCCGGCGAGACCGTAATCGTTGCGCGAATTGTCCCAGACCCCGGCACTATCCGCTCCCCATTATTTACCCACGACCACGGCCCCTTCGCTCCGGGACCCAATTCCAGCGTTAGTGATTCGGCCTCAGCTAGAGATCCAATCCTGCCGAGCACGCCCGGGATGGCCTTAGCCATCCACGTAAGGGCTACCTGTTCAGCCACGTCATCTCGTTGTCCAGGCTTATCTAAGGCGCGGCGGATATCGATCTCGTGGACAAAAGAATCAAAGAGCCTCATCGTGAGCAGTTCCGCCATGCTGCGGTCCCCCATGGGCGACCAGACAGTGGCATCAAATGCTGAGGGGCGGAGTGATGACAGCGTCGCAAGGCGCCTTGTCGTCACTTCTATGAACTCCTCACGAATAGCCACCCCGCCACGAGGGCGTCGATCCCGAATCCATCGCTCGTTATAAGCGCCGAATTCGTTCTTCACATAGGCAACGTCGCTGACGTCCCCCCGGGGGGGTTGCTCGCCTTCGATCTGGCGTTCTACCCCCATGAGGTGAATAACTTGGTCTGCCACATCCCAACCGGGGCACTCGGTGGCTCTAGCCCACTCCCCGTCATTGAGTCCATCGGTAACGCTTGCTATCGATTGCCACACCCGGCCCAAGGCTGCAATGGTGTCGGTGGGGTCGAGCGCTTTCATATGCCGAATATACCCACGCCATTGCTGCACGGCGCACTTTCTTGGATGTATGGTCATGGCATCGCGGAATTGGGCTGGATAGTCCGAGCCAAGAGATGCCAAGGGGGGCCATGGCAACGTACAACGGATACTGCGTGAAGTGTCGTGAAAAGCGAGACTTTGAAGGTCAAGAAGTTTCGCTAGCTAATGGTCGACGTGCCGCCCAGGGGGTATGTCCCAGCTGCGGAACGAAGATGAACAGGATTCTCGGCAAAAAAACCTGAGCCATCGAATCGCGAAGGTACTCGCCGCGCGACTAACCTCGAAAGGCTGACGTCCGCGAGTGGGCGAGCTACGGGGAGTGGCGCAGCTTGGTAGCGCGCCTGCTTTGGGAGCAGGAGGTCGAGGGTTCGAGTCCCTTCTCCCCGACCAAGAAGGCTGAAGTTAGGCTTTGGCGCTTACAGCCTCAGGGGCTGTGGCTGTCGGTGCGGGTGTGTCGGCTTTTGGTGCGGTCGCCTTGGCCCGAGGCTTCCGAATAAACAAGGTGACCGTT
This sequence comes from uncultured Actinomycetes bacterium, assembly GCA_903875425.1. GTDB lineage: Bacteria > Actinomycetota > Acidimicrobiia > Acidimicrobiales > RAAP-2 > CAIQWC01. Next base: position 9,485 of record CAIQWC010000012.1, on the reverse strand, counting down.
GTCGCCAAGAAACCAACCCAGACGATTGCTTGAAGTACCGTCGGACTTTGGGCATAGCCAAAGAGCATGTGCAGAACGTCCCCGAATGAACTATTTTCTGCAAGCGCCGAACCTGAGTGCCACAGCGCTTGATTTCCTGCCGTGATCCATCCCAGCTTTTGAAGGTTCTCCACCGCGTCGGCGAGCAGGCCCGCAGCAAATATTAGGAGAGCAATTGCTAAGATTAAGAAGAAGCGTTTCAGGTTGATTCGCGTTCCTAATTTAAACATGGCATAGGCAATAGCCAAGGCGACGACAAGTCCGAGAATTGCACCGACCAATATCCAAGGAGAGTGTCCCGCTACCGGAGACTGCGATCTCGAAGCGAAAATAATGGCGAGCATGAAGATCATGGTTTCGAGCCCTTCACGGGCGATGCTCAAAAACGATAACGACACAATGGCAAAGCGTGATCCGTTCGACAGCGCTTCAGAACTTTTAGTCTCGAGATTGCGCGAAAGTCCCCTGCTGTGGTTCCGCATCCAAAACGTCATGTAGGTAAGCGACGTTGCCGCAAGCACAAAGGTCGCCGTCTCAAAGATCAACTGACCGCGTGAACCCACAAAGCTCGACACAGTGAGGTAAATCACGACACCTACAGCGCTTATTAACAGCAGGGCCGCACCAACCCCAACAAAGACGTCTCGGAAATGGCGACGCTGTCCAGTTCGATTCAAGTAGCTCAAGAGAATAGAGATGATGAGCGAAGCTTCGAAACCTTCACGTAAGAAGATGACAAAACTTGGAATCATGGGATGTTCCTCTCGCGGCGCCGACTCCAGCGGTACGCCTTAATATTAGGTCGCCCTAACTTAGCGCCCAGAGTCGGAACTCTGTCACCATGGTGCCCCCGGCAGGAGTCGAACCCGCAACCTGGTGGGTAGAAGCCACCCGCTCTATCCAGTTGAGCTACAGAGGCGCTGCGGTAACCACGTTAGGCCAGGATTGGCCGAGCGCAGCGGTGGGCCTCGCCTGTGGCAAACTAAAAGACCTTGGTGGGCGTAGCTCAGGTGGTTAGAGCGCCAGGTTGTGGCCCTGGAGGCCGGGGGTTCAAGTCCCCTCGTTCACCCCAGTCACCGCGGCCCCCGATAGCAATACGGGGGCCGCGGTGAGTTCTTCGAAGAAAACAAATCCCACCGCTTGGCGCACGCCTGCTTGGGGCCTCAAGGCCAGCAGAATTCTTAGCCATCAAGGTGATCCCGAGCTCAAGCCTGCGCTAAAGTTGCACCGCGCCTCTAGCTCAACGGCAGAGCAACGGACTCTTAATCCGCAGGTTTCGGGTTCGAATCCCGAGGGGCGCACCAATTGGCTTCTGCGCTGAGGCTAAGGACCTTTAGGGGTTCTCAACTTGGACGGCAAAACTCGATGAAACAAGCGAGTAGTGCATCAAGGACCAAGACTCTGACCTATATGGCGTCCCCGAAATAGTCAGCATCGGTTAAGTTTCCTGACATGGATTACCGACACCTTGGCCGTACTGGAATGCTCGTCTCCTCGTTGTCCTATGGCAACTGGCTAACCCATGGCAGCCAAATCGAGCAGGACCAAGCCATCGCGTGTGTGAAAGCGGCGCTCGACCTCGGTATCACTACCTTTGATACTGCCGATGTGTATGCCATCGGCAAAGCCGAGGAAGTACTCGGTACCGCGCTCAAGGGCGTGCGTCGGGACTCGATAGAAATTTTTACCAAGGTTTATTGGCCAACCGGGCCAAACCCAAACAACCGTGGTCTGTCTCGCAAACACATTATCGAATCACTCGATGCGTCACTCAAGCGCCTTGGTACCGATCACGTGGATTTGCTTCAAGCGCACCGTTTTGACTACGCCACGCCCTTAGACGAAACACTACGTGCCTTCGATGATTTGGTTCGCATGGGCAAAGTTCACTACATCGGTGTGTCGGAATGGAAGGCTTCCGAGATCGATCAAGCACTCGTGATCGCCAAGGATATGGGCCTTGACCGGATTGTCTCCTCGCAACCTCAGTACTCGCTATTGTGGCGCGTCATCGAGGAGGAAGTAGTGCCCACGTGCGAGGCCAATGGTATTTCACAAATTGTCTGGTCTCCCATCGCTCAGGGGGTGCTAACCGGAAAGTACCTCCCTGGTGGCGCCATTCCTGAAGGCTCGAGAGGGGCGTCCAAAGACGCCAATATGGTGAGTCGTTTTCTAGCCGATGACACCTTGCGCGCCGTTGCCGCCTACGTAGCGCTGTGCGACCAAGCCGGACTCCAGCCAGCTCAGGTGGCCTTAGCGTGGGTGCTGCGCAATAAGAACGTGGCTTCAGCCATCGTTGGCGCATCGCGTCCCGAACAAATTATCGACAATGTCGGCGCCGTCGATCTCGTGCTCGAAGACGACTTCGTAACGGCAATCGAAGCAGCCTTGGCCCCCGTTGCTCAGTTTGACCCAGCGCTCACCATTAGCCCCGCTGAGCGGGTGTAGCGCTCGCGCAAGCGGCGCCCCTTCATCAAGAGTTCCCCTAGCCTTCCTTGTAGGCTGACAACCACCCTCAATGATGAGACATAACTGGAGCGATAGCCATGAAGCGACTCACCCATTGGATTGATGGAAAGGCCCACGAATCCGTTTCCACCAAGACTGCTCCGGTCTACAACCCCGCAACGGGTGCCGTCAGTGCAGAAGTACCCTTCGCCACTGCGCAAGATCTCGACGCTGCATTGCATTCTGCTCGTAGCGCCGCCGACTCCTGGGGGCAATCGTCTCTATCTCACCGAACCGAGGTGCTCTTCGCCTTTCGCCACCTTCTCCATGAGCGCCGTGATGATCTCGCATCCATCATTACGGCCGAACATGGAAAAGTGCACGCCGATGCGCTCGGCGAAATTAGTAGAGGCCTCGAGAATGTCGAGTACGCATGCGGACTCGGCACTCACCTTCAAGGAGCCTTCTCGTCACAGGTCTCCACCGGGGTTGATGTGTACTCCCTTCGCCAGCCCGTCGGCGTCGTAGCCGGCATTACGCCGTTCAACTTCCCGGTAATGGTCCCCCTGTGGATGATGGCAAATGCGATTGCCTGCGGGAACGCTTTCATCTTGAAGCCTTCAGAGAAAGATCCTTCAGCGGCACTCTTTATCGCCGAACTCCTTCGCGAAGCCAACCTTCCCGCCGGGGTCTTTACCGTGCTCCAAGGTGACGCCGATACCGTGGGGAGACTCCTTGAAGACCCCTTGGTTGACGCAGTGAGTTTCGTTGGATCCACGCCTATCGCTAGGTCCATTTATGAGCGTGGCACCAAGGCTGGGAAGCGAGTTCAGGCATTAGGCGGCGCCAAGAATCATATGTTGGTGCTCCCCGATGCTGATCTTCGAATCGCGGCTGACGCTGCGGTGTCGGCAGCGTATGGATCTGCTGGTGAGCGGTGCATGGCCGTATCGGTCGTTGTCGCAGTTGGAGGTGTCGCTGACCGACTCGTCCCCGAAATTGCTTCCCGAATGGACGCGCTGGCCATTGGACCAGGAACGGACCCTAAGAACGAAATGGGACCGCTGATTACCGGCGAGCACCGTGATCGCGTCGCGGGCTATGTCGCCGGTGCGGCGGAACAAGGTGCCACGGTCATTGTTGATGGACGCGATCAAATTTTCGACGGTGACGAGGCAAACGGGTTTTTCTTGGGAGTTTCGCTGATCGATGATGTCAAACCCGGTATGAGCTGCTACGAGGACGAAATCTTCGGCCCCGTACTCAGCGTTATTCGCGTCGATACCTACGAAGAAGCGGTCACCTTGATTAATGCCAACACCTATGGCAACGGCGTCGCCATCTTTACCCGCGATGGTGGGGCAGCTCGACGCTTTACCAATGAGGTGCGCTGCGGCATGGTCGGGGTTAACGTTCCCATTCCCGTGCCCGTCGCATCGTTCAGTTTCGGTGGATGGAAAGATTCGCTCTTTGGCGATGCCCACATGTACGGCCCTGAAGGTGTCTCGTTCTATACCCGAGGCAAAGTCGTAACTACCCGCTGGCCTGATCCTGCCACCTCAGAGGTTGACCTCGGATTCCCTAAGACGCGCTAGCAGGGCCATGCGCTTTTCGGTACTCCTAAGGCCCGGATCCAACCGCGACACGGTAGGCGGTCAGTACGCCGGTGCGCTCGTAGTCAGCGTCAGGGTTCCCGCTATTGACGGCGCAGCCAATGCGGCAGCGCTCGAGATCTTGTCGAAATCATTTCGTGTCACCAAAGCATCGCTACGGCTTATCCTTGGCCGAAGCAGCCCACGAAAAGTATTTGAACTCCTTGGGGGCGAGGAACACCATCGCGAGATACTCAGCGCGTTACTCGCCACGCCGCCACCTATCGCGAGAGTTCGTCAGGCCTTAGGAGCGAATTCTCCCGAGCTCGATACCGTGCTCGCTAGAAGGGCTGCACCGTAACAAGTGTTCCGATGGGGGTGTGTGGCCAAACAATCCCGGCATTGGCAAAGGGCATTTCAATGCAGCCCAGAGACTGTGGCCATCCATACCCTGATCGAATAAATCCGTGCAGTGCATCGCCACCACTGAAGTAAGAAACCCAAGGAATGCCCGTGTCGTTGTAGTGAGATCCGTCTGGATTGGTACCTGACATGGTCGTTGAGGTAAACCGAAGGTAGACAGGAAAGGTTCCGACGTCAGAGGTAGACGAAGGAATTCCCGTATTAACGAGCGAGTCGTAGACGTCCTTACCATTGACGTAGAGGTGGAGCTGCTGGGGCAGGGCTTGGCGAACAAGTACATAGTTCCAAGGACTTTTATCAAGGATGTGCTTTTGTAGGTTCGCCGTGGCAACATGCCATACGGCAGTACTTGCTAATCCGTCCGTTGTCATCGCGTTCGTGTTCTCCAGAGCCATCACTGCACCTTTTGTGATCACGGTGTACTGCGATGCATTCCACTGCGTCGTCAGTTGCTTGGGCAACTTGAAACGCCAGGCCCAAGTTCCCTTTGACGCTCCACCAAGACCACCTGGATACTTTGTTCCGCTCGCTACCGCATAGGACAGCGGTATGTATCTCAGTTGAGCCAAGTCTCGATTCAAAGCTGTGGTTGAGCCTACCCCGACCGAAAAGTGAATCGTGGTGCTCGTACTGAGCGCTCCCCCGGTGCTTGAACGCGGACCCGCAGCACCCGAAGGAACCCTCAAGCTGTAGCGGACCCCACTAACGAGACCGTACGTACTCTCAAAGGTAAAGGTTCGAGATGACGTTTCCACCCATGTCCCGCCGACGACGGAAGGTGAGAGGACCGGTGTACCCGAGTAGTAACTTGCGACCGTTGTCGAGGTTATCGACGTCGACGTCGACGTCGACGTACTCGTAGTGCTCGATGTAGTCGCTAGTGAGCTCATCGTGGGCGCCAAGGCTTCATTAAAGGAAACCGAAATAGTCGTATTTGGGTTGATGGTTGAATTTTTCTTGACTGATATCGTTGTTACGGCGAGCGATGCCGGTGCTGCGTGCGACGCCGTTACATCCACCAGCGTGCCAAAGAGCGACAATGATGCGGCACCAACGAACGCAAGTGCGACCTTGAGTACGGTTCGTGAGGATGTCTTCGCGGTTGCAACGACCATTGCCTGACCTTTCGTGGCTTTGTCTGCTCATTTTAAACCCCAGCCCCACCGCACCTGGTCATGACCGAGTCATTCCTTAGGAATCGCTCAGTCATTCTCCTAGGGACACGAGAGTGTGACCGGCCGTCCAGGCCACGTGCAGACCTTCACCGTCGGTGTCGCTGTACTCGTGATCGTAATCAGCGCCCATGCCTTACCTTGCGTGGCCTGAATGAAGCCGCCGGTGAGCCCTTGGTGGGAATTGGCTTCATCTACCGTCCATGACTGAGCGAGCAAGTTAGCCCTACAAGCCGAATAAATCTTATCTGCGGGTGCATTGACGCTGTAATAGATTTCCGCGCCGGCACTGGCCAAGGCGAAGGACCCGTCACCAATAACTTCGTATTGAGGGCACCACTGCGTACTAATGAATCCACCGACTGCCGTCACGGTCGTCGTCGTTGCCGGGATGGTGGTGGTGGTCTGCACGGTGGTCGTTGTCGGCGCGGTAGCCATCGATGATGAACACGCGCACAACGAAAGCGCGCTCAGCACCAACGCAAGTCCTGAAGCGTGTTGATAGCGCTTCTTCATCTGGTCCATCCTTACCGAGATCGCTGCTTGCCCATTATGGCTGCGCAGCAGTCACAGAGTTTGACACTAACCCGAAGGTTGGTAGGACCACTAGGGTACGATTTGAACAAGGAGCATTGATGGGTACACCAAACACAGCAAAACGGCATCTCCTGACTGTTGGCATTGTCCTAGCTCCTCTCCTCGTCATTGCACTCGTCGTAAGTACAGCCGTTGGATACTCGTCCCATCATCACGGTACGACCCTCACGACGCTACCGAGTAGCGCTCCCGCTGCGGGGCACAAGCCACGCTGTATCGCTCTAGAAGCCGATGCCGAACGAGTGACCACCGCTGTATTGTCCTACGCTAATACGACGGGGACTGCCAGTGATGCCCTCACGTCATTATCGGTGATGAATGCCGATTTGCGCCTTTCGGAGCAATCGGCGACGGGGACGTCTTCACGCTTCTTGGCCAACGTTAAGTACTTGGTTGCATCCGTTGAATCTGCAATTAGCGAAGATGCGGTTACTCGGTTCCAGACCCAATGGTCACAACTAACCAGTTTGATGCACCAAATCAAGACAACCTGCTAACTATGGCTCCCCGAGTTATTTCTCTCGTTCCCTCGGTGACCGAGACGCTACTCTCGTGGAACGTTACTCCCCTCGCTTGCACGCGGTTTTGCGAACAAGCTTCTATTCAGAGTGTCGGCGGCACCAAGGATCCGAAACTCGAAACCATTATCCAACTTGCTCCCGACCTCGTGGTCATGGAGCGAGAAGAAAACTTACGCGAGCACTACGAGGAGTTAACAGCCGAAGGTATTCGCGTCCATGTCATGCATGTCGACAGCCTTGCCGGACTTTCATCAGAACTTAAGTCCTTGGCGACGGCAGTCGGTGTCACGCCACAGGTGATGAACTTTGGAGAAGCCGCGGCGTTGCGCGTCCGAGCTTTCGTCCCCATATGGCGAAAACCATGGATGGCACTTGGAAGACCTACCTACGCAGCGTCGCTCCTTGCCCACCTCGGCATCATGGTCGTACCCTTCGATGAAGGCCCCTATCCAACCGTCACCCTTGAATCGGTCAAGACCTTGCGGCCAGATGTCATTCTCGCTCCAACCGAACCCTATAAGTTCACGAAACGACAATTACCGGAACTCGAACCAGTCGCACCAGTCAGGTTCATCGATGGTCAAGATCTCTTTTGGTGGGGAACCCGAACTCCAGAAGCTTTCGAACGACTCACCGCCGCCTTAGCCGATGTCGGCTAGCGACCATCAGGGGTAACGGTCAGTACTGAAGTGGGGTCGAAGGACGATCCTGCTTGATGCTCGGCGTGCCTTGACTATGGGCCAGATAATGACTTAGGGATGAATAAGGGAAGGAGCAATCGCCGGTCGAACGATAATCACCCAGAGGCCAGCAATTTTTCGAACCTCCCAGGTTCTCCCCTGCGCTCTCAATTGCCGCTCGAACGAATCAAAACGCATCCCCTCTGGGCCCTTGGCGTTGCCTTGAGGTGTCGAGATTGATCCTCCACCTTGGAATATCCAGATTGCAGGACGATGTGACTTGGTAATCACGCTGTCACTCAGAATGCGATCCAAATCTCCCGGGATGGGCGAGAGGTGGAGTTGGCCATTTGAGAAGGCGTCGAGACGGTACGCCAGCCAGTAATCGGCCCAACCCGCTGTCACTCCGTGGGATACCAGCGCCAATGCTGCGGACCTAGAGCCGTTGTCTGCCGCAAACGCCCTCGACGATGACTGTGACGACGAGTAGGACGCGAAGGTAGCAACCGAGATGGCGAGACTCATCGCGACAAGTATCCCGGTGACTAGTGGCAGCCGGGCCCAAGGCTTTCCTCGATAGCGTGAGGTGAACGATTCGATGCCAATGGCGATGACCGTGAGATACAGCGGACCCAAGAAGAGTGCATAGCGCCCGTCAAGCCAGTACCACGTGGCTGGATTGAGTGCGTAAATAACTGGCGAAAGCACCACGGTGATACCCAAAGCCCTAGCGACGCCCCCCGCCCGCAAGGCACCATAGGTGCAGGACCCCAGAAACACCAGGGCCACACCGTAAAGAAACCACGTTATGGCATGGCTTGGGATGGTGTAACTACCCGTCGAATAGACACGGAATCCAAATTCTTGGGGCAAGGTGTGTCTGAAAAATCCAGCAAAACGGAGCAGAACCCCTTGCTGGGCCGGTTGGGGCTTGAGGGTTGATCCACTCGAGGTGATCGTCACCCAAATCCAAACAAAGGCTCCCATCACAAAGCCACTCGCCATCACCGTGGCTTGTTTCAACACGCGACCCCACTGAGGGTGCGGCCACCAAGCATTCGCTACAACAAGGCCTGCGGGAATCAGTCCCCACACCACTTCGGGGCTCGACCACCAACCTATCCCCGCGACGAGACCAAGCAAAGCCCAAAACCACAGTGTCTTGTTCTCCACGGTCGCCTTGATGGCCAGCAAAATAGTGGCGAGGGCACACACATAGGTGATGGGACGGAACCCATAGGCATAACTCATCTGCATCACCGCAGCTAGAGGTATCGAAAAACTCAGGGCGCCTACGAGTAGCGCTAGGTACTTGTGGTCGAGCACCCGGCGTGCGATGCGCCAAACAAGCATGCTCCCGAGGGCTGAAAGCACAATGCTTGAACCCCGAATCACCCACACCTTCGCACCGAACATGGCAACGAAGGGAGCGGCGATATAAGGCTGACCAGCACCATAGAACTGCCCCCAGTAGAAAGAAACAAAGTGACCATGGAGCACACTTTGTGTCTGCAGCAGCACGATGGCTTCATCGGAGTTGAAGGGCACGTGGGCGAGGAACCAAAAACGCTCGAAGCATCCCACCAAGAGCACTGCTACGACCAGCGACCACCAAGCGATCTTCGTTCGAGATGAAGGCAAAGACCCGGACACGGCCTTAAGTGTAGGAGCAAAGGGAGGTATTATTGAGTTTTGGCTCCCGCATGCAAAAACCCCCCGCCTGAGGCGGGGGGTTTTTAAGAAATCCGGCGACGTCCTACTCTCCCAGGGAGATGCCCCCCAAGTACCATCGGCGCTATCAGGCTTAACTTCCGTGTTCGGAATGGGAACGGGTGTGACCCTGATGCTATGGTCACCGAAAATTTTGCTGGGGACCGCTGGCTAAAAAGCCAACGCGATCCTCAAGCGTTCTAGAGCGAGCACGAGCGTCATCTCCAAGCCCTCGGCCGATTAGTACCGGTCAGCTGAATGCGTTACCGCACTTACACTTCCGGCCTATCAACGTGGTCGTCT
>CAIQWC010000011.1 GCA_903875425.1 uncultured Actinomycetes bacterium | reverse complement strand
GTTGGTGAGGCTTCCCTCAGAAACCCCTAAAATAAGTCAGTTTCTGGCCCCAGGAGGGGTTCGAACATAGTCCCATTACCTCCACGAAAATATTGCAAAACAGCACAGCGACATCACCGCCAAGCCTTAGCCCCTTACCTCTTAGTGAGGCAAAATACCGTTGGCAGATATTGCGTGAAACGTTGCGACTAACCGGCCTTCATCCACCATGGCTTGTCGGTACTCCGCCCAATCTGAGTGCTCACCCGTTGTGCGACGGTAGTAATCAACTAATGCATCAGCGACGGCGTCATCTGGATCAGAGGTCACCTGGCTCAACGTCACGGTGCCGTCAAGCGTGACCCACTGAAATACATCATCACTGGGTATGAACAAGCTCGCTCGAGGATCGCGGCGGAGGTTCCGCACCTTGGCACGAGTATCGGTAAGTGAAATCGTAAACTGTGCCCCATCTTGCACATAAAAAATCATGGACTGCTGAGGTCGCCCATCACGTCGAAGCGTGGTGAGGAGGGCATTGCGTTGACCGGCGGCAAAACTCAGCGCTTCGTGAAGTTCCATACCTCGATACTAGGAGGATCCCAAGCGATGAACCTGAATCGAACGTTTCTCGTGGTCTAGGTATCTACTCGCCATAATTCATAGGCTCTGTGCACACCATCGCCCTTTAAGATTTAGCTATGGCACAACGCCCCGCAGAGTTCATGGAGCTTGTCTTCGATGGGGATTGCGGCCTATGCCGGGCCTGTGTCGCGTGGTTACAGCAGCGAGATTCATCGCAATTAGTTAGCTGTATACCGTCAGCTGCGTGCACGTGGCCTGAGCGCTTTGAGCTTCCCTTCTCGGAATCCGTTGTCGTGAGAGTCGCCCACACAACCACCCTTCAGCAATCGTCGGCAGTGGCTGCCGCCCTCTCAGCGCTTCCGAGGGGCTGGGGCATCATTGGCCGCAGTCTCCTTCGGTGTAACCAATTTCGGGTGCTACGGCTCGCTAATGACCGTGCCTATCGCCTCGTGGCGAATCACCGTAGTGGCATCTCCCGCGTTCTCGTTCGGCTCCGCATCATCGATGCCGCTTGCCTGATTACCCAGCCATAGCCACCCATCGAATCACGAAGGACCCCATTGACGGCCCTGCCGAAGCACGAAAGCCTCGGAATCCGATTCTCTGAGCCACTACCTTGCAGTCTCAACCTTGTTTCCGTGGATCAGAGCATCCCACGCAACCTTCGGTGCGTGTTTCCATCCACGCTGCTTCACCGCTCTAGCAAACTCACTTCCGGCTAGAGAAATTCCATAGAGACCAAGACCGATTTCAAATACCCAACAAACGACGAAAAGCCAATCGGGCATCTTGAAAAACCACTCCAAAATCACACCGTAAGGAAGCCACGACAAGAGCCACAAGAGAACGCCGAGTCGTAGTTTCATAGACGCATCTTTCCACGCAAGCCTGCGTTGGGACGGCTTCGGGCCTAGCAAAGCGCTGACACCTCGAGGTTTCGGCCTCGCGCGCAGGAATTCAGACTCAAGAAATTCAGTCGCCAGCGGCGGCCATCCCCGACGAGCACGATCTGTGCTGAGGGGGCTGCCCACTGAATTTCCAGCCCGCCCACGCAACACTGTTTGGCGCGTAACTCCCAAGCGAAGCGTCCGACATCGATCGTCCAGCTCGATACGAAGGACATCACAAAAGGAAATAACACGCTTGTGTTTGTCGGGGCCGCCGGCACTATTGGGCCTATCTCCCGAGAGCGCCATAGGGCCCTAAGCACTACTTTTCCCCAGCCCAGCGCAGTCGAGGACTCAAATTTCTCCAAAAAATTTGCCAAGAATAAGAACAGGTCAGAGGCATATTAGATAAAAATTTTCGCCCGAATCTCTGATCGAGACCTTCTCGGCAACACCCTAAGGCCTCGAAAGCCAACTCAATCAAATGGCCTCAGTTGACGCCACGCGCGCAGGCCGATCGGCCCGGGACTCGATACTCTCGCCCTTGCGCCGAGACCCTTAAAGCTCGCTCGGCGTCATTTGGCAATCTCCATATCCCAGCGTTACGCCGATATACCGAACAGGTGTTCGACTCAGATCCCGACAAATCCGGGCTTTCGGGAGAATGAGGTCCAACGCTTCGATGACTCGACGCTAGGTCATACGCGCAGTTCAAGAAACACTTTTTGTCCTTAATTAGGAAATTCCATTATCCCCTTAAGTAAAGATTCATTCTTGTAATTTATTAATCTATTGTAATTTTATTTACTATAAAGTTATCCACATATCCGATGAATTACTAGAATAGATTTCATTCTAATTAAATATCAGTCTGCTGGCCCATCTCGCTAGCCCCTTCCTGAGAAGTGCTAAGTAATCAGATAAATAGTGTCTGACCTGTATTTTTAAAGTGCCTCTGTGGCCGTCGCTCGAGCGACCCAGAGGCTGATGATCTACGATGACTCAGCCTCACGCTAACGTTTTCTTTTGTGCTTCCGCCGAGACCACCGTCTTATGTGAAGTGCCGTTTCCCGAAAAGGAAACGAAATTATTAAAGTCGTAGAAGATAATGAAGGAGTGCATCAGATCCATAAGGTCTAAGAGGAATCGGGATTTGTAGACCCCCCTCGACTGACCACGGGTTCATCCGGCCAACCACGCTTGCCACGGGAATAACAAAGCCCAGGCGGTCCCGTACCGCCAGCAAGGTCACTGGAATAACAGCCGAGTGCCCGAAAACCGACCAACTGAAAGATTCCCCGAGCTTGGACTTTCCCTGTCTCGCCGAACCCCAGAAGGAAGGACGTGGAGCTATGCGCCAACGTCAATTCGTTACAAAAGTGGCATCCGCCGTGGTGCCCCTGATTATTTCTACAAGTGCAATCGCCGGTGCGGTAACTAATTCGAGTTCTGCCAGCGCAAGCACCGACAACATGACCACATCGAGTCAGCACGACTTGTCCCACCAAACCCTAGAGAGCAGCTCGCGGGCTCGTCTCATCCAAAAGGTGGCGACATTGATGGACCAAGGAGAGCCGGCAATTGCAATGGCTCCGTCCGCTGCCCTCGCTTTGGCACAACCCAAGGTCATTCATGACTCGATGTTTGCTTGTATTCGTACTGCCGAGAGTTCCGACCGATGGGGCATTACGTCAGGTGCCTATGGTGTCTTGATCAGCTCTTGGTGGGCGTTTCACTGGGTATGGGCACCATACGGTAACTACGCCGTACCTGGCCAAGCTCCTGCCTCGGTACAGAACTTAGTTGCCTACGAGCTCTACATCGCCGGTGGTGAAGGCTATGGCGGCTGGCATGACTACTGCACCGGCCAATAGCCCAGCAGCAAGCAGTTAGGTGGCCCAATCTCGACGGGCCGCGCGGTAGCGCTCTATCGCTCGGCCCGTCGAGGGGTCATGATCCCCAATAGCTTTGACCCCTTGGACCTCATCGGTGATGACCGCCGCAAGGTCCTTGCCTAATTCGACGCCCCACTGATCAAACGAGTCAATGCCCAATATCGCCCCCTGAACGAACACATCGTGCTCGTAGAGACCAATGAGAGCACCAAACGCACGGGGATTGAGGCGTTCGCCAAGTATCAGTGTGGAGGGGTGATTACCCGGAACCGTGCGGTGGGGAACTAGCCACGATGGCGTCCCTTCGGCGATGAGTTGCTCCGCGCTGCGACCAAATGCCAATGCTTGGGATTGGGCAAATAAATTCGCCATGAGCTGATCATGGCTTTCTCTATGACTACTCAGTGGATGTAAGTAGCCGACGAGATCCATGGGAGCAAGGTGGGTTCCTTGATGGAGTAGTTGGAAGAACGAGTGCTGCCCATCAGTTCCTGGAGCCCCCCAAACAATCGGGCCTGAGGGGGTTGCGAGAGGTTTCCCATCTCGAGTTACCCGCTTACCATTCGACTCCATGACTAACTGTTGGAGGTAGCCAGGCAGTGAGCGAAGATCGGCAGCGTACGGCATGACACCAAGACTCTGCGCACCGAGGAAGCACGAGTACCAAATACGCAGCAAACCGAACAGGACAGGAACGTTCTTCTCTAGGGGTGCGGTCGTAAAGTGCTCATCAATATCCCGGAATCCCGCAAGCATCTCTATAAACGCATCCCGACCAATTAACAGCATGGTCGAGAGTCCAATCGCGGATCCCAGTGAATAGCGACCACCAACGAAATCCCACATGGCAAAGGTGTTGTCAGGATCAATCCCAAAACTCGCTACTGCTCGGCGATCTCCCGACACTGCTACGAAATGCTTCGCGACCGCCTCATCACCGAGCGCATGGATAATCCAAGCCTTAGCCAGTGAAGCATTCATCATGGTTTCAGCAGTGGTAAAAGACTTCGACGAAACAACAAACAGCGTCGTTTCTGGGTTGAGCGACGCCGTTTCCGTGTCAAAGTCAGCACCATCGATATTGGCAATGAAGTGCACGGTTAGCGGTGCTGAGACCCGACGGCGCAGGGCCTCTCCCGCGAGGAGCGGCCCTAAGTGAGATCCGCCAATGCCAATATTGACCACATCAGTGATGACCTTACCGGTGGCTCCTCGCCAAAAGCCACTCCGTACCTGATCAACAAATCGACCCATTTGATCAAGAACGGCTTGAATTTCTGCCACAACATCAACGCCTTCGATCATGAGTGAACTTTCGCGAGGTGCACGAAGGGCAGTATGAAGAACACGACGCCGCTCGGAAGTATTAATTATTTCTCCAGCAAACATCGCATCACGAAGAGCTTCGATACCAAGTTCTCTCGCGAGCGCAAGGAGTTGGGTGACGACCGTGTCATCAATTAAATTTTTAGAGAAATCAACGCTGTACCCGGCTGCCTCAAAGGTCAAGCTCGCAACACGATCTGGATTCTCGGCAAAGAGTTGCGTCAGCGTCGTCGCCTTAATTCGCTGCGCCGATTGGAGCAGCGACGGCCACATCAGCGTCGCCGTCGGGTCGACGACGATCTCATTCATGACGAGGTATCCACCTTGGTACTCACGGAGTTCAAGAGCAACTCCCACGAGCTAATAAAGGAACGCTTACCTTCATCAAGTAAACGCTCTGCAAGTTCGGGTAGATCAATATGCTCAGCAATTTGGGCTAAACGCTCAGCAGCCTCACGTTGTAGAGCTTCGAGGCCAACAGAGACCTCTCCGTGATCTGCAAATGCCAGGAGCGTGTTATCTGGCATGGTGTTTACCGTATCTTCCGCTGCGAGTGCCTCCACGTAGAGCGTGTCGCGAGCAGATGGATCCTTCATTCCCGTTGAAGCAAAGAGCAGTCGCTGTACGGGCGCACCCTTCGCTACCAAGCCAGCCACCCACGAACTCGCCAAGAGATCGCGGAACGCGGCATAGGTGCTCCGTCCAACACAAATGCCTAATTGATTGTGAAGATCAGCAGGAACTCGATCATTAACTGCCACGTCCCAACGACTAATGAAAAGCGATGCAACAGACTGCACGCGCGGATCAAGCCCTTCATGGATGCGACGCTCAATCCCTCGGTAGTACGCCTTAGCGGCTTCAAGGTATTGCTCAGTAGAGAACAGCAGGGTTACATTTACTGGTACTCCAGCCGCGATCACGGCTTCAATAGCTCGTATCCCGGCCGAGGTGCCAGGAATTTTGATGTAAAGATTCTTACGCTCTGCTCGAGCAAACAGAGAAATTGCGGCATCGATCGTATCTTGAGCATTATCGGCAAGCAGCGGTGAGACCTCAAGCGATACCCAACCATCGATACCGTCTGTTGCCTCATGAATAGGGGCAAAGAGATCAGCTGCCCGTCGTAAGTCATCGATTGCTACCGAAAAGAAGGCATCTTCAGTGGATAGGCCTCGCTCATCAGCGCTCACGAGTGCCTTGTCGTAGGCCTTGGAATTAGCTACCGCCTTTTCGAAAATAGATGGGTTCGAGGTGAGTCCCGAAACACCAAAGTGGGTGATGTACCGCGCAATGGTGCCATCATCGAGAAGATCACGCGTGATGTTATCGATCCAGATACTCTGGCCAACTGTATGAAGCTGTTCGATGCTGCTCATACCTACCTCTTAGCGTGCCGGGGGACGAGTTGCTACATCAAGTTGCGCGAGCGATGCATCGAGTTCTGCTGCTCGGCGACGCCGTGCGATGTCGGCAGACGCCAACTGTTCCGCAGTGGGAGCACTAGGCCCACTGCGGAGGAGATGCTCGGCTTCGAGCGAGAATAAGACGCCACGTAATCCTTCGGCCGCAGATGAGGAAGCTTGGCGCAAAATATCATCGGGGGCATTGGCCGCAACGCGATCGAGTGCCCGCGCAGCGTCTTCACCTTGCGCGCGAACTTGGGGAAGTTGACTATCGCCTCCGGTAGGTTGGCTGACCAACATTGAGCGAGCCAAACTGGCAGTTTCAAGCGCCGCTCGAGCCGAGGGAGACCAGGTTGCCTGTGCTTCTTCTCGCTTGGCCTTGCCAAGATATGCAGCAATACCCGCAGCGATCAGCGCCATAACCGCGATAGCGCCAAGGATCCACGCCCATAGCAAACTGCTCGAACTAGTAGGTACTGGCTGCATCGTCGTTGTGGTGTCAGGAACCGTCGTGGTGGTTGGTGTCAGCGTGGTTGTGGTCGCCGGAACTGTGGTCGTTGTTGGGGCAAGCGTGGTGGTGGTCACCTCGGTAGAGGAAGTCGTCGTTGTCTCAGCCGACGCGCTAGCAACAGGAATCAGAGTCGCCACGGTGAAGACACCAAGGACCACGACCTGACGGATACGAAGTAATGGAAAACTCATAGAGGTACTGCTCCTTCGAAGACAACGACCATAGCGAGCGTAGGCGTCCCTGATGCTATCGGAGCCAAGCTCAGCCGGCGGGTGGTGTTGTGGGCGTCGGGGCAGGCTTGGGCAGTCTTCCCGCCTCGATAGCAGCCATGAAGGCCTGATAATCCTCGGCGTTGCGTTCCACCGCCGCAAGTGCCCAATCGACCATGGCTCGATCAAAGACGTCAGAGGAGCCTAGGTAGGATGCAATCGCCGCCCGGTCGCCACTGCGAGCATGAGCCCGGGCCAAGGTCAGGGCACAGAGTTGGGCAAAACCGCGAATCGGGCCATCATTCACCACGTTAATAAAATCGGGTGAAGCTTTGCCATCATGCAATTGACGCATGTAGAAGTCGTAGGTCTCGCCAGGATTGAAGTCCATTTGATAGTGACCCAAGAAAATATCAGGTGTCGCTTGCATAAGTCGCTGTCCCGCGACGACCCGAGCTCCCGACGTCGGATACTGACTTGGTCCTAGATGGGCTTCGAGTACCGAAGGTACTGCCTCTTTGGCCTGTAAAATCAGTGGATCGCCGATGTAGTTCCCTTCAAGGAGCAAGACGTAGCACCTCGTTCCCACCGAACCAACACCAACGACCTTCCGAGCGATATCGGTAGTAACCATGGTGTCAAGTAGGTAGCGACGATCGGTTTCTAGTGAATCGGCGTAGTTCGCCATCACCGTCGTAATGGCTTTCTCGAGCGTCCACGACGCGTAGGGCTCCACCAGCAGGTTGCTTAATGGAATCGTGATGGGTGGATCGTTCCTGAAGTGACGCTTCCCATCTGCACCAATTTCCGTAAGCTTTGAAGCTGCTCGTTTTGAATCTTTCCTTTTTGCCTTTGCGATTAGTGCGTCAACGGGATCAAGACCACCGCGGCTGAATCCATGGAGTTCATCGAGATGTTGCTCAACGTCGTAGCGCTGATACCACATATCTAAATTTGAAAGTTTAGAAAATCGGTTTATCTCGGTTCGGTATTTTTTCGCGGCTGCCAAAACAATATTTTCCACGGCGACCTGACTAAAGCCCCAGACTTTCCCCGCCACCGCAAACGAGGCCACCAGTCGCTTGACATCCCACTCGAAGGGTCCAGGTAGGGTCTCGTCGAAGTCATTGACGTCAAAGACCAGACGTCGCTCAGGCGACAGGTACATACCAAAGTTCATAAAGTGCGCATCACCGCATAGTTGCGCGTTCAGGCCGGTTGAAGGTGCCGAACCGAGATCGTGAGCCATGGTGGCAGCAGCACCACGCAAGAAGGTGAATTCGCTCACCGCCATTCGCTCATAGCGCAAGGGGACTAAGTCTTGAAGTCTCGATGCGGATTGGCGCTCCAAGGTAGCAACCGGGTCGTAGCCAGGAATCCGAGGAGCTAGCTGACCAAGCGAGCGCCTCGGGACGGCGGCGCGACGCATCTTGGCTTCATCCATACTGCTCAAGGCAAGAGGAGTGTGGAGCGACGTTGGTTTAACCATGGTGCTGATCTCCATGCGCGCTAGGTAGCGCGTGTTCTGATTGGGTAGGTGTTTCGTATAATTCGCCTCGTAGGCGCGGTCCTATCTTGCTAGTAATGATAAATACCTCCAACGAGTTGAAAATCAGAATTTGTACGGGAAAAGCAAATTCAGCGGTCGTCCACTTCGTGATAGTAGCCATGGTGAACGCAGCATTAATGATGCCTCCGATATAGGTGCTGGGCTTTTCTGATTCTGGATCGCGATACGCCTTAACCAGCGTCGGTAGGCCTGCAAGCCCGTCAGCAACCATGAACGAAACGAGCGCCACAGTAGCGTTCGAAGTAACGGCCCACACAATGATTCCGGCAACGGACATCACCCCGCAAGCCACATCGAAGGGGCCAAGCTTCCAGCTAGCCGATTTAGAAATAAAGGAAGCCGTCAACACACACATGGGGCCTAGGCCAAGGGTGAGGGTCATCACCGATTGCAATCCAACACCTTGGTTTACCTCGGCAACGAAGGCGAGGATGGGAGCAATGGACCATAGCGTCCAGGTCACCCGGTTGGGCTGGGCTTTGCCCTTGAGAGTTTGCCAACTGTAGGCAAGGGTGCCAACCAAACTCGCAAAGGCGCCGAGGAAGACAAGGTTGGGATTAAGCACCGAGTAATTCTCCCACAGCCAGCCCCCTTACCGCCGGCTGAGGGCTCCCTTGGAAGAGGTGTCCTTTGGTGGTGTAACTTTGAAGATTCCTAGGGGCTATAGCTCAGTCGGTTAGAGCGCAGCAC
Organism: uncultured Actinomycetes bacterium; assembly: GCA_903875425.1. GTDB lineage: Bacteria > Actinomycetota > Acidimicrobiia > Acidimicrobiales > RAAP-2 > CAIQWC01. Next base: position 19,251 of record CAIQWC010000011.1, on the reverse strand, counting down.
TGATAATGCTGAGGTCGTAAGTTCGATTCTTACTAGCCCCACCAATACCCTTCGGGGTAGTCGCATCCCAACGCCAGCCGCAGGTGCCGTCCACATTGCAGACCAAGTCTGGGTCGGCATGGACTAATTCCGTCACTCTGCGCTTGTAGTGCAACTATCTCGGCGGATAATCTCGACCACCTGCTGAAGTACCGGTAAGGCGACTTGTACTTTCTCATAGTCACTGTCGGAGAGCTGGGCGAGCACATCGCGAAGCAAACTCGTAACTCGACTTCTTACTTCCTCAAGAAGCACTTGTCCCTGGTCGTCGAGTTTGATCAAATTTGCACGACCGTCAGTCACATCAGGAATTCGCTCGATCAAACCCTCTTCACAGAGCGAGTCAACAAGTTTTGACATCCTGGGAGCTGCGATACCTTCGCGTTCAGCAAGGTAGCTAAGACGGAGGGGTCCTTCTTCCTCAATTCGAATTAGTGCAGAAACTTGCGACGCGGTCAGCGTCGTTCTGCTCTTACTTCGTAGCATTCGATAGAGCCGAGTAACCGTAACCCGTAATTCAACCGCTTCTTGAAGCTCGTCTTCTGTAGGCTGATTTGGCATTCGCCCCTAAAGCTCCCCGGAAACGCTTACGATTAGTTCGGTGTTACTCATCAATGTAGCGTGGCCCAAACAGCAGCGAGGGCCTAGAACTACTTCAACGTTGGCACGAGCGCCACGTGGCTCCTAGCCTCTAGTGCGTATGTCTTCGCACTTACGCTCCTCTCGGCCGAACAAGATCGTGCTCATCGGCGGGATCATTGGCTTCGTTGGCGTTTCAGGAATGGCTTGGTTCGGCACGAACGAAGGGGCTATCCCCTTGCCGACCTCTATTCGTTGGCCGTGGGCCTTACCCGCTGCCCTGGCATCAGTCGCTTGGCTAGGTTTCTGGATTTGTTGCCTACTGCTGGTGATTGGCTGGCTCCTTATTGGCCGCGTTGCTGAGCGTGAGCGCTTCGGTCTCGCGAGTGCCCTTGGCGTGCTCAGCGCTTGGAGTCTTCCCTTACTGATCGGTCCACCACTATTTAGTCGTGATCCCTACAGCTACGTAGCCCAAGGCTTGTTGTCTCGCATGGGTGCTAATCCCTACATCGCCACACCACGCGCACTCCACGATCCCACGCTGCTCGCATCCATCGCAGGACCGTGGCGTGGAACACCGTCGCCCTATGGTCCACTCACGGTATTAGTTGGTCAAGCAGTATCCCCACTCGCGGGCGACAGCCTGATCCGTCAAGTCATCGTGTTTCGGATTCCAGGGCTCCTTGGCCTCATCGCTATGGCCGTTGCTATTGCCCACCTCGCCAAGCTAACAAAAGCCAATCCCGCCAAGGCGCTTTGGCTTAGCGTCATGAGTCCACTTTTTCTCCTCAGCTTTGTCTCTACCGGCCACAATGACGCAATCATGATCGCTATCTTGATCACTGCTGCGATCGCCATGGTGGCCGGTCGCTACCTCATCGCTATCGCACTCGCTGCCTTAGCGTCGGCATGTAAGTTGCCGGCGCTCGCGGCAAGCTTGGTCTTTGCCACGGTCTCGTTCACCACAGATCGACAACGCCGGTGGCTACGCCTTGGCACTGCAGTGGTTGTCACCGCCGGTGTTATCGCCATAACGACGCTGATCGCTGGAAACGGCTGGGGATGGGCATCACCCCACGCACTTAAAATCCCAACTGAGCTTCGCACGCTCATCACCCCTTCGGTATGTCTCGGCTACGCCATTGCGTGGGTACTCCACCTCATACATATTCCTGTCACTACCCACACCATCATCGGGCTAACTCAGAACGTTTTTGAGTTAGGGATCATCGCGATCACCATCATCTTGAGTTGGCGCTCTACGCGGGCCACCATGCTCACTCACCTTGGGATGATATTGATTCTCGTTGCCATATTGGGACCCGTCATCTGGCCCTGGTACCTAACCTGGGGTATCACCGTCCTAGCAGTCACACCCTTAGCCAAGGCAAAGGTGCTCGCGATCTTGAGTTGCCTTGGAATGTTTTGTGTGACAGCGAACGGTACGCCGATTCTCTACGGACGTAGTTTTCTCATCACTGGCCCTCTCGTAGTTTTTGGTCTGGTTTGGTTCCTTCGTTCGCCCACCTTCATCGCTATGGTGCGCGGTAATGAATAAATACTCATTGCGTCGCCTTCCGCGCTGGCTATGGATCCCAAGCGTTACCTACGTCTCTGCCCGAGTAGCGACGCTCCTGGTGCTCAGCATTATCAACGCGTTTAATGGACACTCCCTCCGTGCCGAGCTCACGAGATGGGATACCAAGTGGTACATCAAAGCTGCAACAAGCGGCTGGCCACGACACCTTGTCTACGTGCACGGTCATGTTAAAAGTTCGACCTTGGCCTTCTTCCCTACCTTGCCCTTGGCCATTCGATGGTCTGCAGACATAACAGGATTATCTCCCTTGCAAGCCGGCCTCGTGATTAGTTTCCTCACTGGCTTGACCGCCACACTCGCCATCGCGCTTTTGGTTCGCGAGTTCACCAATGACCGAGAAGCCACCAAAGCCGCCGTGGTCTTTGCTCTATTCCCCGCTGCATACATTTTTAATCTCGTCTACGCCGAGGGCATCATGCTTACCTGTATTGCCCTCGGCCTTTACTGTTTACTCAAGAGCCGCTGGCTCTACGCCGGTCTTCTTGGTGCTCTTGCGGCCTTTACGGGACCGGTTGCCTTAGCCTTTTTCGTTCCCTGTGTCTACGCAGCGCTTCGCGAGATTCACCTTCGTCGATCGTTCAAAGCGCTGATCGCTCCCGTCCTTGCCCCCTTAGGATTCTTAGGATTTTTGGTGTGGTCGTGGCGACACACTGGCGTGGTGGATGCGTGGCGACTCACCGAACGCGGCGGCTGGAAGGGGTACCCGAGTCTTTGGTACACCCCACACCTCTTTATTCAATTCGTGCGAGATCCCATCGCCCAAGTAATCACCACGTGGATTGTTGTGGGCTTCACGATTTTTGCCCTGGTAGGCCTCTACTTAGCTTGGCGGCGACGCCAACCCATGGTGGTATTGCTCTATGGCGTGGCGAGCACCTTCTTGGCGTTTATCTCCGCCCCCGTTGGACTTCGACCTCGCTTTGTCTTGATGGCGTTTCCAATCTTGATCGCGTACTCCACGACTATGCAGCGAAGACGCTGGTGGATCCTGCTAGGCCTAAGCGTGGCGTTTCTTGTTACTAACACCCTTTTTGAACTCTTTGACTGGGCGGTATTTCCCTAATCAGGTTTGCTTCTCATGGCAGACTAGACCCATGGATCCCATTAACGACGTAGCCGCAAAAGCCCAAGTTATGAGTGACGATCGAGGCCACGTCTTCCACTCTTGGTCCGCCCAAACACTCATCTCACCGATGGCGATTGCTGGTGCTGAGGGCTCCTACGTCTATGACTACGACGGTAACGAGTACCTCGACTTTTCCTCGCAGTTGGTGAATACCAATATTGGTCACCAACACCCTCGAGTCGTTGCCGCTATCAAGGAGCAAGCTGATCGGCTCTGCACTATCGCTCCTCAACACGCCAACGACGTGCGCGGTGAAGCCGCCCGGCTGATCACGAACCATGCTCCCGAGGGTTTCGAATTCGTATTTTTCACGAATGCGGGGACCGAAGCAGTCGAGTACGCCGTTCGTATGGCCCGCCTCCACACAGGGCGGCCCAAGGTCCTCAGCCGTTACCGTTCGTATCACGGTGGCACTACCTTGTCGGTTAACCTAACCGGAGATCCCCGGCGTTGGCCATCAGACCAAGGCAGCGCCGGCGTCGTACACTTCTTCGGGCCCTTCGCCTACCGCAGTGCGTTCCACGCTGAGGATGAAGCGCAAGAGTGCGAACGAGCCCTTGAGCACCTTGAGCACACCATCCGTATGGAGGGTCCGGCCACGATTGCCGCCATTATCTTGGAGACCATTCCCGGTACTGCCGGCATAATGACACCGCCCGCCGGCTACCTCCAGGGAGTCCGAGACATTTGTGACCGCTATGGCATCGTATGGATAGCCGATGAAGTGATGTGTGGCTTTGGTCGAGCAGGTGCGTGGTTCGCCTTCGATCACTACGGGGCAACCCCCGACTTGATCACCTTCGCCAAGGGCGTTAACTCGGGATATGTTCCCCTAGGTGGCGTGATCATCTCTCAACCCATCTACGACACCTTTGCCGAGCGTGTCTTCCCCGGCGGACTCACCTATTCAGGCCATCCCTTGGCGTGCGCGGCGGCCGTAGCCACCATCAAGCTCATGGAAGATGAAAAAATTATTGAGCATGCGCGCGACATTGGTGACGATGTCTTGCGCCCTGGACTTCTCGAGTTACAACAGCGCCATAGGGTAATCGGCGACGTTCGAGGCGAGGGTGTGTTCTTTGCTCTCGATCTTGTTAAAAACCGCGAAACCAAAGAGGAGCTTGCTCCCTACGGAGGAAGCTCTGAAGCGATGGGGGTTTTAGTTAATGCTCTTAAGGCCGAAGGGATCTTGCCCTTTACCAACTATCACCGTCTCCACATCGTTCCACCCTGCACCGTTTCTAAAGATGAAGCTCGGGAAGGACTCGAGCGAGTTGATCGAGCCCTATCTTCGATCGCTAGCTACGTTGACTGATCAGCTCGGGCTTCGGTGCTCACCGTAACGTGCCAGCACCGTTGTTGGCCACGTTCGCTTTCTTGGCCTTTAGGCTGAAGCCGTAGAACAGGAGCCCCCATGCCCGCAGTAAGCGTTGACGACATCTTGGTTTTAGACCAGATCTCCACCCCCGACCCGACAAGTTCAACACCTCGACCCGTCGTAGGCCGTACCACCGCTCCTAAGGGTTTTGAAGGCGAGGGCTTCCCGGTTCGTCGAGCCTTCGCCGGTGTTTCTAGCACCGACCTTGACCCCTTCATCCACATGGACCAGATGGGTGAGGTTGAATACGGACCAGGCGAGCCCAAGGGCACCCCCTGGCACCCCCATCGCGGATTTGAAACCGTCACCTACATCATTGACGGTATCTTCGAACACGCTGACTCCATTGGCGGGGGCGGCGTTATTCAAGATGGCGCGACGCAGTGGATGACTGCCGGAGCAGGCATCTTGCACATTGAGCGTCCACCCGAGCACCTCGTTGTCTCTGGTGGCCTCTTCCACGGCTTTCAACTCTGGGTAAATCTGCCGGCTCGCCTTAAGATGACCGCGCCTCGGTATCAAGACATCACCGCTCGCGAAGTCACCTTGCTGCGTAGCGCTGATGGTGGCACGCTGCTTCGTGTCATTGCCGGCGATCTCGATACCTTCTCCGGACCTGGCGTCACCCATACCCCTATCACCATGGTGCACGCCACCTTGCAGCCAGGAGCCAGCGTGACCTTGCCATGGAACCCCGCGTTTAATGCACTGGCCTATGGCATCTCGGGAGCCGGAAGCGCTGGTGAGGAAAATGTTCCCTTTGAAATGGGACAACTCTGTGTCTTCGGTCCTGGTGATTCAATCACCCTTCGAGCGAACACTTCGCAAGATTCCCGCACTAATAGCTTTGATGTTTTGCTACTTGGTGGTGCACCGATCGGTGAACCCGTTGCTCACTACGGACCCTTCGTGATGAACAGCGAGGCTGAATTACGGCAAGCCTTCGCGGACTTTGAAGCTGGTCGTCTCGGAACTATCCCCGCAGATCACCTCTAATGGTGGCGACCTCCTGAGAAAATCAGGAGGATGTTTCCATAAATGAATTCGAATATGGTCCTTTTCTCATCGAGGACTAAAGTAGAAGTTCGGAAGTACATAGTCCGTACCAGCCTGCAAGGGAGCAGCCCATGAATGATGCCGTAATTATCGACGCCGTACGAACCGCTGGTGGAAAGCGCAACGGTATGTTGCGTAATTGGCACCCCGTAGATCTCGCTTCAGAGATGCTGACGGCACTCGCCGAGCGAAATAATCTCGATCCCGCACTCGTAGACGATGTAATCGGTGGCTGCGTCACGCAAAGTTCGGAACAGTCCTTCAATGTGTCTCGAAGCGCAGTCTTGGCAGCCGGCTGGCCTGAATCGGTACCGGGCACGACCTTGGACCGCCAGTGCGGTAGTTCCCAGCAGGCTCAGAACTTCGGAGCACAAGGTGTGATGGCTGGAGCCTATGACATCGTTATCGCACTAGGTGTCGAATCTATGACTCGCACACCCATGGGATCAAATGTCAATCCGGAATTTGGCTTTCCGTGTGGGCCTCGAGTGCTCGGCCGTTACCCAGAGGTTCAGGGCTTCTTCAACCAAGGTATCGGGGCTGAGATGATCGCCGACCAATGGAATATCAGCCGCGAAGACATGGAAGCCTTTGCCGTTGAATCTCACCGTCGCGCCATCGCCGCAAGCGATGCCGGTCACTTCGACAACGAGATTGTTCCTGTCGCCATTATTGGAGACGATGGGGCCGAAACTGGTGACCTCGCGTTACGCGACGAGGGTATGCGCCCAGGCACGAGTAAGGAAACCTTGGCTACGTTAAAGCCCGCCTTCAAAGAAGACGGCAAGATCACTGCTGGAACGTCTTCACAAATTACTGACGGGGCTTCAGCGGTGCTGATTATGAGCGAGGCAAAAGCTAAGGCTTTGGGATTGACTCCTCGGGCTCGCTTCCACACCTTCGCCCTCGCCGGCGTTGACCCGGTCACTATGCTCACGGGTCCGATTCCGGCAACCACCAAAGTGCTCGAACGTAGTGGTTTGAAGCTCGATGAGATCGACGTCATCGAGATTAACGAGGCCTTCGCCTCCGTGGTACTCGCTTGGGAGAAAGAGCATCATCCGGACATGGCAAAAGTCAACCCCAACGGTGGCGCTATTGCCTTAGGACACCCTCTCGGAGCTTCAGGGGCCAAGCTCACCGCTACCTTGCTCAATGAACTCGAGCGCACCGGCGGTCGCTACGGTCTCCTGACCATGTGTGAAGGCGGCGGCATGGCCAACGCCACCATTATCGAACGCTTGGGCTAGCAGCTACGAGGCAGTCCTACTGCGTTGAACTAGAGAAGTCCTACCTAGCGAAGTTCACCGACGGCGTTGTTACCTAATGTACGCAAGCCAAGCATCGTTAGATGCGTCACCGGTAATTCCAGCGGGCTCTGAATTAGTTCCAAGCGAGATCGTGGAGCACAGCGTATTGCTCCTAGCAGGCAGTTCCGAAGCGCCATTGATCAACCCCACCCACAGATCCCCGCTCCAGCCAAAGGCCAAGGGGGCATCACGGCAACGCTAAAGCCCACTCATCTTCGCCACTCATCGATAGCGAGTGGCAAAGCCGAAACCCGTTCCAATGAGAGCGATGCCAGCTAAGAGACCCCATCCCGAGGCAGAACCAAAGACGCTCAAGTAATTGCACAAGATGACGAGGGTGCCAAGAATAAAAAGGGCCAAGATCAGTGGCCCATACCAAGACGGCGAAACCTTGTCTGAGTTCGGCGTTGCCGGGGTATAGCGACCAGTCTTAGCCTTCTCGGTGGCGCGGCCGTCGTGGCCCGATGATTTTCGTTTCTTCGTCTTGCTCACAAGAATTGATGCTACCCGGAGTGGAGCCTGCCAGAGGCCCGGTAGCCTCGTAGCCATGGCTCCTCGCCTTCTTGTCATCGATAACTACGACTCCTTCACCTACAACCTGGTTCAACAACTCGGCGAACTAGGCGCGGAACTCGTCGTACACCGAAATGACGCTATTACTTTGAGCGATATCGCAGGTATTGCCCCCAATGGCATCCTCGTCTCGCCAGGGCCAGGTCGACCGAAGGATGCTGGAATCTCCGAAGCCATTATTCGAGAACTCGGTGGTCACATTCCCTTGCTTGGTGTCTGCCTTGGGCACCAAGCCATCGGTGAGGTATTCGGAGCCAGGGTGGTAAATGCTCCCCACTTGATGCATGGCAAGGTTTCGGACATTCACCATGATGGAAGTGGTCTCTTCGAAGGTCTACCCAACCCCTTCACCGCAACGCGATACCACTCGCTTACGCTCGATCCAAAAAGTATCCCCGATGAACTAATCGTCACCGCTCAGACCGAAGACGGGGTCATCATGGGGGTACGCCATCGCGACCAAAGTATTCATGGCGTTCAATTCCACCCTGAATCAATTTTGACGCCTAACGGCCCCGAACTCCTCAAGAATTTCCTTCAACTCTGTCGATAAGACGAGCGTGGAGCGAACTACCGATTACCCGCCCGTCGTCGTCGTAACGGTATTCGGACAAACAGCGATGGTGACGGTAGAACCGCCATTGACCGATGAGCCACCCACGGGCGATTGACTTTGCACTGAGCCGTTGGGAATACCAGCCATCGTGCACGCAGCTTGCGTCGCAGCTGTGGCTACAACGCTCAGACCTTGACCTTGTAGTGCAGTCGTTGCACCACCCTGAGTCAGGCCAACTACGTTTTGAATAATAACCGTGCAGTTGCCCGATGACACATTTAAGGTAATGGACGTTCCACTAGGGACGCTTGTTCCAACGGGCGGCGACGAACTCGCTACCGATCCAGACGGTATCGAATTCGAACAAACGGTGGTCTGTTGGCCGGCAGTCAGGTTGGCATTTTGTAGTGTCGTCGTTGCTTGAGCCACACTTTGACCAGCCACGGAAGGAACCTGCACGCTTACTACCGGCACACTGAGCGTAACTTGTGTTCCTAAGGGCACGGTAGAGCCTGCCGAGACCGACTGAGCTTGCACGATGGCTGAACTCGGCGAGCCTTGCGAAGAGGGTACGCCGGTGAGACCAGCGGCGGTGAGTTGCGCTTCAGCTGCTCCGAGGGTTTGCCCAACAACCGAAGGCATCTGAACTTGGCCGGCCAGTGCGCCATTCGATACCGTCATGTCCACGTGGACCCCCTTCGATAGGGGAAGACCAGCGATGGGTGTCGTACTCACGACTTGATTTGCCGGCTTCGAGGATGCCACGGTACTGACCGTGCCAAGGATCAGTCCATCCTTTTGAATTACCTCAACGGCCTTCGTCTGGGTCATACCGACGAGATTGGGCATGGTTAACTGCTTGGACTTTGAACCGTTCGCAAACAACAGTCCGGCAATGACCACGGCCACCAGGGCTACGGCCACCAGTCCCCATACCAGTGGCTGGCGCGACAGGGGTTTACCGGCCTTCGCAACTTGTAGAGGCTCCGAACGAGGTCCGGTAAAAATCGGAATTGCCATGGTCTGGTTAACCGCCGCCACCATCGCGGTGTCACTCATAGCTAGCGCCAAGGTCGGGTCTTCCGCCGTAACAGGCTTATCGTCAACAAAGCGCATGAGATCCGCGCGCATTTCTTCTGCATCTTGGTAACGAAGAGCAGGATCTTTCGAAAGCGCCTTCATCGTGATGGCTTCAATCGCTTCGGGTATACCTGCAGCCAAATCCCGGGGAAGCGGCACCGCGTTGCGAACGTGCATAGACGCTACGGCAACCGGCGAATCTCCTTGAAAGGGCGGTCGACCAAGCAACATTTCGTATAACACGACGCCAAGAGAGTAAATGTCACTTCGACCATCGACCGCTTTACCTTCGGCCTGTTCGGGCGAAAAATATGTCGCGGTTCCCATGACGGAACCTGCTTGCGTTAGGTCGTCTTCAGTGTTTACCGCACGGGCAATACCAAAGTCGGTAACTCGAACGGATCCATCTTCGGTGATTAAGACATTTCCTGGTTTGATATCGCGGTGGACCATGCCCCGCCGGTGTGCATACGCCAGACCTGCGGCAACGTTGGCTGCAATGACCGCTGCGCGCTTAGGAGGAACAGTTCCAAGATCCTTAATCACGTGACTAAGGGGTTGACCATCGACGTATTCCATGACAATGAAGTACGTACTGTGATCCTCACCCCAATCGAAAACTGGCACGATGTTCGGGTGACTAAGGCGAGCAGCCGATTGAGCTTCGCGCCGAAATCGCTCCACGAAATTTTGATCAATGCTTAGTTCTGGAAAGAGCACCTTGAGTGCAACTTCTCGGTCCAACAGATTGTCCTGAGCACGGTACACCTGGGCCATGCCACCACGGGCTATCAGATGCGTGATCTCATAGCGACCTGAAAATACTCGTGACTGAGAAACGGGCTCCATCAGGCGCTAAGCCTATGGCAGGAAGTGCTCGTGTGGAGCAGCATCACGGGCATGTTGATGAGGTCCCCTGGGCCGGCTGCCCTTTGATAATCGCCATGGCGCCTAGCACCATGCAGCGCATGACCGGTCCGGCCACAGCCGCGCCCGTTCCCGATAGAGCTTGATTAGGCAAAATAACGGCCACGGCAAACCGGGGAGCATCGGCTGGAGCGAAGGCAATCATCCAGTCATCAGTCTGTAAGTTCACATTCGAACTTGAGGTTTGGGCGGTACCAGTCTTGGCTGCCACCTTGTCTTCGGGCGGGAAGAGACCAGCAGCGGTTCCATAGAGGGCAACGTTCTGCATCATCTGAGATACCGATGCCGCAGTTTTGGAATCCGTCGCACGCTTCCACAGGCTTGGCTGATACGACTTTATTAAGCCCCCCGATGAGTTACGAACTGCTCGCAGGAAATGGGGAGTCATAATGGCGCCCTTATTAGCGATGCCGGCCGCTACCAGCGCATTTTGCAGTGCTGTGGCTCGAACGTCGCCCTGCCCAATAGCTGAGTAAGCGACGAAAGGCTTGCGGTTCACCTCTTGGGCTGGGGTAGGAAAGTTTGAGACTGCAACTGATCCATGGGGAAGATCAACAGGGATGTAGGTATCAAAACCGAACGAAGACGCTTGCTGCCAAAGCAAGCTTGGGCCAAGGTCAAGACCAACTTCAGCAAAGCCAGTGTCACACGATGGAGGGAGCATGATCTCGATCGTGCCACCGCAGGAACTGCCGCCAAAGTTCGAAAGCGTCTTATTGGTGTCGGGCAGCGAAATTGTCGAGGCTACCGGATAGCTCTTGCTCGCTAGCCGCGGCTTGAGCCCAAAGACGGCAGAGGAGGTAACGACTTTAAAGGTCGAGCCCGGCGGAAAAGCCTCTTGATAAGCCATGGATGTGAGTGGTGGATAGCCATTGGTATTTTTCTTAATCGCAGCTTTCCACGCTGCTTCCTCTAGCGTCACGCTCGGTGCCACCAGGCCGTTGGGATCGTAGGTGGGATTGGAATACATCGCCATGATCCCACCCGTGTTGGGATTAATCATCACGACCGCACCATCTCGACCGGCTAACTGCGTCGCCGCAAGTTTCTGCAGCGAAGGAATCAGTGTCAAGGTCAGCGAGTCAGGTTCCTTAACCGGACTTAGCAACTGCGCCAACGAATGGGCCGGTTGTGGGTGAACGGTGAGATAGGAGTTGTAGCTAGCTTCGAGGCCATAGGCGCCGTAGACCTGGCTATTAAAACCAACTTCTTGGCTAAAGAGGGGCCCAAGCGGATACTGGCGCTGATACCTCAAACTGCCTGATTTACTAGGCACCGACAAGGCCAACACCGTTCCGTCGGCTCCCAAAATCTCCCCTCGCGGTTCATTTCGCAGGGCATTCGCGATTCGTGGGTTCCCTGAACTATTAGCAAGTTCATTACTCTTAAAGAACTGAATATTCAATGCCTGAAGCAGCACGATCCCAAGCAGGCCCACCATAAAGATCGCTAGGATTCGGATCCGCTTTTGCACCTCAGCCTGCCTGCAGCGTGGTCGGTGTCATTGGTAGTGAGGTCGTCGTCGTTGTCGTCGGATTAAGTGATTGAGCGGCCTTATATTCTTGAACCAGATTAGCGATATAGGCATTCGCCGCTTCTAAACTCGGTTCCATAACACCGGCTTGTAATTGCGGAATCCGAATGGCCAACACATCGTTCGTTGACGTGGTCGTCGTCACGCTGAGATGGGGATGGAACCAGAGCAGCCCACCGGGTCGACCCTGATAGATCACAATCGTCGAGCCTGACGTACTTACGTAATACGAACTCTGCTCGTACCATCCAACAAAACCCAACGCTCCCACAATGACGAGAACTACGGCTCCTATCAGTAAGCCCGTGCGCAGCGTTATCGCACGACGTACTCCAAGTCGACGCCTACGAGCAAGCCAACCCTCATCACTTTTTTGTGTGATATCCGAAGCTTCACCAAGACGCGGAATCACGGCCTTGGCCGCTGGTACGGCTGCGGCCATAACGGGAGCCGACGGAAGGGGTTTGGGAATCGCTGCGGGGCCACGGCCAGTTTCGGAAACATCGATTACGACCACGCTGATGTTGTCTTGGCCTCCGTTGGCATTTGCCCGACGAACTAAATCAGCCGCGGCAGTCGATGGGTCTTCAACGTGACCCAAGACCATTGCGATTTCCTCATCGGAGACTTCATTACTTAAACCGTCTGAACACAACAAAATACGGTCTCCATCGAAGAGTTCGAGATTAAAAAGATCAACCTCAAAGTCATCGAGACCGAGGACTCGAGTAATAACGTGACGCCGAGCATGGTGCGCCGCTTCTTCAGCAGTAATTTCACCAGCTCGGAGCAACTCAGCCGACACCGAGTGATCGTTCGTTACCTGTCGTAGTCCCCCACCTTGGTAGTGGTATCCCCGAGAGTCGCCCACATTGGCGACGATCATGTAGTCACCAAGCACGTCGCGTACCAGCATGCTTGCAACCACGGTGGTGCCCATGCCAGCGAGCTCTGGGTCCTCAAGGGAGCGCCGAATAACTTCTTCGTTGGCTCGCTTGATCGCTACCACCACACCATCAGCATCCGTAGCGATCAGCGCTTCCGTGCGAAGTACATCTACGGCGGTCTTCGAAGCCACCTCGCCACCGGCGTGGCCACCCATGCCGTCCGCGACACAAAAGAGTCCGTCGGTGATCAGGATCGAGTCTTGGTTAACCGCTCTGACCCGACCTGGATCGGTCGCCGATCCAGCCCGAAGTACGGTCACCGAGTGACCTCAAGAATGGTGGCTCCCACCTGAACAAGGTCACCCTTGGTGAGGCGGGTTGGGCGAACAATACGCTCTGCGTTGACATAGGTTCCGTTCGTCGAGCCCAAATCTTCGGCCATGAGATGGCTGCCCGCTCTATAGAGCTTTGCGTGATGGGTCGATGCGTATACATCGTCGTCAATAGAAAGATTGCAAGCTCCCGAGCGGCCAATCGTGAAGTCCTGTTCGGGCTGAATGGCGAAGCGCTGGCCAGCGAGCTCAGAAGGCTCAACCACTTCCACATTAAAACCCCGGGTTCGTTGGCTAGCACTTTGTTCCCGTCGTCGCCCACCAGGACTGGCCTCAACGAAGACTGCGCGTACGACACGGGCAAAAAAAATAAAGATCAAGATAACAACAAACCACTGCAGTGGCCGAACAATTACTTGATAGTTCTGAGCAGCGAGAAGCATAGGCGTCACTGAATCTCGACGGAAATCCTTGCGACGCCAACGCCAATTTCATCTCCGCTAACCACGATCGATCTTTGAACCTTGCTGCCATTGACCGTGGTGCCGTTCGTGGAGCCCAAGTCTGTAATGCTCACTGCATCCCCATGGCGAACGATTTGGGCATGCCGACGAGAAATAGAGGCGTCGTTGATAGTGATATCGCACTCGGGGAGTCGCCCTATCACGAGGGTTTGGCCATCTGAGAGGGTCAAACGGGTCCCATCTGGTCCGGTAATGATCACGGGTAGTTCGCCTTCACGAACCAAAGCGGTGACCTCCAGGTCACCAGCTTTCAGTCGAGGGTTCTCAAAGATGTCAACCTCTACAGGACCAAGCAAGTGGTAGTGCTCCATACTTGCGTGCTCACGGGCGGCTTCGGCAAGCTCTCGGACCAAGGCATCCACGTAGTCCTCAAAACGCTCCACATCATCGGGCGAAAGACGAACTTCGAAGATGTTCGGCGCTATCACGCGGTTCTTGGTCCCTACTCGGCGAGCTAAATCCATCTCGCGCGTTAAGCGCCGACCAATCTCAATAGGTTGGAGCTGACTCTTGAACGGCCGAGTCAAAGAGCCCTCCACCAATCGTTCGAGTTTGGCCTCAAATCGCTTCAGCACCATAGTGTTCTCATCCTACCGGTGAGGGGGGATCAAATTGGCTTGCCCTTGGTAATTAGGCAGATATCTCATGTAGGATTTCAATTCGACCTCGGGCGAGTGGCGGAATTGGCAGACGCGCAGGATTCAGGTTCCTGTGTCCGTAAGGATGTGCGGGTTCAAGTCCCGCCTCGCCCACCAAAATGGTGCAGGATTGGTTGCTTGTCACGGCCCAGCAGAGCCGCTGGAATAACGGCAATCCCATCCTCAACGACAGCGCGACCCCGATGGGGGTACCGGACCCCCGTCATCTGCCACAATCTGGCGTCTTGCTTGGGCACTCGATATTTCGATGCGAATGATTTGATATCTATCTCACGCCATGCATTGTTAGCTCTGTGCTCGACCACTACCTCGCCGTTAGATTTGCTCAAGCACTTCGGCCAAGCGTCGTCATCACATAGGCTGATCAAACAACTCCCTCACCCGTGAAGGCGACACCATGGCGAGCTCTTCTCAGCGCAGTAATTACAAGCTGACGTTTTTTGTTCTCGTTACGGGCGTTTCCTCCTACGCTCTCTTGCAATCGCTCGTTATTCCTGCACTCTCGTCAATACAGAGCAGCATGCATACCTCACAGAACACCGTGACCTGGGTAGTAACGGCCTATCTCCTCTCAGCCTCGATTTTTACGCCCATCATGGGTCGTATCGGTGACATGTATGGCAAGCAAAAGATGTTTGTGGTCGCCCTTGGGGCCCTGGGCGCAGGCTCAGTGATTGCGGCACTCGCCCACACCATCGGACTACTCATCATCGGACGAGCAGTTCAGGGAATTGGTGGGGGCGTACTCCCCCTGGCCTTTGGGATTATCCGAGATGAATTCCCGAAAGAAAAATTAGGTTCCGCTATCGGTACTATCGCGGCGATGACGGCAGTCGGTGCTGGTCTAGGACTCGTATTGGCTGGACCCATCATCGTTCATCTGGGTGTTGACTACCTCTTCTGGATCCCCTTTGCTATGACCGTGATCGCAGCACTATCCGCGTACTTCTTTGTTCCTGAATCGCCGGTACGCACCGAGGGCAGCATCAACTGGGGTGCAGCACTCTTGCTCTCGGGCTGGCTGGTAACGCTGCTCCTAGCGGTCAGCGAAGCTCCCGTCTGGGGCTGGGGATCAAGCAGGGTGCTCATACTCTTTGGCATTACCGCGGTACTCATCGCACTATGGATGATGGTTGAGCATCGCGTTGCTTCGCCCTTGATTGACATGAAGATGATGGCTATCCCGGCAGTGTGGACCAACAACCTGACCGCATTTCTCTTCGGGATAGGTATGTATTCGATCTTTGCTTTTTTACCCGAATTTCTCCAAACTCCCCGCGCAACTGGGTACGGCTTTGGTTTCAGCACACTGGTATCTGGTCTCTATCTCCTACCGATGACAACGGGTATGTTCATCCTCGGCCTTTACTCGGGGAAAATTGCCGCACGATTTGGATCAAAGACCGCAGTAGTGGCGGGATCTGCCATCTCCTGCTTCGGGTATTTCACCTTGGCGGTGGCCCACAGTAAAGGCTGGCAGATCTTGATCGTCAGTTCCCTGCTCGGCATTGGCCTCGGCCTAGCGTTCTCGGCCATGTCCAACTTGATTGTTATGGCGGTTCCCTCGTCCCAAACCGGCGTAGCCAGTGGTATGAACGCCAACATTCGAACTATTGGCGGTGCGGTTGGTGCGGGAATTATGTCCAGCATTGTGACCTCATCGATGCTGGGCGATGGATTTCCATCAGCCAGGGGTTACACCAATGGTTTTATTTTTTTGGGTGTCTTGACTGCGATCGCCACGCTAGGAGCATTACTCATCCCCAGGCTCGATCGAAGCCCAGCACCTCGCATGAATCACGCCGAACTGAGCATCGTTCCCGGCGGAACCACCACGGAGGGTTAGCCGCTTCCGTCAGGGCATCCAACGCCCGTCGGTGAGAGCTAGTTTCCAAAGAAATAGCCACCATTGTGGGCGTAGGGTGCGATCAGAACCGCTACGACGACTCCGCAGGCTAGCGAGAACAGCGTCACCCAAACTCGACTTGAAGCTCCCTTGACTTGACGGCGAGTCCTCCTGATGAAGTCGCTGGTGCCGTAGTGAATCGTCTCCTTGAGGTGAGCCAGAACGTGAAAGGCCATAGCAAAGAACCAAAGTACAAAGGATGCACGGTGCAAAAACCACAGCTGCGAGTACATCGACCGTGGAGCCCACACAACAAGTCCAAGGCCTGAGAACACCATGACGACAGTCAAAACGACGAGTATCGGCCCTAAGAGGCGGAGCAAGATAAAGGGAGGACCCTTTTCTACATAGTCCGCATCGCCGGAGTAGTACTTAATAATTCGCCAAACCGTACTTGCGACTTTCGCCAGGATAGGGGGAATGACCAGTGTTCCAAGAATCACGTGCAGTCGGGTTTGACTCTGAGCCAGCGGTACGGTTAATCCCACCACAAACAAGGTGACGAGCAAGAGGATCGCGAGAATCGCCGTAAGACGCTCGTTGCCTTTAGATCCTGCTCGCAGTACTGGCGATTTCATGGCGCATACTCTACGAGATAACTACACAGGAGGGTGCCACCAAGACCGTTCCCCCCTGACGTGAGCCCGTAGCGCAGAATATAGTCCTAGCCGAGGAGATGCTGGTGTTAATTCGTACATGGGATGCGGCAAGAAGTGAGAGCGAGTGGCGAACGTGGATCGAAGCTGGTCGATCCTTTGGCACGCTCTGTGTCAACGGCCGCGACGGCGAAGCACCCGACGTAGTTCCCACGCACTTTCTGTTAGACGACGCCATTTTGTGGCTACACCTCGCCCAGGACAATCCCATCTTCGAACGCATCCTTGACAATTCCGCGGTGTCGTTCACAGTCATTGATGACTACACCTTCATTCCCGGCAATTGGCGCGCGGCATCGGGGGCGAACCCCAGCGATGGTGTGCCAACGAGTTACTACGCAGCAGTGATATTCCAAGGCACGGCAAGCATTATGGATGACGACGAGGCCAAGGCTGAGATCTTGCGTCGACAACTCGCCCATTTTCAACCCGAAGGCAACCACGCCCCCATGGAAGTGGGCGTCAAGCCCTACGGGCCGATGCTCACGGGCATACGTGGCCTTCGCATTGATATCGAAACCGTCAAGGCCAAATTCAAAAATGATGACCATAAATCTGAAGATCTCCAGGCACGCGTGGCCGAGCACCTGCGTCAGCGTGGCGGTGCCCATGATGCTGGGGCACGCGCGCAGATAGTACGCCGACGCGCCATAGCACCCGATACGATTGAGGGCGAAGCGCGTAGCTCCTAACTGACTTTGGTAAAGACCATCAGGGCTAAGTTGGAGCATGGAAATCAGCGACACAAGCCTTACGTTGACCTTTCTCGCTCGCCAACCGGAGGGTCTTGATGCCATTTATTTTTGATTTCAACTATCAACACGGTCAGGCCCCCATGGAGCTCAAAGGTCTCTTGGGTGGAAAGGGTGCCAACCTTGCGGAAATGACCTCAGTGTTGCACCTACCGGTACCCCCAGGATTCACCATCTCGACCGATGCGTGTCGCGCTTACACCAATACCGGCTGGCCAAAGCAACTCGATGCTGAAGTGCAGCGCGCTCGCCGTCGACTTGAAAAGGACATGGGCCGGGTGCTTGGAGATCCACAAGATCCCCTCTTGGTATCCGTTCGTTCTGGTGCTCAATTTTCGATGCCCGGAATGATGGATACCGTTCTCAACCTTGGACTCAACGACCAATCAGTTGCCGGTCTCGCGTCACAAACGCAAGATAAACGCTTTGCCTACGACTCCTACCGCCGATTTATCTCGATGTATGGGCGCATCGTCTTGGGTATTGCTTCTGAACCCTTTGAAGAAGCTCTCGAGGCACTCAAGCTACGTCTCGCCATCACCTCAGACTCGGAGATTCCGGCAAACGAACTAGTAACGCTCTGCAAGGACTTCAAAAAGATCATCAAGACCCACTCCAAGCTTGCGTTTCCACAAGATCCAGCCGTGCAGCTACGCGGGGCGATTGAAGCGGTCTTCCAATCGTGGAACGGTGCGAGGGCCGTGGCATATCGCGAGGTCGAAGGTATCGACCACGATCTTGGAACGGCAGTCAATGTTCAAGCCATGGTCTTTGGTAATCGAGACAACAACTCTGGCACCGGCGTTGCGTTCACCCGAAATCCAGCCGCAGGTCTGAACAAGCCCTATGGAGATTTTCTCACCAACGCCCAAGGTGAAGATGTCGTGGCTGGTATCCGGACAACCGAGCCGCTCGCCGCTCTGAGGCAGCGTTTTCCCGATGTTTATAAAGACTTACTCGCCATTTTCGACCGCCTCGAGCACCACTACCGCGATATGTGTGACACCGAGTTCACCATTGAACAAGGGCGTCTGTGGATGTTGCAAACACGCGTTGGCAAGCGCACCGGAAACGCGGGGTTCCGAATGGCAGTTGATATGACACGAGATTCCAATATCGCACTGTCACGGGAGGAGGCAGTTGAGCGCATCACGGAAGAACACATAAGCCAAGTACTCCATCCGCAGTTTGGCGGTCCCATGCCAGCGGAACTCGGAAGAGGCCTTGGGGCATCGCCCGGAGCAGCAGTCGGCCGCGTCTACTTCACTGCCGACGACGCCGTCGAGGCAGCATCGAGAGGCGAGCGTGTCATTCTCGTTCGTACCGAGACGTCACCCGATGATGTCCATGGCATGCTTGCTTCAGAGGGCGTGCTCACCGCCCTAGGAGGTCTCGTTAGCCATGCTGCCGTGGTGGCTCGAGGTTGGGGGAAGCCCGCAGTAGTCGGTATGGATGCCATAAAAATTACCGGGCATCACTTCAGTAAAGGTGATGTCACCGTAGGCGAGGGTGATTGGATCTCCATCGATGGCACGACCGGTAGCGTCTACCTCGGAGCACTTGACACGGTGAGTTCCGAGTCACCACCTTCATTCACGGTGTTATTGAAGTGGGCGGACAAGATACGTCGAGGCCAACTCGAGGTTAGAGCTAACGCCGACAACGGCCCGGATGCTGATAACGCTCGCCGTCTTGGCGCTGAGGGAATAGGCCTATGTCGTACGGAACACATGTTCTTAAAAGAAGACCGGCTAAGCATCATGCGTCAAGTCATCCT
>CAIQWC010000010.1 GCA_903875425.1 uncultured Actinomycetes bacterium | reverse complement strand
TACGAGTGGCACGTCGGGAGGGTGGATGGCACTGACCGGCGACGAGGGAAGCATGTCCGGCTCGGGGGCATCGACCCCTGGGGGTGCAGCCTCCGGCTCGTGGAGGACGCGCATAAGGTGTGGCACGTCGCCACGCCCCGACAGCAAATCAGCCAAGGCATTGGCACGGGGGTCGAGGCGGTCATGAGGGGGTACGTCATCCGGGAGCAAGCCAGGCATGTCGGAGTCTGGTGCGTCGGACCGCGGGCGGTCCGCAGCCATGTCAGTGAACGGCACGGCCTGGGGGTCAAGCGCGGGGACGACAGGGAGGAGGGGTTGCGCCTCCAAACGCGCACGGGCCAAGTTGGTCTGCCGGACGATCCAGAGGGACGCATCATCGGGGCAGGAAAAGGTTGGGTGTGCGGGCCGTGTCGCCGAGGTGAACGTCGACGACGGGGCGAACAGCATGCCGTCATCAGGCCCAGATGCGTCCGTGTCAACGTCCCAGGTGCTGCACTGCGGTGCGCCGTGCGGTTGCAAATATGGATTATAATTCGGGTCATCAAAATCGGACAACGCACGAGCCACAGATGTGGTGCTGACGGCCGCGGTCGACGAGCGGTTATACGGACGCGGGCCGTTGGAGGGGGTGGGCGAAGCAGCACCCAGAGGGGTGGTGGTGGTGCCGGTCAGCGGTGGAGCGGCGGGCCGCTGCGATGGCTGGGCCTGCTGGAACCGAGCACTCCACTGGTCATTGTTGCATTGCACATTCGAGTGCCAGCTCCGTTCCGGACGTCTATGGGCCGGGTTCGCACAGCGCGCGTCCGGGTGATTCGGGTCGGAGGAGGCAAATGTGGGCGGCGCGGGGCGCGGCGCGGACGGCTGAGCGGACGGTTGAGCGGGAGGCGCCCGGGCGGCAGTCGACTGGGATCCAGGAGGGCGGCTCGCCTGGGCAGGAGGGCCGGCGGGGGCCGGCGCGGGCGAGGCGGGCTGCAACGCAGTGGAAGTCGAAGGGTTCCGCGGGGCTTCGCGGGCCGGTCCCCGGGGGGTCCCGCCCGTCTGCCAGGCGTACCGCGAGGAAAAGTCGGCGCCATGCACCGCCTTGAGCTGACCAATGAGCGAGAGCACCTGTTCAAAGGTCGCGAAATAATGGGGGCTACGCGGGTCGCGGATCGGGGATAGCGCCGAGGGATCCATCTGGCCGTCGGCGATGGCCTGCTGCGCTGCCATGCGCGTCCGATTCAGCTCTGATCGCAGGTCGTGCTGCAGCGCTTTGGAAAGGGGCCTGTGGGCCAGATCGTCGACGTCGTTGAAACGAGCGTTGTAGTCAAGGTGAGGGCCGTAAACAGCACGGAACATGCCGATGGCCTTGTTGCGGAAAGCATCGATGGGCTCGGCAGGGTCGAAGCGGAGGGAAGCATAGTCCGCGCGCAGTTTGTCGATACCACCGTGTAGGAGCCACTCGTTGTACGCTGTCTCCTTGATACGCTCCAGGGAGACGTCATCATCAAGGGCGCGTAGCGGTGCAGCATAGCCGACTCCGTGCGTGTCCATGAGTTCCTGGAGCCAGGCCAGGGTGTACAGCCGGCACTGCGCAGGGTCGCGAAAGCGCGACTGCATGATGGTCATGAACCGGTCCAGCGTGTCAAGGAAAGGCGACTTAGGGTCACGCGGGTTGAGCACCAAGGTACGCAGGTCGGCGGGCATAGAGGCGACGGGCTTGACGGCCTCGGCTCTCTGCGCGGCCAGGATCTCCACATCCTTCTGTAGCGCATTCCATTTGGCCGTGCGCGTGTGGAACTCACGGTCGTAAAATTCGGATTGCTTGGTCAGAACGTCCACACGTCGCAGCGCGAGTTCAACGGCAGCGGCGTCATGATCCTTTGATGCGGTCATAGCTTGGAGGTCGTCCATGGCCACGACGAGGATGGCAGCTTGCATGTCGCTCTTCGCTGCAGCCTGATCACGCAGCACCCGGGCGGCCTCGGCGGCGGCGCGGGCCATGTCGAGAGCGTGTTGCTGGGAGCGCACGTAAGTCCCGCCAGCAGTGCTAGCAGGCGAGGGCGGTGAGAGCAGATCAGGAAAGACAGAGGCGGTCGCAACGGGAGGACCCGATGCGAAGGATAGGCGTGCCTTGCCCATGGCCGACGAGGGAGAAGGTTCCTGGTCAGCCGGTCCGGTGGGGGACGGGGCAGGTGGGGACGCCGAATGAGGCGAAGCCATGGGTAGCGGGCTGTAAAGTCCGAGGTTGGCTTGCGGGCAGGCGACGCGTGAAACGCGTAAAAGAAGCAAGGCGCTCAGATGGGCCGTGAAGGTCCCAGAGGGTCCTTTGCTTGGGCGCGAGCGAGCGTGTGGGCGGCGCCGGAGAGACGCGAACACGCTCTGCGATAAGACGCGTAAAAAATGGGGAGAAAAAATTAAACCCCTGTGCTTGCAAGTAATTGACAAACACACTCGCTTGGTTTCGCGCAGACGGACAAGACTGAGTGTCCCCCCACAACAAGACCAGAAAGCGAAAAAAAATGTCGAGCCTCAAGTCCCTGACTAGGATAGAGGAAGGGTGGATCGCGTAATAGAGAGTATGTATGTCTCTACACCTCAAGCGCACGTGGGCACAAAAGGTCACAATCTGAGGACATGATGACTCAGCAAAACAGTCAGGTGGAGCTTTACTACCCAGAACTCTCCATGGTTCGACATCCCCCCACGCTATGTGAGATGCGGGTTTCGAACATATGCGGAAGAAAGAGAAGAGAGAATCGAGTTCGAACGGGGAAGAGTGATGGTGGTAAAGTTGTCGGAGACAAGACGGAGATGTAGTGAGAGAGAAATAAAAAAGATAGGCAAGAATGAATTGCATGGTAAGAGAGATGTCGGTGGACAGAGAAGAAAAAAAATAAGAGACAGGAGAAGTGTCACGAAAGAATACATCGGAGTGTAGGAGAAAGATACAGGGGAAGAGAGAAGATGCACATCAGGGCCGGGGCCGCGTGCGGGAGCTGTGGCGAGACGGTACTTCATCTTCGGGGATGATTTCCGTCCAGGGCTTCGTGTGTGGCATGGTGGACGGGTGATCAGGAAAGACGAAGGTAGCGGTTGCGTTTTCTTCGTCAATGGCGGTGATGCGTATGCGCGGGCGCATCGTCGCATTTTTGGATGGGTTGTCCCAGACGTAGTGGGCTGAGGGTTCCATCGAGGGTCGGTCGCCGCGAGGTGGCGGCAGGGGGGGTAACGCCAGCGGTGGTGCCGGTGGCATTAACGGGGGAAGCGCCAGCGGGGTTGCCGGTGGCGGTAGCGGAGGGCCCTTCGCCTTTGGTTTCGGCGCGCGTTTGGGCTGCGAAGGAGTCCTCTCGGTCGTTGTGGTGGTTGGCAAGCGTTGGAGTGTTGCCGTGTATTCGCGTACGAGGTCGTGGTCATCGATGTTTGCGACTGGTTCCCAGGAAGGTTCCGAGTATCCGGCCCATTGGATAAGGTATTCGAGGCCAGACGGTTTCTTCCGGTGATCGAGAATCTTGTCTGCATAGTACGTCTCGTCGGTTGGTTTCTCAGCTCCAGTGAGAAGCTTGAGTTGGTTGCGCGGCACGTCGCGGTGGAATAGGCCACCAGCGGCGTCGCGGAGAGTGTACGTCCCCCCGGGAGAGGCTCGTACGACGGTGTAAGGTCCCAGCCAGGGTGGGGAATTTTTGGTACCGCGGAGCACGTCCAAAACCATGACTAGGGCGCCGATGGGTAGGCGTGTCCCGATCGTCAGATGGCTTTTGTCGATGTCTTCGTGGTCTGCACTCTGCAATGCGTCGGATCGGAAGCGGAGCGCAG
>CAIQWC010000009.1 GCA_903875425.1 uncultured Actinomycetes bacterium | reverse complement strand
CCTCTATGTGCCAAATGATTGCCCTGGCGGACAACCTGTTTCGAAAAGTGTTTGGAGTTGACACAATGCAGGCTGCGCGCGGCGGTACTACTGGTGGTACTAAAGTTTCTCCTCTTCGTTTGCAGGGGGCCATGCTTTTGCGTGCCTTTCTCAAACGGTGCGTCATCCTGCCTCAAGTGGTTGTCTTTTGGTTTCAAAAGATATGTTCCACTGCTTTGGCATCTTTTGCTGGCATGACGTCGCCCGAGCACTGCCTGGCAATGGCCGAGGCAGAAATTGCCAAGGTGGGGGCCACTGGCGCTGATGCCGTTGCGATCAAAGAGTTGTACGGAGTTGAATCGTGTTCGCCCCAAACCGAGGCGAAAATGTTGCAAGCGGTGGCCATGGCTACCGCTGTAGCGTTAGAACAGAGTGATTTATCTGACGCGCAGGTGTGGGCGGCTGTGCAAACTCTGCCCTCTTTCGCTGCGGTGGTACGCCCCGACGAATACAAGTTGGACGCGTTTCAACTTTTGGTTGTCAACCAATTGGTTGCGCACATGGGTAACAAGGCGCGGGAGCAGCGTGGTGTCGGAGAGGCCCAGTTTTCCGTGGGACTGCCGGGTGTTGCCGAGGTTTTCCAGCACCTGCTGGAATATTCCTTTACTGATGGGGCCTTTGCTGGTTCCGATGCGCTCGAGTTCGCGCATCTAGTCTTGACACTGACGGGCGTGGGCAATGTTGTCGTGGTGTCGCTGCCGCAAGGACAAACTTATGCGACGCTTATGGCCCAAGGACCGGTTGATCCCGAGATACCGTCCTTTATCCTGTATTTCACAGGAAAGGTGTCGGACGGGCGCGTGGTGAGCGGCCATTATGAAGAACTGCGAGTAGACAGCTCGTATCTGTATGCCATGTCAGGAAACCACCATTTCCTGCAAAACCAAGCGCTGTTGCGCCAACATTGGGCCGATGTAGAGACGCGTGACAAGTATGTGCGCATACATGCCAGCTCTGCTTCTGCGGCGCAGGGGCCTCATTGTGGTGGTTGCCGATGTGGCCCGTCTCAATCGATTTGTCACACCTGCACCGCGCAATTTTCGAAACTGGTTTCGTCGCAAGAGCGTTGCTTGGATTGCGTGCAGAAGCTGGCACCGGCGTTGGGCTGTCGTCTCTGCTGCATCGATCATTCCAACCATCCGGTGGACGCTTGGAGCCGTCTGTGCGCGGCTTGCAGCGCACTGGTCAAGACAACAGAGGCGCAGCGCGCAGAGCAGATCAAGAAGGCTAAGGAGCTAGAGAAGAAAGCGGCCGAGAAAGCCAAGCAAGCCGAGTTGGATAAGGTAGAGGCAGAGCGAAAGAAGAAATGCGCCGAAGCGGACGAAGAAGCGCGCATCAAAGCACTGAAATTGAAGGGCGGCGCGGAAAAGACGTGCACCGAGGGGGGCTGCGGCGCCAAGTTTGCGTCGGCCAATCCGAAACATACCTTGTGTCGGGGGTGTCTTTCGGCAAAGAGAGCGCCGAAAGCTGCGGGCAAACCAATGCAGCGCAAGTGTAGCAAATGCCAGGCCGAGTTTGTGCCAGCGCTTGCGTTCCACGAGATGTGTTCGTCTTGCTTCTCCAAGGGCAAGGTGACACCTGTGAAAGTTCGCGTATCGGATGTCTGGAACGCGTTTGGAGAGCTGCGGCTTCCTTACAAGCGCAAAGACAAACTGCGATGCGAAATTGTATCGGCCTTGGGCGCGCAAGTTCCCGTGAAAATTGTTCATGCTGGTGTGCGTGATCTGTCTTTGTGCGTCTTTGGGGAGCGCTGCCCAACTTTCCACTCTGGTCAGTGCCCGCGCAAGCACCAATTGCCCAATGGCGAGCCCGCTGCCCGCGTGCGCGCGAAGGCGTCGTCCGCCACCGGGCCCAAGCCGGTCACGTATGCCTCTGTCGTGGCTGGGCCGCCCAAGGTGCCTACCAAGGCCAACCCGGTGGGCGGAGCGGGGGCCCCTCCGCCTACGCTGTCTCAGTTGCCTCCGTGGCATCAGTCTTTTCAGTGGCCTGCGCCCGCGCCTGCACCCCAGCCTGCGCCCACGCATGCGCCCGCGCCTGCACCCCAGCCTGCGACCACGCATGCGCCCGTAGCGGCGACAGCTCCCTCTGCGGTGACCGTTCAGGCGACTCCATCAGGCTGGGACGCAGCTGTGTTCCAACAATTTTTGCAGTTTCAAGAAATGCAGCGGTTTGCCGCACTGCAGCAGCAACAGGCCGCTGCCCCTCGCCAATAGGGCGGGGACTCGGCCTCGCAACAACACGTGTTCCACCGTCGTGTTGGTCGCGGCAAAGGCTTGTTTACGGTTGGTAACCGCCGTCGTCGGGGACGTTTGAAATGGGACCTAGACGACGGCACGGCTGTGTCGCTGGGGGGCGGAGGCGACGAATCAGCCGGGGGGCAGGGGCTGCAAGTTATGGAGGAGGACGATGCGGTCGAGGCCCACGCGGGCGGTGTGTGCACAGGGTTGCACGCTGCACTGCGGAGGAAGCGTCAAAAGAAGAAGGCGACGCAGCGGGCGCGACGCAAAGCGGCGCGGCAGGGGAGCAGCGCAGGCGATGTCGAGTTTGAATCAGGGGGCAACGGGGTGGGGGGCTCGTCTTGTGATTTGCCGGCCAGTGGCGAGGAGGACACGCACGACAGCGATAGCGAAGATTTGGATCTGGAGCAGGCAGAATTGGTGGGCGATTTGCCGCCGATTGGGGGTGACGTGGAGGACGATTCTAGTGAAAGGTCGAGGCCGAGGAGGCGCAAGAAGGGCGGGGGCAGTGCAGTTCGCGGAGCTTTTCGCGGGCGGCAGCTAGCCTTTTTGAAAGTGAATGCCAAGTCGTTTACCAGTCGGACTGTGCCCAAATGTGCCAACCTGTGGGCCCTGGTCAATAACACGTCCAAGTTTCGGCAGCCGCCGGACTTGATTGGCATTACAGAGGTCGGTGGGGCGGCGGGCGATCGTGACGTGCGGCAATTATTGCAGGACACAGGCTGGCTCGGGGCGTATGCATCCGTGTGGTCCCAGCGTGCAACCACGGCCGACGGCAGTGGGACCGCGGATACCGCGCACAAGGTAGGTGGCGGCATTATGCTCTTGGTGCACAAGCGTTTGGGGATGACGGTGCGCGAGTTCAAATATGACCCTATGGCGGGGGACGCAGAATGGCGGCTGCGGGGCCATGTGCAGGCGTGGCGCTTGGACCCTCGCCCTGGCGTCAAGGCGGTACAGCGTAGCATGGTGGTGACGGTGGCGTACGTGCCGCCCGCGTCGGGCAAAGACTGGGGCGCGCCGTTGATGCGGGATACACTGTTTCGGGCAATCCAGCATGTACACGAGGCGGTACAAGAGCTGCGGCGAGTGGAGGACGTTTTTGCGTTGACGTTGGCCCATTTGAATGCACCCGATGAAGCGTGTGACGTGGAGTTGCATGGCTTGCCATTGGACCCGGACGAGTTGGTGGCGGCGCTGGAGCGAGCGGGTCCGCGGCGGTGGGGCAAGATAGCCGTGCCGGCACGCAAGGGCGTACCGGTGTTGAAGCGGGCCAAGTGTCCCAGCGCGTTTGCAGGGTACAGCAAAGCTCAGCTGATGGAGGGGAGGCGGGTTACCAGGGCAGCGTGCGCGGCGGGCATGGTGCCGTTGAACGGGGTGCTGGGTGCGCTGCACCCTACGTCGTGGGACCCGTGTGGCTCGTGCCGTGCGCGCGTGAACTGTACATGCGGGCTGACGGCATCGTTGTGCAAATGTAGTTGTTACGCGTCGTGTGTATGCGGAAAGGAGAAGCGGCTGCGGGGGACACACGACGTTGTATTTGCCTTAGCAGATGTAGTGTGGAAGGCGTGCACTGCCTCGGCTCGTGGCCCCCGGCTATTCAATTTGCGCGTGCAGCGGGTGGCCTGGTCGCCGGGGATCGATCACTGCCTGATGTTTGGGCACATCTTCGTGGCGCCCACATTGGCGGACGGCGTCGCCGAGGCCGGGGCGGAGGGAGCTGGAGATGAGGAGCGGCGACAGCCACCCCGTTTCAAGAAGTCGGGCTTTTTGTTGCTGGACAAGAAGGTCGCGAGTTTCATTGCCAAGCAAAGTTGCACGCTGCTGCGGGAACGGCGTACGGTACTTGTGGGTAGCGCGGATGTAGACGAGCATGCGGGTGCCGTGAACGATGTCGTGGATGCCGTGGCAGCAAGTGCAGAGGTGCTGAAGCAGGAACTGCTTTCCAAGGAAGAGACATCGTCCAAATTTCGGGCGCGGGCGTGGCGGGCATCTCGTAAGGCGAATCGGGTGTCGCATGGGATCTTGTCACAGGCGCTGGTGGCGCTGCGGGATAACAGAGTGGCGTCAGAGACGGCGCGCCTGGAGGCAGCGGTGGCGGCTGCGTCGGCAGCGGCGTCGAGATCTGCGGCGGTGCGGGATCGGGCGTGGGCCGTATTCAAGGGTGTGGACATGGCGTGGAAGCGGCTACACGCCCCGCGACACTTGTGGGCGGACCAAGCGAAGGCGGCCACGGACGCGGGCGCGCCGTCTGAGCTGGGCAACAAGTTGTTTGAGTGCCTCAAGGACAAGGCCGGGAGGACGATCAGTCGCAAGCGTGGGCGCATTGTGCTGTATCTGCTACAACATCGGCGTGACGTTTTCCGTGTGCGGTCGGATCTGAGCAAGGAGGCGCTGGCCGAGTTCGGAGAAGCGGCCGTCGCGGTGCATGAGGCGAGTTTGAAAACGGTGGCAGAGGAGAAGGACAATGCACTCACGTCCGCAGTGGCGCGCGCGGCTGCGTCGCCCGAGAACCTGGTGGTCGGGGAGGGCGAGCGGAGGGAGCAGCAGTTGGCCGCGGTGCGGGAGGCGGTGCGGCGGCTTGCATCTGCGCGTCAAATCGGTATATCCAAGTATGAGGCAGTATTGCTGCGGCATGGTGCGGAAGTGGCCGCGTTGCAGGTTGAGTTTACGGAAAAGGAGGTGGAGGCTGCAATGAAGAAGATGCGGGAGGTGGGGGCGGGCACTGACGGCGTTGCGCCCGTCCTGCTGATGTGCCACGACGGTTGCTGCTGTGAGAAGTGCGTGGCGGCCTTGACGAACCATTCGGCGCCGCCGGAAGTGTGCGAGACGGCCGCCGAGGCGTGTCGGTTGTTCAACCTCATCATGTGCCAAGGGCAGATACCCAAGACTTGGAGGGAGCATCGTTTGTTGTTGCACTACAAGGGCAAAAGATCGGACCCGCATTGTGTGGACAACTACCGAGGCCTGGGCATTGATCAGGCGTTGCTCAAGCTCTTGTCACTCGTGATGTTGGAACGGTTGGATACGTTCATGTCGGCGACCAAGGCATTGTCGACGGCGCAGGGTGGGTTTCAGCGGCAGCGTGGAACCCCCGAGCAGGCGTTTGCGCTGAGCGAGGTCGTTCGACGGGCTTCGCGGCTGGGGCGCAAGGTGCACATTGCGTTCCTGGACATTGAACGGGCGTACGATTCGGTGTTGCACCCGATTTTGTGGCGCAAGTGTTTGGACAAGGGCATTGGTGGTCGGTTCCTGGCCGTGCTTCAGGACATCTACCAGGATGCGAGCGCGGCGCTGGAGGTGGGCGGCGTGCTGTTGCAGCCGTCGGTTCCGGTGGAATGCGGTGTGCTGCAGGGCAACCCGCTCTCGCCGGCCTTGTTTAACATTTTTATTGACGATGCCATTCGCGAGCTGGAGGAAGAGGGGCAACGGCGGGTGGCATTGGGAGGTCGGGCGTTTGGGGCTTCGCTGCCGCGGGTGTGCGGACAGGGCGACTTGCGGCCCCTGGTGCCCAACAGCAAACTGCAGGAGGACCATTTGTCGTCTCTGTTTTTCGCAGACGACGGGGCTCTGTTGGAAGTGGATGACGGGACGCACAAGGACCAAGCTCTGCAACTGCAAGACATGTTGGACTTGGTGTCGGCGTCATTGGAACGCGTAGGCCTACGGCTGAACGTGGGCAAGACCAAGTGGCTCATTGTGGCCGATGCCATGGCCAAGATGGCGGACTTCGAGCGGTACCAAGAGCGACTGCGGCAAGAACAACCACTGACATTGCATGGGACGCAGATTGAACTGGTGGACGAATTTGAGTATCTGGGCGTGCTCGTGGATTGGCGGTGGGATTGGAAGGCGGCGTGGCGGGCGGCGCACAAACGCGCGTTCAAGGTATTCAACGCGGCTCGGTACGGCGGGTGGCACAAGCGTGCGGGTTCGTTGGAGTCGATGTTGGAGTTTGCGCAGGCAAAAATATTCTGCCATTTTGCATACATTGCGGCGATTGCGGGGGCGGGCGGATGCACATCGTCGGCGCCGTGGAATGAGGCGGCGAAGCTGGTGGAGACGGTGCTGCAGACGATTGCCGACTACAGGTTTGCCAGTGGCGAAGCGTTGCTGATTGAGGCGGGCGTCTGGGATTTTCGCACACGTGTGTACATGCTGTTGCTGCGGGCGTGGTGCAAATGGTCGGTGGCGCCGTGTGACTCGACTGTGTATCGTGCGTTGGCGTGGAGCATCAACGGCCTCTCTGCGGGGGAGAAGGCGTCTCCACTGACGGTCAATGCGCGCAAAGATGAAATGCATAAGCAGCTGTGGTCACAGCAGTTGGTGGCAGCAGCGGCGGCATTTGGGCTGGATGTGAACTCGGTGCTGGCGCTCGAGCCCAAGGGGTTGGTGCTGTTGCACGCTGTGGATGCAAATGGCGAGTCGTTGATTGTGCTTCACCCCAATGAGCAAGACCCCGACGTTTCGGCGGAGATGCGGATTTCGGGGAACAGTGCGTTGCTGGCGCAGCAGCTGCAGGGCCCCTTGACCTTTCGCTGGGTGGTGGCAGACTGTGCCGCGGCGGGGAGGGGTTTGGTGAAGAATGTGAGTTACTGGGAGTATCCAGAGGGGACTAGCTACGGGGACACTGAGTATCTGTGGGCGGGGCCTTACCGCGAGGCATGCTACGCGGCGCTAAAGCGGTTGGGCAATCGGTGTCGGCAGTTGCCCGTCCGGGCCTTTTTGAAGGAGCAAATTGACAAGGACACGGGCCTGAGCCGGTGGGCACGCTTGGTGTCGTGCTCGTTCATGGCATCGTATTGGCGGCTGCCGGACGCGGTGGCGGCGCGACGGCTGCTGCGCTGGCGGATGGACCTGGGCCCTAATGAGGACAATGTGCGCAGCCGTCCGTTCAACAGTGGCAAGACGCGTGCGGACGGGAGGCCGGGGCCTCTTCCTCGCTTGGGTCGGGTGGACCGGGTCTGCTACAAGTGCGAGGGAGCGGTGGTTTCGGCGGGAACACCGCCTACATATTTACCGGACACGCTTGAACACGTGTTTCTGCAGTGCCCCTGTCCG
Source organism: uncultured Actinomycetes bacterium (assembly GCA_903875425.1). Taxonomy (GTDB): domain Bacteria; phylum Actinomycetota; class Acidimicrobiia; order Acidimicrobiales; family RAAP-2; genus CAIQWC01. Next base: position 1,166 of record CAIQWC010000009.1, on the reverse strand, counting down.
GCGTTGGTTGCGTTGCGGCGTGACGTGTGTTCCGAGCTGGTGGCACTGGCGAGCTCGCCCGATGCGCTGGCATTGGAGGCGGCTCCGACCCTGTCAGATGACGCAGTGCTGCTGGCCGTGGTGCTGTTGTGCACGGTTGTGGAACCGATTGCACCCGTGGGCCTTGCGGGTGTGCATCTGACTATCCTCGCGCAGCGGAACGCGGTGGACGCGGCGCGCTGGGTGTCTGCCTTGACGAGCGACTGGGTGCAGCAGTGTCGCCGCGGTGGGGGGGAGCGGCCCCCGTCCGAGTCCCCTGGAGGCCGCCTGGTGGCCTGTGTGGCCAAGTTTGCCCTGGCGATGTTTGTGAAGCATCGCCAAGTGCTCCGGCTTAGGGAGGACTTCCGTCGCCGTGCCCGGGACCCGGTGGGGGGTCCTCCGGTGGTCGGCGGGCCTGTGGTCTCTGGCTAAAGAAGAGAAGACCAAAAACAACAATCCTGGCGGCTGGCAACATTGAGGCTGTCAGGCGGCGTAGAGTTGCGTAAAGTCCGCTGGGTAGCCTCTATACCCCATCCGAGGGGTGTGGGGGCGCCTGGCAAACGTGAACTTAATTGCCAAAACTAAAGACTCTTTTGTAAAATGGGAGTCGCATGCAATTTCTGTATAGATTTTTGTTTATTATTAAAATGGTGGGCCGGGTTAGTGCGGTGGCTAAGGCGGCTGGGTTGAAAGTGGGCGGTCCACTGTTCGACTCCCGCCGAAGGCATCGGCTCCGGCCCTGTGATTTCCCGGGAATTCCACCTAAAAACCATCCGACCTTTCGAGGACAGGACACCCGGGGCATGCCTATTCGGTGTGTGGTTAGTTACAAGTGTTTCAGAACGAGTCCCAACTCTAGAAGCATTGTGTAGCAAGGCGACTCAAATAACGGGAAGGGGCTTCTGCCCTGGGCCGTCGCGATCTGAGGATTGGCGTGACAGTTGGAGAGCGGTCGTCGGTTGGTCGAGGCACCCACTTGGTGGATTCATGTGCCTCGGCTGGCTCAAGGTTTCACGGAAATTAAAGGCGTGCCTGTTGGGGGACACGCCGAGGCTCACCCTGCGGGGTGGGCCAAATTTCGGGGCGATTTGCCGCCGATTGGGGGTGACGTGGAGGACGATTCTAGTGAAAGGTCGAGGCCGAGGAGG
>CAIQWC010000008.1 GCA_903875425.1 uncultured Actinomycetes bacterium | reverse complement strand
GCGAAGAAGGCCACGAAACCTGCCGCGACGCCGCCGTCGAAACTCGCCAAGGCTACGCCCAAGCAAGCCGCGAAGAAGGTCACGAAACCTGCCGCGACGCCGCCGTCGAAACTCGCCAAGGCTACGCCCAAGCAAGCCGCGAAGAAGGTCACGAAACCTGCCGCAACGCCGCCATCGAAAGCATCGAAGCCAGCGAAGGCACCCGCAACGAAGAAGCGAGGCTGACATGGACCCCAAGGAACTCTTACCGCATCGCGAGCCCTTCTTGCTCGTCGATGACCTTGTCACGATTGAACCTGGCGTTCGTGCGACGGGTACCTGGACGCTCACCGGCGACGAGTGGTTCTTCCCCGGCCACTTTCCGGGCCGACCGACCTTGCCTGGTGTCCTCATGATTGAAGCGCTTGCTCAAGTCGGTGCCGCCGCCGTTCTTAACGATGAGCGCTATGCCGGCAAACTGCCCCTCTTTGGAGGCGTAGAGCGAGCTCGTTTTCGTCGCCAGGTAGTTCCTGGCGATGTTTTAGATCTTGAATTAGAGGTAACGCAGCTCAGCGCCCGAGCAGGCAAGGGTACGGGACGCGCGACGGTCGGTGGGCAGCTTGCCTGCCAAGCGGACTTACTCTTTGTTATTGTCGACGCCGGCTAGGCACGCCGAGGGCGACCATACCCAGCCATCGCTGGGGGGCTAAAGGCCACGTGCCCTAGGGTCACGGTCGGTTGCTCTTGGAGCTTTCTTGGCGCTCTTGGAGTTCGTCGCGGATTCGTGCGATTCGCATGACGCCTCGGGCTGATGCACCTCCGGCTTCTTCCGTCGTGAGGTGTCGAATCGCGAGTTCAACGTCGTCTAGGAAACCCGATCGTTGCCGTACGGGAGCGTTGTGGCTCCGGCGTCTCGCCCACGTGATGGAGAGGTCCCGCTCGGCTCTCGTCATGGCCACGTAGAGGAGGCGCCGTTCTTCTCGTAGGCCAGCGACATCGTTGACGTTGGCGTGAGGGACTAAGCCGTCGGCGACACCAGCCACGATGACGTGGGGCCACTCCAAACCTTTTGCTTTGTGGAACGTTGACACGACGACACCATCGTCAGGCTCATGATCGGCGAACACGCGAGCGTTGGTGTTGAGATCACTTCCAGGACTGGTGTCACCGCCGAGTTCGATAACGGGAATTCGCGCAGCCCGAAGTGCGGCGGCAATTGTCTCGAGTTGATAGTTCGTTCGCGCCAATACGGCAATCGATGACCAAAGAGAGCCTGGTGCGCGGCGTTGGCGCACGAGCGTGGCAATGGCGGATGCTTCTAGTTCTTCGTTTTCGAAGGCGAAGATCTCAGGAACCGCTTCAGAAGCCTGCGTGGCTCGGACGGGTCGTCGCTGCTCGGGAGTGAGTACGGCGTTGGCCACCGCCAAGATTTCCGGTGAACTGCGATGGTTCGCGTCGAGGGTAACGGTGACGAGGTCAGCGATAGTGCGTTGGAGTTGATCGAGCAACTCAGGGTTTGCTCCGGCAAAGCCGTAGATCGACTGATTGGGATCACCGACGCAAAATAACGTGCTCTCGTCGTCGAGGTATCCATTGAGGAGGCCGTATTGAGCGGGGTTGAGGTCTTGGAATTCATCAACGAGGAGGTGTCGGCTCCGCCATCGCATGGCGTTACCGAATGCTTCTTGGCTCAGTAACTCGGTGGCTTGTTCTATGAGGTCATCAAAGTCGACGAGGCCGCCGCGAAGCTTCATCTCGTCGTAGCGCGCCCAGAGTTCAGAGGTCTCCGAGACGTTTCCAAGACTGCGGCGAGCCCCTGCGTCGATGGCATCGATCCAAGCGCCGCGGTCCAGACCTTGGGAGCGCGCCCAAGAGATTTCCGTGTCGATGCTGGCGGCAATCGTTGATGCATTGTTCCCACTGAGGAGTCGAGCAATTCGTCCGCGACGATCGCTAATTACCGTGGGAGGGCTGCGGTGCTCAGCTTCTCGTGCTGTGGTAATCACATCTAGGCCAAGTCGATGAAAGGTGCTGGCTGCGACGCCGCGAATGCCAAATCGATAGAGTCGATCTCTGAGTTCTTGGGCGGCTTTACGCGAAAAGGTGATCACCCTGATGCGCTCGGGTTCGATGCCTGAATCCACCATGCGGGCCACGCGGAGGGTGAGGACTTGAGTTTTGCCCGCCCCAGCGCCTGCAAGGACGCACAGTGCTCGGTCTTGGGCCATCACCGCTGAGCGCTGAGAATCAGTGAGGGCCGCGATTCTGGCTTCAAGGCTTGTTCGAGATGAGTCCACCTGCGCACCTTAGCGAGCCCTAGCGACACAGGGATCTCCTGCCTAGCCATGGGGCCTCGGTAGGGTGGACAGGGTTATGAACTGCCATGGAGGAGACGAGTCGAACGCATGCTGAGTGTCTTTGCCGGCGGTGCCCTCTTTGGTGAGCGCCACGGGCCAGCCCCTATGCGGGTTCTGCTCCTCCACGGATGGGGTCGGAGCCACCGTGATTTCGACCGCGTGGTTCAGGCTTTAGACCTTCCTTCGCTTGCGCTCGACCTCCCCGGTTTTGGAGCATCGCCCCCTCCACCGCAGCGGTGGACATCACGGGACTTCGCTGTCGCGATAGCTCCCGTACTCGCCGAGGCTGTCGAGCCCGTCATCATCGTGGGCCACAGCCACGGTGGTCGCGTCGCGGTGGAACTAGCGGCGATGGCTCCTGAGCGTGTGCGCGGCTTAGTGCTGATTGGGGCACCTCTGCTTCGAAGCGAAGCCGCTTCGAGACCAGCGCTGAGCTATCGTGCGCTGCGCTGGCTCAATGAGCGGGGCATCTATTCAGACGAGCGCATGGAGCGGCGTCGACAGCGCAGTGGCTCGGCTGACTACCGAAATAGCAGTGGCGTGATGAGGGAGACCATGGTCACCGTGGTGAACGAATCCTTCGAAGGAGCGCTCTCCGCCATTTACTGTCCGGTGCGCTTGCTGTGGGGCGCCAACGATCTCGACGTACCCGTCGCGATCGCCGAAGCGGCCCAGGGTGTCCTTGGATCATCGGATGTGACCGTGGTGGCGCTCGATGGTGTTGGCCACCTGGTTCCAACGTCTGCCCCTAATGCTGTCGTGGCGGCGATTAAGGATCTGTGCACATGACGGTGATCGTCGACTTCGTACTTATGGCGGCGGCTATCGCATCAGCGCTGCGCTGGCTACGCGTCGTCCAGCGCGAGCACTACCTGGCAGGATCCACTACTCGCTTCGCCCTGCGGTGGTGGGCGAGTGACGCGATGAACCTTGTGCTCGTCGCGGTCCTTGGCATCTCGCTGGGGGCGTGCTTTTGGTCACGCTATGGCGGTTTTGCCGTCAGCATCATTGTGCTGGTAGGTCCCTATGGGCTGGACCTTAAAGGATCTACCTCATCGCTGGCCTGGACGCAGCGCCTCAAACGGCTCGCCGGTATCAGCGCAGCGATCTACGTCCTTGTTGGGCTCATCCTACTTCTGGTTATTGGCGGCACGGTGGGTACAGCACTCTTTGCCCTCCTCGCGGTCGTGGTGCCAGTACTCATCGACGGAGCCTGTGTGGTCGCAACGCCTATCGAGGCGAGGTTGACGCAGCCTTTCATTGAGCAAGCAGCAGCTCGCCTCAGCGCTCTATCGCCGCGTGTGGTTGCGATTACGGGATCGTATGGGAAGACCTCAACGAAGAATCACCTCGCGCACGTCGTTTCGGGATCCTTGACCGTGGTGCCGTCACCACGAAGCTTCAATAACCGAGCAGGCCTTGCTCGAGCCGTCAATGAGCACCTCGTCGAAGGTACCCAAGTGTTCATCGCCGAGATGGGTACCTATGGTCCGGGTGAGATTGCTGAACTTTGTTCATGGTGTCCACCTGACATAGCCGTCATGACCGCTATTGGACCGGTGCACCTAGAACGCTTTGGCAGTTTGGATATCACCGTGGCTGCTAAAGCTGAAATTACGGAGCGGGCATCCACGGTGGTGCTGAACGTCGATGATGGTCGCTTGGTAAACCTCGTGAGCTCCCTAGAGGCTCAGGGTAAACGCGTCATTCAAGCGTCCGCTACCAAAAGGGACGCGACGGTAGCGCTCATCGCCGACGGTGAAAGGCACGAACTGATCGTCGAGGGGACGAGCTACGGCCTGGTGGTCATCCCCGAAGGCTTGCAAGTCACCAACGTGGCCTGTGCGGTGGGGGCGAGCCTTGCCTTAGGCCTTCCGCTCGAGGTAATCGTGAATCGCATCGCGTCGTTACCTGCGGTACAAAATCGCCTCACCGTGGCGGTCGCCCCGAGTGGGGTTCGCGTGATTGATGACACCTTTAACGCAAATCCGGCTGGCGCTCGTGCCGCTCTTGCTCTCCTCGAAGCTCAAGCGGTGAGTGGTCGTAAAATTGTGGTGACGCCGGGCATGATTGAACTCGGACCCGCCCAGCGAGAGGAAAACGAGACCTTTGGCGCCCGCTGTGCGGAGGTTGCAGACATAGTGGTGATCGTCCGTCGTACGAACCGCTCAGCCCTGAAACGAGGCGCAGAGCGCGCTGGGGGCTGTGAACTGCGCTTTGAGGACACCCGAGACGAGGCGGTGGGTTGGGTTCGACAACATCTCGGTCCGGGAGACTGCGTCCTCTACGAAAACGACCTGCCGGACAACTACCCTTAGAGGGCTACCTCTGCGGTGGAGGAGCGATCAAGGTGAGATGTAAGGAGTCGATTACGTGCGCGACGCAGCTGTCCTTTTTGGTGGTCCCTCGCCCGAGCATGACGTCTCAATCCTCACGGGCCTCCAAGCGGTTCGAGCATTAAGGGCCGCGGGTCGTGGCGTCCAGGCGATCTACTGGTCCAAGACCGGCAGCTTCCACCTCGTCGACGCTGGCCTCGAAGCGACGGCCTTTGTCGACGGCATCCCCGCAGGATCGAGCCCACTGACCTTGGAAGCCGGGGTCGGCTTCGTGGCCCAAGGCGGCCGCTTACGTGGGACAAAGTCACTCGAGATTGATTGCGTGGTGCTCTGCACGCATGGTGGCCCTGGCGAAGATGGCTCCTTGCAGGGGGCCCTTGACGTAGCGGGCGTGGCCTACACCGGACCATCGGTTGCTGGCGCGGCCTTGGGTATGGATAAGTTGGCCTTTAGCGATGTGGTTCGCGCTGCGGGTTGCAGGGCATTACCGCGTTTGGCGTTGACGAGCGATCTCGAAGCGCTCGACTTTGCCGGGCCCTACATTGTGAAACCTCGCTTTGGTGGTTCGTCCATTGGTATTGACGTAGTCGCCGATCTTGAGACTGCAAAAGCTCGCCTTAACACGAATCCGCACTTGCGCGCGGGCGCGGTCATCGAGCCGTACCGTGAGGACCTCGACGATCTTCAAGTGGGCGTGCGTCGACACCCGACCGTAACCTTGTCGGCCATCGAGCGACCGTTAAAAGCTGCTAGCGCTTCCGGCGATATTTTGAATTACACCGACAAGTACGGCGGCGGCGAGGGAATGGCGAGTGCCCCTCGCGAACTACCCGCGCGGGTGGCTCCCGCGGTCGGCGAGGCCATTACCGCAATGGCCCGTATCGTGGCGCAGGCGGCTCTAGTCCGTGGTGTGGCGCGCATCGACTTTCTCGCTAACGCGGACGAGGTCTACGTGAACGAGATAAACACCATCCCTGGATCGCTCGCTCGCTATCTCTTCATTGAGCCAGCGATCCCCTTCGCGCAGCTGCTCGCCGACATGATTGACGAGGCTCGCACGGTGCCAACACGGCGCTACAGTGCCGAGGGAGCCGATGGTCTTGTGCTTCGCGGGGCGGCCTCGATTGCCGCCAAACTCGCTTGATCACCGCGTACGCGTTCGAGTAACCCGCGGTATATCTGTTCTTGATGAGCGTCGGGTTCTGAACCGGGGTCGAGTTGGTCTCTCACGCCCGCAAGGGCGTCAAAGGCTGAACGGATTCCTGTTTCGCTCTGTTGCGCGGCCGCGACGTGCATGGCCAGCACGCAGAGTTCCTCCGAGTATCGAGCGACGCAGCGAGCTTTGGCCACCATGGTCTCGGCGAGGTCGCGGTCACCGTTTTGCAGGGCTAGCGCAACACCTTCACGTGCGGCACGTTCGATGCGTATCTCAAGGCCAGCTCGAAATCCTTCTGCGCTCAACCAGTGATATCCGTTGAGGGTAGCGCTCAGTGGCTCGCCTTCGATGAGATTGAAGGCGCGACGAAGCTCCTCGAGCCGTACCTCGTCGTCACTATCCGACGAAGCGGTCCAGGCCAAAAAATACTCTAAGTCGCTGACTACGTGATCAGAGATGAGGTAGCGGCCATCGCGTGTGACCGACGGGAGGTAGAGCGAACCATCGCGAGCGGTACCAAGGGCGCGCCGTGCCGCACTGGTGATATTAAAAAGGGTCTTGGCAGCAGCATCGTGGTGCATGGTGCCAAGGACTCTGGTGCGAAGTCGATCAGCGGTCGGTGGGTCGTCGCGATGTAAGCAGAGATAGGCAATGAGCTCGAGGACGCGTCGACGCCGCGACGACTCGATTGCTTGGCTCAAACCATCGATACGAGGCTCTGGTGCTAGGAGTTTTAGCACGGGTCCGCCCTGCTCGGGTATCGACGAAGGTGCCATAGGCGCTGGGGTTGGCGCGGGGAGGCTGGGGGCTTCTACGAGCGCATGGCCGAGAGCATCGAACATGGCCAAGGGTGAGGCTTCATCGTCGAGCTCATCGCTGAGCGCGCGGTATTCATCGAGGTTGCAATCAGCATCCTTATCCACGATGATGACGCACGCGGCCCGGGGGTCCGGGTTGGGTTCAGTTGCGAGTACAACCTGGTCGATGTCGCGATCCATCTCCGACGCTTCGAGGTGATTCATCACACCCCATAGAAAGGCTTTTTGTAGCAATAGCGAATCAGAGAGGAATTGCTTGGCCGCCGATCCTTGGATCGTGAATGACGTGCCTGGCGGAACGATAAGGACCTGTGTCGTATCAGGGCGCTCGCTCAGCACCAGCACAAAGCCCGGTGAGGTGGTGGGGGCGACATAGGGTGCCGCAAGATCGGCGGCGAGCGCGGTCCAGGTGATGGTTCCTGCTACGCGTAGCTCTGCTCTGTCGAGACGGAGCGTCAAGATCGCGGGATCGGTGAGCACGCCATCGCGCCAAGCGAGGAGGATCGCTCGTTCAAGCAAACTCACGAGAGGTTCGGCTGGATATCGATTAACGATGGAGGCGGCATCGAGGAGGGCATCATCGTCCAAGACGTCGCCGCTCAGGCGCCGCTTGCGCGCCAAGAGGCCTACGAGGAGCGCTGAACTTGCAATACCGCTCGGCAGCCACCACGACGCCGGGATGCTGTGGTGTGCATCACGATTCGAAGGTGCAGGTGCCGTCGCTTCGCTGGGCGCGAGCTGAGCTGGGTCTTCGCGATGGGGAGCGTGGGTATGGATGGGGAGTAGTGATCGAGCGCGAATCGTGCCGTCGGAGACCGAGGGGGGAGCCGAGAGCGGGGGAATCGTGAGTGTCCAGCCGACGTAGATGAGGGAGGGATTTTGAAAAATCCGTCCGTCGGCCATGGCGTGGCCGAGGTTGGCTTCGGCGATGAAGGTCCAATCCAGAGGGTCTCCGTAGAGGTGCTGCGCGATACGCCATAGGCAATCGCCCTGTTGGACTTGGTAGCGACGCTGCACTTGGCTAGCGGGAGAAGAGACGGTGGCGCTAGCAACAGCCCGTGGCGATGGCGCGATATGGGGAGCAGCGCTGGCTCCCGCTACGCCGCTGAATGCAGGCAATACCGTGACCGCCACCATGGCAAGTCCCGCGATACGAGCTGCGACGCGGTCAATCGTTCGAGGGGCGTCACGAAGGAGTTCTCGCCGATGTAGTTGGCTGATGGTACTGATCACCACATCGAGACCGCACCATACCCACACCACCCACACCAGCGCTGCGACCGAGGCTACGGGCTGGCCAAAGGAACCCAGGAGCTCGAAGGGGCTTCCGGTGCAAAGCCACAGCGCCACGGGTAGTCCAAGCAAAAGGGTCCAGGCGAGGAGTTCATCGAAGCGACGAGTTGCCTTCACGCTGACCTACGAACGACGAGTCGAAACGAAGTGAAGGAAATGGCATCAGGACCCGATACGCGAAGCGTGCATGAACCCGCGCTCACTTGAAGCCACAGTCCGCTAGTGCCCGATTCGGAGGTATTCATCGAAGGGCAGCTTTCACTGAGGGTGAGTACTGCATCCCCCGTCCACGTGAGCGTGGCGGAGCTTGGCGCGGCAAGATTAACGGGGTACGAGGCTGAGACCACCGTGGGTCCCGCCAACCAGCCCGTTTCTGTCATCGTAGGATCAAGCTGCGCGGCGACGGTGCTCAGGGGCCTCGGTATCGTTGTGGTAGCCGCACTGATGGGAATCGAAGGGAGCGGTTGCGGAGACGTTGCGACCGCGCGAACAGGTGCATCAGGTTGCCGTGAAGGCAGACCCGCGATGGTGGTACTCGGCAAAGGTGTCGATGGCGTCACAACGGCGTTTGGATGGTCAGGGGGACGCGGTAGTGCAACCGCTACCTGATGAGCGACGCCACTCGTTCTCGTGGCTATGAGCAGCGCGAGGAGGCTAAGCAGGGTGGCGAGGAGTGCCCACCGGCGACTATGTCGTCGCTCGATCCCTCGATTCGAGTTCATCGCCGCACCCTAGGCCGATCATTCACAAAATCCTCATCGCCATTCTTCGACTCGCCTCAGCAAGCATTCGGGGGGAAACGCCCATCATCGATGAGAGTTCTCGATAGGTGTAGCCAAGGACTTCACGCCCGTAGAGTCCGGCGGCTCCAATGGGGTCGAGGTCCTGGCCTAAGGCCTTGAGACGGGCCCCAATTTCATCGAAGGGCTCTGCGTCCTCGATCGCGACGCAGAGCGCTCGCGCGAGAGGATGGTCCCCATCGAGTGGGCTTGTTGGGTGGTGACAGGCGATTTGGCGACGCATCCGACAGCGAACCGCGTTAAGCAGATCCGGAGCGGCATAGACACGCACCTGACCTCCCCACTCGGTAATGACTTCAAAGCACAAGGTAATGAGGTCTGCCATGAATGCGCCGGGGTCTAGGCCAGCGGCGCGGCCCCAAGCCAGTCGCCGCGCCACGCCAACGAGTCCCGGGAGCAAGGTCTGGAGCAGGGCTCGAGTAAGCAGCGGATCGAGGCCGACGAAGCGAAGTAATTCAGAAACAATGCTGGCTCGCTCTGGGGCTTCGAGCCCGGCTCGCGGCTCGAGGAGGGAGATGAGATCGCCAAGATCTTGGGCACGAAGGCGTTCGATGGGTTTACTTACTTGCGCGAGACGCTGAAAGGCTATTCGCGACGCTCGTGAATGGCTCAGCGCCCTCCACTCGCTTCTCATTTGATCGAGCTGATGATTAGTGAACGTAGACATGGCTTGCATGATGAGCCATGTCGCTCCCCAGATTGCTCCCCGCCTGGCAAAGAAAAGTGCCGGGGAGCCCGAGTAGCCTTACGCTATGGACATTGAAGAGTTTTACGCCCACGATGAACGTCGTCGCAGCTCGATCGAAATTGAACTTGGTCGCGAATGGCGCGATGCCGCCAATGTTCGTTATGAACTGAGTTGGATCGAAGATACGGGCGAGCTCTACATCATGCGAGAGCCGGTACCAGAGTTTTTTGAAGATCCCCTTGGCGGCTTCCACGTGGATAGGGAACAAATCGAAGGGCTTCAAGTTCACGTCCTGTGCTCGATGAGCTCGCACGAGCACGTGGTCGAGACGCTCAAGGGTTGGGAAGCGGCCATGGTGGCTCCCGATGGCATCTCGTGGCTGAGCGCCCAGCTTGACGCGGCTGGGCTAGGTGGCCAGTAGCCCTTAACTCCCTAAATAAGGAGTGGGGGAGTCAATGACCTTGCACATCGCTACGAGGGCTGGGACGAGGTAGGCCTCAGGGACGCGGTTGGCTTCTTGAATGTTGGTCTGAAGCGCGTTGTAGCTGCCGTCAGCCGACGTTGCCGAGGCGGCCTCAGGCAGAGCTCGGAGGAGCTGCGATTGGGCCAGCAAGGTTTGTTGCTGGCGTTGTTCTGCGGTGGCGTTGGACGCGATCCCATGAAGCGTTGCAATCGACGTAGATACCCATTTACAAGCGCTGCGACCACTCCCCAAGGCGTTGCCATTCGAACACGCCGAGGTACCAATCGCGAGAGCAGTCACGCTCAGTGCGAGAGCGGCTGCCTGAGCCCGAGGGTTTATCCAAGCCATCGCGTCGAGTTCTCCAATAAGAAATCGCTTACCGATGCACAGCGGTCAAAGACGTCGCAGAGCAACTCCTCGCCTTTAAGAATTCGTGCCAAGGACACGGGACGCCGCGCGATGATGGTGAGGCGTCGCTCCGGCGCATCAGTGGCTGAAGCAAATGAGTCGAGAGCGGAGACTTCCAAGGGTAATTCCATTCCGCCCACTCCCGCTAAGTCAATGGCGAGGTTTAACAAATCTGGCCCCTTCGGCAAAGGGGGGAGTGCCCACGTGAACGTCAGGGGAAAGTGGAAGTCATCGGGCGGATCGTCTTCGTCACCGAGTCCAATGATGGCGTCTTCAAAACTAAGCAGTACTCTCGGGTCAACGTCGAGGGCGAGGTGGAGGTCAACGGGGCCGCCACAGCCCTCCTCGGGGTGGAGGTCGACTTCCCAGACTTGGCGTAGTGAGTAGGTCTCGACAAAGTGCCGCTCGTCGTGCACGTGGAAGCCATGATCTACAGAGTGATCCTTGATCTCGGCCACGTAGCCGGCAACGTCGATAGCAGCCACATCCTTGAGACTAGTAGGGGAACGCTCACCACGGAATAGGGTGGCAGCGTGACCGATCAAGAAATCCTCGACGTACTCTTGAAAGCGGCCCTCGCGGTAGAAGGGGCCCTGACAGATTTCAAAGGATCCGGGCTGTCTGGACGAAGGCCCACGCAATACCTCTTGGACGAAGTGGCCGATGAGGCAGCGATTGCGGTGCTCCTTGAGGCAGGGTTTTCCGTCTTTTCGGAAGAGTCGGGGATGCAGGGTGAAGGGAATCTCACCGTCGTGATTGACCCCGTTGACGGGTCGACGAACTGCGATCGCGGCATTCCCTTCTTCTGTACTTCGCTAGCCGTCGTGGAGGCACAGAGTCTGCGAGCTGGTTTAGTTCGCAGCCTGACGACGGGGGTGACGTACTCCGCCACCAAGGGTGGAGGAGCGTACCGCAATGGTTTGCCGATAGCACCGTCGAAGCAACAAGACCTAAGCCAAGCCATCGTTGGTGTTAACGGTTTGTATCCGAAACAGTTTCTATGGCGCCAGACCCGTTCTATGGGAGCCGCCGCCCTTGAAATGTGTCTCGTGGCTGATGGATCCCTCGATGGGTTTTTCCAAGCTCCTCCGGCTTGCGTTCACCCATGGGACTACCTCGCTGCCATGCTGATTTGCCAAGAAGCAGGGGCAGTGGTCCGGGCGATCGATGACGAAGTCCTTGTGCTCATCGAAGCAATTCCTCGCCACCCCATTGTGGCGGCCACCGCAGAACTAGCCAATGCCATCGAGGAAGAGCTCTCAAGGCGGCCGTAGTTAATTCCCTTGCTAACGTAGGTTCCTCGGGGGCGCTTAGCTCAGTTGGTTAGAGCTCTTGGCTTACATCCAAGCGGTCGGGGGTTCGAGTCCCTCAGCGCCCACCATTTCATCCCCGGGTGGCTAACTCCGCCGCGGTGGCCTTGCACGGGTCCTTCGTGGATAGTGCTTTTTGATCGGTGTGCTTTCTCGACCCCTTGGGGCCCCTGCCACAAAGACCCATGGCAATCCCTTGCTCGGCACGTTGTCACTCCTCAGCTACTAAGCGATCGAGCCAGGAAGTTCGAGCGATACCGTTGGCCTCAATATTGGGTTGGTGAAAATAGAAATTATCCAAGGTGAGTTTCTTTACATGGAGATCTGCTCTAGAGTCGCGATTGGAAAAAATCTTTGAGTTAACCAGCATCGGCCTAAGCAGAATCGGATGTCTCATGAAACAAGCACCATCGCGATATCATTTCTTGCCTCGTCGTTTCGGAGTGTCACTGAGTGCGCTCGTTATGGCGTTGAGTTGCTTGGTAGCAGTTGTTGGTTTTCAAGTTGCCCGTAGCTCTAGTGCTCTAGCCGCTGGGTCGCTGACCCCCACCATCTCGAATCTTCCCGCTTCAGCGACCCCTGGAGGATCCTTCACTCCCGTGGTGTCAACGAGCAGCAGTGGTGCAACGTCAGTGACCTCGGCAACACCGTCAGTCTGTGCCGTCAAT
>CAIQWC010000007.1 GCA_903875425.1 uncultured Actinomycetes bacterium | reverse complement strand
TCGGAGGGCAGGATGAAGAACCCCTTCTCCGCAACCGTTTCCACACGCCCGCGCTCAGCATCAACGTCACTCAATTTCGAGAAATCAAAGTCTGCGAACCCGGCTCGCCGTTCCTGGTCGTTCAGATAGGCAGTGAGATTCTCCGAGATGTAGCGATAGAACAGCATCCCTAGCACATACTGCTTGAAATCCCAGCCATCGACACTTCCCCGAAGGTCATTGGCGATCTTCCAGATCGTGCGGTGCAGTTCGGCTTGCTGTGTCTGACTCGAGTCGCCCACCGATTCAGTCTGACAGTTGGGTGCGATAGCGACGACATACTTGCTATACGGCTGCGGTGAAATCACGCTGCGGCATCGCTAGGAAACTTCAAAACCCTTGTAATTACTGGGGTTTCGGCGATTTCACCAGAGAGCGGGCGACGGGAATCGAACCCGCGTATTCAGCTTGGGAAGCTGATGTTCTGCCATTGAACTACGCCCGCGAGGATCCTCACTCTACCCGAGGTGTCGTACTCCATCCAATGGTTAGGGGGGCGGCAAAGTAGTCGACGTAGTCGTAGTCGTAGTCGTAGTCGTAGTCGTAGTCGTAGTCGTCGTCGTAGTCGTAGTGGTTGGCGGGTGAGCCTTGATATATGCCGCTACTTGTCGCTCAATAGTGAGCGCAACGTTTCCGGCGGTTGCTAACTCATCGTTGCTCCGCGCTCCAAACACTGCGACGTAGACAGGGGTCGCCACCCGTCCCACGTGAGGTAATACCAACATCACGTCGCACCCACCAGCCGTGTCAGTCGTACCAGTCTTGACGCCGATGATTCCGTAGTGTCCGAGCATGGGAGTCCAGGTAGCCACCCATCCATCAATCGGCACGTCAACTGATGTCATGGCAGCGATGTTTGCTAGAAGCGGGTAGGTCTCTAAGGTGCGAGCGATGATCAGCTGATCCGCTGGCGTTGACGTGTCGCCATCGTTGAGGCCATGGGGGTCGACGTAGTGGGTTTGTTTCATTCCTAGGGCCTTGGCCTCTTGGTCCATAGCCCAGACAAAGCTACTGAGCTTAAGTCCCGTGAGTTCGCTGAGCATGACGGCGTAATTGTTGGCCGATCGAACGAGCAGCCCTTCCAAAAGAAGATGTTCAGAGAGCTGCTCTCCTACGCGAACGGTGATGGTTACCCCACCAACCTTGGCTATTGCCTTCGTTAGTTTCACATCGCCCGCGGTTACGATCCATGAAGGTCCGGTGCCTCTTAGTCCCAAGGGGAGGTGTTGCTCAACCACGACAGCCGTCATCATTTTGGTGAGACTGGCCATAGCCATGGCTTTACCGTGGTAGTTCGTCTGGGCGTAGCCCTCTGAAGGCACCCAGTAAGCCGCGGGCAGCCCAAGTGGCCAGGTGGCTTTAGCGATGGTGGAGGGAGTGGGCTGGCTCGGTGCCGCGGCTGTTGCCGCTAGGGCGGGAAGGCTCGCAATGCTGAGTGCAGCGAGCACTAAGCCTGAAAATATGGTGACGCTGCGAGAAGCCATGGTAACCATGGTGACACGAACCCAAGAGGCTGCCGAAGCAGCCCCTTGGGAAGCGGTCAGATCAAGGTTAGAAGTTGTTTTTGGTGTAGTGAATGAACTTGTCCAGGGCCTTCGAGGGGGGACCAGCCGGTGTGGTGAAGGTGAAGAAGGCGTACGATCCAACGGTCCATGCGTCGAGGCGGATACTCCCGGCCTTCGCCATGGAAGCGATACCGTCTTCCTTGCCGTTTCCGTAGTCGAGGTAGTCAGTAACGCCGTCGACCGGGGTTGCCTTCATAGCGCCAGCGGCTTGAGCCACGACGTACTTCATATAATCCTTGGCCCCCCTGGTCTTGAGCTTGGCTTGTGCTGAGAGCTTGGCGACGTCTGAGGGGCTCACACAGGAGACCACGATGGCGGCCTTGCCAAAGTCGCGAGTTTGGCCAAGTGCATTGGCTTGGTTAGCGCTTGGCTTGGCAAAGTTATAGGGCTTCACAACAGGTCCGGTGGCCATCGAGAAACCTTCTGAGACCATGAGGGCCTTGGTGATGGATTCACAGCTTGCCATCATTGACGATGCCGAGCTCGGGGCTGCTTGGGTGGCGAGGACCGCAATGGAAGGAGCCACAAGGGCGCCGGCCACGGCAAGGGAGGTAAGGGTGCGCTTCATGAAGATCTCCTAGGGAGGTAGAGGGATTGAGACTCTCATGCTAGGGACTCAAAAACCCAATGAGCGGGTCGCTTCCTAAGAATTAATGAAAAATTGGCCCTTAGCCAAGGCCTGGGGCTTTGGTGTTTTCAGGCTCTAACTGCCCAAGCCTTATGTTGTGGGCACTATCGTTTGATGCGATGGTGCTCTCAGATCGATCAATCAAGCAAGCCCTGGCCGAAGGAAGAATCGTTATTGATCCTCTTGGCGAAGGAGCTATTCAACCTTCTTCGGTGGACGTTCACGTAGATCAGTTCTTTCGGGTCTTTCGTAACCACACCGCTCGTGTGATTGACGTCAAAGAAGATCAAGAAGACTTGACGGAACTCGTCGATGTCGGGGCGGAGAATCCCTTTATCCTGCATCCAGGAGAATTCGTTCTCGGGGCAACCTTGGAGCGCGTGGCTATCGCCGATGATCTCGTGGGTCGCATTGAGGGTAAAAGCTCGTTGGGTCGCTTAGGGTTACTGATCCACACCACCGCCGGCTTTGTCGACGCAGGTTGGGACGGTTACCTCACCTTGGAGTTTTCTAACGTAGCGAATCTCCCCATCACGATTTACCCAGGTATGAAGATTGGCCAGATCAGTTTCTTTGAAATGTCAACGCCCGCTGAGCACCCCTACGGTGCATCGGGTTTAAATTCCAAGTACAAGGGACAACGTGGTCCAACCCCTAGTCGCTACGTCGACAACTTTCGTAACGGAAAGTAACTAACCCCCATAAGGAGCGAGCATGGCTCTACGCATCATTCTTGGCCTCAGCGTTACCATTATTTGTTTCACGATTGCCGGTCGTCGATTCCATTGGCTTTCGAAACTTATTCGTTCTGGTCAACCGGCAAAGCGGCCCTACCAAGGGTTCCGTCGAGCTGCCGAAGCAGAGGTCGTTGAAGTCGCTGCGCAAAAGAAGTTACTGAAGTGGACCATTCCTGGTCTCGCTCACTTCTTCACCATGTGGGGGTTCACCGTTTTACTCCTCACCATTATTGAGGCCTACGGCGCACTCTTTAACCGTGACTTCCACATTCCTCTCGTTGGTACCTGGTCGTCGGTTGGCTTCATCGAAGACTTCTTCTCGGTGGCGGTGCTCATTTCTCTCGTGGTGTTCTCGGTTATCCGTCTCAAAAACGCACCGAGCCGTAAACAACGAGACAGTCGTTTCTACGGTTCCCACACCGGAGCGGCTTGGCTAGTACTGGTCTTGATCGCAGCGGTGGTTGTCACCTTGTTGCTCTACCGTGCCGAGCAGCAAAGGATGGGCCATTTCCCCTTCCAAAACAATGCTTGGGCCTTTGCTAGTTATGAACTCGCCAGGATCATGCCTGGTGGCTCGGTCGGCACCGCACTTGAGACCATATTCTTACTCGCCAACGTTGCCGTGATTGCTGGCTTCATGGTCTTTGTTTCTTATTCGAAGCACCTCCACATCTTCATGGCTCCGATCAACGTGGCCACATCTCGTCGGCCCCGTGCACTCGGTGGACTCGACAAGACCCCCGACATGGATATGGAGAAGGTCACCGAAGACACCATTTTCGGTGTGGGCAAAATCGATGACTTCACCTGGAAGCAGATGCTTGATTTCGCTACGTGTACCGAGTGTGGACGTTGTCAGTCGGTGTGCCCGGCTTGGACCACGGGTAAGCCACTCAGTCCCAAGCTGGTCATCATGGGCCTTCGCGACAATATGTTCGCCTCTGCAGGTCGACTCTTAGGTGCTCACGGCGATGAGGCCGCTCAGGTCGAGAGCCTGGTACCAAGTGTCATTGACCCCGACGTTCTCTGGTCCTGTACGACCTGTGGTGCTTGTGTTGAAGAGTGTCCGGTCGATATTGAGCACGTCGATGCCATTGTCGATATGCGACGCTACGAAGTCTTGATGGAGTCGCGCTTCCCCACCGAAGCAGGCTTGTTGTTGCGCAATATCGAGAACCAGGGTGACCCCTGGGGACTTGGCGGCTCGAAGCGTGCTGACTGGTTAGCGAACTTGGACTTCGACGTCCCCATTATCAGCGGAGAAATCCCTGAGGACGTGGAATACCTCTATTGGGTGGGCTGTGCGGGGGCACTTGATGATCGTGGCCGCAAGCAAGCAGAATCAACGGCTCGCATGCTGCACCGCGCAGGTGTCACCTTTGGCATTTTGGGTCCTCAGGAAAACTGCTCGGGCGATCCAGCTCGTCGCATGGGTAACGAGTACCTCTTTCAAGAGATGGCGAAGGCCAACATTGAGACCTTGAAGGGTGTGGGAACGAAGAAAATCGTTGCCTCCTGCCCGCACTGCTTTAACACCATCAAGAACGAGTATCCAGCACTAGGTGGTGAATTCGAAGTGATTCACCACGCTGAGTTACTGGCTCACCTCGTCAAGACTGGCGCACTTAGCGCGGGAAGTGGCTACCAGGGAACCGTGACCTATCACGACCCTTGTTACCTAGGCCGGCATAACCGAATTTTGGCTGAGCCTCGTGACGTTCTCGATGCCATCCCTGGCGTTAAACAGGTGGAGATGGGTCGCTGCAGGGAAAAGGGTTTCTGCTGTGGCGCTGGTGGAGCGCGTATGTGGATGGAAGAGAACATTGGCAAGCGCGTCAATATGGAGCGTGCCGAAGAGGCATTGGGTACCGGTGCCGACATTGTGTCGACCGCGTGTCCGTTCTGCATGATCATGCTCGATGACGCCGTCCAAGCCCAAGGCCGAGGCGACGATGTCAGAGTGATGGATATCTCTCAGGTGGTGGAGGCCTCGCTTGAGGTTGCCCCCACGAGCCATCGCTAAGAGGCCGCGCGCCGTGGGCTTGTTCACGCTCCGTTAACAACTCAGGAACGCTTGAGAAATCCAGATCGCTGAAACTATCGTTACACGACACTCCTATCCGTTGATCGATTGGGCGGATGAGAGTATTCCAGCGAGAGGAGATTGACGCGTGTTGTACGCAGTCACGAATATTCCATACCCCGGTTGGGTAAACCCAGGAGACAATACCTGGCAGCTTGTTTCGGCCACGCTGGTGGGCTTAATGAGTCTTCCGGGTATCGCCGTGCTCTATGGCGGCCTCCTGCAGCGCAAATGGGTGGTTAACACCATGCTGATGTGCTTCTCTGGATTCAGCCTCGTAGTGTTGGTGTGGATCCTGTGGGGTTTCAACCTTGGATTTGGACCGCTGGCCCACCTTGGATCCGATGGTTCATTCTGGTCGGGATTCATCGGCAAGTTCCATCCCATTACTAGTCACTTTGGCGAGCAGAACCAAGCCGTCTCGGGTGCTAATACCCTGATTCCGTTCCACTATTCGACTGCCACGCTCGCGTACTTCCAATTGGTCTTCGCGGCGATCACACCCCTGCTGTTCTTAGGGTCCATCCTCGGCCGTTTTAAGTTCAAGGCCTGGTTGTTGTTCGTACCGCTGTGGATCACCTTCGTCTACTGCGTAAACGCGGCGCTGCTCTGGGGCGGTGGCTTCTTTGCGCAAAAGGGTGCTGTTGACTATTCGGGTGGCTACGTCATCCATCTCTCCGCTGGGGTAACGGGATTTGTAGCCGCAGCCATCATTGGTCCACGCCTTGCACGAGACCGCAACCACGCCTTGCCCAACAACCTCATGATGGTGGCTATTGGTGCGGGCATCTTGTGGTTGGGCTGGAACGGCTTCAATGGCGGTGACCCCTTCTACGCCGGTATCGATGCCGCTTCTGCAGTACTGAATACCAATGTCGCGACTGCTGCTGGTCTGATCACTTGGATAGGCATGGATATGGCCTTCTCGCGAGAACACAAGCCCACCTTCTTGGGAGCGATTAACGGCATGATCTGTGGTTTGGTTGGTATCACTCCCTCGGCGGGTTGGGTTGATGGATACGGTGCGATCATCGTTGGTCTGGTCTGCTCCACCATCGTGTGGATCTCCTGGAACTACCTCTCGAAGATTCGCCCCTTCTCCAAGGTCGACGACGCGCTTGGCGTGGTCTACACCCACGGCATTGCTGGACTCTTGGGAGGTTTGCTCGTCGGACTGCTGGCTGATCCAGGGATGGTTGAATACGGTGTCGCGGGTAAGCACTACACCGGTTCAGGATCCTTCAGCGTGGGCGGATGGTTCTATACCCACTCCTTCCATCAGCTTTGGGAACAGTTCCTCGCTGCCGTTTGGGTTATTGCCTTCTCGGCCGCAGGTACGGCGATCTTGCTCTACATCGTCAAGTTTGTCTGTCGCGGACTGCGAGAAACTGACGAAGTGCTCGAGATTGGTGACCTCGCTATTCATGACGAAGAAGCCTTCCCCCGGGAGACCTTTGCTGAGCGTGTGAGTTCGCTGTCGAGATGAGAGATTCCTGGACCATGATGTTGACAGATCTGACCGAGAGAGGAGACCGCTCATGAAGTTGGTCGTTGCAGTGCTCAAGCCCTTCAAGCTCGACGACGTGAAGGAGCGTCTCAAGGCCTTAGGTGTTTCGGGCATGACCCTGACGGAAGTCCAAGGCTTTGGTCGCCAGCGTGGCCACACCGAGGTATACCGCGGTGCCGAATATGAAGTTGACTTTGTCCCCAAGCTTCGACTCGAGATTCTCATCGATGACGACAGCGTGGACGCCACGGTTGACGCCATCGTTGAGGCCGCTGGCACGGGAAAGATCGGTGACGGCAAGGTATGGGTGATACCCGTTGAAACGGTGGTGCGAGTGCGCACCGGCGAACGAGGCCCCGACGCTATCTAAGCGTGAGGGGGCCTTCGCCGCTGGGTTTGGGCCGAGTAAGCCCCTCGGGGAGGGATGCGTTGCTTGCCGGCTCAGACCTAGCTGATGGGAAACATACAAGGTCACGAATACCGTCGGTGTCGTGAAGCTCGATGAGGTCGACGTTGCCGAGCGCGGCCGGCTTACTTGGCTCGTGCAATCGTGATGATCACCAAATTGCGGTAGGTTGATGCCTACTGCGCTAAGGAGTCGACCTCATGAGATATGCCCAAGCCACGGTCATCACAAGCCTTGCGACCTTGCTCCTAGCGGCATTGATGACGAATGCCGCATCAGTTGGTGCCTCCTCACCCGCCACGTCGAATGTGCCCTCGTTTACGCCTGCCGTTAGTGTTACGGCGCCCGGTTCGGTAGCGCAATATCCCCAATTCAACGCGGTGAGTTGTTGGAGTCCAGGAGAATGCCTAGCCGTAGGGTCGGCTTACGACGGATTGTCGAGCACCTACCCGGCCTACGCCCTAGAAGCATCGGGTCATTGGGGGCCCGCCCAGGTGATCGATGCGGGGCACTTCCCGGGATGGGCGTACGGTGTGAGCTGCTGGGCCCAGAGCCAGTGCGCAGTTGTAGGTTTTGCTAGCGCGACCAATACCGCCTTCGGCATCATCTATAGAGCGGGAAGTTGGACTGACACGCTTTTGACAGGTATGGACTTATACGTGTACCCAACACTTGAATCCGTCAGCTGCCGTAGCGACGGATCGTGTGTTGCCGTTGGCGTAGCTTCGGGTGTTTCGGGTTCTAACGGTATCGCTACGACGTTTAGTCAAGATTCTTGGTCGCCGCTTACCCCGACGAGCCTCAGCGATAGCGATGTTTCGTCGTTGCGTGGCGTGAGTTGTGTGAATCAAGGTGGGTGTACTGCGGTGGGTGCTGATGCTTCGGGACCTCTCGTCATGACCGCTCCCTTGGGTTCGCCGACATTCACTAACCCACATACGATCGCCGGTCCAACGAGTCAACCCCGGGCACGACTCCTCTCGGTGAGCTGTAGCACTGCGAGCGACTGTACCGCCATCGGTTCGGCGGGAGCGTATGGATGTGCTGGTGACCATATCTTGCATGCGTCGACACCGAAGGCTACCTGTGCGACGAAACGTAACCAGATTGGCTTTGATTACGTTAATAATGTCTCGGGTTTTGCTGTTGATGAGTCGAACGGAACCTGGAATACGTCCGTGGCAATGGTGCAAAATGCAGCGGCGTCAGGTAGCGGACCTACGTCGGTGAGCTGTACAAGCCCAGGCTATTGCGTCGAAGTGGGTACTACCTTGGTGAACAATGTGGACCAGGGTGCCTTTGCAACCGAGATTCATGGGGTTTGGAATAGAGAATCTCTGGTGACCTTGGCGCAAGACCAGAGCTATCTCTACCTCAATGGTGTTAGTTGTACCCAGCCAGGGGGATGTACGGCAGTCGGATTTGGATCAGCTGGCATGATGGCGACAGATTCTCCAGCGAATGTTCCGCCGACCACGCCAACAACCATGCCGCCTGCGACACTGGCGACCACAGCGCCAACGACCCCTAGCGCTACGCTCGCAGCTACCGGTAGTAACGAAGTACTTCTCCTGGTTGGATCACTGGTGCTCACGGTACTTGGTCTCGCTCTCGTTTTGCGACGTCGTATCGCGATACCAAGAGCCGAGTGAACGCAAACCCATAGGAACGCCCCGGCGCTAGGTAGGGCGTATCAGTGAATGGGGCGTGCAGGCTCACCTGCACGCTTCACCCCCTATGTGCTTGACGAGGGGTGAGAAGCGATCACATCAGTCTCTTCAAGGAAAGCGATGAGACCGGCGACTGCTGCAGTGGCATCGCGAGAACTGTCGATCGTGACCTCAGGGCGTAGGGGAGTTTCATAAGGGTCGTCGAGTCCTGTGAAATGGCTAATTTCACCGCTCAGGGCCCGACGATAGAGGCCCTTTGGGTCTCGTTCGATGCAGGTTGCGAGTGGTGTATCCATAAACACCTCAACGAAATGAAGTCCTGCTTCTTTGTGGGCTTGGCGCACCTTGGCCCGTTCATCACGGTAGGGACTAATCAGGGCCACGATACTGATGCCCGGGCGAGATGCATGGTGTAGCGCGAGTTGGCCAGCATGGCGAACAGCGACGGCTCGATCGCCGGCACTAAAGCCTAAGGGAGTCGCTAATGAGGCCCGAAGAACATCGCCGTCAAAGAGCTGACAAGACAGGCCGCGCTGGGATAGCTCGTCGTTGAGCAGTCTCGCGGCCGTACTTTTCCCAGAAGCAGAGAGGCCAGTAATCCAAATCGTGACTCCCCGCAGCATCGCCTCACTGTAGATCTCATTTTGGGGGCTCAAGCGTCGTTCTTCAAGAATGTTGGATGTAGGTGGCAACTTCATGGGCAATGCTCAGGGCCGTAGCACCGGCAATGGCGATGTTGGGATAGCCCACCACATGGAGAACCGAAACGTAAATCGGTGTGGTGACGCCGTTAATAATGGGCGCAATGGCTAAGGCATCAGAGGCGCCCGTTGCCGCCAGGGTGCCGGATTTAATACCGATCACACCGTTCGTGCCAACGAGGGGCGTATAGGACGGCTCGCTGCCAACGTTCGGGATCTGTACCGAGGGCATCGTCACGATACGGCTTAAGAGTGGATAGCTTTCGAGTTTTTGCGCGACGAGGACCTGATCGGAGGGCGTAGAAAGGTTTTCCTTACTAATGCCATTGGTATCGACATAGGTGGTTTGTGTCATGCCCAAGCTCCGGGCTTCTTGGTTCATGTCGCCAATAAAGGTATTACTCGGAATGTTCGCCAGCTCACTCAGCATGACTGCGTAGTTGTTTGCCGAGTGCACCAGCATGCCTTCGAGGAGTAGTCGCTCGGAGAGTTGATCGCCAGGTTTAACGGGGATGGTGATGCCGTCTTGATGCGCAAGCGCTTGGGTCATCGCCACGTCTTGGGCTCTCACCGTCCAGCGAGGGCCATCTCCTGAAATCCCTAGCGGGAGGTGCTGCTCAACGATGACCGCAGTCATCATTTTGGTGAGGCTTGCGATGGACAGTGGCGTGCCGTGATAGTTGGTACCGACGTAGCCCATCGTGGGGGCAGAGAAGGCTGCGGGCAATCCGCGAGGCCAGTGGGAAATCGAGATCGTGCTGGCCGGGGGGTAGGTCGTAGTCGTGCTCGGGGAGCTTGGCATCGAGGACGTGGTGGTAGCAACGCGCGCTGTGCTCTTAACTTGCTTGAGTACGACAACACCGATGAGGGCAAGAATGGTGATGAGAACAAGGCACGCCACCGTTTGGCGTAGGCGGTAGTTGGGTCTTGGCCGGCGACTGCGCTGATGCTCAGGAGGCCTATTCACCTGACCTGTTTTAGACCCTTTGGTGCTAGGAGTGGGGCATGTGGAAGTGAGCGTGCGTTGCTAACGCACTGTCCCTAGCCAGCTTGCTTGGCAACCGCTTCAGCAGCAGCGGCCGCGGCCGCTGAATCGCCTAAGTATCGTGCTTCGACGATAGCTAAGTCATCGTTGAGGCGATAGCGATAGGGGATACCGGTAGGGATCTCTAATTGAACAATGTCGTCGTCGCTGATCCCATCGAGCTCTTTGCGCAGTGCTCTTAGTGAGTTACCGTGAGCAACCACGAGTACCGCACCGCCAAGAGAACTCTCAGCTCGCAAGTCAGGCAAAATGCCTGATTCAAAATATGGCAAGGTGCGAGCAACGACATCCTTGAGACACTCAGTGGCTGGCAGGAGATCCGATGGCACATCGCGGTAACGCTCATCAGCACCAGGTAGGCGAGGATCGCCGTCGGGGAGCGAGGGGGGCGGTACGTCGTAGCTACGACGCCAGATTTTGACCTGGTCAATGCCGTACTGATCGGCAGTCTCTTTCTTATTTTTACCTTGGAGATCGCCATAGTGCCGTTCGTTCAAACGCCAGTCGCGCTTGGCCGGCACCCACAGCCGCCCCATGGCATCGAGGGCCAGCTGGGCTGTGCGGATGGCTCGGGTGAGTAACGAAGTGTGCAGGATTCGAACGTCAACGCCGGCTTCTCTCATGAGCACCCCAGCGGCGGAGGCCTCGGCTTGACCCTGGGCCGTGAGTTCTACGTCCTCCCAGCCGGTAAAGAGGTTCAGTGCGTTCCATTCGGACTGGCCATGGCGGAGGAGGACGAGATCGAGCATCCCCCAACCGTAGCAAAACCTCAAAATGCTGGGGTTTTGTCACGATTCAAGGTAATTTATAAAGAAACTTGACACGATCTATATCAAGTTTGCTATAGTGGTGTCACGCCAGTTCAGACAAAGCGGCGCAGAGTCTCAGACAAAGGTAAAAGAAAGAAGGAACATCATGGCTAAGGCAGTGGGAATCGACCTCGGTACCACCAACTCAGTTGTTTCGGTGCTTGAGGCGGGAGAGCCCGTCGTCATCCCGAACGCAGAAGGACAGCGCACAACCCCCTCAGTCGTGGGCTTCGCCAAGAACGGTGAAGTACTCGTTGGTGAGGTGGCCAAGCGGCAAGCAATTACCAACCCTGAGCGCACTATTCGCTCGGTGAAGCGTCACATGGGTACTGACTGGAAAGTCGACATTGACGGAAAGGACTACACGCCGCAGGAAATTTCGGCTCGTATCCTCATGAAGCTCAAGCGAGATGCTGAGGCCTACCTCGGTGACTCAGTCACCCAGGCGGTCATCACCGTTCCGGCGTACTTCGACGATGCTCAGCGCACGGCGACGAAAGAAGCCGGCCAGATCGCTGGACTTGAGGTGCTTCGCATTATCAACGAGCCCACCGCAGCTGCGCTGGCCTATGGCATTGAAAAAGAGAGCGGTGAAGAGACCGTCCTTGTCTTCGACCTCGGTGGCGGTACCTTCGACGTCTCGGTCCTCGAGATCGCTGACGGCGTCTTTGAAGTCAAGTCCACCCACGGAGACTCTCGTCTTGGTGGTGACGACTGGGACAGCGCTGTCATCGAATGGTTGGTGAAGACCTTTAAAGACACTGAAGGTATTGACCTCGCTCAAGACAAGATGGCTACGCAACGGCTCAAGGAAGCTGCCGAAAAGGCAAAGATCGAGCTAAGTGCGGTTCAAGAGACGCAAATCAACTTGCCGTTCATTACGGCCACTGCTGAAGGACCCAAGCATCTGGACCTCACGCTGACGCGTGCGAAGTTCAACGAGCTCACCGAAGATTTGGTGAACCGTTGCGTAGGCCCCTTTGAGATGGCGATCAAGGACGCGGGTTTGTCCCTCACTGACATTCACCACGTTGTACTAGTCGGCGGATCAACTCGTATTCCGGCCGTTCAAGAGTTAGTTACCCGCTTAACGGGTAAAGAGCCCAACAAGACGGTAAACCCAGATGAGGTGGTGGCCATCGGTGCCGCCGTCCAAGCAGGCGTCCTACGCGGAGAAGTCAAGGATGTACTTCTCCTTGACGTCACGCCCTTGAGCCTTGGTATTGAAACCAAGGGCAGCGTGATGCATCGCCTCATCGAGCGAAACACCACGATCCCGACGAAGCGTTCGGAAGTCTTTACGACTGCTGAAGACAATCAGCCTTCCGTTGAGATCCACGTCCTTCAAGGTGAGCGCGACATGGCCATGTACAACAAGACATTGGGTAAGTTCCAGCTTGTCGATATCCCACCAGCTCCTCGGGGCGTCCCTCAGATCGAAGTGACCTTTGATATTGACGCCAACGGTATCGTGCACGTCTCCGCGCAGGACCGGGCTACGGGCAAGACGCAGTCAATGACCATCACGGGTCAGTCTTCGGTGGCTAAAGAAGATATCGAACAAATGATTAAAGACGCCGAGGCGCACGCTGATGATGACCGTCGCCGTAAGGAAGAGGCGGAGGTGCGAAATGGTGCCGATACTCTCGTCTACCAAACCGAGAAGGTCATCAAGGAACAAGGCGACAAGCTTGATGCTGCCGAGCGTGAAACGGTTGAGACCGCGTTGGTCGCTGTCCGTGAAGCACTCAGCGGAACCGATGTCGAGGTGATCAAGAGCGCGACCGAAGCCCTGATGACTGCGAGTCAGAGTTTCTCTCAGAAGCTCTACGAGGCAGCCTCGGCCGAGCAGGCTAACGCTGCTCCGAGCGGTGATGCGGGTGTCAACGATGATGAGGTAGTCGACGCTGAAATCGTCGACGAGGCATGAGTGACGCAGGTCTCAACGAAGACTCAGGCGAGGAGCGCTCGCCTGAGTCTGACGTTGTGAGCGAAGCCGAAGTGATCTTGGCTGAAGCCGAGGTAGATGAAGACCTCGACGAACTGGGCCTGATCACTCGAGAACGTAATGAACTGCGTGACCTTGCTCAGCGGCTCCAGGCTGATTTTGAGAATTTCCGTAAGCGCTCTCAACGCCAAGCCGAAGATAACGCTGCTCGCCAAGCAAGCAGTGTCGTAGAAGCACTCCTACCCGTGCTTGACGCGTTGGATCTTGCCCAAGCGCATTTAGCGGAAGCTGATGAAATCACCGCCGACGGCCACGTTATTCTCCAAACACGGAGTTTATTGATTGATGCACTCGTGAAGCAGGGTCTCGACGTTATTGCTGAAGCAGGTGCTCTCTTCGACCCAACCGTGCACGAGGCAGTTATCCATGTAGCCGATGAGGACGGAACCCTTGAGGCCCCCATCGTGGATGAGGTCATGCGCGCAGGCTACGCCTGGCGTGGATCGGTCATTCGACCAGCAATGGTCAGGGTGAAGGGTTGAGTTGACGTGACCGCACAGCGCGAGTGGTTTGAGAAGGACTACTACAAGGTCTTAGGCGTTGCCGATTCGGCATCGGATAAAGAGGTCACGCGTGCGTATCGAAAGCTAGCGAAGGAGTTTCACCCTGACGCTAACCCGGGTTCGGAAGAGCGCTTCAAGGAAATCTCTGCGGCCTATGACGTCCTCGGCGATGCTCCCAAGCGTAAAGAGTACGACGAGGTTCGCCGTTTGGGCCCCGCCGCTGGTGGTTTTGGCGGCGCCGGCGCCGGAGGCTTCAGTGGTCAGGGTTTCCCAGGGGGCGGTGGGCAAAGTTTCAATACCGGTGATCTTGGCGACCTTTTCGGCGGTCTCTTCGGGGGTGGTCGGCAACGCAGAGCTGCCCCACAACGAGGGGGCGATCTCGAAGCAGGCCTGCATCTGAGCTTTGCCGATGCGGTTCGAGGCATTACGACATCGGTACATCTGCCATCGGATAAGGCCTGTCGAATCTGTAAGGGTTCGGGATCGAAACCAGGCACGGGAACCAAAACCTGTGGGCGCTGCCACGGCAGCGGCCAAGTTGATGATGACCAAGGGATGTTTTCCCTCTCGAGTGTGTGCACCGCCTGTGGCGGACGGGGCCAGATTGTGGTTGAGCCCTGCACTGATTGCCACGGCACCGGACGCGAAGCTTCAACGCGCCAAGTCAAGGTTCGCCTACCCGCTGGCGTTGAAGATGGCCAGCGTATTCGGGTGAAGGGTCGAGGTAGTCCTGGTCAGCGAGGAGCGCCTCCGGGCGACCTCTTCGTCTTGGTGCACGTGGTTCATGATCCACGCTTCTCAAGACGAGGGCGCAACATCACCACCTCGGCGACGATTACCTATCCGCAGGCGGCTTTTGGTACTCAAGTAACGGTGGAAACTATTGAAGAGCCCGTAACGCTCAAAGTCCCCGCTGGTACTCAGCCAGGAACCATGCTGCGGGTGAAGGGTCGAGGTGTTAGCGCATCGACGGGTAAGACTGCCAAAGCGGCCGGTGATCTTCTCGTTAAAATTGATGTCGTGGTTCCAAAGAAACTAAACGATGAACAACGAAGTGCCCTCGAGGCCTATGCCAAGACCTTCGAACCCTCCGTTGAGGAGGTGACCTCATGAGTATGCCGAGTCAAGATCGTGGTCGAGCCGTCTACGTGATCTCGGTAGCGGCTGAACTTATTGGGGCTCATCCCCAAACCTTGCGCAACTATGAACGCGGCGGCCTTCTTGATCCTTCTCGAACAGCTGGAGGTTCACGCCGCTTCTCAGAAGCTGACCTTGATCGCCTACGTCGTATTCAGTCGCTCGTCAATGAGGGTTTGAATCTTGAGGGGGTTCGTAGGGTGCTTCGACTCGAGGATGAGGTTGCAAAACTCCAGCGAGAACTCGTTGCTCAAGATGCTCGCGCTCGCGCAGAAATCGAAGCTGAGCGACGGAGCCACCGCCGAGAGATCGTGCCGCTCAATCAGGCCCCGGCGCTCTATCGGGATCAGCGTCGCACCTGGTGAGTGGCTCAGCGAGCTTCGCGAAACCCTGATTCGCGCTATTTCCGATAAAACCGGCTTTATTCGTCAACTATCCTTGCAGTGAGAACCGGTTCCAAACTCTAAGGAGCATTCGTGCCCGCAACCGTGGTCGTCGGTACCCAGTGGGGTGACGAAGGAAAAGGCAAGCTGACAGACCTGTTAGCTCGCGACATGGACATAGTGGTTCGCTACCAAGGCGGCCATAATGCTGGGCACCGTATTGTGGTGGACGGTGAGGCGTTTGCTCTTCAATTGATTCCAAGTGGCATCTTGTATCCCACGGTGACTCCGGTGATCGGTAACGGCGTCGTGGTCGACCCCTCGGTTTTGCTCCAAGAAATTGACACGCTCAATTCGAAGGGTGTGGATACATCGCGCTTACTGGTGAGCGGTAACGCACACCTGATCATGCCCTATCACATCGAAATTGACCGAGTCTCTGAGCGATACTTGGGTAAAGCAGCCCTGGGAACAACGAAGCGCGGTATTGGCCCAACCTATGCCGATAAGGCCAATCGCGTTGGCCTTCGTATCCAAGACCTCCTTGATGAGAAGATCTTCCGAGAAAAACTCGAGTTGGTACTGCGTGAAAAAAATGCTCTGCTGGCCAAGGTCTACAACCGACTTCCCTTCAACGCGAATGAGATTACTGACTTCTACGTTGGCGAACTCGCTCCTCGAATCGCGCCGATGATCGCTGACACGGTTGGGTTCTTGCACGATTCACTAGCCGAGAATCGCAACATCTTGTTTGAAGGTGCGCAGGCGACCTTCCTTGACCTTGACCACGGTACGTATCCCTTCGTTACGTCGTCGAATCCCGTCGCGGGTGGCGCGTGTGTCGGCTCAGGCGTTGGACCGCGCGACATTAATCGCATCGTGGGTATCGCTAAGGCCTACATCACTCGAGTGGGAGCAGGTCCCTTCCCGACGGAACTCTTTGACGAAGTGGGCATGATGCTCGTTGACCGCGGCCATGAATTCGGTACCAATACGGGTCGGCAGCGCCGCTGTGGCTGGTTCGATGCCGTTATGGCTCGCCAGGCGGCACGGCTGAATTCGTTGAGCGAAGTTGCCATTACCAAACTCGACGTGCTCGATACCTTAGAGACCATCAAGGTCTGCGTAGCCTACGAAGCGGATGGTGTTCGGTACGAATTACCTCCCTACCACCAGAGCGTTTTGCACAAAGTCACGCCTATCTATGAAGAACTCCCTGGCTGGGGTCAAGACCTCACCAAGGTCACGGCGTATGAAGATCTACCCCAAACAGCACGTGACTACCTCAGTTTCCTTAGTGACCAAATTGGCGTTCGCATCTCGACCGTTGGCGTAGGCCCCGGGCGAGAACAGTTCGTTACCGTTCCCGAGCGGTGAGTCGTCGGGTTGTCATCGTCGGCTCTGGAGGCCGGGAGCACGCCCTGGCCCTAGCCTTGCGTGCCCAAGGCTGCGATGTCACCGTAACGCCAGGATCGGCTGGTATGGCTGCTTCGGGTCAGGTGACTATTACGAACGCCAGCGCGCAAGATCTTGAGGCTGACCTCTTTATCATTGGTCCAGAAGCTCCCCTCGTTGCCGGTGAAGCCGACGGTTTACGAGCCCAGGGGAAACTTGTGCTGGGCCCCGGTGCTGACGGGGCCCAACTCGAAGGCTCCAAAGCCTTCATGAAGGATTTGTTGGCCGAAGCGTCCATTCCAACGGCTCGATATTGGACCGTGGAGGACGAAGGAGCTGCCGCCAAAGTATTGGCGGGGCTGACACCTCCCTATGTAATCAAGACGGACGGACTTGCCGCCGGTAAGGGTGTGTTGGTTACCGACGATCTCGAAGAAGCCATAAGGGATGCCAGCGACAAGTTGTCAGGCCGTTGCTTTGATGGTGCGGGTAGTCGTATCGTCATCGAAGAGGGCCTACTCGGCCCTGAGTGTTCGCTCATCGCACTCTGTGATGGAAAAACCGCTGTTGCATTTTCAACCGCCCAAGATTTCAAGCGAGCCTTTGATCACGATGCAGGTCCGAACACCGGTGGTATGGGTGCCTACGCACCCATGCCCGGGCTCAATGAAGCCCACGTTGCTGCGTTAATGGCCAGCTGCGTTCAGCCCACGCTCGACGCCCTCATCGCGCGCGGGATTGATTATCGAGGATTGCTTTATGCCGGCCTGATGCTGACTGACTCGGGGCCCAAGGTCATTGAGTTCAACGTCCGCTTCGGAGATCCCGAAACGCAGGTCCTACTTCCGCTCGTCGAATCTGACCTCTTTGAACTCTTTTGCCAAGCTGCGGCGGGAGCCCTAGCGGGAGCACCGCGCACCTCGTCAAAGTCCTGCGTCACCGTGGTACTCGCCGCACAAGGCTATCCAGAGCACCCCGTCAAGGGAGCAAGGATTTCGGGTCTTGGTAGCGACGGGCAACTCATTGAAGCCATCGAAGGCGTACGAGTGATTCACGCCGGTACGATTCGTAACGATGACAACGACGCCTTTTTGGTAAACGGTGGTCGGGTACTGTGCGTAACGGCCATCGCTGACCATATGGCTGTGGCTCGCGAGCATGCGTATCGTGGCGTCGCACAGATCAATTTTGAAGGCATGCATTACCGATCCGACATTGCGGCGAAGGCCGCGGAAGGGAGGAACCCATGATTCCTCGTTACGCACCTAAAGATGTTGCTGCGCTCTTTGGCGATGTAGCGCGATTCGACGCGATGTTGGAAGTTGAGCTCTTAGCCGCCGAGGCCCTCGCTGAACTTGGGGTCGTACCTCGAGAAGATGCCGCGGCCTGTCGGGATCGCCGGCCCATCATTGACGACGCCTTTGTCGAAGCGGTTAATGATCGTGAAGCCATTACTAATCACGACACGGCTGCCTTCGTTGACGTCGTCCAAGCGCGTATTGGGGTACCTGAGGGTTCTTGGATCCACTACGGATTAACGTCTTCAGACGTCGTTGATACCGCCCTGTGCTGGCAGCTGACGAAAGTTGCCGACTTGCTCATTGCAGACTCGGAAGCCTTCGTATCAGTACTTGTCCGTCGCGCCCACGAACTTATCGATGCCCCCGTTCTTGGTCGCACGCACGGTATGCACGCCGAGCCCACAACCTATGGCGCCAAAATGTCACTGTTTGCCTTGGCGGCGAATCGTGACCTTGATCGTTTAAAGCGAGCTCGCGACATTATTGCGGTGGGCAAGCTCTCAGGCGCAGTAGGTACCTATTCCAATATTGATCCCTTTGTCGAAGCCTTCGTCTGTTCGAAGTTGGGTCTCACACCAGTTCCCGCAACCCAAGTCATTGCCCGTGATCGTCACGCGGAGTTACTGTGGGCGTGTACCGTGGCGTCCGCCACGATAGAGCACCTCGCTACGGAGATTCGCCACATGGCACGCTCTGAACTCGGTGAGCTTGAAGAAGCCTTCGCGCCAGGTCAAAAGGGATCGTCCGCCATGCCCCATAAGCGCAATCCCATCTTGTCGGAGCGACTCTGCGGCATGGCTCGAATCATGCGTGGCTATCTCTCAGCGGGTATTGAAGATATCGCGTTATGGCACGAGCGCGATATCTCACATAGCTCGGTGGAGCGCATCGTGCTTCCCGACGCCCTCATGCTCACTGCCTATATGTTGCGAAAAGCCACTGGCCTTGTCGATGGTCTCGTGATCAACGCCGAGCGTGCCAAGTACAACTTGGAAGTGGGCAGCCTCGGTTTGGTCTACAGCCAGTCGGTACTTTTGCTCATGATTGATGAAGGACTCACCCGGGATGAGGCGTATCGTATTGTCCAGCGTGCTGCCCGCCAAGCAGTGGAGGAGCGTCGGGCCTTCCGCGAGATTCTGATGGAAGATGCCGAGATGACCTTGACGACGGAGAGCCTTGAGGAGGCATTCAGTCTGGATCGAGTTCTCCAATATCGTCGTCGCTACCTTGATGCCCTCGAAGGCATCGGTGGCTGAGATGAGCGTCCTTGGTCGTCCCCTGGTTCACCGTGGCAAAGTTCGAGAGCTCTATGACCTCGATGATGAGCACTTACTGATGGTGGCCTCTGACCGCATTAGTGCCTTTGACGTCGTCATGGACGAGCTAATCCCAAATAAGGGAAGCGTGCTGACCGCCATGACAGCGTTCTGGTGTGCGTACCTTGGCGATGTGGCACCCGGCTCACTGGTGAGTTGTGACCCGGAAGTTATTGAACTCATGATGCCGGGCTTTCGTGAAGAGACCCAGCTCCATGGCCGAAGCATGGTGGTGAGAAAAGCCGACATGCTTCCGCTTGAGTGCATTGTGCGCGGCTACTTAGCTGGCCAAGCCTTTGAGGAGTATCAAGCACGGGGCACGATTCACTCCATGGTCGCCCCCAAGGGCCTTCGCTTGGCTGATCGCCTTCCCGAAGCCATGTTCACGCCCTCGACGAAGGCTGACGAAGGACATGATCTGAATATTTCGCTCAGCCAAGCTGCTGACATTGTGGGTTCTGAACAACTCGAAGCAGCTCAGGCGATATGTCTCACACTCTTTAGCGAAGCGTCGAAACGCGCGGAGGCAGCAGGGCTTATTTTGGCTGACACCAAGTTTGAGCTGGGCTTTGTCGATGGTCACTTGGTGTTGTGCGATGAAGTAATCACTCCAGATTCATCTCGAATTTGGCTAGCGAGCGAGGTCGAACCTGGATCGGTACCGCCAGCCTTTGATAAGCAGCCCTTCCGAGACTGGCTTTCTGGCTTGGATTGGGATAAGCAAGCCCCTCCCCCGAGGGTTCCCGCCGATGTGGTGGCGACCACGGCGGCTCGATACCGCGAGGCCTACGAGCGAGTTACCGGAGAGTCCCTTAATGACTGGTACGGTCAAGAGTCGTGAGATACCTAGCCCACGTTGACGTAACACTGCGCCCTGGCATTGCTGATCCTGAGGGAGCGACGATTGCTAAAGCCTTACCAGCCCTTGGTTTCGACAGTGTGCACGCCGTGCGTGTCGGCAAGCGCTTTAGCGTCGAGCTCGATGCTAAAGACCTCCATGCCGCTGAGTCTTTAGCCGCTTCACTGGCGGACCGTCTCTTAGCTAACACGGTGATCGAAGAAGCGGTCATCCACATTACGGAGGCCTAAGTGGCTGCCACCATTGGCGTCGTCGTCTATCCCGGAACGAACTGTGAACATGACGCAGTACTTGCGCTTGAATCGCTCGGCGTTAGAGCCGAACTGCTCTTCCATGACCAGCGTTCATTCAGCGGACTTGATGCACTCGTTATTGCTGGTGGCTTTGCCCACGGTGACTATTTGCGCCCCGGCGCAATTGCCCGTTTTAGCCCGGTGATGGGAGCGATTGAGGATTTCGCTCGCCGCGGAGGGCCGGTAGTAGGAATTTGTAATGGGTTCCAGGTTCTGTGTGAATCTGGTCTTTTACCTGGTGCCCTTCAAAAAAACAGGGGACTTCGCTTTCTGTGTCAAGACTCGCAGCTACGGGTCACCTCGACGTCGTCAGTGTTGACGTCACAGGCGACCGTAGGGGAGTTACTGAGCATTCCGATCAATCACTTTTCTGGTTCGTACACCTGCGACATCGATACACTTCGTATCTTGCGAGAGCAAGACCGTATTGTGCTTCGCTACGTGGACAATCCCAATGGATCTATCGATGACATCGCTGGTATCGCAAACGAAATGGGTAACGTGGTGGGTCTCATGCCGCACCCCGAGCGTGCATCATCAGCATTACTGGGATCGGTAGACGGAATCGTCTTACTGCGCTCACTGATTACTTCGGCGATGGCGACTACCTAACTAGCTTCGAGCGTTTTGTCTCTTAATGCCAGCTTTTGCCAATACGGAAGGTTCCACACCAACTTCGCGCCACGTAGCGTACGTGATCCCCTTACGAGCGCCGTATGCGGCCGCCGCGGAAATGAAGTTCTTTTCCAGGGCCTTGAGGTCAACCTTGTTCGTTAAGCGCGTGAGTTCGGCGTCGAGGTCTTTTCTCTCTTGACGGAGCAAGAGAGCGTCGAGCGCGTTAGCGGTGTTGATCTCGCCATCGATGGCCTTGATGCGACGTTGGATCGAATCGGGGGTGCGCTTCCTTCCACGCTTACCCTTGTTGGCTGAAAGAGCTTCTAGGTATCGGCGCACGGCAGCGCCTTCGCGCCGGCCTTGGGCCAGCGCATCTTTGTGCGTGGTGGACATGGGAGTCTTTGCTGCCGCCATTACGTGCCTTTCATCGCTCTCTGGGTAATCGATCTTTTTATAGAATAGATCACTTTTGATTCAATCATTAACATATTTTTTTGCATTTTCTACAACATTTTTGATCATATTTTTCACCGGATAGCACTTATTACGAACAGATGGGGCCTAATAAGACTATTTTAATAAATCAAATCTATGATAAAAAATGGGTCATAGTGAAAATTTACTTACCAAAGATTAATTATTTCCCGAGGGGTACCGCGTGTCGCTGTCGTTCGATGTCCCCACTAGCACATCGGTCGCAAGGATCACGCTCAATGCAGTCAGCAACTAGGTTCTCTAGGTGATGTCAAACCTTGAGCCCGTCCACCGCGCGCTCGGGCTAAGTGACGCTGAGTACGAGGAAATCGTAGGGGTTTTGGGCCGTGAACCCAACCTTCTCGAACTTTCGCTCTATGGAGTCATGTGGTCTGAGCACTGTTCTTATAAATCCTCGCGTATTCACCTGAAGCGTCTTCCTACGAAGGGGCCCCACGTACTCGTGGGGCCCGGAGAGAACGCTGGAGTCATCGACGCCGGCGACAACATCGCCATCGCGATCCGGATCGAGAGCCATAACCACCCTTCTGCCATCGAGCCCTACCAAGGCGCGGCCACGGGCGTTGGCGGCATCTTGCGTGACATCTTCACGATGGGAGCTCGTCCGCTCGCGGTGATGGACCCTTTGTTCTTTGGTGATCCTGAAGACGCCCGTCAGCAGTGGCTTCTCGACGGTGTCGTGTCTGGTATCTCGGGATATGGCAACTCCGTCGGCGTTCCCACCGTTGGCGGTGAGCTGACCTTTGATCGCTGCTACCAAAGCAATCCACTCGTTAACGTGCTCTGTGTTGGGGCGCTCCCCAAAGAGCGTCTCGTGTTGGGCATCGCTTCTGGACCGGGGAATCTCGCCGTATTGTTGGGTTCTTCAACAGGTCGCGATGGAATCGGTGGCGTTTCTGTCCTCGCGTCTGCTGGTTTTGAAGGATCCGACGGTGCCGAGAGTCTCGATGACGCGAAGCGGCCAAGTGTCCAAGTCGGAGACCCTTACGAAGAGAAGCGTCTGATCGAGGCGTGCCTTGCCCTCCTTGACGAAGGTTTAGTGGTTGGCATCCAAGACCTAGGTGGCGCAGGATTGGCCTGCGCAACGTCGGAAACTGCTGCTCGTGGGCGTGTTGGAATGGACGTTGACGTCAACGCCATACCGCGTCGCGAACCCGGGATGGAGCCATGGGAAGTCATGACTTCAGAATCACAAGAGCGAATGTTGGCGATTATTACGCCTGAGAACCTTGACCAGGTCACTGCCCTTTGTTCGCGCTGGGAAGTCCGTGCTGCAGTCATTGGACATGTTACGGAACCCGATTTTGACGCCAACGGTGAGCCCGTTGGTCGCCTGCGTATTCGTGATGGTTTCGATGGTGCGATTCTCGCTGAGGTTCCAGCGTCGTCACTCGCCGATGATGCACCGCTCTATGACCGACCAAAAGCTCGCCCTGCGAACCTCGACGCCACGATTGCTGATGACCCCACCGATGACGCAGTGTCTCTTGACGTAGCAGCCGCTATCGAGCAACTCGTCGTTGGCGCACGTGCCGTCTATAGCCAGTACGACCATCAGTTGTTCTTGAACACGGTGATTGGTCCCGGCGCAGATGCGGCGCTGCTTCGTCTTGCCGGACCTGGGCTACCGGTTTCGAAACGAGGTATGGCGCTGTCGACGGATTCGAATCCTCGCTGGTGTGCCTTGGATCCGCGTGCAGGAACCGCCGCCACGGTGGCCGAAGGCGTGGCCAACGTTGCCACGGTGGGTGCGACGGCCAAGGCAGTAGTGAACTGTTTGAACTTTGGCAACCCCGAACATCCTGAGGTTATGTGGCAGCTCTCTGAAGCCATCGATGGAATGAGCGAAGCCTGTAATGCTTTGTCGCTGCCAGTTATCGGAGGGAACGTCAGTCTCTACAACGAATCAGGTGGCATCGATATTGACCCGACACCGGTCATTGGCACCTTGGGCCTTGTAGAAACTCTGGTTTGCGTGCCTCCGTCACTTAGCTGGAGTGATAATTGCGACGTCGTTATCCTGGGTACCCGGCGAGAGTCTGGCGATAGGCCGCACAGCCTTGCCGGTAGTCGTGTAGCCGTTGATGTGATGGCTCGCCGAGGCGGTGCACTCTTCAGCGTTGACTTTGCTGACCTTCAAACAAGCTGCGAATTCGTAGCGGGACTGGTTTCTGATGCCGCTGCGGGTAACGCGTCACTGCTTGATTCTGTGCACGATGTGGGCGGCGGCGGTATAGCTGTTGCGCTAGCGGAGTCTGCGGCTCAGAGTGGCATCGGCGCTTCGGTCGCTGGCCTTGAGTCGGTTGCAGAACTCTTCTCAGAGCGGCCAGGGAGATTTATCGTCACCACGCCAGACAGTGCGGGGCTGCGCGCATTGGCCAAGCAGGCTGGCGTGAGCGCTGAGGTTATCGGAAGGACCGGCGGGCTTGATCTAGTTATCGAGGGCTTTGCTTCCATCGCCGTTTCGCGCCTTCAGGACCGGCGCGACAAGACGGTCGCTGAGTTGCTTGACGCCTAGGGGTGGCTATCTCGAACAGGCTTAATGTGTTGTTCACGAACGATCCCTCGCTTTGGGTAAATTTTGGTTCAAAATCTCTCAGGAGTGTTGCTAAGGGGTAGGAGACCCGCGTGGTCGATGTACAACAAGTGGTCCGTGAACAAGTGTGGACTGCCCTGCTTCGCGTCGGCAAACCTGATTCTCGATTCCACTGGGACTTCTCTTCTTTTATCGCCGATTTTGAAGGTTCTGATGCTGCGGCAGATCGACTCCGCGAGCTCGATGCTTGGAAACGTTCGTCGTTGCTATTTATTACTCCCGATAATTCGACAGAATTAGTTCGTAGAGCAGCCATGGAAGATGGCAAGGCCTTCTTGATGACCACCTATGGGATTCGGCGGGGCTTTCTTCTCTTAGAAGCCAAGGCAGTTGCCAAGGAGGAGATTTCCTATGCCGCCACCTTGGACGGCATGGATCGACATGCTCGAGCAGTTACCCTGGCCGACATCAAGACCTTGGGTCACCTTGGCTTACTGATTACGGGAGGATCTGCCGTGACGAGACAGGGTTTACGCGTCGGAAAAGGTCACGGCTTCTTCGACGTTGAATGTGCTCTGTTTAGCGAACTTGGCGTCATGGATGAGAGTAGTGAAATTGTGGATATTGTCCACGATGAACAAATTGTCGATCTTGACGTGGAAGCGAGTCCTCATGATGTCGGCGTTGACTGGATTGTTACGCCGACTCAGAGCATCCACGTTGTTGATCCTGTCCGTGGCCCGGGCCGAATTTTTTGGGACCTGATTCCCGGTACCGAGTTTGAACATATGCCACCGATTGAAGAGCTACGAATCATGCAGGGGCGCAGCTAAGCACCGATCGTGAAAATTAAGTAAAGGAGAGTCCAAACTATGACAGCCAGTATTGAAGGAGCATCGGTTCGCGGAGGTGATGCGTTTGGGGCCATTGAGACCCACGGCATTGATCTCATCAGTAGCGAGGAGCGACACGGTAAGCCAACAGACTTGTTTTGGATGTGGATGGGGTCAAACCTCAACATCTTCTACCCGGTCAATGGCGCACTCTTAATTTTCTTTGGGCTTTCATTTGGCCAAGCGATTCTGTGTGCGTTAATCGGTAACCTCATTTTCTTCGGTGTCGGCCTTACGAGTTTGCAAGGTCCCAAGACGGGAACGTCGACCTTCACGATTAGTCGCGCGGCCTACGGGCCTAATGGTGGTCGCTCCTTCTCTATCTTCAACTGGATTACCTGTGTTGGTTTTGAAGCTTCTGGTATTGCATTGATGGTGCTCGCTGGCCTCGCTCTCTTGCATGAAGCGGGGGTCCATAATCCTGGAACTGCCATCAAGGTGGTGCTCTTACTGGTCGCCATGGTGGTACAGAGTTTCTTACCGGTTTTGGGTCACGAAACCATTATGAGGGTGCAGCGTTACCTCAGTTACCTTCTCGTTCCTCTCTTCATCATCATGGCCATCATGGTGGTGGGCAAGGTACAGGTGGGATCGATTTCGCATGGATCTGGTTGGGCGATGTTTATGGTTGCTCTCGCACTCGTTATCTCTGGCGGCGGACTCTCGTGGGCCAACACGGGTAGCGACTACTCGCGCTATCTTCCCGCCGACGCGAGCCCTAAGAAGATCTTTTGGTCAGCGTCCATGGGTGGCATGATCCCAGCCGTACTTCTAGAAATCTTGGGCGCAGCCATTGCTTCCATTGTGAAAAACGCGTCTGACCCTATCTCGGGCTTACCGTCCGCGTTGCCGGGTTGGGTAGTGGTTCCGTACCTGATCATGGCAATTCTTACCTTGTTAGGTGCGAACACCACCAACTTGTATTCATCGGGCCTAACCCTTCAGGCGATTGGCTTGAAACTCAAGCGTTGGCACTGCGTGTTGGTTGACCTCGTGATCGCCACCACCATTGGTGGCATCACTATTTTCAGTTCTAACTTCAATCACCTTTACTCCAACTTCTTGTCGTTGCTCATTGCCTTCCTCGCCCCATGGCTAGGTGTCTACGGCGTTGACTGGCTGATGCGTCGCGGTACCTACGATGCCGCCTCCTTGCTCAATACGACCAAGACGAGTCGTTACTGGGGAAGCGGTGGTTTTAATCTTGCCGGTGTGATTGCACAAATCGCTGGCATGGCAGCGGCCTGTCTATGGCTGTCATCGCCGGCCTTCGTTGGTCCTCTATCGAGTCGCACCCAAGGCTCGGACTTCAGTTTCTTTATGGGCATCATCGTCGGTGGTCTCGTGTACTTCGTGTTGGCCCGCACCAAGGTGCGTGGGGAAGTAAACGAGGCTTAAGGTCGGGCTGCGTAGAGGGCTTCGAGTGCTGAATCGGGCACTCGAAGCTCGCTCGTGGTGCCGCGCTTGGCGCTGACACCGCGGCCGAGTGAAAGATCGGGTTTGTTGCGTCCGTGGTAGTCACTCCCGCCGGTGGCGATGAGGCCAAAGCGCTGACAGAGTTCTAGCATCATGGCGGTTTGCTCGGGGCTGTGGCGTGAATAGTAAGCCTCAGCACCGCTGATCCCA
The DNA here is from genome assembly GCA_903875425.1 of uncultured Actinomycetes bacterium. Lineage (GTDB taxonomy): Bacteria > Actinomycetota > Acidimicrobiia > Acidimicrobiales > RAAP-2 > CAIQWC01. The sequence continues at coordinate 27,321 of CAIQWC010000007.1, read as the reverse complement.
GCAGCCACGGCATCAGCGAGCGCCGGCTCGAGGAGCGCTCGTTGGGCCTCAATATCGAGAGGCTGGTTGGGGTCCCAGGGGCAATAGGAAATGATGGGGTGGGCTAAGACCGTCAGCGCACCAGACCTGTGGGCCGCCTCGCTGGCCTCCGCGGGCGTGGTGGTGGCCTTGGGAATGTAGGCCGCCTGGTTTTCACCGAGCAAAGCGCTAAAAACGTTTCCCACCTCGGTGAAATAACGGGGAAGTCCATCGCGGGGGCTCGCAGGATCGGCGACCGAATATGCCTCGATGAGTGCCTGGGCAAAGTGAGGACGGCCGGCCTTCTCGAGCGATTTTTCGGCAATGGCCTCAATAGTGGAGGCCTTGAGCCGGTCATATCCGAGTTCTTGGAGTTTGGTGAGGAGGGCGAGGTTTCTTCCTGCTCGCTTAATTTTCATGGCGTCGAGCATGGTGGCAAACGGGGAGTCGCCCTCAGGGATGAAGTAACACAAGACGTGGACTGACGTTCCGGTCCGGGGATCTTTGCATGAGATTTCACAGCCGCAGATTGGCTCCACGGCTGTTCCAGCCAAGGCTGCGGCGAATTCGGCGTAACCCTCAATGGTGTCGTGATCAGTCAGCGAGGCCGCCGAAAGCCCCGCAGATATGGCTAACTTCGCAAGCTTTACCGGACTATCGGTACCGTCTGAGCGATTCGAGTGCATATGGAGATCAATCACGAGAGCCAACCTACCGGGAGGTTGTAATCACTTCGTGCAGGGCCCCCGCTAGATGTGCGATTCTTATAGGGCGATGAATGCCCACCAAAAGTTCGCTCGTGACCTATTTCATGGGCTGAGAACTACCTACAGGTCGTTGCCGTGCTGAAAGAAGCCTGTGGCGTCTTCGGTATTTGGGCTCCTGGCCAGCGTGTGGCTCACCTGACCTTTGACGGCATGTTCGCCCTACAACATCGCGGGCAAGAATCGGCTGGTATGGCCGTATCCGACGAGAACTCCATCACCGTTCTCAAAGACACTGGCTTGGTGGCTTCAGTCTTTAGTGAGCGTTCGCTTCAAGGCCTCTCTGGCACCCATGCCATTGGGCACACGCGCTACTCGACGGCGGGATCAACGGGCTGGGAATCGGCTCAGCCGGTATATCGCAGCGTTGGCGAAGCAGGCTTTGCTCTTGCTCATAACGGTAATCTCACGAATACCGAGGATCTCGTTGCTCAGGCCGGGATGCTTCCTGGTATGGCGCTCACGGACTCAGATGTGCTGGCAGAGCTCATTGCGAGTAACTGGCGCGCATCCGAAGAAGACGGTCTTGTCCAAGCGATGCGAACAACGCTGCCCTCTGTGGAGGGAGCGTTCAGTTTGACCTTGATTGATCGCGGTCATATTTATGCGGTGCGTGATCCCCATGGTTTTCGCCCCCTCTGCGTGGGTGTGCTTGGTGATCCCGAGAACCCCAGCGGTTGGGCGGTCGCTTCTGAGTCTCCGGCGCTTGACATTATTGGTGCAAGCTTTCTGCGCGAGATAGCGCCTGGTGAGATTGTCACCATTAATGCTGATGGGATCCGTTCGGAACGCTACGTTGCTGCCGGCGAAGCCGAAGAGAAGCTTTGTATTTTTGAATACGTCTATTTCGCTCGCCCTGATACCTACCTTCACGGTCGCGAAGTTCACGGCGCGCGTCGTCGCATGGGTCAACTGCTCGCAGCGCAAGCGCCCGTCGACGCTGACTTGGTTATGGGCGTACCCGACTCAGGGGTTCCGGCCGCTGAAGGATTCGCTCTAGCGTCGGGCATACCCTTTGGTCATGGCCTCGTAAAGAATCGCTACATTGCGAGAACCTTCATTGCCCCTGATCAGCAAGCTCGAGAGCGTGCGGTGAAGCGAAAACTCAATCCTCTTCGCGAGAATATTCTCGGGAAACGCATCATCGTGGTGGATGATTCCATCGTGCGCGGGACCACTACGAGAGCACTGGTCGGGATGCTTCGCGAAGCTGGAGCCGCCGAAGTACACCTGCGTATCTCGTCACCACCCTTTCAGTGGCCTTGTTTTTATGGCATTGATACACCGCATCGTGGAGATCTACTTGCCGCCACGAAGTCCATTGATGAGATCATCGAATTTATTGCCTGCGATTCGCTGGCCTTTATATCGATCGAGAACTTACGCGAGGCTATTGGCGAAGCGGGGGGTTTCTGTGATGCTTGCTTGACCGGAAACTACCCAACGAAGGTGCCTCTTGATTCGCCAACTTCGAAACATGTCGTCGCTAAGGCTGAATCGCTCCAACTGCAACGTTCACTTCCGGGGGTCTGATCGTGAAACGCGAACCCGTTACCTACGCCGCGGCGGGTGTCGACATTGAAGCAGGTGACGCTGTCGTTGACAGAATCGCTGAGGTAGTTGCGAGTACGAAACGGCCAGAAGTTCTCGGCGGTATCGGAGGCTTTGGTGGGCTCTTCGCGCTCGATACGCAGCGCTACCAAGCTCCCGTGCTCGTCGCCTCGACCGATGGTGTCGGTACCAAGTTGGAAGTTGCCCGTCTGATGGATTCCTACAGCACGATCGGTATAGATCTTGTGGCGATGTGTGTTGATGATCTCGTATGCGTGGGAGCCGAACCCTTGTTTTTGCTTGACTACATCGCGGTAGGGGCGATTACACCCACTCGCATTGCTGATGTGGTTACGGGTATCGCCGAGGGTTGTCGTCAAGCTCGCTGCTCGCTGCTTGGTGGCGAAACCGCGGAACATGGCGGTGTGATGAAGCTTGATGACCTAGATGTCGCTGGTTTCTCCGTCGGGGTTGTCGAGCGGGGAAACGAGCTCGGTATGCACCGGGTTGCTGCCGGCAACGTGCTCATCGGTATTGGATCGCCAAATCTTCGATCTAATGGCTTCACCTTGGCCCGTCACGTGCTCTTGGAGCGCGCCGGTATGGACCTTGGCGAGATCGTGGCGGGCAAGAGAACCTTGGGGGATCTTCTCCTTGAGCCCTCCGTTATTTACGCCGCCACCATTGTTGATCTTCTCCGAGGCTTACCGCAGGCAGTGAACGCCATCGCACACATTACGGGTGGTGGCATCCCGGGCAATCTCATTCGCGTACTACCTGAAGGCCTCTGCGCGAGGGTAGATCGCTCGGGTTTAGCCGTGCCAACTATCTTCGAAGTAATCGCTGAGCAGGGACCCGTCGAATCTGCCGAGATGGATAGAGTTTTTAACATGGGCGTCGGCATGATCTTGTGCGTCGAAGCAGAAGAAGTGGCGAGCGTGCTCCGTCATTTCGAGGCAGCGTCGCTCGTAGCAGCAGAAATCGGCAGGATTGAGCCTGGCGACCAGTCGGTGGTGATGGCGTGAGTAGCCGTGAGCAACTTCGCCAGCACCTCCTCAAGCATTCGGTAAAGACCGGGGATTTTGTATTGAAGTCAGGCCTTCGATCAAGCTGGTTTATTGACTCAAAGCAAACAGTATGTAGCCCCGAAGCCATGGTGTGGGTAGCTGACGCGATACTCGGGCTTGTCCCAGAGGACGCCACGGCGATCGGTGGCTTGACGATGGGAGCCGATCCCGTGTCATTGGTAACGGCGGGAGTCGCAGCAACCAAGGGACGATTCCTTCGCGCGTTCAGTGTTCGAAAAGAGACCAAGGACCATGGTCCGGGAGGTCGTATTGCTGGCGTCCTAAGTCCAGGAGATCGAGTGGTGATCACCGAAGACACGGTAACGAGAGGAACGTCGCTGCTCGAAGCAGCTCATGTAGTTCAAGAATATGGGGCTGAAATCGTTCTTTTAACTGCGCTTGTAGATCGGGGCGGCAGTGTGGCCGAATTAGCGAGACGGGAAGGTCTTCCCTTTAAATCAGTATTTAGTGCTCCCGATCTTGGCTTTGACTATGAAGGTGGCGCTGTCCTCGATTAAGAATTGCTTGATCATCTGAGTATGGCGCAAAATCAATTTTTGGCTTATTTCTTTGAAAAATCGATGCTGTTTTATCAAAAAGATCGGTTGTTGATACTGCCTTCTGTCATTATTTGGAGAGATATATGGCACCTCTTCAATCATCTTCGAACAACTCAAACGATATTCTCCATTTACAAGCAATAGGAGAGCCACGCATTGCCTTGGACGGCCATGATGTGGTGATGCCAACTCGCCATGCCGCTCAAGCACTCTTCATGTTGGCGCTCGCTGAGGAGGGAGAACTTCCCGTACCCGAACTTGGTGAGCAATTGTGGCCCGACGCGGCCTCGAGTCAAATTCCTCCACGCTTTGCCACCATGGTGTGGCAACTCAGAAAAAGCCTTGGGGAGCACCGCAATCTCTTGGAACGCAATCGCCGCTTCATTCGGGTGGACCGCTCGAAGGTTTCGGTGGATCTCGTCAACTTGCGGACAGAAGCTTCTGAACTGCTTGGAAAGGGCGTGGCGAGTGCCGAACTTGCAGAGAAATTACGACAACCAATTTTGGCCTCGTGGGATGATTATCTCTGGGTTAGAGAACAACAAGCGATCAACGAGCGTCTCGCTAAGGAATTGAAACCCTAATGGTGGCGCCCTGATGGGCGGAATGCAGATTCGATTCCAGTGGTGGTCGAGACCGGCGTCGATCCGGTGACCTCACGCTTTTCAGGCGCGCGCTCTGCCAACTGAGCTACTCGACCAGGAAAGCCCCCAAACAGGGGACTCCGAGCGGACCTGACGGGATTTGAACCCGCGACCTCCGCCTTGACAGGGCGGCGTGCACTCCAGGCTGCACCACAGGTCCTGGTATCCACTCACGCGCTAACACGAGCGGATGAATATCCTACACCCCTGCCAAGACCATGACTTCGGGTCCCCGATTAGCGAAAAAGACCGGGTTCGCTCCTCGTCATGGTGCCTTTGAAGGCCCGCAACTGAGCCGCCCTGCCAGGAGGCGTATTGGTGACCTAGGTCGATGTGCGAGCTTCGACATTGTGGACTGGTGGCCACGCGCAACCAGGAAAGTTCTAGGGTGGAGACCATGTCTGATACCGCGAGCGACACGGTGATCATCCCAACGGAGGCACAGGCCGATATCGGCGCTATCGCACCTGTTTCTCGTCAGCAAGCCGGCCAATGCAGCGTGCTTGGCCCCGATACCTGGCGTGCCATGGTGAATCGTGATTGCAGGCACGGCGATGCACGTTCCGTCGCTCGTACCGCTAGCGATCGCGATTTTCGAGACCGTGCCTAATCAGATTATTCATTGTCGAGTGGAGCACAGTGCTCGAGGTGAAGCAGCGTTTGTGCTCACTGATCCGCGACGCCAACTCGAAGCCTGGGAGCCATCGCAGGTAAGCCAGGTCCTAGGCGAAGCCGCCGCTGCTGCTGAACAAGGCTGTTTTGTCTTGGGCTTCGTGTCTTATGACGCGGCACCCACGTTTGATCCCGCGTTTCGCGTACCAAGCGACACGAGCTATCCACGATCAGATCGAACGCTTCCCCTCGCCTGGTTTGGGGTCTTTTCTTCCTTCGAAGCGCTGGCGCCACAGCAGCACACTCGCGAACCGCTCCTGTCACCGCGAGCTACGGAGCCAAAGCCATGGACCTGCGTGACCGATTCGCGGCGGTACTCGGATTCAGTGGAACACATTATTGATGCGATTGCGCAAGGTGACACCTACCTTACGAATTACACAACGAGGTTTCGTCGAACCTGGGATTCTGATGAATCCGTAGTCGATCTCTATGAACAAGTCATTGGTAATTACAACGGGGGGTACCACGCGCTGATTGAGACAACAGACTGGGCCGTGCTCTGTGGATCGCCTGAGTTGTTCTTTGAGCTGTCCGATGGTCAGCTCACGACTCGGCCAATGAAGGGAACGGCACCGCGTGGACGCTGGGCAGAGGAAGATCTGCTTCTTGCTACTGATCTTGTGAGATCTGAAAAAGAACAAGCCGAGAATGTGATGGTCGTTGACATGATGCGAAACGATCTAGGTCGTATTACTACTACGGGCTCGGTATCGGTTGCTTCAATGTTCGACCTCGAGCAGCATCCCTCGCTATGGCAGATGACCTCGACGGTCACGGGGTCACTCCGCGAAGATCTTGGTGTCCTTGAGGTTTTTCAAGCACTGTTTCCCGGTGCTTCGGTAACGGGTGCTCCCAAAATTGCGGCCATGGCCAAGATCGCTGAACTCGAAGATACTCCTCGGGGCTTGTACTGTGGCGCGCTTGGCTATATGGGCCCTGACCTGGCAGGGCGTGATCAGATCGTTGCCCGATTTGCCGTAGCGATCAGGACCGCGGTGGTCGATAAGCAATCCAATACCGCCGAGTATGGGTCTGGAGGAGGGATTACCTCTGGGTCCGAGCCGCTTCGCGAATGGGAAGAGGTCTTGGTAAAAGCGCGAGCAGTTCTGCAGCCCCCGTCCTCCCAAGTCGCTTACGCAAGTCTCATCGAAACGATGGGCTTTGAACCGAACGCCCAAGGTGGAGTAATCAGAAATCTCAGTGAGCATCTGGATCGGCTTACGGCGTCCGCTGCGTACTTAGGCTTTCCAGAACCCTTAGCGCTCACCACGACCCTGATGGAAGCGGTGCACGGTCAAGCACAGCCGTTACGGGTTCGTCTGGAATATTCCCGAGATGGTTCAGTTTCGATTAAGACATCTCGCCTCGAACGTGCATGCACCGAGCTGCTGCAGCGACTCTGCGTTGACGACCACCTTGTCGATCCCACAGACATCAGACTCTTTCATAAGACATCGAGTCGTGAAATCTACGATGAACGGATTCAACGCCATAGACATGCTGATGACGTCATCTTGGTTAACCAGCGAGGGGAACTCACTGAGACCACGCGGGCCAATATCGCGGTTCTGCTTGAGGGTCAATGGTGCACGCCGCCGCTCACGGCAGGCCTGTTACCCGGCATAGAGCGAGCTCGCCTGATAACCGACGGCTCTCTTGTCGAGCGAATTATTATGCTCGAAGATCTTGAGTATGCCCAAGGCGTCGCGACAATGAGTTCGCTCCGGGGCTGGCGACCGTCACAGATTATTGCGCCCCATCGCTGCGCAGCGCTGCATCAAAGCAAGGTCTAGCAACACTCGCCCTTAAAGGGAAATCACCCACAGATTTTCTGCGGCCGTCACCGTGAATCACGCCTCACCAAGGATTGAGTTGGCGATAGGTATCGGCGTATACGAGGCTCAGTGGTGCAAAGCTAAGTCGGCGCCAATCAGGACGTAGCACTACTTGATCGACGAGGCCATCGTTACCCCGTCATCGCGCTCTAAGAAGCGATGCATCCCTTGGATCCTGCGCTAGGGAGCTAGTTTTTTGCTGCCACCTCACCAATCGATGATGGGGCGGGGCCAAAAATAAACCACGTGGAGAGATAGTCACGGGGATCGTGCGACCACGGGTACGCACTGGCTTCTTCGGCAGTCCTGCGGCCGAATCGACTACGAAGGATTTCAAAGTTCGAGAGCTCTACATCAATGGGCGCTAATCCCTGCTCGGCCACCGCTTCATCAAATAAAGCCATGACTTTGGGGCCAGCCCAGTTGAGAAAATCACTTGATAACGAGACCTCGAGCCCAAGCGCTGTCATGATATCTGCGAAGTGGCTATTCGCGTCGCACACAACGCGCCAGCGAGCTTGACCTGCTTGGGAGTCGAGGAACTGCTCGAATGCAGGAGCATCCTGCTCCCATTGTTGGAACAGTTCAGCCAAACTCTTGGCGCGACCTCTCTCGACCTGGGCGGCAGTCCAGGCATCACTTGGTGCCCCCGCCATGTTGTCGTTCTTCGTGTCTTCGACGATACCGACGATGTGAGCAATCACATCGTGCACGCTCCACAGGGGAGTAGCCGCGACGGCGACGGCCTCCATGTCAGCTGTGACCGTGCCCATGATGTGCAGTCGAATTTGCCGATAGAGCGTCCCGAGATGTTCGTCCATAGTCCTCAGCGTAGTGCGACATGAAGAAAAACCACTAGGAATCCGAGAGCTGCAGCCAGCGCTCTTCCGCTTCAGAGAGGCTTTGGCGAAGGGCGAGTATCTCCTTATTGATGTTCCCCGCTTCGACGTAGTCCTCTGTGACAAGCACCTTTTCGTTGAGTTTGGCCACTTGACGCTCGAGTCGCTTGATCTCCTTTTCGACTTCGCGCAGTACCTTTCCCTTCGATGCGCCTAATGCATTGTCGGAAGTACCGACGGGGCTGTCCATGACGCCGGCTCTTCGAGCAATCCATGCGTCGATCCCGCCGGGCACATCCGCCACGCTGCCGTCGGGGTGTACCTCCAACAATCGGTCGGTGGTTTGGCTCAAGAATGCCCGGTCGTGCGAGATAACAATAAGCGTGCCGGGCCACTCAGCCAGGAAGGCTTCGATGAGTCGAATGGTCTCTAAGTCAAGGTCATTGGTTGGTTCGTCGAGGATCAGTACATTGGGACGCTCAGACAGTGCCAATAAGAGCTGGAGACGCCGGCGCTCGCCGCCCGAAAGATCCTTAGCCTTGCTTCTCGGCAGTGCACCGGTAAACCAGAAGCGCTTCATTAGTGCGAGATCAGCGGGAGAACCGGGGATGCCGTGGGGTCCAGCAACGAGTTCTTGAACACTCTTGTTCTCGTCAAAGCTGCTGCCTTGTTGGTCGAAGTAGGCAAGGTTCACGGTGGGTCCGAGTTTCAGAGTGCCTTGAGTAGGTTCGCGACCCTGTGCGATCAAACTCACGAGCGTCGATTTGCCAGCACCGTTAGGTCCTACGATACCGATCCGATCTCCGGGCCCAAGATCCAAGGTGACGTCGCGAATAATGGTACGGCTGGGTTCGTAGGCAAAGGACATCTTGTGTGCTTTGATCACGCTATTGCCGAGGCGAGGCATCTCGGTCGCGAGATCAAGCGTTCCTTCTCGAGCGCTTGCTTCTTTTTTACTGCTCAACAGTCGTTCAGCTGCGTCAATGCGAGCTTGGGGTTTGGTGGATCGAGCTTTGACGCCACGACGGAGCCACGCTAATTCGCGCCTCGCGAGATTCTTCCGTACGGCCTCGGCCGACACCGCGTGTTCTTCTCGCTGGGCTTGAGCCTCCAGCAAGCGCGCGTAACCGCCAGCGTAGAGGTAGGTGTGGCCTCGATCGATTTCGAGCATGCGGTTGGTGACCTGATCAAGCAAGAAGCGATCGTGACTGACGAGAATGACCGCGCCTTTGAAGGTTTTGATCTTTTGTTCTAACCATTCGATGGCGCCGAGATCAAGGTGGTTAGTTGGCTCATCAAGAATGAGTACGTCATCGGGCATGGCAAAGACTCGAGCAAGTGCGACTCGCTTGCGTTGGCCTCCTGAGAGGTCCTTGATGGGGGTGTCAACGCTGCTCAGCATGCCGAGCCGATCAAGAGCGGCGTCAACCTCCCAGCCGGATCCTAAAGCGTCGCGGATGCTTCCTTCGGGAAGTACCGGGTTCTGTTCGAGAAAACCAACCGTGGCCTCTTTGCCTCGACGAATGGCACCGCTATCGGGGATGAGCTGACCGCTGAGAATCTTGAGCAAGGTTGACTTGCCGGCTCCGTTGATACCGACGACGCCGATGCGGTCACCATCTGAGATCGTGAAGGACAGATCGCGCAAAATACTACGGTCAGAGCCCTCAAGGGTCACGTGCTGGAGATCTAAGAGGATGGTCACGGGATACTCAGGCTACTGACTTGAGCCCGCGGTCCCTCAACACACTCGTGGGTGGTGAGGAAGGTAGCGCTGGCTGAGGAGGAAAGAAACAGGGTGTCTTCCTAAGCCACGGTCTCGTCGCAAGGCCTGGCTTGCCTACAATCAAGGCGTGCGTGAGCCCAAGATACTCCTCTTCTACTTGTTCACTCCCCTCCGTGATCCTGAAGCTATTCGCGAATGGCAACGAGTACTTTGTGAAAGCCTCTCGCTGACCGGTCGTATCATCGTGTCTCCCCATGGAATTAATGGAACGGTAGGGGGAGCAATGGAGGAAGTGAAGCGTTACATCAAAGCCACTAAGCGTTACCTACCCTTTAAGGACATTGATTTCAAGTGGTCCGACGGCCGGGGTGACGATTTTCCACGGCTGAGCGTTAAGGTTCGGCCTGAACTCGTGGCCTTTGGTATTCCTGAAGAGATTGACGTGGACTCTGCTGGCGTCGTTAATGGCGGGACGCACCTAACGCCTACTCAGGTACATGAACTTGTCGCGCAACGTGGTGATGATGTGGTGTTCTTTGACGGCCGTAACGCCTTTGAGGCCGCGATTGGACGATTCAAAGATGCGGTTATCCCTGACGTACGAACAACCCATGACTTCATTCGCGAGATTGAGAGTGGGAAGTACGACGATCTCAAAGATCGAGCGGTTATTACCTACTGCACCGGGGGTATTCGTTGTGAAATTCTCTCTGTACTCATGAAGAACCGAGGGTTTTCTGAGGTGTACCAGATCGACGGCGGCATTGTCCGCTACGGCGAAGCCTTCGGTGATGATGGCCACTGGGATGGCTCACTCTTTGTCTTCGATGAGAGAATGACGGTCAATTTCTCTGATCACACAACGGTCATTAGTCGCTGCGAGATGTGTGGTGCGCCGACGGATCAGTACGTGAACTGTTCCAACCTTGCTTGCCGGGCCTTAATTTTGCTCTGCGGTGACTGCAACGGAACGCTCCCTCGTGATTCATGTACTGCCGATCACGTGGGTAGGCGCTAGAGCCCTGAGGGGAGTGGCCTAGCGCCAGCGATAGTACATCGAGCGTTACCGTAGCCAAGCTTCGATGATCCACGAGATAAGTAAAAATTTCTTGAGTAACCTAACGAAGCAACGAAAGTTATCGAAAGGAATTGTCATGAACAAGACGAGTAACTATGGCTTCTACAGTAATCCGGTTGAGGGCCGTGAAGATGAATACAACGACTGGTATGACAACGTGCATCTCCCCGAGCTCCTCGCAATGTTCCCGCAGATCAAATCAGCACGGCGCTACAGCGCTCCGAGCGACTCGACATCTCCCCATCGCTACTTGACGATCTATGAGATTGAAGGTGACTTGAACACGACGGTTGAAGCTATTGATATCGCTGCCGCTGCGGGCAAGCTCAATCTCAGTGATGCCATTGACGTGGAGGGATCAAAGCGCGAACTCTGGATCGGTCGCTAGCGAGCTTGGTGAATGCTGCCTTCGCCAGGAGGACGGACTGAGGATTTCGGATTGTTGAGACGGACCGACGCCACGATAGCGAATGGTTGAATGTTCATGTTCGACATGCAAGGTTACTGATGCGCAGTCCCAACGGGATTCGAACCCGTGCTACCTCCTTGAAAGGGAGGCGTCCTAGGCCGCTAGACGATGGGACCAGAGGAGGTACGAGTTTACCCGTGAAGTAGGGGTCCGTATTTACGAAGATACTGCGACGGGAGTCTTGATGGCCCAGGCCTCTTTATCCCTTGCAACTTGGCTTAATTGGAAACTCGCAACGCCCATCGTGAGGCTGACGGCTCCGAGAACATGAATCTCGACGAGCCAAGGAGGAAGGTGCGTTGCGTACTGGATGAAACCAATCGCACCTTGGAGGCAACTCACAATGAGGAGGCGTTTGGAGGCGCTTCGTAGTCGCCCCGGTGCGCCAACGCTTTCGAGGATAATAAACATTGCTGCGACGAGACCAACGAAACACGTGGCGATCGCTGCGTGGGCCATAACCACATCACGAAGGGCGAAGGGGAGACGTTTGGCTACGAGTTGGCCCTGGCTTCCTCCCGCATGGGGCCCTGATCCGGTTGCCGTCGTACCGGCCATAACGACCAGGGTAAAGATTGCGGAGATGAGCCACGCTACTTTACGAGTTGCTTCACTCGCGATGTCAGCGCGGCTCCCTGGACCGTATTGAAACTTGGAGCGATGAAAGAGTACGACTCCGACTACGACCATGGCGAGCGATAACCACATGTGTACGGAGACGAGGTAGGGATTTAGTTTCGTGTAGACGACGATGCCGCCGAGTACGGCGTCGGCAACCACGCCAAGGCCTAACAACCAACTCAGGCCAACGAGGTCACGTCGTTTGGGTGCACGAAGGTGGGCCGCCACGATCGTGACCACGATTAGGACGGTGATCGCAATGGTGACCAAGCGATTACCGAATTCGATGATGGGGTGAAAGGATGCCGACGCTTGTAGTTGGTGGTGGTAACACGAGGGCCAATCAGGACAGCCAAGGCCTGATCCGGTTAATCGCACCGCCGCGCCACTCACGACGATGAGTCCTAGGGCGATCAGGGTAAGGAAGGCTAGGTGTGAAAATCGCTTCGGGGAAACATGAAATCGACGTGACAATCTTTGCGAAGAGGCTGCTGTCATGGCTGAATTCTACCCCTTGGGGATTTATTCGAGGTGAGAGAGACCTTTATGGAAAGGAAACGTTTTCCAATGAGACGCCTCCTGTGATCTTGGTGTCATCCATGTCTCACAATCCGATTAGCTCATACCCCGGTCTCCCTGGGTGGGCTCAAATCTGAATTCCTAAGAATTCTGGTTTATTGCTGAGAGTTTTTGGGATCGAGGCTTAGTAACTATTCTCATAAACGTTCATGAGTAATCTGCGGGGATATCGAGCTAAAAGTGCTTCTATGACTAATGGATGGCAATAAAGATGGTTGAGCCCTAGGCTGTCGCCATGGTTTCCGAGGCGATTGCCAACCACCCAGCATTTTCCCTTCGCAACAAAGTTTCGGGATATATCGCGCTTACGAAGCCAAGAATCATTGAGTTACTCCTCGTCACGACGGTACCGACGATGGTTGTGGCCAAGGGGGGATGGCCGTCGTTCGGTCTCATTATTTGGACGTTGATCGGCGGCACCTTGGCTGCTGGTGGCGCTAACGCCTTCAATATGGTCATCGATCGCGATATCGACAAAATTATGAAGCGTACGCAGAAGCGCCCCCTTGTCACGGGTGTGGTCTCAGTCAATGGCGCGATTGTCTTTGCAGGCCTCCTCGAGGTCGCAGCTTTTATCGAACTCTGGTCTCTCGTTAATCTTCTCTCGGCGATTCTTGCGGTGTCAGCGACGTGGTTCTACGTATTCGTCTACACCTTGTGGCTGAAGCGGCGTTCGAAACAGAACATTGTTATTGGAGGAGCTGCTGGAGCAGTGCCTGTGCTGGTCGGTTGGGCTGCCATAACAAATTCCCTATCGTGGACGCCGGTTCTGATGTTCGCAATTATTTTTATTTGGACACCTCCTCACTTTTGGGCACTGGCGGTTCGCTACCGAGACGATTATGAAGCAGCAGACGTTCCTATGCTTCCCGTCGTAGCATCGCTCGAGCGCACCACTCTCGAAATGTTGGTTTACTCCATCGTCCTTGCAGCAACGGTCATGTTGCTTGGGCCTGTCGCTCACCTTGGTGTTATCTATGCGGTCCTAGCAATATTGCTGAACGCTGGTTTTGTATTCATGTCGGTGAAGCTGTATCAAAAAGCTCGCCGCGGTGAAGCCGACGTCGCTTCGGCTATGAAACTCTTCCACTTTTCTATTACCTATCTCACCTTGCTCTTTGTGGGGATGGCCGTCGATGTCCTCATCCGAAATCTTGTCCACAGTCACTGAGCAAGAAAAGAATCAAAAGCCTTCGCTCAGGAAGGCTTTGATCTTTGGACTTGTTATCTCGGCTGTCGTTTTTATTCTTGGGGTGGTGTCGTTGTCGCTGAGTTCACAGCACAAGTCCTCTCAGGCGACAGCCTCCCTGGCTACGACGTCGCTCAAAGTAGGAGCAGTGGTTCCTACGTTTAGCCTTCCCGGCGTGAACGTACCGGGGAGTGTTGGTATCCCGACGTTGTCTTCCCTAGTGGGTCGACCGGCCGTCTTGGTCTTTTTCGCCTCATGGTGTGGTCCTTGTAAAACCGAGATGCCCAAACTCGCCGCCGCGATTGCCGCAGGGGATGCTTCTCATGCATTGATTATTGGTATCGCTGCTTACGATCATCCGAATGCCACTAAGGCATTTATTAAATCCAACCATGTCACCTTTAGCGTAGGTAATGACAGCAGTGGCCAGGTTACCTCTGGAGTATTTGGTTTTCCGGCCGTACCTGAAACGGTATTCGTTAACGCCCGAGGGATCGTCACATCGGTACATTTCGGCGCTACCTCGCCAGCAGTTCTGAGAACGGGTCTCGCTTCCTAATTGGCGTCGAATTTAAAGCTAGCGGTCGCCACTAGAGGAGTAAGGAGGGCCCAGGCAGCCAACACGATCCAAGCGCCCGAGTAACACGCCGATACCGGTCCTAAGTTCTGGTGTAAGACGCTGGAAAGGGCGGCCGCTGGTAAGAACTCGGAGATGACCCGAATGCTCTGTGGCAGGGCACTCAAAGGCACCACCATGCCGCCAAGTAATAAGAGTAAGAGATAGAGACCATTGGCGGCGGCGAGGTTTACTTCGCCGCGAAGGCGTCCCGCCATGGCGAGCCCTAAACCACCAAAAGCAATGGAGCCAAGCAAAGCCGCCGCGATGGATGCAAGAATGTTCAAGGGGGTCACGCCTGGATTCCAGCCCAGGCCGATGGCAATCATTGTCAAAACGAAGACTTGAATCATTTCGATCACGATGACCCCAAGCAACTTAGCGCCGAGCAGTCGACTCGTACCGAGAGGCGTTGTTCCAAGGCGCTTTAAGACACCGTAGCTACGCTCAAAACCCGTCGAAATTCCTAGCGAGACCATAGACGTCGACATGATAGCGAGCGCGATAATTCCTGGAGCGACGGTGGTAATGGGGTGAGTACCTTCGGTGCCCGACACCTTGATCTTGGCGAAGAAGAGCAAAAGGATTACCGGAATACCAATAGTGAGGAGTACGCTCTCGCCCCGTCGTAGCGTCATGGAGAGTTCTGTACCCAGTTGTTTCGTGAAGGCTCTCATCGTCGCCTCCTTCGCGATGGTTTGGGATCTTCTCCATGTTCTGCGTTTGGGCCTACCAAGGTGAGATAGAACTCCTCCAAACTGCCACCCGCATGGAGTTCATGAAGTGGTGCCTGGTTGTCGCTGAGCCAGCCACTTAAGCGTCCAACGAGTTCGGGATTGGAATCGGCACAGACTCGATAGCGCCCCGAGGATTCTTCAATAACGTCAACATTCAGAAGTGCACTGAGCGAGGAACTATCAAGATTTGGCGTCGAGAGGAAACGCAGACCTGGAGCCACTAGATCTTGTTTGGCTCCAATACACGTCAGGCGCCCCTCAACCATGATGGCGATTCGATCAGATACGACTTCTGCTTCGCTGAGTTCGTGAGTTGTCAGCAGTACTGAGACGCCCTTGGCGGCTTGTTCAGCGATGACTTCTCGAATGGCTAGACGTCCATGAATATCCACCCCAGCGGTTGGCTCGTCAAGAAAGAGCACTCGAGGTTGTCCGATCAGCGCGAGGGCGAGCGAGGTGCGCTGCTGTTCCCCACCAGAGAGTCGGCGCCACGGTGTCTTGGCTACGTCACTGAGCCCGAGGCGATCAATAAGGCTGTGAGGATCGAGCGGATCCTGGTAGTACGAGGCGAACAAACTCAAGGCTTGGGCGGGGCCTAGCGAGGGGTAGATACCGCCGCGCTGCAACATGACACCAATGTTGGGGACGAGATTGGCGTGATCGTTGCGAGGATCAAGCCCTAGTACTGAGACAGACCCCGAATGGGGGGTGAGGTAGCCCTCAAGAGTCTCGACCGTTGAGGACTTTCCAGCACCGTTGGGCCCAAGTAAGGCCAGAATCTCTCCTTCTCCAAGAGAGAAAGAAAGTTCATTGACGGCCCGGACCCCACCGCGCATAACGACAAGGTCTTCGACATAAACAGCAGCGTGCATAGCACCACCTTACGACGAGGAAGCCATTTCCCACTACCCTAAACAGGGTGATCGACCTACATCGCCTTCGAGCTGAACCCGACGAAGTTACCGCCCGTTTGATTACCCGAGGGGTTGACCCGGCTGAAGTGGCTGATTTAGTGGCCCTTGACATCAAACATCGAGAACTCCTTCAGATTCAAGAGCGCCTCCGGGCCGAAGTTAAGAGCCTTTCGAAGGAGGTGGGAGAAGCCCGGAAAGCCAAGGATTCCGAGAGAGCCGAGGCGCTCATGGCCAAGAGTCGCGAGCTTGGCGACGCAGAACGCCAAGCCGCCCAAGAGGCTGAAGAAACTGGCCTACGGGTCCGTCATGCTCTGCTGGTGATTCCTAATATTCCTGCTCTTGATGCGCCGCTTGGTGAGAACGAAGTAGACAATGTTATTGGGACGCATTGGTGGCCCGGAATAGAAGAAGGGACTCCAGCGCCTGAATTTGCAGAATGCCAACGTAAACCCCACTGGGAGGTGGGCGAAGAACTCGGCATCTTGGACTTGGCGCGGGGAGCGAAAATCGCTGGCTCCATGTTCCCGCTCTTTAGGGGCGATGGCGCGCGCTTACTGCGCGCGCTTGGTGCCTATGCACTCGATGCCCACCGTGATACTTACGAAGAGATTCGTCCCCCAACGTTTGCGCTTACGGAAACATTGATTTCGACAGGGCACTTACCGAAATTTTCTGATGAGGCTTACCTGATGGAACGAGATGACCTCTGGGCTATTCCTACTGCAGAAGTTCCTTTGACCTCAATGCACCGTGGTGAAATTCTCAATGAAGGTGACCTACCCATTCGCTTCACAGCTCAGACGGCATGTTTCCGACGCGAAGCTGGTGCTGCAGGTCGCGATACTCGAGGGCTCCTACGGGTACACGAGTTCGACAAAGTAGAGCTCTTTGCTTACTGTACGCCCGAGCAAGCAGCCGAGGTGCATGCTGATGTGTTGGCTCGTGCTGAACAGTTGTTACGTGATCTGGGTCTCTACTATCGCGTTGTTGATCTGTGCACCGGAGACATTGGGGCTTCATCTGCGCGAACTTTTGATCTTGAGGTCTACTCGCCAGGCGTTGATCGTTGGCTCGAGGTTTCCTCAGTCAGTTGGTTTTCTGACTACCAAGCGCGCCGAGCCAATGTTCGGTATCGACCCGAAGATGGTTCTAGCCCCCGCTTCGTCCATACGGTGAACGGATCGGCATTGGCCTGGGCGCGCATTTGGGCGGTGCTGGTGGAGCAAGGTCGCCAAGCGGACTCGAGTATCAAACTTCCTGAGGTACTCCATGCTTACCTCGGTGGCCAAAGTGAAATTCGATCACGTCCTTAGTTGCCGTCGAATCGATACCCCACACCACGAATCGTGGTAATCAAAGAGGCATCGATACCTTCGCTGCTGATTCGATTACGTAGCCTCATGATGTGTACATCCAAGGTCTTGGTATCGCCGACGTAGTCTTCGCCCCAGACTCGGTCAATGAGAGTTTCTCTTGTTATGACAAGGCCCGGGCTGTCCATGAGGAGTTTCAGGAGTTCGAATTCTTTTCGGCGTAGGTGAATCTCTTTGTCTCCCGCGTATACGCGCCGCGTTAGCGGTTCGAGTCGAACGCCGGCGAGTGAAATAACTTCGTCAGTCACTTCATCCGGAATGTTATCCATAGGCTGGCGACGGAGAACCGCACGCATCCGTGCAACGAGTTCACGGAGACGATACGGCTTCGGTACGTAGTCATCAGCCCCCATTTCAAGACCGACAACGGTATCGATTTCTTCACCCTTTGCGGTCACCATAATGATCGGAACGCTTGACTTAGTGCGGATCTCGCGGCAAACGTCAAGGCCTGAAATCAAGGGGAGCATGAGGTCAAGAAGAACAATGTCTGGATCAACCTTGTCGAATAGATCAAGGGCTGCTGATCCGTCACGGGCAAAGGTCACGTCAAAGCCTTCATTGTTGAGTCCAACAGTCAAGGCTTCTACAAAGGCATCATCATCTTCGACTACGAGAACTTTGACAGATTTTTCCTGCTTAATTTTTTTCTGTGGCTTCTTCACTATTATTCGGCCTTAAGGAGCGGGATAACCAACGTGAAGGCTGAACCTTCTCCCTCTCGGGAGACTACCTCTACGTTGCCGCCGTGGTTGGCGGCAACGTGGCGAACTATCGCGAGACCGAGTCCCGTTCCTCCTGTGTCGCGACTACGTCCTCGGTCAACCCGATAAAAGCGTTCGAAGATGCGTTCAAGATCTGGTGCGGGAATCCCAATACCGCTATCTCTCACTTCGATGCGAACGGTCGCGGTAGGCCCATCATCTTGCAAGATCTCAGGTGTTGAACCTAGCGGCCAGGCATCGTC
Source organism: uncultured Actinomycetes bacterium (assembly GCA_903875425.1). Classification (GTDB taxonomy): domain Bacteria; phylum Actinomycetota; class Acidimicrobiia; order Acidimicrobiales; family RAAP-2; genus CAIQWC01. The sequence goes on along the minus strand of CAIQWC010000007.1, from coordinate 9,099 downwards.
GATACTGCCGACTTTGAGAGGATTTTCTTGCTCAGATTCTGCGATGACGGTCTGCCCTAACGAGGTACTTATTCCGACGGTTGAGCCTTTAGGACTGTACGAAACTGCATTTTCTATAAGCGCGTGGAGGGCTGAAACTAATTGTCGGTGTGAGGCCACCATGGTGATTGGTGGGTTTAGGTCTATAACTTCGATGGTGATGCCAGCGTGATCGGCTGCCGAACGGACTCGATCGGCGGCGTCGTGCATCACGGCATTGACTGAAACTTGGTCGACGGGTTGGTCATTGTTGGTTTCTATTCTGGATAGATCAAGTAAGTCTTCAATAATTCTCGTAACCCTAAAAGCTTCGGTATTGATGCGGTTAGCCAAGCGGTTAGCGACGTCGCGGTCCTTTTCGGCAGCCAAGGTTTCCGATAAGAGAACGAGTGCCCCCATGGGTGTCTTCAGTTCATGGCTCACATTAGCGATGAAGTCTTTACGGATATCGTCAAGGCGCTTGCGCTCGGAGATGTCCTCAATGATGGCGATCACGCCGAGTGACCGACGCCCATCATCGATAACTTCTGCGCTAACGCTGAAGGATCGCTTCGGCGGGCCAAAGAGGTCGAGTTCACGATGGGCAGTTTCTTCCTTCCAGGCTTGAGCGAGCAACTCGGTGACCGTTTGTGCGACGAGGGCATCGCCACCGCGCCCGGTCATCATTGACGTAGCGGCCTCATTACGAAACAGAATTAAACCTGATTCGTCACAAAGCACAACGCCTTCTGGAAGGGCATCGAACGATCGACGCAGGCGAATAGCTTCAGCGGAGGTTTCGGTAACCGCTTCGGTCGCCGCTCCAGTGATCTGCTCGAGATAGCTCAATGCGTCCTCTATTGAGCGCTCATCGGGAGATGGTCCTGAACCGAGGCGACTACCAAGGGAGATAAGGCGCTGAGCAAGATCGCGACGACCTGTTCGTCGACCAAGAATAATGCCGAGCAGCAGCGCAACGATGAGGATTCCCACACCGATGGCGACGAGAATGGGCAGCGTTAGCGAGGTGGTGGTTGTGGCAATAGGGGCACTCATGCACCCTTCATCCTGTCAGATGGAAGGCCCCCGTGAATCGGCCTTAGATAAATAAATTAATGAATTGGTGCACCAGCCTTCTAGGCCGTGAGGCAATGCCCTCAAACGTTCCCTGAAGGGTCGTAGGTGTACTACACGTCACATGGGGTTTCTCTTACCGTCACCCGTTGGTAATGATGGCCGAGGAATGGGTACTACGAGATGAGGGTCCTGGCTCAGGGGCGAGCGACCAATGGGTGATGAAACCCTTGGAAACTATGGGAAAACTGGCTTTTGCGTGCTTCGCTTAGGACGGAGCTTGTCGACATAGGCCAACGGTGGCGGTCCAGCTTCTTGATTATGGGAACGGGGGTATATGAATCGCCACTTAAAGCGTTGCTTTGATGTGTCGACGATTTAACACCGTTTTGACGACGACGGTAGTGCACGCTGGTAATTGAATGACCACCGGCGCGTAGACCGGCGGCTTGTGAGCCATGATGCCAAACACCCCCCACATGGTGGCGGTGGCCATACCAAGACACCATGCCGTAATCGAAATACCTGTCAAATCCTTTGCGGTTACGGCGTCATAGGCCTGGGGCAAGAACATCACGAACGCAGCCGAAACGCAGACAAAGGAGAGAATGACGAGATGACCACTCGCTTCGGCGATGGTGACGGTGAGCGCGGTCGCACCGGTGACGCCTATGGCGAGGAACACACCCCGCTTGAGTGTGTTTCGTCGAGCATGGATGAGGACGAAAGTTGAGCCAGCCAAGATAAAGCAAGGCAAGTTTGCGTACCATTCGGCGGGTACGTTGTTGAAGACGCCATAGCAAAACCAGGTGAGGTTCCCAAAGAAGGTAATGAGCCACGTGGCGCTCGAGACGCCTTCATTCGATATGCGAACCACGCGATAGGTCTGAGGAACCGTTCGACAAATCGTGAGGCCAGCAGCAAGGATGCCAGCTGCTTGGGTAATCGGTGAACTCAGTCCCAAGGTGGCAATCACTGAGTTACGCCTTTTGTTGCCACATCATCTCCGCTACGTCAATCTCACCTTAGTGAAGAAATGGACCTCTTAGGAAGATGTTTGTGCAGGCTATGGAGTCACGCAGACCCTTCGTAAGACCGGCAAGGCTGCGTGTCGAGGCTCTTGGCGTGGCATGAGTCGCTCCAGCATTCTTCCTTGCATCGTGAGGGTTGCTGCTGGCGTTACGAAGCAAAGTAAAAGGTAGGCCAGTTCAGGCGATGAATCTCAGATGAGCGTGCGAGGGTGCCGTTGCTGCGACCGATGTGGGTGCTGCAAAGAAAGGAGCTCTGTGTCGTTCACTACTGTGTTCGTGCTTTCCAACGTTTCGCTTAACCCCACTCCTAGTGATTTACCAGGAAGTGGAACCTTGCAGACCATCGCCAATGGTCTTGCCGGTTGGGGCCTGATTCTCTCCCTCATCGCCTTGGTGATTGGTGCGGTGATGTGGGCACTTGGCGCCCACTCTCAAAACGTTCACCAATCCATGGCCGGCCGCCGAGCGGTGCTTATTTCACTGGGGGCGGCCATAGTGATTGGCGGCGCTCCCATCTTGATTAATTTCTTCTTTCACGCTGGTCGCGGGCTGCACTAGGTGGGCAGGCACGTCTCGATACCAATTGTGTCGTCACTAGCGAAGGATATTGCCAACGCCTTCTTTGGCGGCGCAGCTTCTTGGATGGTTTCGGGTGCCAACTGGGTGTTGATTGAAATTGGCCGAGTCCTCAGCGTCACCACGCACGTAGACCTCGCTGCGCCGTGGTTTCTGACACGATCTCGGGTCATCGATAGTTTCTTGCCACTTATTGCCTTGGCCTTCTTTGTGGTCGCGGTTATCCAAGCACTGCTGCGCCAAGACCTAGCGCTCCTCCTTCGCATCATGGTGGTGAGTCTGCCAGCGTCGATCGTCTTGGCGGGCTCAGCGGTCGACATCGCTTCGCTCGGCCTCGTTGTGACCGATCAGCTGTCAGCAGGTATGAGCGCGGGGAGCGGCCAAAACATTAAAACAGTAACGAGTTTGCTTGCTTCTGCCATGGTGAAACTCACCGAATCAGGTAGCAGCGTACCGAGTTTCATTGTTGCCCTCCTGGGTCTCTTGGTCGTCATCGCCTCCCTCGTACTCTGGATTGAACTCATCATCAGAGCCAGCGCTCTCTACGTTGTCGTAGCGTTTTTACCGCTTGCCTTGCTGACCATACTGTGGCCTGCCGTGTCGGCGTGGGCCCGCCGCCTCGTCGAAACCTTGGTCGCGCTGATGCTTTCTAAGTTGGTGATTGTGGTGGTGCTGAGTCTCGGTGTGGGCGCACTCTCGAGTGCTCGCAGCACCGGAGTTAGCGCCGTCTTGCTGGGGTTGGCCATGGTGGTTCTCGCGGCCTTTGCTCCCTTTGTGCTGTTTCGCCTAATCCCCATGGTCGAATCCGGGGCCTTAGCCTCGCTCCAGGGTCTTCGCCAACATGCCCAGCGGGTGGTGCAACACGGTAGTGCGCGAAGCGCTTCGACCTTCGCGATTGCGAGATTGAGCCAAGCGGGACCGCCTCCGCTAGCTATGTCGACTCGATCTCACGCTCGAGCGGCCGGCGTGCGCGATGAGGGAGACCCGATGAGAAACAGCGCCGTACAGCGGGCTCGTGAAGCGCCCCCTCAACGCAACAGCAGTCCAAGTCTCGACATTGGTCGTGATGCCATGGGTCCTGTGATTCAGCCACGAAAACCACGGGGGACAGACCGTGGATGAGCAGGTATTCGTCATCGGCCCCGCGGAAGTTCGACGCCATCTCTTGGGGATGCGGCTCGGCCAGATCTACCTCACCGCGGCGGCTTGTCTCTTGGCGTTCCTCGACACTCGCCTCACCCATGGGTTGGTCGCCACCGTGAGTGCGGTCACACTGCTTGCTCTTGGACTCCTCGCTGCGTACCTGCCCCTTCGCGGCTACAGCACTGATCAGTGGATAGCTATTGCGTGGTCGTTCCTCGTCGCCAAGGTCAGTTTGGCGAGACCCTTGCGAGCGACGATTGACGAGGCTGGCATCGTGCATTGTGATGGCGTCGCTACGGTCTACCTCGAGCTCACCTTTTCTTCAATCGCCCTTGAGGATTCAGCACTACGACTACAACGAACGACCGCGTTCGCCAGCGCGCTCACCGCAACCTTGAGTACCCACCGAGCCCTTCGCGAACTGTCGTGGACGCTCACGACGCAAGCTCGGGACCCAAGAGAGGCCAGTGCTCGCTGGGTACGTCGGCATGCACACGAAGCTCCCATATCGGCCAAAGAGCGCTACGCGGATCTCCTCCAGGAAGGATCTCTGGAGACCCTTCGACAGCGCATCGTGGTTTCGCTGTCGTCATCTCCTTGGGATAGCGACGTCCTCGTCGCCGCGGCTCGGTCCTTAGGATCGGCTCTCCAGGGCTGTGCGGTCAGCGCACGGGTGCTTTCGGCTCATGGTGCACAAAGCTGGCTGCGTGAACTCACGGGCGCGACCTGCGAGCGAGACAGCTGTGGCCTCAAGATCGAGTCTGCGTGGGGACACGCACGCATTGGTGAGTACACGCTTACGGCATTTTGGCTAGAGCGATTTCCTATCGGATTCTTCGGACCCGACCTCTTGGGAGACCTCTGTCTCTTGAGATCCGACCTGATAGTGAGAGTGTCGATCTCGGTGGTCGAGGCTGCCAGCGCGCTACGAAGCGTGCGGGCTAAGCGAACGGGCAGCATCGCCGAAGGCGAACTTCGCCAACGGGCCGGGTTTTTGGCAAGCACCAAAGCGGAGCAAGAAGAGATGCAGCGTCATCGAAGAGAGCAGCGCTACGCACAAGGCGAAGACGGCGTACGAGTCTCGGTGATCGTAGTGCAGCGAGACAAAGCACCGATCTCGGAAGACGTTGCCAAGCACCTACAAAGCCGCGGTATGCGCGTAACGCGTTGTAACGGTGAGCATGGCCAGGTAGCTGCCATGCTCTTGTCGGGCCAAGGAATGGTCTCATGACGCGGCGGGTACGCTCGATATCGCCTCATGAGACCACCGTGTTTGATCTCGGCGGTCTGACCCCCTTGGTAGGCGCCATTGATGACCCAGCGAACGGCATGTACCTCGGTGAGGACCTCATGGGTCGCCCCTTCACCTTTGATCCCTTCGAGCTCTACCGACGAGGCACGATTACGAGCCCGAACCAACTGATTGTGGGTCAAATCGGCCGAGGCAAGAGCGCGCTCGTGAAAGCCATGGTGATTCGCCACCTCGCCCTCGGTCGTCGTGCCTTCATTGTGGATCCCAAGGGTGAGTACACGGCCTTAGGAGCAGCCCTTGGTGGTCTGGTGATCAAACTCACGCCCGGGGGAGATCAATGCGTTAATCCCATGAGTAGCCATGGTCATCGTTCACGAGATAAACAGCGAAGTAGCCATCTTTCACTCCTTGAAACCATTGCTGCTACCACCATGGGCAGAAGCCTGAAACCGATAGAGCGCCTCGCACTCGAAGCAGCGCTCGATGGGGCACGGCGAGAAGAGCGACAACCAAGTTTACGAAGCGTTGTCGGGCGCCTCTTGGCACCTACTGATCAGGTATTTGCGAGCTTGCAGATTGATGATCGCTCGGTAATCAACGAAAGCCGAGATGTAGCTCTGGAGTTACGTCGCCTCATCGACGGGGACTTGCGTGGCATGGTCGATGGGCAAGAACATCTAGATCTCGATGAGCAGCCACTCGTCATCGTGGATCTCTCAGCGCTCTACAGCAGTGCTGGATTGAGCGTGGTCATGGTGTGCGTTATGGCTTGGATGCAGCAAGTCCTGAGCGATCGCCAAGGTCACGCTAGCCAAGCGCTGCTCGTCATTGATGAGGCATGGGCATTGCTCCGAGATGTCAATGCTGCTCGCTGGCTGCAAAGTGCGTGGAAGTTGAGCAGAGCCTGGGGCATTTCGAACCTTGCGGTGTTGCACCGAATCTCTGACCTGTCGGCCGTCGGTAACGAAGGCTCGGAACAACGCGCGCTTGCTACGTCGCTCCTGCTCGAAACAGAGGTACGCACGATATTCGCGCAAAACGCATCGGAACTCGAACAACTCACCCGTCGTTTGCAGGTCACGGAGATACAACGAGACCTGCTCGTGAGATTACCGAGGGGTACTGCGCTTTGGCAGGTGGGAGCGACGACTCAGGTCGTACACCACCGGGTGGGACGTTTCGAGTGGGCCATGATCGATACCGACCAGATGCTTGCACCGTGAGCTATCTGATTATGGGGGGAGTGATCGCCCTTGCGTGGTGGTCCATAAAACACCCAAGCACCCGTAGCCATGAGTTTGCTAGGTGGGGGACCTGTGCTCCCTTAAGACAGAGCAAGACGTCCAAGCACCACATTGTGCTGGGGCGCTTTGCCCTTTCATCGTGGAGGGCAACACCGAGCGGACTCAAGGCTCCCGCTGATCACTCGGTCTTGGTGGTCGGGCCTACCCAATCGGGTAAAACCTCCTCCATCGTGATCCCAGCGATTACGGCCTGGGAAGGGCCCGTGTTGGTGGCCAGTGTCAAAGACGACGTCGTGGTGGCGACGAGCAAGCTACGCAGGAGCCGGGGCGAGATAGGGATCGTGGATCCTTCTCGGAGCCACGGTATTGATTCGCGCCGTCTCGATCCGGTCGCCTTGGTCCGAGATTGGGACAGCGCGAAACGCGTTGGTCATGCCTTAACCCAGGCCAATGCCGAGGGGACGCTCAGCGCTGAGAGTCACTTCTGGACCCAGATGGCAGCTAAGACGTTGAGCGTGCTCTGTTTCGCTAGTTCCCAAATAGGAGGCGACATCGCACAGGTGTTGTCTTGGGTGCAGAGCCGAGGAACAAGTGAATGGGTAGGCCTGATTGAAGACAGTGGTCATGAAGCGGCCTTATCGGCGGCGATGGCTTGTGCCGAACGAGAAGAGCGCCAAGCTGCCTCCATCAGCGCCACCATTGAAGCCATTGTCGATCCCTTGGTGACCGAGATGAAGACTTCCGTGCTTGACCCAGCCGCCTTACTCGGAGCTTCGAACACGCTGTACTGCTGTGCACCTAGCTACGACCAGCGTCGCTATCGGGCTCTGTTTGCCTTGGCCGTTGACGAGGTGCTTCGAGCAGCATTTTCTAGAGCTCAACGAGAAGGTGGGCGCTTGAAGGAGCCGCTCCTCGTCGTACTCGATGAAGCCGCGGCCATTGCACCCTTACCCGAACTCGACGTCGTGGCAGCGACCTGTGCGAGCCACGGGATCACCTTGCTCAGCGTGTTTCAAGACCTCGCTCAAATCCATGCTCGATGGGGTCTTCGAGCTGAGTCCATTGTGAATAACCACCGCACCCGAGTACTACTCGCTGGAAGTAGTGATCCCTTGGTTGGCTCCATGGCCCACCAAGCCCTAGGGAAAAGAAGCGGGGACGAGAAAGAATCCTCCTTCGATATTCGAACGCTGAAATCTCATCGAGGGCTGGTGGTGAGCGGAAGTATGAAGCCAGTACGTCTGGTGTTAGGTAAACAACCCAAGATTCAAGATTCTGTCTTCGTTACAGTAAAGAGATGGATCACGTCACGCTCTGTATCGATATTGGCGCGACCTCCATGAAGGCCGCGACCGTTTCTAAGACGCAAACCTTGATCTCTGAGATCCGATCCCTCAAGACGCAAGCTCCCCTTCCTCCTGAACGACTCGTTGATCGAATCGTGAGCCTCAGCCGTCAATTCGAGGGCTTTGACCGAGTTGGGATTGGTTTCCCGGGCGAGGTGTTCGATGGCATCGTGAGCGATCCATCGAATCTCGCGAGGATAAAGGCTGGTCAAGATGATCGAGAGATTCGGCGTATGTGGGAGCAAGCCCCCCTGCGAACACTGCTCATCGCCGCGCTTTGCCTTCCCATTGCGCTAGCCAACGATGCCGATGTTGCGGCTCTTGGCTGCTGTCAAGGTCTGGGGCTCGAGGTCACCATCACGCTCGGTACGGGCATTGGTTGTGGGAGGACTCAAGATGGTCGACTGCTTGAGCATCAAGAAATTCACGACGTTGTCGCGAGGCCTCACACCCGATATGACGAGCTTTTGGGTACGAAAGCGATGCTCGCCATGGGTGAGGACTACTGGTCCAAAGATCTCGCGGATGTAGTGGCGGAGATCCTGGAGCTCCATCAGCCTGAGAAGATTTACCTAGTTGGAGGTAACGCTCCACGGCTTAATCGCCGTGTGCTCGAACCGTTCTTAGATCGCGTCTGGGTACATCGGGAGCCCATGGGGATTCTGGGCGGCAGCAGGCTTTTCGACTGATGTCTCGCGACAAGGGTGACGAGATAGACGGTGGGGAGTTGCTGAGGAGCCTTGGGTACCGTCAACGCTCATCGCTAGGTCAGTGATGAGCGCCACGCAAACACGAAACCGGTAAAGATCCTGAATGACTGTGAATGCCTGAATATCGATTGGCGCGGCTTCTAGGGATTATGCCTGTTTCGAGATTTCAAGACAACTGCCCGTTGCGAATAGGTCAGCGATCACTGCCTCCATCGGTCTCACTATGGAGCATTTCCGGCCAGATTCGCAAGCTGTTGTCGTCTAGTAAGATGTGTCACGCTCTCTTTGGAGAGTCATGCGGCGGTAGCTCAGTGGATTAGAGCATTGGTCTACGGAACCAAGGGTCGGGGGTTCGAATCCCTCTCGCCGCACCACTCGGAATCAATGTGGCACACCCTCACTAGATCCGTTCAAATCTGGCGAGTGGCCTAGTCGAACTCTTTTTGAGAAATCCGATGGTGTATTGATTTTCCCCGGGCTCTCGCCATTCGAGACCCAATTGATATTCGAGGTGTCGAAGAATTGGTGCAACGGTTAACTCACCTTCTTGATAACTCAATTGCTCCTCGAGGTCGATAGCCAAGGGGTCGTTGTAGCAGGTCACTAACACTCGATCACCACGCCGCAATGCCCGTTGGGCCCAAGCAAGGGCGAGTCGGGACTTACCGCTTCCCGCACCACCCGTCACGATTGCTCGATGGTTGA
>CAIQWC010000006.1 GCA_903875425.1 uncultured Actinomycetes bacterium | reverse complement strand
GAGTAGCCAAGGTCGACCTCTTGGCTAGTTCCAAAACCAAAGGCCTCATCAGAGAAATCTGCTCGACTCAGTCGACTGAGCAGCTCCCTTGAGTTTGGTCCCATGACGCCATAGACGGCGTACATGGCCGTGACGTCGGTAACACTCACCATCTCATTGTCTCGGCGGTGGCGAGTGATCCAATCGGCATCGCGTCGCGGCGACGCCGATGACGTCACCAGCATGAACTGGTCGTAAGCCAAACGGGTAAGCGTTACATCGGCTTCGTAGCCACCCCGGCTGTTCAACATAGCGGTGTATACCGCACGGCCAACTTCTTCATCCATGTCGGCGCTACAGACTCGCTGGAGCAGCGTTAGCGCATCGGGACCTTGAATGAACAGTTTGCCAAACGACGTCTGGTCATAGATTGCTACTGCCTCACGAGTAGCGCGCTGTTCCACGTCACTCCATTGCAGCCACTGAGGCTTACCCCAGGTGTAGTCAAGATCGGGCGCGACACCCGCGGGAGCAAAGACGTTGGCCCGCTCCCAACCCATGCGGGATCCAAAGTTGGCACCTGATTTGGCCAAGACGTCATAGATCGCAGAGCGGCGAAAGGGCCGAGCGGTTTCGAGTTCACGGTTCGGCCACGGTACGGCGTAGTGCAGGCCGAGGATCTCACCGACTCGATCGTGGAGCCATTGGTTGTTCCCGTTAAAACCAGCGAAGCGACGAATATCTACCGATACCAAGTCTTGGGTGGGTTCACCTTCAACGATCCACTCAGCCAAAGCCTTGCCCGCTCCGCCGGCCGAGGCAATGCCTACTGAGTTGAATCCAGCAGCCACGAAGAAGTTCTTGAGTTCGGGTGCCTCTCCCAGAATGAACTGATTATCGGGAGTAAAACTTTCGGGGCCGTTGTAGAACTTCTTGATACCTGTGTGGTGGAGCGCGGGAATACGATTCAGGGCCGAGTCCATGAGGATACTGAAGTGGTCCCAATCCTCATCGAGCAGTTGAAATTCAAAGGGGTAGGGCAATTGGTCTGGCGCCACCCAGGGCTTCGCTTCGGGTTCGAAACCACCAACGACGAGCCCACCGACTTCTTCTTTCATGTAGGTATAGCCATCGGGATCACGGAGAATCGGTAAGTCTCGGTGGACGCCCTCAATGTGCTCGGTGACTACGTAGAAGTGTTCCGCTGAATGAAGCGGCACATTCACACCACACATCGCTCCTATGGCCTTAGCCCACTGACCTGCACAGTTAACAACAATGTCGGCTTCGACAAAGCCTTGGTCGGTCTCGACACCAGTGACGGCACCGCGTTGTGTGGTGATCCCTATTACCCGAGTCTTCTCAACGATCTTGACTCCCGCTTGTCGAGCACCCCGGGCCATAGACGCGGTGACATCCACCGGATTTGCTGTTGCGTCACCAGGTAGCCAAATAGCGCCGATTAGATCCGAGATTTCTAATATTGGATACATCTCTTTGGCTTGGTTCGGGGTTAAGAGTTCGCAGGCAAGGTCATAGGCCTCGGCGGTGGCTAGCGTCCTCTGGAGCTGTATCCAGCGGTCAGGAGTTCTCGCAACCGTAACGCCGCCACAGCGCTTGAACCCGGTGGCCAGACCTGTCTCTGCTTCTAAGCTTTCATAGAGCTTGGCTGAGTACTGCACGAGTCGAGTACCCGATTCGGTGGCACGTAATTGTCCGACTAAGCCGGCTGCATGCCACGTCGTACCGCTAGAGAGTTGACCTTGCTCGATCAGCACAACGTCAGTACGACCGAGTTTGCTTAGGTGATAAGCCACCGAACTCCCGACGATGCCGCCACCAATGATGACAATTTGCGCTCGGGTAGGGAGCCTCGAATCCGTTTCCATTATTCTTCTCACTCCTTGGTTATTGACTACTGATCGGTTTGGACTGTGGCTAAGACTGCTTCAAAGGCAGGACTACGCAATAGCGAGACCGCCCGGTCATACTTCTCCATCCCCCACTCCCAGAAATCAAAATCGATACTGCTCGTCGCATCTTGGATTGATGCCCACAGCGTCCACCCATACTGGCTCATGAAAGCCTGTAAGCGGGCTCTCGCTACACGGTTAGCGAGGTAACGGCCGTAGTACGCAGTGACGAGTTCCTCAAGCTGACTATCTGAGAGGTGGCACTCACTCCAGATATTTCCTAACTCGAAACACGGATCGTTGTTACCGGCGTATTCATAATCAATGAGCCGAATCTCCCTACCCGTATCAATGAAATTGCCGGCCAAAAGATCGTTGTTGCATGGGACCAAGGCTTCGGCGTTCACACTCAGGGCTCTTTTAATTCGTGGCAACTGCTCAAGGTGGTCAAGGTAATCCCCGGGTAATCGATAGCCACGATCAAGAACGTTTTGTAAATAGCCCGCTTGAATATCGAACATGTTGAACTCACTGACGAAGGCTTGCGCTCCATGGAGTCGCTTGACAGCCTCGGCGACCCGAGTAATCGTGCCAGGGATTTGGAAATTGGCATCGGTAAAGGTATCGCCTTCAAGAAACTCAACGGCCAGCACCGAATGTTCGGGAAGGTAGCCAACCACCTTCGCGCCGACACCGGCTTCGGCGGCTCTCACGGAATTTTGATACTCGTGTTCACGATTAATGGCAAGTTCAAGTGATTCCCGAGAACTGACCCGCACAACGTAGGCGCCGTCGGCTACGACTACCTTAAAATTTCGGTTTGTTAGTCCGCCGCTGATCTCAGAGATCGTTCGCTCACGGCCAGCAAGCACGGATAATTCTTCGAGCACTGCCTCGGGCAGTACGTCGTCGAAACCATCGTTGCGCCGGGCGGCCATCAGTCAACTCCCTCCGTTGCGAGTCCAACGGCCGCCACGCGACCAAGGCCCAATGTACTGCGCTTCCGCGTCAAAACAGTGAGCCGGCTGCGATTTCTCGCAGCCGGCTCACGGTATTGGGTCTCTTCTCGCTTCAGTCTGGGCTTAGCCCTCGACAGCAGCACCCTCAGTAATGTTCGCGATGGGTCCCTTGAACCACTTCTTCACCGAAGCGTGCCAATAGATCCACAGTGCAATCATGACGGCCGGTACTACCAAGATGGTGTAGTTCACATATTTCATGCTGAATCCGGAAATCCAAGGCACGCCAAGATTCGTGTTCGGCATAAAGGCCATCACGGTGCAGAGTACGACATCGATGAGTGCGACGACCGCAAGCCACTTGTAGTGCTTGCCTAGGTTCCATCCACCAACTTCGAACTTGTCGCCGTGGCGAAGTCGGTGGTAGATCGGGATGGCGAAGCACCAGTACAGACCGATAACGCCGATAGAGACAACGGCGTTGAAAGCGACGGGTACCGCAACGCCGCCAATATCAACCTTGATTAAGGCTGGGGCGGTCAAGATAAGCCCCAGTACAGCAGTGGCCATAACTGCGTAGAACGGCACTTTTTGCTTATTGACCTGTGACCAGAGGCGGTGGCCTGGAACAGCACCATCGCGACTGAAGGCGTAGAGCATACGAGTGCAACTCGTCATACAAGCGAAGGTGCAGAAGAGCTGACCAGCAGTAGCAATTAAAAGTACTGCGCCACCCCAGCGAGAGGTAAGGGCTTGGGCGAAGATAACGGCGACGCCACCACCACCCTTCGTCACCCCTGCTTCATTCTGCACGGCAAACAAAAAGGCAAGCAGCAAGATCCAGCCACCGATGGCCGAGTAGAAGATGGAGCGCCACATACCCTTAGCCGCGGTGTTAGCGGCGCCCTTGGTCTCTTCAGAAAGGTGAGCAGATGCGTCATACCCCGTAATCGTGTACTGGGTCAACAATCCACCGATGGGCAAAATGATGAACAAGAAACCCCACCCGTGGGTTGATCCATTGAAGAATCCCGTGTTGTTCACCGTCGAGGTGAACACCATCTTGAAGCTGGCGTGATGGTGAGGAAGCACGATCAAGATCAACACGATGGCTGCAGCGCCGAAGACGTGCCACCAAACCGAGACGTTATTGATGACAGCCAGAAGGTGACTCGAGAAGATGTTAATGAGAGCCGCCAAGAGCAGAATCACAACAAAGTATAAGAAGATCACATCGAGGTTACCTGCGGTATAACTGCCGGGGAGTAAGAAGCTCAACGTCAGGTCAAAGAAGGTTGCGCAGCCATAGGCCACTGACGCCACAATGGCAAGCAGGCCAATCAGGTTCAGCCAACCGGTGTAGTAGCCAGCCTTTGGGCCACCAAGCTTCGATGCCCACCAGTAGATGCCACCTGACGTCGGATAGGCCGATACCAGCTCGGCCATGCACAAACCGATTGAGAGGATGAGCGCTGCAAAGATAGGCCAGCCCCACGCGATGGCGGCTGGGCCTCCACCGTTCCAACCTGCGTAGAACGTTGTGAAGCAACCCGCCAAGATCGAGATGATCGAGAAAGAGATGGCGAAGTTCGAGAACCCCGACCAGCTTCGGTTTAGTTCTTGCTTGTAGCCGAGGGCTGCGAGCGCTCGCTCGTCCTCGTCCATAATGTCAAAATCAACGCCCTCAGGCATAGTGTCCCCTCCCACTCGGTGGTAGTGCAAGAGCACCACCAATCCCTACCGTTGTGCGACGATAACACCGAAGCGGGGTTCAACACCATCTTTTCTTTGTCCACAAGCGGTAATTTCAAAGGCGTCGCTGGATATAGGCCCTTGACGACACTGCGCCCCGCCCCCTTGAAGGAGCGAGGCGCAGTGAGCCCTGAGTAGAGGGGTAATCAGCCGCCAGAAGCGTCCTCAACACGCTGCTTGCCGGCCGAAATAAAGGGCATCATGGCCCGGAGTTCTGCACCGACCTTCTCAATCTGATGTTCCTTGCCAGCGGCTTGGAGCGCGTGATAGTTCGGGCAGCCTGCTTCATTCTCAGCAATCCACTCGGCCGCAAAGGTGCCGTCTTGGATTTCGCCTAAAACTTTGCGCATCTCAGCGCGAACAGATTCGTTAATGATGCGAGGGCCTCGAGTTAGGTCACCGTACTCAGCAGTGTCCGAGATGGAATAGCGCATACCTGCAATACCCTGTTCATACATCAAGTCAACAATGAGCTTGAGCTCGTGGAGGCACTCGAAGTAGGCGCTCTCGGGCTGGTATCCAGCGTCTACGAGGGTCTCGAAGCCGGCACGAACTAACTCGGAGGCACCGCCACAGAGAACCACTTGCTCTCCGAAGAGGTCGGTCTCGGTCTCTTCCGTGAAGGTGGTGTCCAGGACTCCGGCGCGAGCACCACCGACGCCCCAGGCGTAACTCAGTGCATTGGCGTGAGCCTTACCCGTAGCGTCTTGGTGAACGGCGATCAGTGCCGGTACACCACCACCTTCCGTGAAGGTCCGACGAACCAGGTGGCCCGGGCCCTTCGGAGCGATCATGGTCACATCTACGTTTGCCGGCGGGACAATTTGTCCGAAACGGATATTGAAGCCGTGCGCGAACATCAGCATGTCGCCTTCGTTCAAGTTGGGCTCAATGGACGCTTCGTAGACGGCCTTTTGGCGTGTGTCGGGAACCAACATCATGATGACGTCAGCCCAAGCAGCCGCTTCGCTAGGGGTCTTCACCGTGAGGCCGGCCTCTCGTGCCTTCTTCGCCGAGGAGGAATCATCACGAAGCCCAACGCACACCTCAACGCCGGACTCGGCCAAGTTGAGGGCGTGGGCGTGACCTTGTGAACCGTAGCCAATGATGGCTACCTTGCGGCCTTTGATGATGGAAGGGTCAGTGTCCTTCTCGTAGTAAAGGGTTGCCATGGGGATGCTCCTATCTATCTGTAAATGTGAGAATGGTGGCTAGGCAGTAGTCGCCGAGTTGTTCAGTCTAGGCAGTGCCACCCGACCTGTTCGCTGAATTTCACATTGGGGATATCCCTGGGCCACCATGGCCTCAAAAGCATTGAGTGCCGTTGGGGTTCCCGACAAGGTCACGGTTATGGCGTCGTCACTGATATCGACCACCGATGCTCCGGCATCAGCCACTGATTCGAGGAGGTGGTCTCGTTCTTGATGAGGCACGTGGACGGTTGCGAGTAGTAATTCACGCTCGAGGGCCTCGTTTGAGCCTAGGTCTCGGATCTCGACGACGTTAATCAACTTGTTTAATTGGCCAACGACCTGCTCCAAGGGGGCCGACTCGGCATCGACCACGATGGTGATCCGGCTAAAGCGTTCGTGAGCGTCAGCGGGAGCAACCGCCAAGGAGAAGATGTTAAAGGAGCGTCGAGAGAACAGTCCAGCGACGCGAGCAAGTACTCCTGCTTTGTTCTCTACTAGCACCGACAAGATGTGGTGCGTAATGGGGCTGTGGGTTGTCGTACCGCTAAATGGTTCTGGCATTAGGCACCTACTTGTTGGGTCGGGTGAACCATGATGTCGTCATTCGATGCACCAGCAGCCACCATGGGGAACACTTTCTCTGTCGCATCAGTGCGGAAGTCAATAACGACAGGTCGGTCGTTAATCGAGTTCGCTCGCTCAATGGCAGCGTCAACGTCTTCGGCACGATCGACGCGGATGCCGACACAGCCCATGGCTTCAGCCCACATCACGTAGTTGGGAAGGTCTTGACTGAGATAGACCTCGGAGTAGCGCTCCTCATAGAACATCTCTTGCCACTGGCGAACCATGCCGAGGTAGGAGTTGTTGAGGATGGCAACTTTGATAGGAATACCTTCGCTGCGCGCCGTCACGAGCTCTTGTGCTGTCATCTGGAAGCAGCCGTCTCCATCAATCGCCCATACCGTACGACCCGGATGGCCAACCTTGGCACCAATGGCCGCAGGTATAGCGAAGCCCATAGTGCCAGCCCCTCCCGAGTTAATCCAGGTATAGGGATACTCATAGTCCCAATGTTGGGCAGCCCACATTTGGTGCTGACCAACTCCAGCGACGACGATTGCGTCCTTGGGGCTGAGCGCATTGAGCCGCTCAATGATTGCCTGGGGCTTGAGTACGGCGCCTTCGGCGGCCGGCTCATAGGTCATAGGGAATTGTGCGCGCCACCCATCCAAGGTCTTCCACCAGGCCGAAAGATCAGTCCGAGGTAAGGTCGCCGACGCTGTCGATAGGGCTTCAATGACATGGCGGGCGTCGCCAACGATGCCGATATTGGCCGCCCGAACTTTACCAATTTCAGCAGGGTCGATATCGACGTGAACGATGGCTGCGTTCGGAGCAAAGGCGTCGAGGCGTCCGGTAACGCGATCATCGAAGCGAGCACCTAGCGAAAACAGTAGGTCTGCTCGTTGCATCGCGGTAACTGCGGTGTAGTTTCCATGCATACCCGGCATGCCGAGGTTCTGTGGATGTGAATCAGGCAAGGCTCCTCGCGCCATCAAGGTCGTCACCACGGGCGCCCCGCTAAGACGAACCAACTCAGCTAGGGCTTCGATAGCACGAGCCTTGAGAACGCCTCCTCCGACATAGAGCACCGGGCGTTCAGCTTCGGCGAGCATGCGCGCAGCCGCCGCGACCGCTTCGGGATCCCCTTCGAGCAAGGGATGATATCCAGGAAGATTAAGTTCGGCGGGGCTGGGGCAATCGTGCCAGTCCACCATGGATTGCGTCACGTCTTTAGGAACATCCACCAAGACGGGGCCAGGGCGACCGGTGGTCGCCACGTAGAACGCCTCAGCAATGACGTCAGGAATGTCTTTGGCGTCTTTGATCAGCCAGTTGTGCTTGGTAATACCCATAGTGATTCCCGTGATGTCGCACTCTTGGAACGCATCAGTACCAATCGCAGCGGTAGGGACTTGGCCTGTGATGACCACGAGGGGAATCGAATCCATGTAGGCGTTGGAAATAGGGGTGACGATGTTGGTGGCCCCTGGTCCCGAAGTCACCATGGCAACGCCGGGGCGTCCCGTCGCTTGGGCATAGCCTTCGGCCATATGACCGGCGCCTTGTTCGTGACGAACCAGAATATGGCGAATGCTTGAGTCGATGATCGGATCGTACACAGGCAAGATGGCGCCGCCAGGGTAACCGAAGATGACTTCGGTGCCTTGCTGCTCAAGGGCCTTGATCAAGGCTTGGGCTCCGGTGATGTTCATGGAATTCTCCAGGTATTTGAGTTGAGCGTAAGAAACAAAAGAACCTCCCACTTGGGAGGTTCACAACGCGCGACGGTATGTGGGGTCGCGCGTTAGGGCACTACTACTACAAGATCAATGGATGGTATCGGGCTAATCACGTTCCTATCGTGCCACAGCCGACGGCTTGGCACAACCCAAGCCCGCCTTGGCGAGATCGCCAGTTGTAAAAGATCCTCGCTGTGTCGCTCCCGATCGAGTTATGGCAACTCTCGTCGCTGCCACCAATACCGGTGAACCGGTTGGATTCTCCACGTATTGGGATCCTATATGCCGTTATTATTCACAGTATTATCAAGTAACTTAATCAAATAAAAGAAATCGTGAAGCAACCCATTCGCTCGCTCAAGGTACTCACTGCTGTAGCCGGACTCACCATGACGGCGATTCTGGGCTTCAGCGGGGTGGCAACTGCTGATACCCAGATCACCGATAGCGCCGCATTTACGACGGTTTCCGGTACCAATTTTTCTGCCTCCTATGGTATGACATCTGATGGGACCCGTATTTGGGTTACCTCAAGCACTGGTGGCACCAACAACCACGGCTACGTCTCCTATTGCAATGCCATTGGGACCGTAACTTGCACCAACCTCCAAGACGCCAGCTTCAATATCCCCTGGGGCATTGCATCGAGTGGCAAATATGTCTATGTCGCCAACTCGGGCTCAAACACAAGCCTCCGAGAGCACGACCGAGTGCTCTCGGAGGCCTAATTAGTTTTTACGGGCTCTGAGCCCAGCGCTAACAGCTTTTCCATCGGCTTGGCCCTTGGTGGCTGCCATGATTTTTCCGGTAAAGAAACCTTGTAACTTCTCATCCCCGCCGCAGAAGCGCTCCCACTCATCAGGGTGAGCAGCAATAACCTCATCGATGACGAGATCGAGCGCCCCATCAGCCATGTGCTCAAAGCCCTTCGATTTAGCGATGGCTTTGGGGTCTCCTCCGCCATGGGCAATCACTTCAGCGAGCACTGCTTTGCTCTGTGTTGCCGAAAGGTCACCAGCTTGTTCTAAAAGCAGGGTCGCAGCAATCGCTTCCGCATCTAGGTTATCGAGGCTGCGATCGCTTGCCGCTAGCTCATTGGCGGTTCGCGTTAGTGCTAGCGGTGCATTCACCCCCGCGTTCACCGCCGTGATCACAAAGTGATCGAGACCCTGCTCCACCACGGCTAGGAGTTGATCAATCTGAGCGTCATTGGGTTC
This sequence comes from uncultured Actinomycetes bacterium, assembly GCA_903875425.1. GTDB lineage: Bacteria > Actinomycetota > Acidimicrobiia > Acidimicrobiales > RAAP-2 > CAIQWC01. The sequence continues at coordinate 37,934 of CAIQWC010000006.1, read as the reverse complement.
ACCGAGCAATGAGACCAAGGCAGCGCGACGCTCCGCTGGCATGGGCGCAAGGCCAGTGCGAACGGTATCAATGAAGGCTTGTGTGGGGGTAACGGGCACGAGATCTGGTTCCGGGAAATATCGATAGTCATATGCTTCTTCCTTGGTGCGAAGCGTGTGCGTCTTGCCCGCATCTTCATCCCAGTGACGCGTCTCTTGGCGAACGGTGCCACCATCTTCGAGCAGCGCGATTTGTCGAAGTGCTTCGTACTCAACAGCACGTTGCACCGAACGAAGTGAGTTCAAGTTTTTGATCTCGCAGCGCGTACCAAAAGGTTGATCTTCGCCACGACGAACCGAGACGTTGGCATCAACGCGCATCGAACCCTCCTCCATGCGGCCGTCTGAAGCTCCCGACGCAATCAGAATTGACCGCAGCTCTGCCGCATAGGCGCGAGCCTGTGCGGCAGAGCGAATATCAGGGCACGAGACAATCTCAACGAGCGGAACGCCACTGCGGTTGTAGTCAACGAGTGATTCATCCGAGCCATGAATGCGGCCTGTCCCGCCAAGGTGCGTTGTTTTACCCGTATCTTCTTCAAGGTGGGCTCGCTCAATGCCAATACGAACGCCACCGGGGAGGTCGAGGTAACCAGGCCCGTTAATAGGAATGTCGTACTGGCTGATTTGGAAATCCTTGGGCATGTCAGGGTAGAAGTAGTTCTTCCGATGGAATGAAGAATCCTGGATGACGCAATGAAGCGCCAAACCAATTCGAATGGCGTACTCCACCGCACGCTGGTTCAAAACCGGTAACGCCCCAGGTAAGCCGAGGCACACGGGGCAAATATTGGTGTTGGGCTGATCGCCGAAGGCATTTGCACAGCCACAGAACAATTTGGTTTCGGTGCGAAGCTCAGTATGGACTTCGAGACCGACCACCATGAACCAGCCATCAGGCAACGTACTCATCGACCAACCTCAGTTTCTAGGAATTTGGCAGCTCGAAAAAGCGTCGGTTCAGAGAGTGCCGGACCAAGTAACTGCACTCCTATGGGAAGACCAGCCTCGCCAGTACCGAAGGGGACTGAGATCGCGGGGTGTCCTGCCAAGTTGGAAGGAATCGTAAAAATATCTGAGTAGTACATCGACATAGGATCCGCGGTCTTCGATCCAAACTCAAAAGCGGTCGTGGGCGTTGTTGCCCCCACAATCAGATCGCACGATTGATAAATACGATGAAAGGTCTCGATAATGAGGGTGCGAACTTTCTGGGCTTGTCCGTAGTAGGCGTCGTAGTACCCAGCCGAAAGCGCATAGGTGCCGAGCATGATTCGACGCTTGACTTCATCGCCGAACCCAGCCGTCCGTGTCGCAATCATCATGGCTGAAACGTCTGCGCCATCGACACGGTTGCCGTAGCGAACCCCGTCATAACGCGCCAAGTTCGATGATGCCTCCGCGGGGGCGATCAGATAGTACGCAGCGAGCCCAAGAAGAAGTTCAGGAGCCGGTAACGAGACCAAGGTGGCGCCGGCTTCTCGAAGTGCGTCTTGCGCGGCGACTACCCGAGCGCGAACCTCGTCGCTGCTTCCATCCATTAACTCAGGAATGATGCCAATACGAAGACCGGCAACGCCTCCATCAATATCCGTCATCACGTCAGGCGCGGATATCGCAAGCGACGTGGAGTCCATGGGATCGTGGCCCGCAATGACTTCAAAGAGCACACCGGCATCATCGACGCTGCGGGCAAAGGGCCCTACTTGATCGAGTGAAGAAGCAAACGCGATGAGTCCGTAGCGAGAGACCGTGCCATAGGTCGGCTTAAGCCCAACTACGCCGCAAAAGGCTGCGGGCTGGCGAATCGAACCACCCGTGTCAGAACCCAGCGAGACAGGCACCATGTCGGCACCGACTGCCGCGGCTGAGCCACCCGAAGATCCGCCCGGCACCCGGCTTGGGTCGACGGGATTCTTTGTGGCGCCAAAGGCCGAGTTCTCGGTCGAGGAACCCATGGCGAATTCATCGAGGTTGGTCTTACCAACGAGGACCGCCCCCGCTTCTCTCAGACGCGTGATAACCGTCGCGTCGTAGGGCGGCTTCCAGCCTTCAAGGATCTTGGATGCACAGGTCGTAGGAACCCCACGTTGGCAAAGGTTGTCCTTAATGGCAACGGGTACTCCGGCCAGGCGACCTGGATGTTGTCCAGCATCAATCTGACTGTCGATGCCACGCGCTTGAGCACGAATCGATTCCGCGTCAAGGTGCAAGAAGGCATGAATATCACCATCGCGCGCCTCAATGGCAGCGAGTGTCTCATCGGCTACGACGACTGCACGTGTTTGCTTCGTGCGCACGCTCTCAGCAGTGGCGACAATACTCATGGCGCGTCTCCGATGATCTTGGGAACACTAAAGCGATTGTCATTCACCGACGGAGCTTGGCTCAGTACGTCATCGCGATCGAGCGAGTCACGAACCACGTCGTCTCGCAACACGTTCACGAGCGCTAGGGGGTGAGCCGTGGGCGCGAGACCCCCAAGATCGAGCGCAGCAATCTCAGCGGCGCTATCGAGAATTCGAGCGAGTTGACCCGTAAAGCGCTCGACTTCATCGTCACTCAGTGACAGCCTCGCTAACGATGCCACCTTGATGACATCGTTAGCATCCAAGGGATGGGTACTGCTCACTGTTGCTCCTCAATCAAACGCTCAACGAATGCGAGCGTTTGGATTTCCACTAATTCTGCGTCGTAGTCCAAGGTGGCTACGTGGTAACTATTTTCCAAGATGATTCGTTCCGCCGGTCCAGCAACCGAGGCCATGAGATGTTCGCTGTGGTTGGCTTCTAACACATGGTCTTGGGTACTTCGAAAGCACAGCACGGGACAGGTGATCTTAGAAAGGTTGCTCGATACATCGGTAGCTGCCTCAAGCATGCTTAGCAAAGGCAGCAGCGGAGTCATTGCGTAGCTCGACTCATTCACTCCTTCTTTCGCAATATCGGAGCCAATACCATCAGTCTCGTCAACACCGGCCTCGATGAGCGCGGCGATCCCTTCTTCGATTTCTGAGCCCAGCGATTCGATAATCGGGTTAATCACAACAATGCCGGCAATCTCGGGATGGCGCTCAGCCAACCAACATGTCAAGAGACCCCCCATGGAGAGACCAACAACAAAGACACGCTCGGTGCGAGCAGCGAGGCCCACGTACGCGGCCTCGACATGGCCCGACCAATCAGCGAAGGTGCTCTGTTTCATATCTTCAAGACTGGTTCCGTGCCCGGGTAGCAGGAGCAACTCGACGCTGAACCCAGCATCAACAAAACGGGTTGCCAAGGGCCGCATTGACCGAGGACTCCCCGTAAATCCATGAATTACCAAGATGCCCGTGGCATTGCCTTCCGCAGACAGCGGTTCGCAACCAGGCTTAATAGGAGTGCTCATGGGGCCTAAGTCTACGAGTACCGGCTACCCTCGTCGTCAAGAGGAGGCCCTGTGACCTATGAGTTTTTAAGCCCAGCCTGGATGCGTGCAGTAAGAGGCCTTCGAGATGAGGTCAATCTGAGCGATATTGAGGCTCCGGTCTCGATATCGCTCAACGCTACGGTCACCGAGGCCCCCGCTGGCGCGGCCACCCTGGCGCACGTCGATACCACCTCGGGAATTCCTCTTATGGACGAAGGCCACCTCGATGACGCTGAGATAAGCGTCACGATTGATTACGTAACCGCCCGAGCCCTGTTTGTCGGAGGAAATCCCGCCGCATTGATGAGTGCCCTTTTGGAGGGAAAGATCCGCGTCGACGGCGATGCCTCGAAACTTCTAGCACTCCAAGGAGCTAACGCATCAGCCCAAGCGATCGCGATTGCCGAAAAAATTCGGGGCTTTACCGCTTAGTCCAACCAGGCTTAACGCACGTAGAGATTGATAACGGTACCGATAAGCACTGACGACCCCATGCTTGGGCTGGTCGTAAATACAGCGCCGCCCGGCGGACCATAGACGGCCCCAATCTTGAGTCCGACCTTGGCAAGTGCATTGGTGGCCGTAGCGACAGAGTCGCCGATCAAATTAGGAACCGGAACCTGGGGTGGACCAAGACTCACGTAGACCGTGACGGTTGAGCCACGCTGCGCTAGCGCACCGGCCACCGGAGAGGTTCTCGTCACCTGACCCGTTGGAACCGTTGACGAGTACTCACTGCCTTGTACTGCTTTAAACCCTGCCGTCGTCAAGGTGGATTTCGCTACGTTCCAAGTGCTCCCCACTGCAGGAACCGCAATGGGCGGCGGGCCTTTCGAGATCACGATGTCTACCGTTGCATGAAGCGGGACCGCACTCGGATTCTGGGTTCCCTGGTACTGCCAGCCAATAACTTGATTTCGCGGAACCGTGGACGAGAAGGCCGCGAGCGACGACGAGCAGCTCCCCACAAGCTTGACCGCCTGCAGGGCTGCGGTCGCTTGCGCACAGGTCATCCCCGTAAGGCCTGGTACGTTCACGGGAGGGAGCCCTTGCGAGACCACCAAGGTGACCGATGAGTTCTGCTTAAGCGTGGTCCGAGCAACCGGGTTCTGACTAATGACTGAACCAGCGGGTACTGTCTCTGAATAGGTCTCGGTAGCAAAGGTCACCGCTAGGTGATGGGCCGACAAAATCACGCGCGCTTGGCTCTGGGTCTGTCCCACAACGGAAGGTACGGTCACTGAAGGAGTAAATAACTTCGTTGCGTAGGCAAACAGGCCGAATACGGCGACGGCGACGAAGAGTGCCAACAGCAGCCATGGCCAGATACGGCGACGAGAGCGGTCGGTTCGGATTATCGGAGCACCAGGAAACGCGTCGGGCGGCTGCAGGACTGTCTGCTGATCGAACGACGTAGCCGGCACCGCAGCGACGACTCCAGAAGGTACGTGACCCGCCCCACTCACCGCTGGGGTGATCTGCGTAAGCTCGTCAGTACTGGGAGCTCTAAATCCTGGAACAATGGTGTCCCCCAACGCCGTCACCACCGTGATGGGTAGTGGCATGGGCGGAGGCATGATGCTCGACAAGGACTCAAGACGAGCGGCGACCTCCGCAGCGTCAAGGCGACTCTCGACGTCCGGATCGGCGGCGCGCTCCAGCACTACTTCGAGGGGTACGAGCCGATCGTCATAGGGCAAGGGTTGGCCAACGCGAGCCCGTAAGGACGCCAGGGGCGTGTCACTCAGAAATGGCACTCTGCCCGTGATGGCCTCGTAGAGCACGAGCGCGAGCGAGTACACATCAGCGCGGCCGTCCATAGGGATGCCTTCAGCTTGTTCAGGGCTGGCGTAGCGCACCGTTCCGATCATGGCGCCCACGGGTTCTGTCCAACTCGCTTCAGCCAACGCCCGAGCAACACCAAAGTCGGTAATCCGTGCCCGGCCTTCTTCGTCGAAGAGTAAGTTCGCCGGCTTGATGTCTCGGTGAACGAGACCTCGAGCGTGCGCATAGGCCAAGCCGGCGGCAGCTTCGCAACCAACCGCTGCTGCTTGCTCAACCGTAAGGGTTAAGCCTTTGTCGAAAATATCTTTTAGCGAACCACCCGGTAGGTACTCCGTTACCAAATAGGGAACGGCATTTTCCTCGCCCCAGTCAAAAACTCGCAAGACATTAGGGTGATTGAGTGCTGCGACTGCTCGGGCTTCCGCTCGAAAGCGCTTCAAAAAACTCTCATCCGTGACCAAGTTTGGTTGGAGAATTTTCACCGCAACTTGACGCTCAAGGGTCAGGTCATCGGCCAAAAAGACGTTCGCTGACGCGCCGGTACCGAGCAGGCTTACCAGGCGGTATCGGCCACTGAGAACGCTGCCAATTGATTCGGGTGAAGGGCGCATAGATCCTTATGAAACCTAGTCAATACCGCTCCTGAGGCGGTGGAGGGTCAGGCGGGCACTCTGACGGCTTCAGGTCGTGTTGGGAAGGTCACCAGTCGCCAAGAGCTGCGCGAATGCGTTCGCTGGCACCATAGGTATACCAAGAGACTCCGCCTTGGACAGCTTCGAAGCGCCCGGTGCTTCTCCAACAACGACGCAGAAGGTTTTTGCCGACACCGATCCCGTCGCCTTGCCCCCCGCCCGCTCAATGGCCTCCTTGGCGCCATCTCTTGAGTAACCCTCAACTGCTCCGGTCACCACAATGCTTCGCCCCGCCAAGGGAAGTATTCCGTCATCACCGAGCTTTGAGCTTTCCTCGGCCGCGGGTACACCAGCCATACTGAGACGATCGAGGACGACCGCATTCGAGTCGTTAGCGAAGAATCGTTGCAGCGACTCAGCGATAACGGGCCCAACGCCCTCGACTGCCGCGAGTGCTTCGATGGACGCCTCCCTCAGGGCCTCGAAGGTCCCGAAGGCTCTCGCTAGGTCTCTCGCCGTTGTCGGCCCTACGTGGCGAATACCTAGGCCAACGAGGAGTCGACTCAGAGGTTGTGCTTTTGCTTGGGTTATAGAAGTGACGAGATTGGTCGCCGACACGTCACCAAGACCCTCGAGTCCGGCGATCTGGTCAATGCTGAGATCAAAGAGATCAGCCACGTCAGTGACGAGCTCTGCGGCGACGAGTCGTTCGATATTTTTTTCACCCAAGCCTTCAATATCGAGTGCGGCGCGCGAGGCAAAGTGCGAGAGCCTCTGTATCCGCTGTGCAGGACAATCGAGATTGACGCAGTAAGTGTCTGATTCGCCATCAAGTCGCACGAGAGGACCGGCACAGGCCGGACACTCCGTTGGAAACATCCACGAGGCAGGACGTTTGCCCGTGGACGTGAGCGGCCCCACGATTTCAGGTATCACATCACCCGCTTTGTGAACAATAACCTGTTCGCCGGGTCGCACATCCTTCGCGATGACCTGATCTTGATTGTGCAAGGTGGCGAACTCAACGGTTGAGCCGCCGACAAAGATGGGGTCAAGTACCGCGTAGGGAGTAGCTCGACCTGTTCGTCCTATGGACACCTCAATCGATTTCAACAAGGTGCTTCGCTCTTCGGGAGGGAGTTTGCGAGCAATCGCCCAACGAGGAGCCCGGCTGGTTTGTCCTGCACGGTCTCGAAGATCTAAATCGTCAAGCTTGATTACGACGCCGTCAATGTCGTAGCCCAGGTCATGGCGCCGCTGCTCTAGTTCACTGATGTGGGCGAGGACCGCCGCAACGCCGCGGACGATACCGATCTCTTTAGAAACGGGGATGCCACCAAGGGCGAGTGCCGTGAGCGTCTGTGCGTGGGTTGCGGCATCGAAGACCGATCCTGCGCTCACCCCTTCGATATAGCCAACTTGGTAGCCCCAAAATGAAAGGGGCCTTATCGCCGTCACCGCGGGATCTTTTTGGCGGAGCGACCCGGCCGCGGCGTTGCGCGGATTGACAAATGCTTTAGCCCCTGCGCTACGCTGGCGTTCATTCATCTCGGCGAAGGCCAGCGTGGGCAAGTACACCTCTCCTCGAACTTCGAGAACCGCTGGGAAGGGAGCACAAGCCGAGTCGAGTTGTTTCGGAATTGCCGCAATGGTTGCTACGTTCGCAGTGATGTCTTCACCCGTGGTCCCGTCGCCTCGCGTTGCGGCCTGCACAAATACGCCGTGGTCATAGGTCACCGACACTGCAACCCCGTCGACCTTAGGTTCGACACTAAAGAGGAGATCATCGACACTGTTTCTTCCGAGCGCTCGCGCTAGCCGCTCCGCCCATGCCGCGACTTCTTCGTCATCGAAGGCATTATCGAGACTCATCATCTTGACCCGATGTGCTACCGGTTCAAACAGCCCTGTGGGCGAGGCGCCAACTGATTGCGTTGGACTATCGGCGCTGACGAGATCAGGATGCTCGTTCTCTAGGCGCCGCAGCTCCGCAACCAGGGCATCGAAGTCGGCATCAGGTATCTCAGGTTCGTCGCGTCGGTGGTAGCGATCATTGTGGTGCGCGATGAGGTCACGTAATTCCCCGATACGAAGTTCGGGGACGTCACTGAGCCCATCGAAGATCACGCAACCACCGCACTCGCTAACACCGTCGCGTCAGTTTCATCAAAGATCACACATAACTGACCTCTCGCCACGGGATCCATTGCTTCAGCGAGTTCAATATGGGTGGGGAATACCCTTCCCTCCACGCTTGTGGCGTGACTGCGCACCTGCACCCTGACGCGCATACCATTGGCTCCAAACGATGCTTGGCCTTGCGTCCAGCTTGCTTCATCGAGGTGGAGCGTGGTGATTTGGGCAGTGGTGGGATCAGCCACGATGACCGCTGATCGATCACGATCAATAGACACCGCGACTCGACGATTCCCCGCTGCGTCGACACCAAGTCCTTGGCGCTGACCAACCGTAATGAGCTCCAGCGCCTCGACACTGCCCACTACATCCCCACTTGCCTGATCAATGACCGATGCCGGCGTCAAGTTGAGTCGTGTTGAAAGAAAGTGGCGGCGGCCCTTGGAGCGTTCAATAAAGCACACATCCTGGCTCTCCGCTTTCAGTGCAGTACGCAAGCCTCGATCGGAGGCAACCTGGCGAACTTCGGACTTCGTCATCACGCCAACAGGGAACAGCACGCGATTGAGTTGTTGAGCCTCGAGCATCCCCACCACGTAGGACTGATCCTTAGCACTGTCCACGCCTCGAGCCAGAACGGGTCGACCGGCACGCTCCTCGATGCGAGCATGGTGACCCGTTGCTACCGCGTCGAAACCCAAGCGATCAGCGACTTCAAAGAGGGTTCCAAACTTGAGGTAGCGGTTACATTCCACACAGGGGTTCGGGGTGCTCCCCGAAGCGTGCGCCGCTACGTAGGGATCCACCACGAAGTGGTCAAACTCTTCGGTCAAGTTCAAGACGTGGTGGTCGAGCCCAAGTTGTGCCGCCACGCGACGTGCGTCCTCAACGTCAGCGACCGAACAGCACCCTGTGTCTGAATCACCACCCCATAGTTTCAAGGTGACCCCCGCCACCTCATGGCCAGCGTCGGCTACCAAGGCGGCTGCTACCGAGGAATCGACTCCTCCGGACATGGCGACAAGAACTTTCACCCTCTGAGTTTGCCACCCTGAGGCGCATCCCTGACCGCTTATCAGCTCCGAAGTTGGCGTACCGCCCCAATCACCTGTGTGGCGATCTCCTGAATCTCAGCGTCGGTCGTCGAGGTGGAGAGACTCAGGCGCAGAGCCCCTTTGGCTTCTGCGGTAGGGACCTCCATCGCTTCCAGCACGTGGCTGATGGTTGAAGCCCCGGAAGAACAGGCTGATCCAGCCGAGGCACAAACACCGTGCTGGTCGAGAAGAAGCAGGAGTTCATCACTGCGTAAGCCCGGAAACCTGAGGTGGAGATGGCTCGCGAGACGTTCTGTATCCCAGGCCGAAACGACGGCATCGTCCACGGCGCTCACGATGGCATCTTGCAGTCGATCTCGCCGCTGCGCTAGCGCCACAACGGATCCCGAGGCAAGGTCTTCGTGACTGAGACGAAGTGCTGTGGTGAAGCCCACAATGCCGGCCACATCGGGGGTGCCGCCGCGTCGCGAAAGTTCTTGACCTCCCCCTACCACGAGAGGGTCAATCATGGTGGTTTCCTTAATCACCATGGCGGCGACGCTCGGCGGGCCACCTAATTTGTGCCCCGCAATGGTGACAATATCTGCCGCTTCAATGACACCATCAAGGCCCATAACCGCTGCCGCACCTATGGCATCGCTCACGAGGGTTACCGATCGGCCCAGCGCGTTGAGTGCTGCGCGTAACTCCCCCACGGGCTGAATCGCTCCCGTCTCGTTGTTAGCAGCCATGAGCGCTACCAACGCACCGCTCGGGATGCAGCCCAGCGCTGCGTCAACATCAACGACGCCGCTTGGGGTCACCGGCATCGTGGCTAAGCCAAGACCACGACGCTGTGCTTCGCGCTGCGCGGCTGCCGAAATCGCACTGTGCTCTATCGGTGACGTAACCATGCCGGTTACGTCGCGACCCGCGCGCATCGCGACATTGCATGCTTCGGTACCACCGCCAACAAAAACGATGCTGCGAGGCGATACCCCAAGGAGACTTGCTACTTCTTCGCGGGCGGCGTCGAGCACGTTAGCGGTAGCCCTCGCCATGCGATGAGCACCCGATGGGTTGGGCGGCAAACCTTCCATTGCTTCGAACATCGCCGTGGCGACAGCCGCCTTAAGAGGTGACCCCGCAGCATGATCTGCGAAGACGACCCCACTAATCATGCGACGTAGAAACTCTTCTGGTTACAGAATTCGTACATACCCACATCAGAGAGTTCACGACCATACCCCGAGCGACCAATGCCGCCGAAAGGCAGTTCTGGCATTGAGCTCACCATCTGGTTCGCGAAGACCATGCCAGCGGAAAGGTTCTCTAGTCCGTAACGCTGTTCCGCATCGTCAGTTGCCCAGATGCTCGCGCCCAATCCCCACGGGGTGTCATTGGCAATCGCTACCGCGTGGGCGAGGTCACTCGCTACGTAAACTGCGGCCACAGGACCAAACATTTCTTGACATCCTGCCGGCATATCCCCGGTGATGTTGGTCAACACGGTGGGTTCATAGTAGTAACCAGGACCATCGAGCGCCTTACCGCCAGCAGTGACGATCGCACCCTTCGCTACTGACTCAGCAACCTGGATACGGGTTTCTTCTAGCTGACCTTTTGTGGCGAGCGGACCGACATTGGTAGCGGGATCCATGGGGTCGCCAACGACGAGAGCACCCATCGCTGCGCTAAAGCGTTCGGTGAATTCTTCGGCCCGTGACTCGACCACAATGAAACGCTTCGCTGCAATACAGGCCTGTCCATTGTTCTGCGTACGAGCAGTGACGGCCATAGGAACAGCGAGGTCCATATCTACGGACTGTGCGACCACGAAGGGATCCGACCCACCTAGTTCGAGCACGCACTTCTTGAGCACCGATCCTGCGATGGAGGCAACGGATTCGCCAGCAGCTTCTGATCCGGTCAAGGTCACCGCAGCGATGCGCTCATCCCGGATGACGTCAGCGACACGCTTTGACCCAATGAGGAGGTTAACGAAGCAACCTTCAGGAAAGCCCGCGCGACGGAAGAGATTTTCCATGGCAATAGCAGCGTTAGGAACATTCGACGCGTGCTTGAGCACCACAACGTTGCCCGCCATGAGCGTAGGGGCAGCGAAACGGATGACCTGCCAGAGCGGGAAGTTCCAAGGCATCACAGCGAGTACCGGCCCGATTGGCTCGTAGCGGACCCCTGAGCGCGAACCCGAAGACACGATGGTGCGATCAGCAAGCAAGGTTGCCGCATGCTCGGCGTAGTAGCGCATGGTCATGGCGCACTTACCCGCTTCGCCCTTCGCGGCCGCAAAGGTCTTGCCCATTTCGCGAGTCATCGCCTCGGCTTGTACGGGCAGCTCGCTCTCAAGCAACTCAGCCGCAGTCGTCATGAGACGTGCACGTTGTTCAAGATCTACGTGTTTCCATTGTTCGAAGGCGTCCTTAGCGAGACTGAGACGACGATCCACTTCCGCGGCATCGTGTTCTTCAAAGGTCGCGTAGACCTCACCGGTTGCTGGATTAATTGAAGTAAAAGCCATGATCTATATTGACACTTCTCCGCAGGGATCCGTTACCGCGACGGACGCGCCCACCCCCGTTCCAAGAAATGTCATGCTGTTCTCGTATGGATTCGATAGAAACCGCCCGTGCTCGGCTTGCCAACGCTCAGCGAGTTGCGGTGCTAAGCGGTGCAGGAATATCAACCGACTCTGGCATCCCGGACTTTCGGGGTCCCGATGGACTGTGGACTAAGAACCCAGAAGCCGAAATGCTCAGCCAATTCAGCGTGTGGCTGAGTGATGAAAGTGTTCGAAAGGCGGCCTGGCGAGGCCGAGTTGAAAAACCGCTGTGGGATGCCAAACCTAATGCCGGGCACTACGCCATCAACGAACTCGTGGAACGAGGAAACCTCGAAGCCGTAGTGACACAAAATATCGATCGGCTCCATCACGATGCCGGCACGCCCCACGACAAAATTATTGAGCTTCATGGGAATCTCTACGAATCCATTTGCTTGCGATGTGGCGAACGCCATGACATCGCCGTTGAGCTCGATCGAGTTCGCGCTGGCGATCACGATCCCCATTGCCTCATGGTTATCGACGGCGTGGAGTGCGGAGGGATTCTGAAATCCGCCACTATTTCTTTTGGTCAGTCACTCATCGAAGCAGACCTACAGCGCGCCAACGAGGCGGCCCAAACGTGCGACGTGCTGTTATGCGTCGGTACCACCTTGGGGGTGTACCCCGCTGCAGGCCTGGTACCCATTGCCGCGAGCAACGGTGCTTACCTCATCATCGTCAACGGTGAACCTACGGGCTTCGATGACCTTGCCGACGCACTGTTCCACGCCGACATCACGAAAACACTCTTAGCCCTGCTGGCCGCTTAGCGATCAGTCTTTCTTTCGAGCCTTGATCCGAGGGCGAAGCGCGAACCACCACACACTGGCCATGGTCGCCAATAGCCCCGCTACACCAATCGCAGGTTTCGCTGCCTTTCGAACTCCAGATCGCTCATCAGTCACCCCCTAACCCTAGCCAAGAGAGACCCTGAGAGGGAGTCGGCCGAGGGAGTTGGCACAGAAGCCCTAAGCAGGCAACAATGAATCCATGAACTTGGACCAACTCACTCATGCAGTAGGCACCGGCGAGATCCATACGGTGATTACCGCCTTCCCCGACCTCCAGGGCCGACCCGTAGGAAAGCGCAACACGGCGCAATTCTTTTTGGACCACGTTCTCAAGGGCGGCATGGAGGCCTGTGACTACCTCTTGGGTATCGATATCGAGATGAGCCCCTTGCCGGGCTATGCGTTCGCTAACTGGGAGCGCGGCTATGGCGACATGGTGGCCACGGTCGACATGAGCACCCTTCGGGTCCTACCCTGGCAACCGGGAACCGCCTTTGTGATCTGCGACCTCACTGACACGAACGGGGAACCCATAGCGGTCTCGCCCCGACAGGTACTCAGGCGCCAGGTAGAGCGGGCTGCCGACATGGGGTTTGTTGTCAACTGCGCTACGGAACTTGAATTCTACCTTTTCCACGAGTCGTTTGAGCAAGCAGCCGCCCAAGGATGGCAGCACCTCACCCCACACGCAAGCACGATCGAGGACTACCAATTACTTCAAACCTCGCGTGATGAGCATGTCTTAGCTCGCATCCGAAACGAAATGCTTGCGGCAGGACTTCCCGTCGAATCCTCGAAGGGCGAAGCGGGCCGGGGACAACACGAGGTCATCTTGCGCTACGCCGAGCCGCTCGAAACCGCAGATCGTCACTTGGTATTCAAAAATGGCATCAAGGAAATTGCTGACCAAGAAGGTCTCGCTGCCACCTTCATGGCTAAGTGGACCATGGCTGACTCTGGATCGAGTTGCCACATTCACGCCAGCCTCTGGGATGCCAAGACCAAGGCGCCCCTCATGGATGATCCATCAACACCGAGTGGCCTCTCCACGCTGGGCCAGCAATTCTTGGCCGGACAGATGGCCGGCGGCAAGGAATTGGCCTGGTGCCACGCGCCCTACGTCAACTCGTATCGCCGCTACGTACCTGATTCTTGGGCCCCTACCGCCATTGCCTGGGGTCTCGACAACCGAACCTGCGGGTACCGCATCGTCGGTCATGGCGCTGGGCGCCGTATTGAAATGCGCGTTCCCGGTGCCGACGTTAATCCCTACATCTCGTTAGCAGCAGCCATTGGCGCAGGTCTCTACGGCATCGAGCATCAGCTCGAACTACCGGAGCCTTTCGACGGGAACGCCTACATTGCCAAGAACCTGGATCGACTTCCAACGGACCTGGCAGAGTCACTGCGGTACTTCGAAAACTCCACCATGGCTGACGCAATTTTTGGATCCGACGTCCACTATCACTTCACCAATACGGCCCGTCAAGAGTGGGCCAAGGCGAACTCGCACGTCACTGACTGGGAACTCATGCGCAATTTCGAACGCATCTAGGTTGACCTGATATGAACAGAAGGGCCCGACCACATGGTCGAGCCCTTCTTTCATAGTCCGCTAGATGGCGAGGCCTAGTCTTGCTTGGCCGCTTCAATTTCTAGAACAAGGTTGACCTTGTTCGACACGATGAGGCTTCCATTTTCTAGGGTGCCCTCAAAGTTGACGCCGTAGTCACGACGATCAATCTCGAGGTGAGCTTCGAAGCCCGCAATCGTCACGCCCGGAGCCATACCCGGACTCGTACCGAGATACTCAAGGTCCCAGACGACTGACTTCGTGATGCCACGGATCGTTAGGTCGCCAGCGAGGGCATAGTGATCGTTGCCCTTATCGGAGATGGATGTTGACACAAAGGTCAACGTGGGATGGTTCTCGAGGTCGAGGAAATCAGGTGACTGCAGGTGGCCGTCACGCATTTCGTTGTGGGTCGTAATCGAGGCTGCCTGAATCGTGGCGCTAACCGTGGAAGTCTCGGCACTGTCGCCTATCGCAATCGTGCCTTCGAACTCGGTAAAATTACCGCGCACTTTGGACGCGACAAGGTGACGGGCAACGAAGCTGACCGATGAGTGGACGGCGTCAACGCTGTAGGTACCCGCTTGGGGGAGCTGGCTCATATGTTTTCTCCTTGTGGGATGGATTATTTTGCTCCCTCAAACTACCTGCTTTAGCAATTATTTGTCAAACAGATTCTTTCTTAACAACGAAATGCTAGGCTCTATCCGTGACTGAAACCCTCAGTAATTGCGACCAGGTCGTCAATGACGAGCGCATCATGCTCCTGAGTCTCCTGAGCGAATCAGCCGCAAGACTCCAACGCGCGGCAGGAGAAGCGATGGAGGAGCAATCTGGCATACCCCTCGCCTTCTATGAAGTCATGGTTCGCATTCGCCGCAGTCAGTCAGGCCGCCTCACGATGAGCGAAGTTGCGAAGGAGACGGTATATAGCTCAGGCGGCATGACCAGGCTCATCGATCGCATGGTTGAGGCTGGCTTTGTGGATCGAGGTAACTGCCCCACCGACCGACGGACCGTCTACGTTGCACTTACGCCAGCTGGGATTTCGCAACTCGAACAGGCAACCGCAGTACACCTCGAGCAACTTGACTACCTACTGTCCGCTCGACTCAGCTGCGACGAGCGGACGTCGTTACTCGCTTTGCTTCTCAAGTTAACGGAAACCTCAAGCATTGAAACGTCGCTTAGACGCGACTAATCCATACGCTCGCCGTCTCAGTATCTAGCTCGAGCGTATGGGCCTCGCCAGTCCCGATGCCGCGTACGACGGAGACACCTAGTACCTCAACCCCAATCGTTGAGAGATCTTCTTCACCTAAGGTTTCGAGTCCATGAAGGATGATCGCAATACGATCTTGAAGGGCAAGGCCCGTTGATTTGCGCAAATCTTGGATTTGGCGGATGACGTCGCGAACAACCCCGCGACGAATCAAATCTTCATCAAGGCCCAAGTCAAGCGCAACAACTTCACCACCTTCGCGACTGACCGCAAAGCCTTCTGCGGCCTTTACGCGTAGTTCAACGTCATCCGTGCCGAGCTCGATGCTACGACCTTCTATAGCAAGCGCGATGGGACTTCCAGCTTCCAGCAAACTCGCTAGGTGCGCTGCATCTTCAGTGACTAAGGCGGCACGCACGTGCTTTACGTCTTCGCCGAGTCGAGGACCCAGAGTTTTAAAATTAGGAACGAGTTCGAAGCGCAAAACACCACTGGTTTCTTCCATGAACTCGAGGCTGTCAACGTTCAATTCATCTTCGACGATGCCCGCGGGGGGAATGGCTGCCCCAGGAGGCAAGAAGACGAGAGCGCGACGAAGTGGCTGGCGGACCTTAACGCCTGCTTCGGCACGAGCGGCTCGCCCAATAGAGGTGAGCCGACGTGCCACGTCCATCGACGCTTCTAGCTCTGCGTCAATGAGGCCGGTATTGGCACTGGGCCAGTTAGCGAGATGAATAGAATCCTCGGGCTTTGCCCCCGTTAAATTGCACCATAACTCATCAGCAAGGAAGGGGCACAAGGGCGCCAGCATCTCGGAGATTCGAACCAGTACTTCGTGCAAGGTGGCTTGGGCTGCGAGGGCATCACTCGCTGGCATCGATGGATCGGTACGCCAGAAGCGCCGGCGAGATCGCCGGACATACCAGTTGGAGAGGTCATCGACGAGTTTGGCGATAGGCACGGCCGCGTGCAACGGCTCATAATCCTCGAGCTGAAGCGTCACTTCTTTCAGGGTGGCATTCATACGAGAGAGCACCCAGCGATCGAGGTCACTGCGCTGGGCCTCAGTTGGGATAGCAGGATCGCTTGGCTCGAAGCCATTAAGCGATGCATAGGTTACGAAGAAACTGTAGGTATTCCACAGGGTCGATAAGGTTTCACCCATCGCAGACTCAATAGCGGGAATTGAGACACGCGTTGGCGTCCAAGGCGAGCCTTGTGAGTACATCCACCAGCGCAGGGCATCAGCGCCGAGGCTATCGAGGATCTCGTGGGGCTCAATGATATTGCCCTGTGACTTCGACATCTTCTTGCCGTCGGCATCGATGATGTGGCCCAAGCACATCACGTGCTTGTAAGGCGCTTCACCGAAGACCAAGGTGTTAACCGCCAATAATGAGTAGAACCAACCACGGGTTTGATCGATGGCTTCAGTAATGAAATCTGCTGGGAAGCTAAAGCGATTCTTGGAGCCGGGTGTCGCCGGATAGCCGACTTGAGCCGCGGGCATGGAGCCAGAGTCGAACCATGCGTCGATGACCGGCGCAACGCGATACATGGTGCTCAATAGTCCCGATCCTTCGCACTCAGCGCAGGAGATGGTCACTGCATCAATCGCGGGTCGATGCGGATCGACGCCTGAGACATCCCTGCCAGCGAGCTCCGAGAGTTCGGCCCGTGAACTGACACAAACGAGGTGGCCTTCGTCGCAGCGCCAAATAGGAAGGGGGGTCCCCCAGAACCGGTCACGAGAGAGTGCCCAGTCAACATTGTTCGACAACCACTCGCCGAAGCGGCCATCTCGAATATGCGCGGGGTGCCAGTCAATTCCCTGGTTCTCCGCAACCATCTGAGTAGCGATCTGTGAGGTGGCGATGTACCAACTGGGTTTGCCCCAGTAGATGAGAATGGACTTACAGCGCCAACAGTGTGGCAAGGCGTGAAGGTAATCCATGCGCTTAAACAAACTGCCCCGGCGCTCCAACTCATCGTTAATGGTGGTGTTTGCTTCGCGAACGTGCATGCCGCTCAACCAAGGAATGGCATCGGTGAACTTTCCTTGCGCGTCCACGGGGTTTAAGGTGGCGATACCGTGATCGCGAGCTACTTGGCGGTCAATTTCGCCAAAGGCCGGTGAAATGTGAACGAGCCCCGTACCGTCCTCCGTGGTTACGTAGGCTGCGTCAACGACGACCTGGCTCTTAGCCCCTTCGGGAATCGCTACGTCACTAAAGGGGCGTCGGTAGCGCTGGCCCACCAGCACATCGCCGGTAAAGGTCGCGCTCGGCTTCACCCCTTCGCCATAGATCGATTCAATTAATGCGACAGCCACGATGGTGCCGTCGACGACACCGTAGGTGATCTCTGGATTTGCAGCCACCGCAGTGTTCGATAGCAAGGTCCAGGGCGTCGTCGTCCAAACCATGAGGTGGGTCGCGTCGCCCAAGTGCTCGGGAGGGTCGACTAGTTCGAAGCGAACGTAGGCCGATTCATCAGACTCGTCCTCGTACACGCCTGGTTGGGCTAACTCGTGGCTCGATAGTGACGTACCGCAGCGAGTGCAGTAAGGAATGACTTTAAGATCTTCGTATAACAAGCCCTTCTTGAAGATCTCAGAGAGTTGCCACCACACTGAATCCACGTAAGCCGGATCAAAGGTCCAGTATGCGTCGTCAAGATCGGTCCAGTAGCCGATGCGCTCAGTGAGCACCTTCCAATCCTCGACGTAGCCGAGCACCGACTCTTTGCAGAGTCGGGTGAACTCGGCGATCCCCACTTCATCTTCAATTTGTTTCTTCCCGGAAATACCGAGTCGCTTTTCAACTTCTACTTCGACGGGAAGACCGTGCGTATCCCAGCCAGCGCGACGGCCAACAAAGTTGCCACGCATGGTGTGGAAGCGACAGAACAGATCCTTGTACGCGCGGGCCCAGACGTGGTGAAGACCGGGTTTACCGTTCGCGGTGGGCGGACCCTCGTAGAAGACCCACGGTTCAGCGCCTTCGCGGTTAGCCATGGAGCGCTCGAATATGTCATGCTGGCGCCAGCGGTCGAGCTGAGCAACCTCAAGGGCCACGAAGTCGATCTTGGGGCTTACTGGGCGAAACACGCGTACTCCTCATGGTAAAGCTGAAGTCCCGATCCTACCGAGCAACGGCTTGCGTCTGGGACGAAGGGTCCTCGCTTACGATGAGCGGAGCATGAATAGCCCACGTATCACTATTGATGAGGTAGCCCTGGCCTCAACGCCGGCCAAGGCCATGATGGCCTGTGCTGAAGATGAGCTTGATCGTCGCTACGGGATCGATACGGACCGCCACCCCTTTGACGAAACGGCTTTTGAAGCGCCTCGGGGTGTTTTCTTGGTAGCTCGAGTAGGTGGCCACCTCGCCGGCTGCGTCGGCCTACGCGAAGTTGCTCAGGGCGTCGCCGAAATAAAGCGCCTCTGGATACGGCCAGATCTCCGGCGCATGGGTCTTGCAAAAACTCTCATGGACGAAGTCGAACGACGAGGCTTCGAACTTGGCCACGAACTCCTCGAACTCGAAACGGGAACCAAACAACCCGAAGCCGTAGCCTTTTACCGGAAGCAAGGTTGGACCCAAGTTGAAACCCTGCCCGTAAAAGTCTCTGACTATCCCTTAGCTCAGCGCTTTATAAAACCCAGACCCTAAGGTTCAATGAGATTTAGCGCCTCGTCGACACTGATGTGTTCGAGGCTGGTCACGATTCGATCCGCGATCAAGATGTGGGGATGCTCGCGCTCTGATGCTTCAGGGATAGCGATGCAAGCCATGCGCGCGGCCTTAGCGGCCAAGACACCAGCGGGGGCATCTTCGATAACGACACAGCGTTCGGGCGAAACACCCATGCGCTTCGCCGCGCTCAAGAATACGGCTGGGTGAGGCTTGCCGTACTCCTCGTCTTCAGCCGAGCATCGCAGCGCGAAGATCTCAGTGAGATCGAGCGACGCGAGAACCGCATCTATAAGCCGCTTGGGCGAAGAAGACGCCAGCGAAACGGGAACCCTCTCAGCGAGACCCAGAACGAGCGCTTGCGCTCCCGGGATGGGTTGTGCTTGCTCAAAAATTAATTCGGTAACACGATCGACAACGCGGTCAGCGACCTCGGCGACGCTGGGACCCTCCCAGGGGTAGCGCTCAAACCAATACGTTGTGACGTCATCGATGGGCATGCCCTTCGTCGAGCGAGTTTGGGCACGACCCAAGGGAACACCAATCTCGCCAAAGATTTCGACTTCGGCGACATGCCACAAAGGCTCTGAGTCGATGAGTACGCCATCCATGTCAAAGATGGCTCCCTGAGGATGGGTCATGGAATCAGACGGGAAGGTAGGCCTCGATGGCGGCGACCAGAGCCGGATCATTGGGTTCGGTACGCGGTGAGAAGCGACCAACAATCTGGCCGATGGGAGACACGAGGAACTTCTCAAAGTTCCACGTGATGTCACCAGACTCGCCTTCAGCGGTAGGGGTATCTACCAACAACTGGTAGAGAGCGTGCCGGTCGGGGCCATTGACATCGATCTTCTCAAAGAGCGGGAAGCTCACGCCATAGGTAGTGGAACAGAAGGTCTGGATCTCGTCAGCGCTACCGGGCTCTTGGCCGGCGAACTGGTTACAAGGGAAGCCAACGACACTGAAACCCCGTTCTTCATAGGTCTTCTGAAGCGCTTCAAGGCCTTCGTACTGAGGGGTGAGGCCACACTTCGAAGCCACATTTACCAGTAACAGGGCCTTTCCTTCGAGCTCGGCGAGAGACGAAGCGGTTCCATCGAGTCGGTTTACGGGAATATCAAACAGGGTCATACTCGAACCCTAGCGGCGGCGACAGCGCTCGACATCGCTAGCCTCAAAGGTGATGCGCGCCGTAACGATTACTGACGAAATCCTCTCAGTCCAAGATCGAGCCACACCCTTGCCCGAGTCTGGTTGCGTGCTCGTTGCCGTAGCGGGGGCCGGACTCAATGGTGCGGACATCATGCAGCGTCGCGGTCTCTACCCCGCACCACCTGGGTGGCCAGTCGACGTTCCCGGCCTTGAGTTCGCTGGCACCATCGAAGCCTTAGGCCCCGACGTCGAGGGATTTCGCGTTGGCGATCGCGTGATGGGCATTGTGGGTGGCGGAGCACAAGCAAGCCATGTGACAACCGATGCGACCACCTTGCTTCGCGTTCCCGACTCGCTCGACTTGGTCGTCGCTGGCGGATTCCCCGAAGCCTTCACCACGGCCTTTGATGCCATCGTCAACCAAGGCTTCTTACTCCCAGGCGAGCGCTTACTGGTAACCGGTGCTGCTGGCGGCGTAGGCACCGCCGCCATCCAGATCGGTCGGCTCCTCGGCGCTGATGTTACGGCGAGCGTCAGAGATCTCAGCCGTCGCGACGAGCTCGTCGCCCTCGGAGCCAATCGGGTCGTCAATCCCGACGACGTCAAAGACGCTGGTCCCTACGACGTCGTCGTTGAACTTGTCGGGGCAGCGAGTCTGACCAATGGCGTACTCGCGGCACTCAACGAATTCGCTCGCGTCGTCGTTATCGGTGTCGGCGGCGGCACCAAGGCCGAGGTCAACTTGCTTGGCATGATGGCCGGACGCATCACGCTTACCGGCTCAACGCTTCGAGCACGCTCCCGAGAAGAGAAGGCTGGGATAGCCGCAGCGATGAAACAGGTACTGCTGCCCGCGCTCGCGGAAGGGACCCTGAGCGTGCCGGTGCTGGCTCGCTATAGCCTCGATACCGTGAACGAAGCCTACGAACGCTTTAGTGCCGGTAGCAAACTCGGCAAGATCATCCTCGAAGTCTGATTCCCCATGCAAGCACCGGTAACGCCTCATCCCTCGCGGTTGAATCCCGAGCATCCCAACTTTGAGCCCATCGTCGCCGCCCACACGGCAGCCCTGAAGGCGGGATTATCGCTCTATCGCGATCCCATCACCGGCTACTGGGTGTTCACGTCTCAGTCCCATCTTGATCGAGGAACGTGTTGCAACACGGGTTGTCGACACTGCCCCTACATTGAGTAACGCTTGAGCGCTAGCCAATAATTTCAGCCAAGGCGTGGTACTCATAGCCGTGAGCGGCAGCTACGGGAGCATAGGTAAGCGCTCCTTGAGCAATATTTACCCCTTCGGCTAGTGCGCCATCATCAGATACTGCCTTCTTCCAACCCTTGTTGGCAATCCGAAGTGCGTAGGGCAAGGTTGCATTCGCCAAAGCGAAGGTGGAGGTATTGGGAACCGCTCCGGGCATGTTCGCCACGCAGTAGAACAGCGAGTTAACGACAGGAAATACGGGCTCAGAGTGTGTGGTGGCCTTCGTCGATTCAAAGCAACCACCTTGGTCCACCGAAATATCGACGAGCACTGAGCCAGGCTTCATCGCCGCCACCATCGCATCACTGACGAGCTTTGGCGCTTTGGCGCCAACTACGAGTACGGCGCCAATCACGATATCGGCGTCGCGTACCGCTTCTGCGATAGCGAGCGTCGATGACGCTAGCGTTTGCACGCGACCTTGGAAGTGGTGGTCGACGTCGCGCAGGCGCTCAAGATTGTTATCCATAATCGTTACGTCGGCTTGAAGTCCAACGGCCAAGGTCGCGGCAGCCATGCCAGCTACCCCGGCACCAATGACGACCACCCTGGCGCCAATGACACCAGGCACTCCGGAAATCAAGGTGCCACGCCCACCGCCTGGGCGCATGAGGTGGTGGGAGCCCATCAGTGGCGCCATACGACCCGCCACTTCGCTCATGGGCGTCAGCAACGGCAGGGTGTTATTGGCGAGACGAACCGTCTCGTAGGCAATTGCCGTGTTACCGCTAGCGATGAGTGCATCCGTGCACGGCAGCGACGCTGCAAGGTGTAGGTAGGTGAACAACACCTGACCACGACGCGCACCAAGGCGCGGATACTCCTCAGCAATCGGCTCCTTTACTTTCAAAATCATCTCGGAGCTAGCCCACAGATCGTCAACGTCCTTGATCATGTCAGCCCCTGCAGCAATAAAGTCGTCATCGCTAATGGATGATCCGACGCCTGCGCCGGCTTCAATACGTACCCGGTGGCCAGCCATAACTAACTCATGCACTCCCGCTGGCGTTATGGCTATGCGGTGTTCATCT
Organism: uncultured Actinomycetes bacterium; assembly: GCA_903875425.1. Classification (GTDB taxonomy): domain Bacteria; phylum Actinomycetota; class Acidimicrobiia; order Acidimicrobiales; family RAAP-2; genus CAIQWC01. The sequence goes on along the minus strand of CAIQWC010000006.1, from coordinate 15,540 downwards.
TTTTTAATTTCGCATGGGATGCCAATGTCCATCGAGAATCAACCCCTTTGTTGGTTCGTTCCTTAGCAAGCAATATCATCGGCACCCGACCGCCGTCCCTTCGAACGGCCCTGACTCAGCGGTGCCTAGGCGTCGATGGTTTCGTAGGCAACTGGCTTCGTGGAGAAGAAGCCCGATGTATTACGAATTCGAGCCACGATGGCTAACGGTACCCCAAGGCCAAGGAAAATAACGGTCGGGGCCATGTGCATGCTCCAGTTCTGTCTAATTACTTCGTAACCGATCCAAAACATGAATAAGCCAGAGAGCGCAGGCAGAATGATCCCCATGAACAGAAAACTCGTTTTCTCAAACGCTGCCTTACGGAATGCCCACGCACAGGCCAATCCGGTAGCTCCATAGTAAATCGCCACAAGAACACCAATGTCCGTAATGATGTAACCCAACACATCCCCAACGTTGGAACTACCGCGGAACGCAACAATGCCGTAGAGCCCTGCAAGCGCAATAATTGCCAACACTAAAGTTCCGATCGCAGGCGTTTGGAAACGTCGGTGGACGGTTCCGAATAAACGGGGAAACACCTTGTCTCTACTCATTGCATAGCTAATGCGCGCCGCCGGCAGCAAGGTGGTTTGCGTCGTTGCCACCGTTGATGTGATGACCGCGAAAATCATCACGTACTTTGCCCAGCTCCCGGCGAATACCTCTCCAAAGTAGAAGAGCACATTTACCCCTTGGGCATTGATCTGGCTCGCTGGAACCAGCATTTCGACTGCCACAAAGTTAAGAATAAAGACGAACAGCAGGAGGAACATTGAAATAACTGCCGCTTGTCCCGGGATTTTGTTTTGCGATTTAGATTCTTCACTCAAGTTGACAGCAGTATCCCAACCCCAGAAGAAGAACACCGCCAAGGCGGCCCCCGCCGCTAAGGCCGTATACCCATGAATATTGCCAGGAGAGAACCATCCGATATTGAAATGGGTAGACCCAGCAGGGTGGCTAACGAGAACTTTGATAATGCCGCCTACCGAGAAGACCAGTACGGCAATGTACTCAATCAGAACCAGTACCCACTGCACATTGGTGGTCCATCGAATTCCATAAATGCAAATGAAGGTGACGAAGACCAAGTACAGCGATGCCGCGAAGGCCGTGTACCAAACATTATTTGCCGCAGCGGTACTTATCCAGCCGACTGAATTAAAGAACTGCAAGGTGTAAGCCCCGGCCAAGAAAGGGGCTGCCACGCAGAACAGTACTGAGGTCGTGACTTGGATCCAACCGTTGTACCAGCCCACATAGGGGTGGACCGTTGCCGAGAGCCATGCGTACGAAGCTCCCGCACTGGGCTGGCGTCGGTTGAGGTGGAAATACGCCACGGCAATAAACAAGACGGGGACGAAACACAGCCACATCATGGCGGGACCCGCGTAGGTAATGCCAGCGATGACAAAGATGAACCCGAGCGTGGAAGCCAGCGAGTAAGCCGGCGCCACCGACGAAACCGCCACGGCAGTGGCGTCAAAAAGATTCAACTCATCGTGGAGCAGCGTGACTTCAACTTCCCGTTCTGGAACAGGAGCTCCAAAGGGTCCCTCCACATAATTTCCCACGGTCGCTTCCGTACTGTCTGAATCGCTCGTCATCGTTCCCCCATTTCCATTGCTACGACACAATGCCTTGCCCGCTGAAACCTTAGGCCTCTATGTTGCTCATCACATGCTTAATACGCGTGTAGTCCTCAAAGCCATACATCGACAGATCTTTACCGTAACCCGAGTGCTTGAAACCACCATGAGGCATTTCGGCGACGATCGGGATGTGCGTGTTGATCCATACGCAACCAAAGTCCAGATCACGGGCGAGCCGCATCGCGCGACCGTGGTCTTTTGTCCACACACTCGAGGCCAAGGCATACGGCACGCCGTTGGCAAAAGTCAGGGCCTCTTCCTCAGATTCAAAGCGTTGCACCGTCTGTACAGGACCGAAAATTTCGTTTTGGATCATCTCATCATCTTGGCGTAGATCCGCAATCACGGTCGGTGCAAAGAGAAAACCTCGGTCACCGACCTGAGCACCACCTGAAACCACACGGGCATGCGCTGGCGTACGTTCCATGAAGCCATTAAGGCGGTTGAGTTGATTGATGTTGTTTACCGGTCCGAAGAAGGCATCAGGATTCTCAAGACCACCAACCACCAGGCTCGATGATTCGGCAGCCAGCGCGTCGACGAAGTCTCCATAGATATCAACGTGGACCAGAATACGGGTTGCCGCGGTGCAGTCTTGACCAGCGTTAAAGAGACCCGCTCCAGCAATGCCTTCTGCTGCGGCAGCAATATCGGCATCGCTAAACACGATGACCGGAGCCTTGCCACCAAGTTCAAGGTGGACGCGCTTGAGCGTGTGAGACGCACTTTCAGCAACGGCCATGCCCGCGCCAACCGATCCCGTAATGGACGCCATTTGCGGAATCGGATGTTCGACGAGAAGACGACCCGTATCGCGGTCGCCAACCACAACGTTGAAAACACCGGCGGGAAGTACCTCTGCCATTAGTTCAGCCATACGCACCGTTGACACCGGCGTCGTGTCCGAGGGCTTCAGCACCATCGTGTTGCCGGCTGCAATGGCCGGAGCCCACTTCCATACCGCCATCATCATGGGATAGTTCCATGGCGTCACCGCCGCACATACACCAATCGGTTCGCGGCGAATTGACGACGTATGACCTTGTAGGTATTCACCCGTTGAGAGGCCATTGATGTGGCGAGCAGCGGTAGCAAAGAATCGAATCTGATCAACCATGGGCGGGATCTCTTCCGACACCGTCATGGCAACGGGCTTGCCGGTGTTCTGGCATTCGAGTGCGACGAGCTCATCAGCGTGAGCTTCCAAGATGTCTGCAATACGAAAGAGAGCCAATGATCGCTCGGATGGGGTCGTGCGCTTCCATGAAGTGAATGCGGTCCGAGCGGCTTCGCACGCAGCATCAATATCAGCCGCGCCAGAGATGGGGGCCTCCATAAAGACCTCGCCCGTTGACGGATCGACGAGTTGCGTTGTTCCCTGCCCCTTGGCTTCTACGAGTGCTCCATTAATGAAGTTCTTGAGTCGAGGCACGACCCCTCCCTTTTCGAATGCTCAGGACCCAGCTCTACGTGGATCACATGATGATCTTGCCACCTTGCCAGAGGTGGCAGTTCTGTGCAAGCGATTTCGCAACTTTCAAACAATAAATGGTCTTTTCCAACGATTTACTAGATATTACGATTACTATTCGCCGGAATTAGGCGCTATAGTCAGAAATAAGGAGGAAACCACCATGGCGCGAGCAGCACGAGCAACAACCATTACGCAAATCGACAGCCATGTCCCTTCGCGGATCTCCCTTGACGATGCTGACCGCACCATCATCGAGTTACTACAAACTGATGGTCGACGCGCCTACGGATCAATCGCCGAGGAGATCGGATTATCCGAAACGGCAGTCCGTCGCCGCGTCCAACGCCTGAGGGATGCCGGGGCGCTCCAAATCGTTGCTATCACGGACCCCCTCCAGATGGGTTTTCTTCGCGAAGCCATGTTGGGAGTTCGTGTTCAAGGCGACGTCCGTACCGTTGCTAATGAGATTGCCGCGATTAGCGAGGCCATCTACGTCGTGATGTGCGCAGGATCCTTCGACATCCTCGTCGAACTCGTCGTCGCAGACGACGAGCATCTCGTTCACGTGCTCAATGACCAAATTCGTTCAGTACCAGGGGTAATTGAAGTAGAAACCTTCGTTTATCTGAAATTAGCGAAGCAAACCTATTCGTGGGGGACACGATGACCATCATCCAAGACATCACTATGGCAAACGACGGCATTAACGCCGAACACGATGAAGCGCACGTGCTCGCAGAACGAGCTCGCCGTCATCTTTGGCTTCACTTCAGCCGGATGGGGCGCTACGACCAAGATCACGAAATCCCGGTCATCGTACGTGGCGAAGGTTCCTGGGTCTTTGACTCCCGCGGTAAGCGCTACTTCGACGGCATCTCAAGTCTCTTCACCTCACAACTCGGACACGGCAGAAAAGATCTTGCTGCGGTAGCTGCTCGGCAAGCGGGCGAACTTGCTTATTTCCCCCTATGGACCTACGCCCACCCCAACGCCATCAACCTGGCAGCGGAGTTGGCTCAGTTGGCACCCGGCGATCTCAACCGCGTGTTCTTCACCTCAGGGGGGGCAGAATCCGTCGAGAGTGCCTGGAAGTTGGCTCGCGCCTATCACCGCATCAACGGAGATCAGTACAAGTACAAGGCCATTACCCGAAACATTGCCTACCACGGCACCACCATGGGGGCCCTCGCACTCACGTCCGTACCTGATTATCGAACGCCCTTTGAACCTATGACCCCTGGCGCGATCAAGGTTCCTAACACCAACTTCTACCGCGCACCTGAGCACGAGGACGATGAGGTCGCCTTCGGTCGCTGGGCCGCTGACGAGATCGAGCGGGCCATCGAGCGCGAAGGCGCCGATACGGTTGCTGCAATTTTCCTGGAGCCCGTGCAAAACGCGGGTGGTTGTTTCCCACCGCCCCCTGGCTACCTAGCCCGGGTACGTGAAATCGCTACACGACACAACGTGCTGCTCGTCTTCGATGAGACCATCTGCGCCTTCGGCCGTCTCGGTGACTGGTTTGGTGCTCGAAAGTTTGATGTCACACCTGACATCATCACCTGCGCCAAGGGCCTCACGAGCGCCTACTCGCCGCTGGGAGCCATGATTGCCAGCGACCGCCTCATTGAGCCCTTCTTGGAAGGCAATAACTCCTTCCTCCACGGCTTCACCTTTGCCGGCAACCCGGTGAGTACTGCGGTGGCTTTAAAAAACATCGAAATCTTCAAAGAAGAAAAGGTGCTCGAGCACGTTAACCAACTCAGCCCCGCCTTCCGCGCAGCCCTCGAGGGGCTCTACGAGCTGCCCATCGTTGGCAATGTTCGTGGAGAGGGATTCTTCTTCGGGATTGAGCTCGTAAAGGACCGAGAAACGAAGACCTCATTCGACGCCAACGAGTCAGATCGTCTCTTACGTGGTTACCTTTCTGGCGCATTATTCGATGCTGGTCTCATTTGTCGCTCGGACGACCGTGGTGACCCTGTTGTGCAATTAGCGCCGCCGCTTACCTCAACGGAAGACGAACTGATGTGGGCCGTTGACACCGTACGAAGCATTCTTGCGGGTGCCCTCGAGCAGATCTAAACCACATCCATAGTGAATACGCAACGCCCCCTCTCGCTGTGGTGGGATCTTCTCGGCGAAGATACGCCCAGCCGGCTACGGCTTGTGCGCAACACCGATGTTGATGTCGTCATCGTTGGTGGCGGCCTTACTGGCCTCTGGACCGCCTACCATCTCAAATACCGTAACCCCGCCGTCAGCGTCTGCGTCGTTGAGGCAGACGTGTGTGGGTTCGGTGCGTCCGGCCGTAACGGCGGCTGGGTATCGGCTCTGTTCAGCATTAGCGATAGCGGCCTCGATCGTCGATACGGTCGAGACGCGATGCATCGCATGCGACGTGCCATGAATGAGGCCATTGATCACGTTGGTGCAACGGCGCACGACGAAGGTATTGCCTGTGGTTTCCACAAAGGTGGCACCCTCGTCGCGGCTCGAAGCGCCGCTCAGGTACAGCGCGCCCGTACCGAAGTGGACGAATCACGCAAACTCGGATTTTCTGACGATGAGATCTCGTGGCTAGAGGCTCGAGAAGCTAATGAACGTATGGCAATGGATTCGCTCCTCGGGGCCACCTTCACCCCTCACTGCGCCGTGGTGCAGCCAGCGAGTTTGGTCCGCGGCCTAGCCGTAGCCGCTGAGCGGCTTGGTGTCGTGATCTACGAACATAGTCCTGCGATTTCGATGGAAGAAGGCCGCCAGGGACAACGTCCACGGGTAATAACTCGAGGTGGCACCATCACCGCTGACGTCGTCGTAAGAGCTACCGAAGCATGGACGAGTCAGCTACCAGGATCAAAACGTTCGCTCATACCTGTCTACTCATTAATGGTGGCCACCGAGCCTTTGGATGACGCAACCTGGGATTCGATCGGCCTGCACGATCGGGAAACCTTTTCCGAGTACCGCAACATGATTATTTACGGCCAGCGGACCGCTGATAAACGCTTTGCTTTTGGTGGTCGGGGGGCGCCCTATCACTTTGGCTCTCGGATTCGGTCACGCTTCGATCAAGAACCCGCCGTATTCCAGAGGCTTCACGAAACACTTCGTGAACTATTCCCCCAGATCGGCGACGCCGCGATTACCCATACCTGGGGTGGGCCACTCGGTATCGCACGCGACTGGCACAGCTCAGTGGGTCTTAATCGCGATACCGGGATCGCCTGGGCCGGTGGTTACGTTGGTGACGGCGTGAGTACTACGAACCTTGCAGGTCGGACGCTGGCTTCCCTCATTCTGAACGACGGCGACGAGATCGCTACGCTGCCCTGGGTAGGTCACCGCTCCCCTGCCTGGGAACCCGAACCATTGCGCTGGCTCGGCGTCAATGCCGGACTCATGGCCACGCGTTACGCCGATAGCCGAGAAGCGATTACTGGTAAACCCTCCAAGGTGGCCGCGACCATGGGGCATCTCCTCGGCGGCTGAGGTTACCTACTGCAAGATATTGATCGCTCTCGATGCCACCACAATGATGGTGATCATTGATACGGCCGAGCCCATAGCCATCAGGAATTTTGCCGATCTCGTTAAGGGCATCGCATCGGTTGGGCTGAACGCCGCAGAGTTAGTAAATGCGACATAGAGGTAGTCGAAATAGCGAGGTCGCCAATTAACTTGCGCGAGATCGGGCTTATCCATCTGGGGAAATAAGAAGTCGGGATGACGCTCATTGATGGTGCCACGCTTTGCCGGTCCCCCACGATCTAGTTCCCAAAACCAAAGCGAGAAGACAATCACGTTCGTGATCCAAACCAAGATGGCTGAATAGACGAGATGGCGGCCATCGACAGGGGTGTTGTGGTGCAGGAGGTGGTGCACCAAAAGCGTCACTGAAACAATGTTGGCAACGTTCACAATGCCAACGAGAATCAAGGTGAGCATGCGAGTCCACGACGGCTCACCGGGGTGGCGTCGTCGATGAGTGATGCTTAACGGGATGAGTGGCAGTAGTTCTAGAACGGGAATCAACCACCGAGGTTGAATAATGAGCGAATCAGGTAAAAAGATATACAGCCCAACACAGGCTAAGAGTGCCAGCGAAGCAGGCCACCGATCTTCGCGATACTGCTTCTCTATTAGGTCGTCTTCCACTGCTAGCCCGCTGCTTTCACAAGGTCCATCAAAACACGCCTGAACTCCAAGGTGGTGCGATCGGCGCGAGTATGGAGTTCGGTGGTGATATCCAAAGGAATTTCTAGACGCTCGTAAGCGGTTTGCACACGAAGGTCTTCTTCGATAACGGCAATTTCGAAGTCCACGGCCTCTTTCATCCTGAGTTCATCGCCATCAAGGTCATCTCGATAGAGACTCGAATAGATACGAACCGTTTCGGCGTCCTCTGGACAAAGGTAAAAGCCGATGGTGTTCGTGCCCCCCGCATCGAGAAAGTCAATACGCAAGGCGAGATGGAAGGGGGCATCCCATCGATAGGTGAGGCGACGGCGCTGGATCAGGGGTCGAATGCCTTGCTCCACGCCAGGGTCTTCGCGGTTAGCGAACTCGTGTTCAAACGTCACGCGGGTTGAGAAACCCTCTCGCACCACGTCATAGCGAGGCACTTCCGCCGCTTCATGTGCCCCAAAGGTGCCACGGTGCACAAAGGGAAAATGAGCCATATCTAGAAAGTTGTCCGCATAGAGTGCGGCACAACCGCGTACGCGTAGCACCGGTAAATCTCCAAGCATGAAGGAAGCGTCACCAGCTTCCTCCACGCTTGGCAGGGTTGTTAAGGGCTCCTCCGGAGCGATAAAGACCATGCCGTGAGACTCCGCAACGCGGTGAGGGCTGGTGAGATGGGCTTTTGGCGGTAGCGCTGCATCGAGCCCTAAGGCGGGGATGGTTACACATTGACCCGTCTGGTCAAAGGTCCAGCCGTGATACGCGCATTGGAGTTGGCCACCATCACAGGTCCCCAACGAAAGGGGGGCGCGTCGGTGGGGGCATCGGTCTTCGAATGCAACGAGCACACCGTCGCTCCCACGCCATAGGACATACGCGACACCCATTAATACGGAACGTAGTGGCTGTTGCGTCACTTCGGTACTTCGAGCAATGGGGTGCCAGCATCGTCGGAGGACTGGGTGCATATTGGTCATGACGCTAGACACAGGGGTTCCTTTGCTTTTTCCTCTCCTTATCGTAGGACTCCTTAGCGAAAGTCGCGAGAGCTAGGTACGACACACGCTTGGCCTAGCGATTCCACCCGTTCAGCCACTACGGTGATCGCACCTTGCGCTCGCTCTAGACGACCATGCACGAGCAAGAGGGGGTTGTGCCTGGCCACCGGCTTCCAACGCTGCCACGCCCCTTTCGAGAAGATCACGTTGACGTGGCCGGTCTCGTCTTCCAAGTTAATAAATACAGCACCCTTTGCTGTTTCGGGGTGCTGGCGGTGGGTCACCGCTCCCGCAACACGAACCTTGCCCGTCGCAGTGTTAGGCAGGGAAGCCGCCGTCACAACACCGAGCTGCGTTAGTTCTTCTCGTAGTAAGGAAATGGCTGTTGCCTCTGGGGTCATCCCCAATGCCCAGAGGTCATCATTTACTTGTTCGGGGGCACTCGCGGCTATGAGATCAGGGGCACGGGTGCCGATCACGACCCCGGGGAGGCGATCGGGAGTGGCTTGGGCGGCAGCTCCTGCACTCCAGAGCAAGGAGCGTCGGGATGCACCAAAGCCATCGAGTGCCCCCGCGATACTTAAGGCCTCTAAGTTCGCTCGTGTAACTCCCGCTCGCCTCACTAGATCTTCTTGGTCGAGCCATGGAGCGCCCTCAGCAATCTTGGTAGCTACGTCGCGGCTAATACCTCTGACCGAAGAGAGGCCTAAACGAAGAACTGGCTTGTCACTACGTCCCTCAAGATGCGCTTGCGCCTGTGAGCGCTGCACGTCAGGACGAGCGATCACGACGCCGTGACGCTGAGCGTCGGCGATAAGGCTTTGGGGTGACCAAAAACCCATGGGCTGAGCGTTGAGTAGTGCCGCGGTGAACGCAGCGGGGTAGTACTGCTTGATCCACGCTGAGCAATAGACAAGGTGAGCAAAGGAAACAGAATGGGACTCGGGGAAACCAAAGTTGGCGAATGCCGAGAGGGTCGTATAAATCTCATCAGCGTCGGCTCCTTTAATTCCGTAGCCCGCCATACCCGCATAGAGCCGTTCTTTCAGGGCGGCCATACGCTCGACCGAACGTTTTGACGCCATGGCTTGGCGTAATTCATCGGCTTGCGCAGCGCTGAATCCAGCAATGGCTACCGCCATCTCCATTAACTGTTCTTGGAAGAGTGGGACGCCAAGGGTGCGTTTTAAAATGGGTTCAAGTCGTGGGTGAAGGTAGGTTACGGGCTCTTCTCCGCGACGGCGGCGAATGTAGGGGTGCACCGAGCCACCCTGAATAGGGCCGGGTCGAATGAGGGCAACTTCAATAACGAGATCGTAGAAACAGCGCGGCTCAACGCGAGGCAGGGTTCCCATCTGGGCTCGGCTCTCGACTTGAAAGACCCCTAGGGTGTCGGCACGGCACAACAGGTCATACACCGCATCTTCTTGGGGTAACTCCCCAAGATCCAGTGTGACGCCATGGTGTTCGCCAATCAGATCAACCATACGATGTAAGGCTTCGAGCATGCCGAGGCCGAGCAAATCGAACTTAACGAGTCCAATACCTGCGCAGTCATCTTTATCCCATTGCAATACGCTACGCCCCGGTGTTCTCCCCCACTCCACAGGACAGACCTCCACGATAGGGCGATCACAAATCACCATGCCCGCTGAGTGAATACCAAGGTGGCGCGGTCGATTCAGCACGTGACGAGCAAGGAGAGCCACCGAATCAGGGATACTCGTTTCGGGGTCAGTCGCAGCCTTGGACCACGAAGTCACCTCTTCTTCGCTGTAGCCAAGGACGCGGCCCATATCACGGAGTGCTGAACGTGATCGATAGGTAATCACGTTGGCTACTTGGGCAGCATGACGTCGTCCGTAGCGTTCATAGACGTACTGGATAACTTCTTCTCTTCGACCTGACTCAATATCAATATCAATGTCGGGAGGTCCATCACGGGCCGGTGATAAGAAACGCTCAAAGAACAGACCGAGTCGTACTGCGTCAGCATTAGTAATCCCCAAAGAGAAGCACACCGCCGAGTTTGCAGCAGAGCCTCGACCCTGACAGTAAATATTGGAACGACGGCAGAACTCGGTGATGTCCCATACTGTGAGGAAGTAACCAGCAAAACCCATCACCTCAATAACCTCTAGTTCGTGATCTATCTGTAGCCACGCACCCGGTACTCGTTCGTCATCACGAGTTCCATATCGTTTGGCTGCTCGCTCTTCAGTGAGTTGGCGGAGGTATCCCTGCTCGTCGAGACCAGGAGGACAGGGAAAGCGAGGAAGTTGAGGAGCTACTAGGCGAAGATCAAAGGCGCTATCGAGCCCAATCGCAACTGCAGTCTCTACGGAGCCTGGCCATCGGGCCATGCGGCGTTGTTGTTCATGGGGAGAACGAAGCAGTGCCGTGGGGGCTGGAGGAAGCCACCCTTCCATCTCTTCAAGAGAACGTCGAGCACGCAGTGCCGCGAAACTTTGGGCAAGGTAGAAGTCATGAGTTGTCGCGTAGTGAACGTTATTGGTGGCCACTAGCGCTACTCCAGCTGACGCTGCGAGCAAGGCCAATGCGTCATTGCGAGCACTATCGAGTGGATGACCGTGATCCCAAATTTCAACAGCGAGTGAATCGACGCCAAAGAGATCGATCAGGTCGCGCAGTCGATCTCGTGCTGCGCTCGGTCCATATTCGCTCAGGCTTCGAGACAGGGGGCCTTTTCGACATCCCGTGAGTACCCACCAATCTCCACGATTAGCCGCCGCTAGCTCTGTCATAGAAATCTGCGGCTGTCCCTTCTTGCCACCCCGAAGGTGAGCGTCAGCGAGCACCGTTGAGAGTTGCGCATAGCCATCAGGATTGCGTGCCAAGACCACGAGGTGATCCCCAGATGGATCGAGAACTCCGGTGCGCTCCTCAGCGCTACCAAGCGTGACCTCCGCACCAAAGATGCTCGGTAAGCCAAAGGCTCGTGCGGCTTGAGCGAAGCGAACCGCGCCATAGAGACCACCGTGATCCGTGATTGCCAAGGCTCTTAGGCCACGTCGGACGGCTACCGCGGCGAGTTCTTCAGGATCTGATGCACCATCGAGGAAACTAAAACTTGAGTGACAGTGAAGCTCGGCATAGTCGCTCATCAGTCGTACCTTCCGACGAGCTTCCAGTTCTGACCTTCATGGCTTAGCAAGAATGCACAACCTGACGTAGTAAGGATCTGTAAGCGATTTCGGCGAAGGCGTTGTCGCCACCACGGACCCATAAGGGGCCACGGACCCGCCCAGGCTGCAATATCGCGGTAAGCGTTGGCCTCCTTATAGGTCACAGGGGTGCCCGTGAGGAGGCCAACAGCATCAATACCAAGCACTTCGCCAGATCCATCAAGTACAGACACCTCGCGGGGTCTTGCAAAGATTGTCATAGGCGACGGTGTTGGGAGCCGAGCCGGCCATGGTGCGACATCGCGAAACACAGTCGGTTCTTCTGCTGCAAACGACTCAAAGGCTGCTCGCTCCATCGGATCGCGGCCAGACTGAGTAAGCGCGACTTGAATACTCGAGACACCAAAGTGTCCTTGGAGCCGTATCGCTATTCGATGGGCGCGTTCATCTCTCGCTGAAGTCCCTCCGAAGAACCCTGCTTGTGTTGTTCCGGTCTCGGGAGTTTGTAGACGTTGGAGTCTCATGGTGATCTGAGGATCGCTAACGCCTTCGAGCATCGCCTCTTCACCGCTCGCTACACGGTGACAGTGAAGCGCATCAAGACCGAAGCGTTCAAGCACCCGATCCCGATCGAGCGCAGCGAAGGCACCCAAGCTGGTGATTCCAAGGCGTAGACAAAGCTCAGCGATATCGCTGCGATGAAGACAGCTAATAGCTTGAGTTGCCAAGAATTCTGTCGTCTCCCCGACGGCGACGAGTGCTTCACTACGGGCAGCGAGTACCGCTGCGAAGCAACCATCGGCAATACCAATACGCAAACTCTGTTGGTTAGCGTCAAGTAAAGGGGCAAGGTCTTTGCGTAGAAGTTCACATACCGCGAGCTCTCCTCCAAAAAATCGTGCCACAGATCGAACTGGTAAAGCCATCAGACCCAGGCGAAGTGGCTCCACAAAGGGGCAGCGAAGAAGGACGATCTCCAGTAAGGCTGCAAAGCTACGCAGCGCAGCGACGTCTCCGCCCCCCTGGGAGAGTTCAGGTACCCACAGAACCATGGTGCGCTCAAGCATCACCACGGCCATGGGCTAGAAGCGTCTCTCCACTCTGAGCAGGGATCCAAAGAGAAACCAGCCGGAGATGTTCTCCCCGAGCAGCAACTTCAAGTTCGAGACGACGTGCACGGAGATGGCCGTCACCTCGCCCAATACCCATCCATACACTTGAGCGGATGCTCAGACCAAGGTCTGCTGGCATCGGCCAGTATTGACGATCTTCAGTAACGATAATGAGCGCAGCACGACGTTCCCGGGCACGCGCACTCAAGCGTCGCGCTGCTGAGAAGGGAACCGACGCACTCACGTGCACAATGAGAATCTCTACCCCATCAAGTAACTCAGCAGTGACGTCGAGCCAGCGCTTCGAAGGTTCCGCAGTGAAGAGCACACGACGTAAATCCATACCGGCTTCGCTCATGGCCGTGGCGCCTGGATCGCTGATTCCAACAACGCCACACCAGTGTCCTTGGGCTGAAGCTTCAGAAGCCAACGCGAGTGCGAGGGACACCGCTCCTGAGCCTGGAGCGCCAGTCACGACACTTACCGAGCCTCGGCGAAGTACCCCACGTGGGAGTAGCGACGTAATCGAATCAGCCACCGGCAAGGTACGCGATGCTGCAGCAACGACAGGCCGGACTAGGTCTCGTAGGGCAGTTGGTACGGGGGGTCTATGGAAGGAGCGGTCAGGGTCTTGCGATAAAGCGAACATATGTTCGATGCTAACCAAGGGGTGCTTCAGCCGCCAATGGGAAGAAGGGTGGCACACTAGGAGCAGTAATTTCAACGATTTTTAAAGAAAGACCCCATGACCGAGTTCGGCACCGATCTCCTCGATCGCACTGACACCACCCTTGACGTCCCCTGGGAGGTCATCTTGTGGGACGACCCCGTGAGCTTGATCTCACTCGTGGTGCGCGTCATCAAACAGGTCTTCAACTACGACACCGCCAAAGCCGAACGCCTCACCATGCAGGTGCACCACGAAGGTAGATCCGTTGTGTGGAGTGGAGACAAAGAAACTGCCTCGGCGTATTGCGTAGCCCTCCACAGCTACGCGCTCGGTGCAACCATCCAGAGAAGCCAATGAGCGAGCCCTTCCGTCGCGTAGCGGATCGCATCATCGTCGACATTCCCCTCACCTTGCGTGAATGGTTAGCCAATGCTGCACGCAAGACGGCTGGAGACGCCCTTGATGTTTCCACCAGTACCCACCTGCGCCTGCTTGGCCCCATCGATCCCACCGTCGATCACGATGACCCCCTCACCCAACTCCAACGCCAGATGACCGTTGAAGGATCCTTGGGTCGTTTCATCACGACGCATCTTGATGAACATCTCAGTGAAGACGACGCCGAAGAGTGGATCCGTGCGTTCCAACTCATCCTCGCAGCCTTCTCGGCCGAACATGCCATCGTGACTGCAGAAGACCGAGATAACTTGAGTCAAGAAGACCACTACGACATGATCACGCTTCAGTCAGGTATCTCTCTCTTGATCGAAGCCTTAGATAGTTAGCTATGTGCGGCCGCCTCGTCATTGCTACGCAACCAGCACGCGTTGCCGCACTCTTTGACGCAGCTCTGGCTCACGACGTTGACCCAATAGGACAGCCCAGTTGGAATCTTGGCCCTACACGCCGCATTAATGGGATCTCAAGTGGTGAGCACGGCCGCGTGCTTGATCGATACCGTTGGGGCCTCATCCCCGCCTGGGCGAACGATCTTTCCTTTGGATCTAAGACCTTTAATGCTCGCGCTGAGACGGTAGCCACCAAGCCCTCATTTAGAGGTGCGTACAGGTCGCACCGCCTCATCGTGCCTGTCGATGGTTTCTACGAGTGGGACCGATCGAGAGTAAAACCTCAGCCCCACTACTTCAGTCGGAGCGATGAAACCATGCTGGCTTTTGCCGGTCTCTTTGAGACCTGGCGAGATCCGGCCAACCCCGAGAGCCCGCCCATCCACTCAGCCACCATCATCACGACAGAGGCCAACGCTGACATGTCCTCCATCCACCACCGTATGCCGGTGATCTTGGAGCAGGCAAGTTTTGATCTATGGCTCGACGACAAGGAAGAAGTACAAGATGCCATCGCTGACCTCTTAGTCCCAGCCCAATTGGGGACTTTGGTTTCGCATCCCGTGGACCCAAAGGTTGGCAACGTGAAGAACGATGGACCTGAGCTCATCGATCAAGCAATTGCGTTACCTGAGGAGCCAACAACCCTGTTCTAACAAGAAGCGATAAGTGATGCGTGGAGCGCCGGGTCAATGTTCGTACCACAGAGAAGCACTGCAACTGGCTCTCGAAGTCTTCGTGCTTGTTTGATAGCCAGGGCAATAGCAACTGCTGCTGAACCTTCCACAACGAGGCCGAGTTCTCGATACGTTGCTACGAGAGCAGCAATAGTTTCTTCTTCACTCACGAGGGCGATCTCGAGACCGAGGTCACGCGCGATATCTAGCGTGATCGCATCGGTCTCAATGCCGCCGGCACAGCCATCCGCGATGGTGCTTTCTAGGAAAGGGACCCTATCTCCCCGGAGCAAACTGGCAAAGGCTGCGTTCTGTTCAACCTGAACACCAAGGGCTACGGCCTGGCTGTCACGAAGCGCAAGGCCACTCCCGCTTAGTAATCCACCACCACCGACTGCAACAATGAAGGTTCCAAGCTCAGGTAATTGAGCAATCGTTTCTGTGGCAGCTGTCGCTTGTCCAGCGATCACCCATGCATTGTTGTAGGGCGAGATAAATCTCGCGCCTCGCTGAGTAGCGAGATCCATTGCGAAGCCTTCTGCCTCGTCATAGTTGTCCCCATGCAAGACCAACTCAATGGCATAGCTACGAAGCTTTTCAACTTTGGCCACAGAAGCCGTCGTAGGCACGACGATGGTGGCAGGAATATCAAAGTACTGCGACGCATAGGCAATACCTAAGCCATGGTTTCCGGCCGAGCATGCTACGACTGATTCAGAATTTCCGTGATGGG
>CAIQWC010000005.1 GCA_903875425.1 uncultured Actinomycetes bacterium | reverse complement strand
CGAGAAGTCCAAGGTGACCTTGTCACCAACGCGGGTCAAACTCAACTTCAGCTCGTAGGGACCGTAGCCCACGCCATCATCGCAGATGTAGTCAGTGAACGAAAGGGTTTCGCCCTCTTTGAAGACGATGGCGAGTAGTGCTTTCATGGCTCGGTAGTTCCGGTCCATCAAGGCATCGAGGGCCGACACGTAGGTGTCAGCACCAAAGCGTTGGCAGATCTCTTGGACTCTACGGGCAGCGGTGCGACAGGCTGCTACCAGCCCATTGAGGTCAGCGCGGTTCCAGTCAGGCTTACGAACCTGATTCAAGATGATGTTCAAAGCATCTTCTGAGAGTTCGCCCTTGCGGTAAAGCTTGAAGGGAGGGATAACCACACCTTCTTCGAAGATGGTCTTGGCATCAGTAGGCATCGACGCTGGCGTCTTGCCGCCCACGTCAGACATGTGACCAAACATTGACGCCCAGCCCACCACGCGACCTTCAAAGAAGATCGGCAGCACCACGAGCCAGTCGTTGGCATGGCTGATCGCGGCACCACAGGCATAGGGGTCAGAGGTGAGAAGGACATCCCCCTCTTCAACGGTCCCCTCAAAGTGACTGAGGAAGTCAGGGATGGAGAGACCAAATTGGCCGACCACCATCTTGCCCTCAGGGTCACCGATCAGGGGGAATTCGTCGTGCTGCTCACGAATACCTGGCGAGAGTGCCGTGCGGAAGAGCACCTCGTCCATTTCGTAGCGTGCGTGTCGAAGGGCGTTCTCAACAAGGTCAAGGGTGACGACGTCAACGTCAACCTTCTTGAGCGTACCGGTTGCGGTTTCAATAATGCTTGCCATGATGATGAACCTCTTCTGGGTTAGTTGTGGCCAACGGGTCGGATAAGCAAACTGCCACTCTCGTGAACCGTTGCTGCATGGTCGGGAAGAATCAGGGTTGTCGAGTCCATCTCGGTGACGATGGCGGGTCCTTCAACCACGTTGCCCGCGAGTAAGAGGTCACGGTCATACACCTTGGCCTCCACGGACTTACCCTCAACCCAAATACTGGTTGTTGATCGCAGGGCGCTCGAAGCGTCGACGCCGCCTTGTGCCAACGTGACCGAAGCCACACCTGGCCGGGGACCGCTGACCGTAGCGCGCACGGTGACAAGTTCATGCTCGTTGTTACTCAGCAAGAACGAGAAGAGCCGTTCGTGCTCCGTGTCAAAGGCTCCCCGCAGCGCGTCGAGTCCGCCGCCCTTTCCATCGAATGCGGCGATATCAACATTGATCGGGATCTCAAAGCCTTGACCGTGGTACCGAACGTCGGCTGAATACACGACCGTGTGATCGGCCTCGGTGATACCTTCCGCAATCAGCGAAGCACGAGCACTCGTGGCGAGTTCCGTGAATACTGCCAAGAGTGAATCGTCGGTCAAAGAGTTGAACCCTCGAACCAAGGTCCGAGCTGACTCGTCGCGCAAACTCGTCGTCGCGTCACCGTAGGCGCAGAGTACGCCCGGTGACGGCGGGATGATGACCGGCCAAGCACCGGTCAACTTACCCAAGGCATTCGCGTGCAAGGGTCCAGCGCCACCGAAGGCGACGAGTGCGAAGTCGCGAGGGTCGAAGCCCTGCTGCACGGAGACGAGACGCAGCGCACCGAACATGTTTTCGTTCACGATGTCGATAATGCCCGCCGCCGCAGCTTCAGCGGATCCCAAACCGGTGGAATCGCCAATCGTCTGCACGGCTGCCCGAGCAGCCTCTTTGTCCAAGGCTATTTCTCCGCCAGCGAGTTCAGTGGGTAGGTAACCGAGTACCACGTTGGCGTCAGTCACCGAGGGTTCCGTGCCACCCTTGCCATAGGCCGCTGGCCCCGGCGAAGCACCAGCACTTTGAGGGCCAACGCGAAGCGCTTGGGTCAAAGCGGGAACGTGGGCAATGGAGCCACCACCTGCGCCAACGGTGCGAACGTCAACCGATGTCGCACGAACCGTTACGTCGCCGACCGTCGTCTCTCGACCGATACGAGGCGTGAGGTCTTGGACGAGTGCGACATCCGTAGAGGTACCGCCCATGTCGAAGGTAAGGAAGTCCTTGAAGCCCGCTTGTTCGGCAACCCACGCAGCGCCAATAACACCACCGGCAGGACCCGACATCATGACCGACACGGGGTTGTCCGCGGCCGTACGAGCTGAAATGAGGCCTCCGTCACTCTTCAAGATGAAGAGCTTCCCGTTGACGCCAGCATCTGACAGTTGACTCTCGAGGTGACGCATGTACAAGTCAACCTGAGGTTGTACGTAGGCATTTGCCACGGTTGTGATCGTGCGCTCATATTCGCGTAGTTCAGGAAGCACCGCAGATGAAAGCGAGATGATGACGCCAGGGAGTTCTTTGGCGGCGATCTCGGCAATGCGTTCTTCGTGCGCAGCATTGGCGTACGAGTTAATCAGGCTGACACTGAGTGCCTCGATACCTTGACGCTTAAGCTTTTGAAGTTGCTTTCTCACATCGTCTTCGTCAAGAACCGTGAGTACCTCACCGTGGCTGCTTATGCGCTCTTTAACTTCGACCGTGTCTTCCAATGCGGCAAGGGTGTCGGGCTTAGGCCAAATAATCCATCCAGCCAAGCCACCTGGAACGAAGGACCGTGCGATCTGTAGGACTTGGCGGAAACCCTGCGTCGTCACCAAGCCCACGCGAGCACCCTTACCTTCGAGAATCGCGTTTGTCGCGACCGTAGTGCCGTGAAGAACGTCACTAACTTCGCTCAAACTAATGCCAGCCTTTTGGCACGCTTGCTCGATACCGCGAAGAACACCAATGGATTGGTCCTCTGGTGTCGAGGACGTTTTGGCGCGATAGGTCTCGCCACTCTCCTCATTCACCAACAAAATGTCGGTGAACGTTCCACCAACGTCAACGCCTAGTCGATACGCCATTCTTGCTCCTTAAATGATTCCGGCTGAGCTCATTGCTGACAACTTGTCAGCGGCGATACCCAGGATTCCTTCGTAGATTTCCTTATTGTGCTGTCCCAACTCGGGCCCCAAACTGCGCACCGAACCTGGGGTAGCAGAGAGTTTCGGGAAGACACCGTGCATGGGGAATTGCCCCAATTCTGGGTGTGCGAGGCGGATAATCGCCTCACGAGCTTTAAAGTGCGGATCGGCGACCATGTCGGCTGCTTTGTAAATACGACCTGCCGGAACACCCGACTCACTCATCAGCGCGAGAAGTTCTTCGGCTTCTAAGGTGACGGTCCACGCGGCAATCAAGTCGTCAAGTTCTTCCATTGCCCTACCGCGCGCGGCGTGCGTGCCGTAACGCTCTCCGTCGGCAAGTTCTGGCTGACCCATGGCGGCGGCTAGGCGACGGAATACCGCGTCACCGTTCCCGGCAATCAGAATCATCTCGTTGTCCTTGGTCGGGTACACGTTGCTTGGTGAAACGTTGGGGAGCGTCGAGCCCGTGCGTTCGCGTTGATACTGAGCGATTTCCCATTCAGGGATCATCGATTCCATCAGGGCAAGCACCGCTTCGTAAATGGCGGAGTCAACAATTTGCCCCTTGCCACTCCGCTGCACCTGGTGAATCGCCACCAGAGTACCCAGACAAGCAAAGGTCGCCGCCAGGGAGTCACCAAGTGACACCCCAGCTCGAGAAGGTGGATTACTGGGATCACCCGTAACGTAGCGAATGCCACCCATGGCCTCGCCAATCGAACCGTAGCCAGCTTGCGAGCTGTAGGGACCGTTTTGTCCAAAGCCTGTTACACGAGTAATAACCAGTTTGGGGTTGATCTTCCAAAGCTCTTCAGGGGAAAGACCCCAGCGCTCAAGCGTGCCGGGTCGAAAGTTCTCTAGGAGTACATCGGACTTTGCAACGAGTTGGCGAATAACGTCTTGGCCTTCAGGAGTCCTCAGGTTAAGGGTCACTGACTTCTTATTACGGGCCACCACCGGCCACCACAAGGAGATCCCGTAGGGCTTTTCGCGACCCCATTCGCGCATGGGATCGCCTTTTTCAGGATCTTCAACCTTGATTACGTCAGCACCAAAGTCACCAAGCAACTGCCCACAAAATGGTCCAGCCAAGAGCTGGCCCATTTCAATAACTCGGACATCATCCAATGGAAGTGCCTGCTGCTCTGCCACTATTCCCCGCTTTCGCATACAAAAGGACCGACCTCGACGACCCACGCCTTGGCCACGCTGACCATAGTGACATTTAGCAACAAAATCAATTGGAATCTCACCACATTGTATGGAACCTTGGATTCAGGCCCTGCTAGGTTTCAGCCATGGTGGTCCAGAACAACCCTTCTCCTACTAGCGGCTACGCCGCGGAGCATGCCTACCGAGTGATCCGGGAGCAAATCTTGTCGGGCCAACTCACAGCCGGCCAGTGGTTACGAGAGGGAGAGCTCGCTGAAGTAACAGGGGTCAGCCGCACGCCCGTCCGAGAAGCGCTCCGCCGTCTCACCTCGGAGGGCTTGGTATCGCACGAACACAACCGAGGCGTTCAAGTCCACCGTTGGTCGAGCAAGGACCTCGACGATATTTTTAGCCTTCGCTCGGTTCTCGAGCCCCTAGGTGCCGCCCAGGCGGCACAACGAGGTCACGCTGATCTCTCGTACCTGACTGCCATTACCGATGACATGGAAAAGCAAATCATCAGCGACAAGCCTGAATTGGCAGTCATCACCGAGTTAAACAACCTGTTTCATAAAGCAGTCCTCAACGCGTCAGGCAATGAGCTGCTCTGTTCCGTCGTTGGCTCCATTATCCAAACTCCCCTGGTTCGGAGAACCTTCTCCTACTACCAGCCCGACAGTCTGCGCCGAAGTATTTCGCAACATCGAGATCTCATTAGCGCGCTCCGAGCTCAGGACATGACATGGGCTGAGGCCACCATGCGCGCTCATGTTCATGCGGGATGGGATGAGGTGCGTCAAAAGCGCTAAGTCATCATGCTGGCGGAGATACCCCGTCCCCGCCGTGGTGAACACTTCGAGCACCCATGGTAGAGAATAGAAATATGGCAGCTCAATTCATCTTCACCATGCGCGACCTACGCCGCTTCTACCCACCGGACCGAGAAGTTTTGAAAGGCATCAACCTTTCTTTCTTTCCCGGAGCCAAGATCGGCATCATTGGTGACAATGGCTCGGGTAAGTCTTCGCTGATACGGATTATGGCCGGCCTCGATGACGGCTTCACTGGTGAGGCCCGACTCACCCCCGGCTTTAGCGTGGGATACCTCGCCCAAGAACCAGAGCTTGACGCTACGAAAGATGTAGCTGGCAATGTGGCCGACGGTATGGGCGAAGCTCGTGATCTACTCGCCCGCTTCGCTGAAGTCAGCGCCGCGTTCGCAGAACCAGACGCTGACTTTGATGCGCTGATCGAAGAACAAGGTGCGCTAACAGAAAAGATTGATGCACTCGGCGCTTGGGATTTACAACGCTCGCTTGACATCGCCATGGACGCACTTCGGCTACCTCCTGGTGACGCCAACGTAAGCACACTCTCTGGGGGTGAGCGCCGTCGCGTTGCTCTTTGTCGCCTCCTCCTCTCGAAGCCTGACCTGCTTTTACTTGATGAGCCCACTAACCACCTCGACGCCGAATCAGTTGCGTGGCTGGAGCGCACCTTGAAGGATTATCCCGGCACCGTTGTCGCCATTACTCACGATCGCGACTTCCTCGATAACGTGGCAGGTTGGATCTTGGAGCTCGACCGTGGAGCCGGCATCCCCTGGGAGGGTAACTACTCCTCATGGCTGCAACAAAAGCAGGCCCGCTTGGCCGCCGAAGAAAAGGCTGATAAGTCTCGTCAAGCTGCCCTTGAACGCGAACTTGAGTGGATTCAGATGTCCCCAAAAGCTCGCCAATCGAAGGGTAAAGCTCGAGTCACCGCCTTCGCCCAACTCGCGGCCGAAGCCGAAGCGTCGGATCGTCGACCCGATCGACTCGAAATTGCCATTCCGCCCGGTCCTCGACTCGGCGACCAGGTCATCAACGCGCACGAAATCGTCAAAGGCTTTGGCGACCGCCTCCTCCTTGATGGCTTGTCATTCTTGCTGCCCCCCGGTGGCATTGTTGGCATCGTCGGCCCTAACGGCGCGGGTAAGTCAACATTGTTCAAGATGATGGCTGGCATCGAGTCGCTCGATGGGGGAAGCCTCACGATTGGGGATACCGTCTCCTTGGCTTACGTTGATCAAGACCGTGGCGGACTCGACCCGAAAGCAAGCGTCTACGAAGAGATCAGTGGCGGCCACGACATCATTGTGGTGGGCCATCGAGAGATCAATGCCCGAGCCTACGTAGCAAGTTTTGGCTTCAAAGGTTCCGACCAACAAAAGATTGTTGGCCAACTCTCCGGCGGTGAACGCAACCGTGTGCAGCTCGCCAAGGTCCTCACTCAAGGCGGCAACGTATTACTTCTCGACGAACCAACGAACGACCTAGACGTCGACACGTTACGGGCGCTTGAAGATTCGCTTCTTGAATTTCCCGGTTGTGCGGTGGTGATCAGTCACGATCGCTGGTTCCTTGACCGTATCGCGACCCACGTCCTTGCCTTTGAAGATGAGGCGAACGTCGTTTGGTTCGAAGGTAACTTCTCTGATTATGAAGCCAACCGACGCAAGCGTTTAGGCATTAGTGCGGACCAGCCCCACCGGCTGAAGTACAAGCCACTCGTTCGCTAGACGCGAACCGTAGCTTCTCAAGAAGAAGCAATCTCCGATTTGGGTTCATTTCGGATGAGCCAGTGAATAATCCCAACCGAAAGCAAGGCGACCGCTACCCCAACAAGTGTAAAAACCAGTCGGTCCAAGGCGATGAGATCGACATGCGCTGGGGGAGAGTCGAGAATGACGACTGCTGAGGTCAAGAGTGCTACGGAGACCCGATACGAACGCTTGGCCACGATAAGCCACCAGTAGGCATAGAGAAAGAGCAAGGTTCCAAATGCGGTGGCAAGGATCGCATAGTTAGCGATGGGCGACAAAAGTAACGCTATCGCTAGCCCCACAAGCGTTCCGGCAATGCGTTTCTCCCCAAGGGAGAGGGTCTCAGTTTGATCAGCTTGGATAATGACGATCACGGTAATCATGGTCCATCCAGCGACGTATTCGGGCCACCAGGTCAAAATCACCCACGTCGTCAAACCCATCGCAATGCCCACGACAAGCGCAAACGAAGCGGTCGTTCTGCGACTCGCGGGGCGTTGTTTTACATTCGGAATATGACCACCCAAGACAAGCTTCCAACACAGCACCGTCCAAAGAGATCCGGCGACCATCATCAGGCCGATCCAGGCGGTATTGGTAAACCGCGAAAGACTGTGGAATTGAACAGCGGGTGCCACAACGGTTAGCGAAACCACAATTGAGATAATTCGGTAGGCGCTGTTGGTACCCCAACGAATAGCGCACGCAGCCGCTCCCGCCACCACCGCCACGAAAAGACCGCCAAGGAAGGGATAGGGGTGGAGGAGAGAAGCTCCCATCCCAAGTACTGCCACCCCAAGACACTTCGCTGCGAGTACCACGAGGTGATCACCTTTAAGCATCAAGTACAAGCTGGCCCACATGCCAAAGAACCAGGAAATTCCGATGAACTGCGGCCAGATTGCTGCAGCCACGACCGTCGGAAGCGTAACGAGAACACCCGCCACGCAATAGCGTGCGCTCGGAGTCCAGGGATGCGATTGCTTGCCACCGTTCATGATCACTCACCACATTGAATCAGGAAACGGTGTGCTCCTCATGCTTGTTGAGATTGGACTGATCACCGAGCACTTCGTGACGTACGCCACACACCGTTTCGGTAATGACGAAGCACTTCCATGGTGTCTTCTAGATTGCCAAGATTGCGTTCAGCCAGCAAGGCCTTCATGGCCTCGTCTGTTTCACGCCAGTCGTAGTGGGCAGCCGATTTACGAAAATTATGAACTACCGGCGTTGCGTCGATAATGCCCATGTGTAGCTTCGCCTGTGCAATCTGGCGTGACCACGCGACGTCAAGACCCCATCCCATTGGCCAGGCTTCATCAAACGGGGTGAGCAGGCTAATAGCTCGACGGTCGAGAGAAAATACGGGGCCCACTTCGACAAAGCGCGTTTCCCTCACCTCCGTACCTACAACCTGGACTGTGATGGCGTGACTAATATCGCTCGCTCCAGTCCGAGCGGGCTGTGCGAGCGACAAACCAGTTACCGCTTGATAACCAAGGTAAGCATCGAGCCAGCCTGGTTCCATGGTCACATCGTCGTCGGTGACCACCAACACATCAAAGTCATCAAGATTGAATCCCGCGAGCACCTCGTTCACGAGTTGGAATTTGTCGGTTTGATGATGCCGTACTACCGGTGTGCAGTCTCCCAATTCAGCGTCTACGCCGGCTTTACCAACCGCGGCCCAAGCAACCGTGAGGTCAAGGAGCTTCGTTGACCGCAGTTCATTGGTAATCGAGACGGCCAGGTGCTCAACATCGCTCAGATACACTCCAACCACGAGTACTCGGTACCCTCGAATGGTGCTATCTCGACGGAGGCGTCTTCGGGACGAAGGGAGCATTACCACTGGGGTAACTCACTTGTCGTCGTAATCACAATCATTGGATGTGCTTTGGGATTAAGCCATGTGATGATCTGAGTAAGTGATGATTCACTAATCGCAACGCAACCGGCAGTCGGTGCTCCCACCGAAACGTGAAGGAAGATCGCGGAACCTAGACCTTGGCGAATCGGAGAGGCGTTGTACTTTATAGCGAGGAAGTAATCGTACTGAGGTGTAATAGCCCACAGCGGTTCGGAGCTACCACCGAAGGGGGGTTGTGAACCACAGGCTACGTGTACAAATTGGTTGTACTGAGCCGTACCCGTTTGCTCATCCCACCAGTCTCCACAGACGACGTGGTGGTAGCCAAGCATGCTACTGATACGGGATCTAACACCGTAAACGGTGCTCCCGAGCGAGAAGATTCCCTCTGGAGTTTTACCGTCAGATTCATGCTTATGCAGTGCCAATCCAGCAATACCCAAATCGGCTCGTACCCCCTGTTTCCAGCGAGTCCAGCACGACCCAATTCGGCTATACGCCGTCAGGACGCCACTATTGTTCTGCGCTCTGGCCGTGGTGACAATGATTACTTGCTTCGTCGCGACAGGAAGCGGCTTTGGGACGCCCACCGGCGTGTTAGGGCACGGCGTCGTTGTGGTTGTGGTGGTTGATGTTGATGTTGATGTTGTCGTTGGTGTTGTCGTTGGTGTTGCCTGCTCCGACGCTCCAGAAATACCCGTTACGGCAGCGGTAGAGAGGAAGACCGTAGCGCTGAGAAATCCGGAGATAGCGACGATGCGCCGAGCACAACTCATAGAAAAAGCCACACGATGACGGTATCAGTGCAGTTCCCTGTCATCCGCCTATGCCCTGGGACCTGACCTTGTCCTCGTAACATTTAAAGTACCTCCGAAGAAGGAAAAGGAAGTCATGACTCATAACCTCACCGCCGAGACTATTTCTTATACCGGCCACCACGGCGATCTCATAGAGGGCTATCTCGCCGTCCCTACCAGCGGGACAACGTTTGGTTCGATTGTGGTCATTCACCACCTTCCCGGCTATGACGAGTCCACCAAAGAAATAACCCGTCGCTTCGCCGCCGCTGGCTACGCAGCGCTCATGCCCAACTTGTACCACCGCATCGCTCCCGGCTCTGATCCCGACGATGCCGCAGCGCTCGCCCGAGTGCAAGGTGGTATCCCCGATGAACAACTCGTCGGCGATGTCTCGGGCGCTCAGCAATATCTTGTCTCACTACCAAACAGCAACGCAAAGGTAGCCGCAATCGGGTTTTGCTCGGGAGGTCGCCAAGCCGTTCTTGTAGGCTGTCGACTTCCCCTTCAAGGAACCATTGACTGCTACGGGGCCTACGTCGTTATCGATTCACCGGCTGACTCAGCCCTGCGCGCCACGTCACTACTTTCTGAGATCCCACAGTTGCAATGCCCCATCCTTGGTCTCTTCGGCGCCGAGGACAGTTATCCCTCGGTCGAGCAAACCGGTATCTTTGAGGCAGCCTTAATCGAGGCCAACAAGAACTTCGAATTCCATACCTACGAGGATGCGGGTCACGCCTTTTTCGCCGCTGACCGTCCCTCCTACCGACCCGAGGTCGTCGGGCAAGCGTGGGATCGCATCCTGTCCTTTCTTCAACGAACCATTAGCTGAGCGAGGCTTCCATGTGTACCTACCAGACCACCATTGTCGCCATCGATGCCAGTGGCAAGACAGCACAGGGATGGCACCATCTCAATCAGGCTTCCATTTACGTTGACCACCCCGTCCACTTCCCCAGTGGCCACGCTGTGATGATCGATGTGATGAATCCCTTACAAGGCCCTCATGCTCGCGTCGCTCTCGAAATGGATGCAGTATCAGCACGTTCGTTAGCGACCGCCATAATGGCGGCCCTTGAAGAGACCCCCGCCGCAATTGTCGCCGATACACAGCGAGTAACCCTTCCACACGCTGACTTCACTTCTCAAGAGTCAAAGAACCATAGCCACACGCTAGATTTAGGGGCTTAACCGAGAGTAAGAAGGCACCTCCGTGGATCTCATTCAGCGACTCTTTGACTACGCACAAATTGATTTCAAGCCGCAGCACCGCCCACCCAAGACCGCTGCCGTAGCCATCGCGACCCTGATAGCAATAGTTGGTTCACTGATTGCTGATGCGCTCTTAGTAGCAATCGGTAAGGCAATCTTTCCCTCAACCAAGAATTATGAACACTTCCATTTTTCCTCGTACTCGAAGCTCACGATCATCGGGGTTATCTTCGCTGGGATCGGCTGGCCAATTATCGCGCGTATCTGCGTACATCCTCGATGGCTCTACTTCCGTCTCGCAATCGTGGTTACCGCGGTCCTTCTGCTCCCCGACCTCTACCTACTCATAAAAGGTAATTCGGTATCTGCGGTATTTATTTTGGTACTCATGCACTTTGCTATCGCCATCGTCACCTACAACGCGATGGTAAGGCTTGCACCCGCGCGTCATCGCCGTCGCCGTCGTGCTAGCGAGCCCGAAGCGATCTAGCGAGGCGACGGGTTTTCTTCGATACTGGCCAAAATAAGATTGAGGTGAGCACGGTGGTCCTCGGGAAGACCGTTCTCATGAAGTAGCGATGTCGCTAGTTCTCGTGAGAGCTCGTAATCACCAATCCGCCACGAAGCGTCACAACGCTCGAAGGTCGACCCCCACTCATAGATCCAACCTTCGACGAAGAGTTGATCCTCTCCAGGGAAAGGCAGCGCACAAGCAGCGTTTGAAAACAGCCATGCTTCGTGGTGGCGACGACCGAGTCGTGCTAAGCGAGCCAACTGATACATCGGCTCGGCTCGATGTGGTCGAATATTCCAAGCACTCAGAAGTGATGCAGTCGCCGCCGGCAGACCAAGCTTGGACTGCAAGAGTCCGACTTGGTATTGCGAAAAGAAGCACTCTTCTTCCCAGCCCCCGAGTTCGATGCGCTGCAGGTAGTGGTCGATAGCACCGTGAAGATCCCCCGAATCGCGAAGCGACTGCGCAAGGTAGAAATGGGTTCGAGGATTTGAAGGGTCATCGAGTAAATCACGCGACAGCAACTTAATATCCCTCGAAACCTTGTCGGCTTTAGAACCACCATCGCCGTGGTGGATAACCACTAGTTGATCGAACCAGGCTGTCTTGTATGGTTCGCTACTCGTCAGGTATTCATGGGTCCGGCCTTGATACTTCCACGCTTTATCACCGCGTACTAGGTACGGCATCCGATAATGCACCGTCTCGCGAACGGCCACTAAGGCTTGATCCGCTTCGAAATCATTAAGTGTCATCGCGAATTGTTCCCCGAACTCAGCTTCATGATCGGCATCGAACAACAAGAGCCATTGGGCCGATCCTTGAGCCCACGCAACTAATTCACTTCGGTTATGCCCAAAATCAACCCATGGTTCGTGACGCAATACCCCAGGAATGCCGTCGAGGAGGGCTGCAACAAGCTCCGGGGTACCGTCAGTGGAGCCGGTATCAATGATGCGCCATGTCGTGATTTGATTTCGCACCGACATCAGGCAACGTTCAATAACCG
Organism: uncultured Actinomycetes bacterium; assembly: GCA_903875425.1. GTDB lineage: Bacteria > Actinomycetota > Acidimicrobiia > Acidimicrobiales > RAAP-2 > CAIQWC01. The sequence continues at coordinate 12,317 of CAIQWC010000005.1, read as the reverse complement.
CTGCCTCGTCCTTGACGATCATGACAAGACAAATACCGGGCTGGTGAGGTAACACCTTCGTGAGTCCTATCTCGGCATCTAAAATGACTTGTCGGAATTATTAAACAGGCGAGAACCCAGTCGGGCCGGTATCACCCTGGGGGCCGGTCGGTCCGATATCACCGGTGGGTCCGGTGGGTCCAAAATCTCCGGTTTGCCCGGTGGGTCCCGTATATCCGGTGGGTCCCGTGGCTCCATCATTACCCTGAGGGCCTGTTGGTCCTGGAATTCCGCTTCCCGTTGATGAACCAGGAAGACCGGTGGCGCCTACCGCACCAGTTGGTCCGGCTGAACCCGTAGGTCCGGTTGCGCCAGTACTGCCCACGCCCGAGGCCCCAGTTTCTCCTCGACCACCTGATTTACCGTTCTTGCCATTAAGGCCCGCGGCTCCTGCTTGGCCGGACGCACCGGCCGCGCCTTGGGCCCCATTCGCTCCGGCTTGACCAGCAGCGCCCATGGCTCCGTTCATACCGTTCGTTCCGTTCGCACCTTTGCCGCTTACTAATTCGCCAGCAACGAGTCCCCCCACGACGCCGGCCACGAGGGAGCCCAGTACCATCAAGGATTCTCTACGGGTGGTCATCGGCGCTCCTCGGGGTGGGTGACACGCTCACCTTACCCTCAATCCCTAAGGATTGAAGGATCTCGCGTCTCGACAACTTGGCCAACCATGAACAAGCATCATTTGTACCAAATGTGATCCATATGTCTTGGTCTCGGGCTACGAGGCCAGCGGCAAACTCAACACTTCGCTCAAGCAGACAAAACCGCTTACTCGCCGTCACACGCAACGTTCGTTCATCAAGAAAGACGAAGCGGTGGAGGTATCGCAAGGCTCCATTCCCGAGCATCGCTTGTTCGTGAATGATGCTCAACACGCCATCGGCGACAGCCACTCCCCCGGAGCCCCCGCGAGCACTCAGACCTAAGCCCGTAGCCACGCCAGCAACCACCGTCGTGACCGTTCCGCTATCAGGATCTACTTCGATAATGACGAGTGGATCCCATGTGTAGACCATGGCGATTGTTCCTCGATCGCGCGCTTGTTGGCCCAAGCGTGTCTTCGAATCAAGCACGGTCCAGTTCTTTTCATATCTCCCTGGACTCAGGCCCTCAAGGACATGTTCTTGCTTCACCTGCCCTGAAGGATCGAGTCGAAGGAGAGCGACATGACAGATTCCACCAGCATTTCGGTCTCGCACCGTGGCAGTTGCAAAGAGCTCATCATCAACATAGAAGAGTCGAAGATCCTCATAGCCGCGAACGGGAAAGGGGAACGTCGTCGTTCCGGGTACTTCCCTAACCATTCGAACATCCTCGAGCTTAAGATCAGTATTGAGTTCTGCGATGTAACACTGTGATCGAACGATGCGATCTGGATCATCGATTGTGTATCTACCCTCATGACCTATCTCGTAATTCGCACTCCGAACCGAGATAAGCGTCCCGCCATCAGGTGACGTCGCAATGCTGGGATTAAACCATGAACCACGTACGCCAGGCGGTTTGACTAAGGCAGCGAAGCTCACGCTTGAAAACAGTTCCGCCAGATTCGGTGCAAACCAAGACAAATTTCCCAAGGCCGCCGCTCGAATTTCCCCCGTGAGATCAGCGTGCTCTAGCAAGAGCGCCATGGCTTCATAGCCACGCTCAGGTCGCCGTGCTCGCCAAGCCCACACCGCCGGGCGCAATGCACTGTCCTGCGGCGTCGTCACAACCGTGATGTTAGGGCCCAAACTCACAACTTGAAGAAACTACCCTTTCGAGCTCGTCGCCATTAGTTGCCGTGATGGGGTGGCACCTCATGCCGCACTCGATTGATCCGTTGAATCTCCGCTTTGAGTACATGGTTTTCTTTGCGCAACTGAGCAATCGTGTCTAGTAGTTCTTCGATGCTTGGAATATCGGCCACGGTCAGTTGATCTTACGATCGTGATCAGTCCAGTAGGGCTCTCGCAAGGCAGCTTTTTGTAATTTACCGGTCGCGGTGCGTGGTAACTCATGCCTGAACTCAATCTTTCGAGGGACTTTATACCCAGCCAAGTGAGTTCTTGCGAAGGCGTCTACCTCCTCCGTGGTGAGCTCCGAACTATCGCTAACGATTAGCGCGGTAACCATCTCACCCCACTTATCATCAGGGGTAGCGATCACAGCAACTTCTCGAATATGGGGATGGTGCAGAAGCGCATCTTCTACTTCGATGGATGAAACATTCTCACCGCCCGAAATAATGACGTCCTTTTTACGGTCAGTAATTATGAGATAGCCATCGTCGTCGATGAATCCACCATCGCCGGTATGAAACCAACCTTCCGCGAGTGCCTCTTCGGTCTCGTTTGCTTGTGCCCAGTACGAAGCCATGACCGTATTGGAGCGAGCAAGTACTTCTCCCCCGGCGTCGACCATGACCTCGGTACCAATGACCGGAGTGCCCGCGCGCCCAAGGCGCCGAGCACGTTCATGGCTACCGAGCTCATCCCAATCGGCACGTCGGCGGTTCATCGTAAGCAAGGGTGAGGTCTCGGTAAGGCCATAGATCTGAATGAACTCCCATCCAAGCACCGTCTCGACTAACTCAATGGTCTTCGTTGGTGGAGGGGCACCAGCCACTACGACGCGAACTCGATCGCGACCGGGAATAGGACCATCCCATTCCTTGGCGGCATCGAGCACCATATTGATCACTGCTGGGGCACCACTCATCATGGTGACCCCGTGACGCTCGACCCTGCGCAAAATCTCTAGGCCATCGATCTTTCGAATGACAACGTGTTCAGCGCCCACTCCTGTCATCGTGAAGGGGATGCCCCAGCCATTGGCATGGAACATCGGCAGGGTATGGAGATACACGTCCCGATCAGATACCCCGAGGTGGTAGCCAAAGGCAACCGCATTAATCCATAGGTTTCGGTGCGTCAGTTGCACTCCTTTGGGCCGTGCCGTGGTTCCTGAGGTGTAGTTAATGGTGGCGGTTGCATCCTCATCACCGTCCCAGTGCTTCGGGGTTCTACCGCGAGCGAATATCACCTCGTCCGCCTCACCCAACAAGTGTGTGTTGGGATGGCCCAGGCTTTGAGCAAGTTCGGAGAGTTCAGGATCAACCAACAAAACATCAGCCCCGCTGTGATCCACGATGTACGCCACGTCATCGCGGGTAAGGCGATAGTTAATAGGAACGAGCACCCGCCCCGATCCACAGACTCCATAGAAGGCCGCCAAGAAACGAGCAGCATTATGACTCACGATGGCCACACGACCGCCGACCGGCAGCGAGATGTCGTCGAGGTACGCGGCAAGGCCGTTGGCACGATCTTGGAATTGAGCATACGTAAGGGAGCCGAAGGGCTGAGCAACTTGCTCCGGCTCATCAATGACGGCAAGGCGATGGGGATAGACCCACGCCGCACGCTGTAAAAAGTCGGATACCAGTAGCGACCGTTTCACACGAACTCCCCTGCTTGTTTCTTAGGCTGTGCCTCGCACGATAGTGAACAATGCTGATCCCGCGCTAGCCCAAGTCGGCGTCAGCAGCTTCGATCTCTTCGCGCGAAATACCCAATAAAAAGAGCACCGCATCAAGGAAGGGGACCGATAGTGCAGTATCAGCCGCTTCGCGTACAACCGGCCGTGCATTAAAGGCAATACCGAGGCCCGCTGCGCCCAACATATCAATATCGTTAGCGCCATCGCCGATTGCCACGGTTTGGCCGACGGCCACCCCGGCTTGGGCGGCGAAGCCTTTCAGGGCCGCCACCTTCCCCGCTCGATCAACAATGGTGCCTTCGACCTTGCCAGTAAGGACACCATCGACGATTTCTAGTCCGTTAGCAGCGACCATCGTGATCCCAAGTTCGTCCATGAGGGGAGCGATCACGGGAAGAAAACCTCCTGAAACAACTGCGGCTTGGTAACCCAAGCGACGAAGCGTGCGCAGCAGGGTACGTGCACCGGGCATGAGTTGTAGGTCCCCTCGAACCTCATCGAGAACACTCGCTGGTAAGCCTTCAAGGAGCGCGACGCGCTGCTCAAGCGCTCGAGCGAAATCCAACTCCCCGGCCATAGCGGCTTGCGTAATGGCGGCGACTTGGCTTTCAAGACCTGCGTGAGCGGCCAGCTGATCAATGACTTCACCCTGTAGCAAGGTGGAATCTGCATCCATCACAATGAGTCGTTTGGCACGTCGGTGAAGCCCTGCACGTTGTACCGCGATGTCGAGGGGATACTGGGTCGTCAAGGCCGTCATTGCCGCCCGAAGGTCACTGTGGTCTGAACCCTGCACAACAAACTCATAGGCCAAGACGGGATAGTCTGCGAGCCGAACAATGCGCTCGATGTTCCCGCCGCAGTCCGCAATTGCCCCGCAACAGGCTTGAAGTATGTTGCCGTCAAGGTGCATCGCCAACACGGTAACGAGGAGTCGACGTGATGGGGCACGGAGCACATCTTCAGCTACTGAAATCGCAACGCTCACCGTTTCGTCTTGCGTCACAGGAGCCAAGGCTGATTCGAAGTCGGCGTGGCTTACTCCCTCCGCTGCCTCTACCTCAACACACACGACGAGGTGGCCACGAATGGTGATCTGGCCAACATCGACAATGGACACGACCAAGGGATCGATGCCAGCGAAGAAGGCTGACGCCAATCCAGGGCGGTCTTGGCCGGTCAGGGTAAGCAGAACTCGCGTTGCTGGCATGGTCTAAGGCTAGATGCCCTCGTGCGGTGTCAGGGCGCTCCCCAACCCTCGCCCGCTACGTACCGGCGGACCACCTTGGCGGGAACACCTGCAATCACGACACGATCAGGGAATACCCCTCGCACCACCGCGCCGGCAGCGACGACGCAGTGCTCGCCAATATCGCTCCCTGGTAGTACGACCACATTGGCTCCCAACCAGCTACCGGAACCAATCTTGACTGCCGCCTCGATCGGATCTTGAGCACCGATGGGGCGATCAAGATCCTGGTAGCCGTGGTTCTGGTCGGTGATGTAGACGTTGGGACCTGTTTGGATATCGTCACCAATCTCAATGTGCCAGTGGCCAACGATGTGGCTTCCTCGGCCGATCAAGGTCCGCGAGCCAATCTCAATGATTCGATCACTGAGGAGTTCTTGGCCTGGCGCCATGCCCGCACTCAGCACTACGTTGGGGCCGATCAAGGTATCTTCACCAATCGAGATCGCATGCTCGTTGTAGCGCACGCCCGTGGGCCACATCAGGGCCGACCCGGAGCCAAAGGCGCGGAACTTTGCAGCTCTGGGATCTCGCCACCCAATCAATCCGATGGCGGCCACATGGTCTCTCCCACGCTCGAGGCCTTGGCTCGCAAGCACTCTGAGTATCTCTTTGATTTGAGAACGTAATCCCACGACCGAGACGCTAGCCACGAATTCTGTCCTCTAGTGCCCCGACGGACCACGCTCTATGCCTTAGCGTGGTCGAAAGAACATCAACGCTAGGAGAAATACAGTGAGTAACGCCTCTCAACGACCAGGCTCCCATAGGGCCAGGAAATCCACTTCTGTCAAAAAACGGCGCCAGATCATTGCCGCTTCAGCAGTGGCGCTCATCGCCATCATTGCCGCGGTTGTCGTCTTCGCAAGCTCCCAGGGCTCTCATCAATCAGCGGCGACCACCACTACCGCGGCTGCCGTCTGCCCCTTAACGGGCGCACCTTCGCCGACGGGCACGGTCTCTCAGCGGGGCGCTCTCGCCTTCAAGATTGACAACTACCCTGATGCCCGTCCCCAGACAGGTATGGACAAGGCCGACCTCATCGTGGAGGAACCGGTTGAAGGTATCATCACGCGCTACGTAGCCGTCTATCAGTGTCAGACCGCAGCGATGATCGGACCAATTCGATCCGCACGACAAATTGACATCGGTATTTTGGGACAGTTGGGTAACCCTCCCCTCGCACACTTTGGTGGCATCCCACCAGTAATCGCCAACATCGTGGCCTCGGGCATCCCTGACATTGAACTCGGCAACTCCTCGTCGGATTTCTGGCGTACCACGACTCGCCAAGCTCCTTACAACGCATACAGTTCGACCGCTCTGGTATCAGCACTGACACCCAAGAACACGACTCCACCCCAAGCCATATACACCTACTCAGTTATTCCACCGAAGCATGGCATCGCGGTCTCTAGTACCAACGTTGATTTCAGTCCCTACTCCAACGTGACGTGGAGGTGGAACGCCAAGACCGCTACGTGGCTGCGCTACTACAACGCCACCCAACCAGACATGCTGACAACCGGTGTCCAGAACCAAGCCACCAACGTCATCGTCCAAACCGTTAACGTCACCTACGGTCCGTGGGTCGAAAACGGACTTGGTTCCTTGGAGGTGCAGGCGAAACTCTGGAATACCTCGGGTCCGGCCGCAATTTTCCGTAACGGTAAGGAATATGTCGGAACCTGGAGTCGAGCAAGCATTACGAGCCCGACGGTGTACCGAACCACTGCGGGCCAAATCATTCCCATGGCGCCTGGTCGTAGTTGGGTCGAACTACTTCCCTCGACCTCAACGATGTCCATTACCGCAGCGCCAGCAGGCAGTCACTAAGGATCTGATCAGCAGCACCACCCCTGCGTAGGGCTATCCCTGCAGGGGTGGTGCTGCCCTACGCAGCCTCGTTAATCGAGACTGATCGGTGCGTCGTCTGCGTCGACCTCTGCCGCTTGCTCGTCCGTACCTTCTTCAAGATCACCCTTGAGCTGTTCGCGAAGACGCTGATCAATTTCGGCCATCAACTGCGGGTTCTCGCGCAGGTAGTTCTTCACATTTTCGCGACCCTGGCCGAGTTGCTCTCCTTCGTAGGTGAACCAAGCACCAGCCTTTTTGACCAAACCAAGATCGACAGAGACATCAAGTAAGGAGCCTTCGCGACTAATGCCCTTGCCGTACATGATGTCGAATTCAGCTTGACGGAAAGGAGAACCCACCTTGTTCTTAACCACTTTCACGCGGGTCCGGTTACCGATAATCTCGGTACCGTCCTTAATCTGTTCTACTCGACGGATGTCAAGACGAATAGAAGCGTAGAACTTCAAGGCACGGCCACCAGGTGTGACCTCAGGCGAGCCGTAGATAACACCAATCTTCTCGCGCAACTGGTTAATGAAGATACAGATAGTGTCTGACTTCGCCAAGGCACCGGTGATCTTTCGCAGGGCTTGTGACATCAAGCGAGCCTGCAGGCCAACGTGACTGTCACCCATTTCACCTTCGATTTCGGCTCTCGGCGTTAACGCGGCCACCGAGTCGATCACGATGACATCAACCGCTCCCGAGCGAATCAACATGTCCGTAATCTCGAGGGCCTGTTCACCGGTGTCGGGCTGCGAGATCAGCAGATCATCGACGTTGACGCCAATAGCTGCGGCGTAGATGGGGTCCATGGCATGTTCTGCATCGATGTAGGCGCAGGTACCACCGTTGCGCTGGGCTTCGGCTACCACATGGGTTGCCAAGGTGGTCTTCCCTGAAGACTCAGGTCCATAGATCTCAATGACACGGCCACGGGGCAAACCACCGATGCCGAGTGCCAAGTCCAAGCTGAGCGCACCCGTCGGGATGGACTCAATACCTAAGTTCAGGTTTTCACCCATCCTCATAATGGAGCCCTTGCCAAATTGCTTTTCAATTTGGCCAAGTGCCATATCGAGGGCCTTGCCCTTGTCATCATTCTGTGCCATGCGTTCGGTCTCCTTCGCTTCGCTGGGGTTTGCTCAGAGCACCCTAGAGAGAGGCTGTATCAGCTCGAATTCCTCGGGCTTTTCCCGGGTCTTCTCACCCTACATCGAACACTTGTTCGTGTCGAGGATTTACTCTACTTTTTCTCCCAGGGCCTCAGATACAACGGTCGGCCACACTCGATGACGGCAATAGAACGCGGTATTTGGCTTTATTACCAAGCCCCCCCCCACTCAGAGCACCCCAAGGGTCCAGCCCTCTTCGTCCAGGATTCTGCCCTGTTCGGCCCTGCTCAGGGCTACTAAGGAAGGTGGCGCGAAGTAGGAGCCCAGGCCGGCGTTACGAGCCCGAAAGGCCTCGGCGGTACCCCGTACTTGCGCCTCATCACGGCACGACGACCCTTGCTCATCAAAAGGAAACAAGGAGTGCCACGTTTCCGCCAACACCACAGGCGTGCCCGGATCCGAAAGACCGCAAAACGGCCACACCGCGATAGCCCCTTCAAGGTCAGAGACAAGGCGCTCGAGGTGGGGAAGGCAGGTGAGCACCTGACCACCTACCGCACCACGACCCACGAGCATCCAATTTGATTGAACGCCACCGCCAGCGAGAGCTTCGCTTCGTCGTAGCGGGGCGAGGGCGTTCTCAGCCAAACCCGGAACGGCCAGGTTTCGAATTGGTACGTTCTGAAACTGATCGAACGATGTCGCGGCCGGACGTCCCCAGAAAAGACGAACACCACTCTCGACATTGAGTGCGTCCGCGACCGCAATACGATTATTCACGTTCTCTGGCGTATCAGTACTTCGGCTTTCTAAAGCACGCCACATTGCTCTCCATCGAGGCCGTGACCTCAGGCCTAGGACATCGGCTGTTCCGGCAGGAAAACCCAACGAGACATCAATGACGATCAAACAGCGACGACCGGCACGCATCTCATCGTCGATGACATTCCGTATCGTCTCCATTGCTGCTAAGCGCGTGGCGGGGTTCTCAACCATCCACCGACGAGCCCCCCGTAGACGCATAGATGCCACCCAACAGCTATCACTGCCTCGCTTTGGGATGGAGGACGCCGACCAATCGACACTCATGACCGTGTCGAAAGCCATAGCGAGATCCCTTAAGACTGAAGCGCTCGGCGCAGGGCGTCAAGCGCCGAGATCGCTGAATACTGTCGTATGCGGGGGCGATCTCCGGGTAAGTGAAGCGAGCTCGCAAAGGCTTCCCTCCCCTTGATGGCGACCCCGACAAAGACGGTCCCAACGGGCTGCTCGTCTTGAGGATCAGGACCGGCAACACCGGTCACCGAAAGACCCACATCAGCCTTCAAGAGTGTGGCAACACCCGTCGCCATCTGTCTCGCGGCTTGTTCAGACACGACGGGACCCTCATCAATACCAAGGACGTCGTACTTGACGTCACTGGCGTAACTGACGACGCCGCCGCGAAACCACTGTGACGCTCCCGACACATTCACTAATCGCGATGCGATAAGACCACCCGTTACCGACTCAGCAACGGCCATCGTGAGAGATCGCTGCGCGAGCAACGATGCAATGGCAAATTCCATAGTCTGATCATCAACGCCAAAGATGATGTCTCCGAATGCAGCACTAATGAGTTTGCGAACTTCAATCTCTTCTTGGTCAAGCAAGGCTGATGCGGCTGCCTCGTCAACGGCCTTAGCGGTGAGGCGAACCTTGATCCCTTCAATACCTGAGGCAAGAAACGCAACCGTCAGCCCCGTCTCGGAGTGTTCATGCGCCTCGAAGCGAGGGCCAACGGCTTCCGCGAGTGCCGATTCCGAAGTACCCCAGGTTCGCAATACCCGTGAGCGAATCACTGCGTGTTGGGTGTGCGCCATACGCCCTCGCAGGTCGCTCAAGATAGCGCGCTCGAACATGTCCGTCATCTCGTAGGGCACTCCGGGAACGGCATAGATGACCTTGTCTCCGACGGGACAGATTAGGCCAGGGGCGGTACCGCGAGTTTGCTCGATAACTGTCGCGCCCCTGGGCACCATTGCTTGGAGACGATTATTCGCCGACATGCTTCGACCCCGAGCGCTAAACATCTTCTCGATACGCTCCAAAATATCTTGCTGCAGTTCAAGGGGCCGTTGCGCAACTTCGGCAATGGCATCGCGCGTAATGTCGTCTTGCGTAGGGCCGAGTCCCCCACAAACAATAACTGCGTCAGATCGTGACAGCGCGATTTCGAAGGCCTGGACAATGCGCTCGTGGTTATCACCAACTACTTGGTGGAAGTGACTATCAATTCCCGATGCTGCCAATTGTTCACCGAGCCACTGACCATTCGTATCCGCAATTTGTCCAAGGAGTAGTTCCGTACCAACAGCGACAACCTCGACACGCATGCTTAGCTCTTTTCCGTAGGTGTTTGCATGCGACGCCCATCGAGGTAGTACTCAAGACCGGTATAGAGCGTCATCGCTGTCGCGGCCCAAATCATGATCGAGTGAAACCAGATCAGCGAGTGCGTGGGCGGGAAGATAACTACCGCAATAGCAAAATCTTGAAGCACAGTTTTTAGCTTGGCGTTCTTTCGAGCAGGAATTGAAATACCCTGCTTGGCAGCAAGCGTTCGATACCAACTCATCCACAGTTCTCGGGCGGCGATGATACCGATCGGGATCCACGACATCTCATCGAGACATGCCAAGGTGGCCATGCAGCTAAGTACCACCACTTTGTCGATGAGCGGATCGAGGAATGCTCCTGAACGCGTCGAACCCTGTCGGCGAGCAACGAGGCCATCGAGCCCATCAGAAAATCCAACGATGGAGCCAACAATAAACGTGGTCCACGACGCCCCCCAATTGACCATCAGCCAGATGAAATAGGGCGTGGCCACCAGTCGGCCAACGGTAATGAGATTTGCCGGGGTGAGAATGGCAGTTTCGCCAAAGGAGCGTTGGGTCTTTGGGCTCATCAACGCTGCCCCACCGCTTCGGCCACCAAATCGGTGCCGAGTGTCTGGGTAATCCTCACGTCATAGAAGCTACCGACTTCTAAGGATTCTGGTACTTCAATAATGCCGTCAATTTCCGGGGCTTCACCCGTGCTGCGTGCCTCGCCAATATCGTCAACCAACACTTTGATCACTGAGCCAAGCAGCGCTTCGCGTTTAGCCTCGGTGATGGCATCTTGGCGCTCAGAGACTTCTCGGAGCCGCTCGGCAACAAGCTCGGGGGCAACATGGTCTCCAAGATCAGCCGCATAGGTACCGTCTTCATTAGAGAACGGGAAGAACCCTACCCAATCCAGCGCGGCCGCGTCTAAGAATTCTAAGAGTGCATCGTGGTCGGCTTCGGTTTCGCCCGGATAGCCGATGATGAATGACGAGCGGAAGGTGGCAGTGGGTTCCGAAGCACGAATAGCAGCAATGCGATCAAGAAACTTCTCGGCATTTCCCCATCGACGCATACGACGCAGCAATGCCGGACTTGCGTGCTGCAGGGAAAGATCAAAATAGGGAACACCAGTATCGAGCACCGCTTCAATCAAGTTCTCGGTGAGTCCTGAGGGGTAGAGGTAGAGCAGTCGCGTCCACTCGGCCACCTCGGAGACCGCTCGTGTCAAATGTACGAGGGGCTGGAGATCAGGTGCTGGTCCATCGAGCACGTCGAGGGCGCCTTCGAGACCACTGGCTCGACGATCAAGACCCCAACTCGCGAGATCTTGAGAGATCAACACAATTTCTTTCGTCCCCGCGCTGACAAGCCCTTCAACCTCGTTCATCACCGATGCCGCGCTTCGCGAACGCTGATCTCCGCGGAACGAGGGGATGGCACAGAAGCCACAACGACGATCACAGCCTTCAGCCACCTTGACATAATTCCATGGCGCACCTTCGGCCACGAGCCGAGGCGCCTCGAGAAGCCGGGGTTCAGCACGCGTATCGCTTCGTAGGGTAATCACCACGCGCTGGGGAGTTACTTGAGTGAGGTCTTCGCCAAAGCCGGCTACCAGATCGATCTCGGGCATTGCCGATGCCAACTCTGAGCCATAACGCTCGGCCATGCAACCCGTCACTACGAGTCGCGCACCTTGCGCTTTCGTTTCGGCCATACCGAGAACAGTTTCAATTGATTCTTCCCGAGCGGCTTCAATGAAGGCGCAGGTGTTTACCACTACCAGGTCGGCCTCTTCCGGGTTCTCAGCGAGAAGGTAACCCTGCTCGTGTAACTGACCGGTAATTTTTTCAGAATCGACCTGATTCTTGGGGCACCCGAGGGTTTCAATCCAGAATCGATTGGTGGTCATGGAACAGCCTTTCGCGACTTTCGTCACGTTGGTATGAGAACCAATTCAGCCTAGGGCATGGCTTCAAGGCCAGCGGTGGTGTGCCTAGAACCAGTCGGTTCAATCCGTATTCTTCAAGATCTGGTAGCGCTAGCAATGAGATTGCTTCGTCCTCTCCATCATTTGGCAGGATCAGATTTTCGGCTCTCGCACTAGCTCTCGTCAGAGCGCGTCGCTAGATCTGCAGGGTTTCCGCTGGCATTGACACAATCGTCACTCTTACATGAAGCATTACCTGCCCCTTATCGATG
>CAIQWC010000004.1 GCA_903875425.1 uncultured Actinomycetes bacterium | reverse complement strand
CGAGACGAGCTGAGCGCCGCTTTGGCGAATGATGAGGGTGATGTCGATGTCGTCACCCCGGTTGCGCGCCAAGCGGTCAACCTTGTGAACAATGACGAAATCAGCGTCTCGCTGGACTTTCAGCCGCTCGAGCATGTTCTGGAGTTGCGGGCGGTCGGCTTTTCGAGCCGATTCACCGGCGTCGATGTAGACCTCGAGCACGTCGGCGTTGAGGCTCTCGGCTTTTCGCAGGCAGGCGTCTCGTTGCGCGGCGATTGAGAAGCCTTCGCCATCTCGATCGGTATTCACTTGTCCAATGGACGAGACCCGGAGGTAGACAACGGCCGTCTGGCGCTCTCCCTCCCTCGCCTTGTTCGTTGTCTTGTTCATGCTTCCTCCTTAGTTAATGAATCGTTTGTGGAACTTTGGTGTGGCTTCGTGGGCGTTGACGCATGGCTCGTGGGTAGGGCCACGTGTCGGGGCTCGTCGCACAACGCCTGGTCGGACCAGCAATGCCGATCTGGCTTAAGCGAACGGTCATGGCACTCGGGCTCACCCCGAACATCGCCGCCAAGTCGTGCACGTAGTCGGTGCCATTGTTATGAGCGGCTGTTATCCACCACCGAGGCATGAGCAAGCACCCGGCGAAGTAGTCGCAGATGCGTTCAATCATCTGGGCGCGCTCTTGACTTGGAAAGTTCGAGAAGTAGAGGTCGGAGCCTGCGTGGTCAATGATGTGCTTGAGTTCATGGGCCAAACTGAAACGCTGGCGGGTCTCGGGTTCAGCGCCGTTGATGGCGATGAGCCATTTACCTTCAGAAAAGTGCGAAGCACCCGACGTTGGAAATGGTGTGTAGCGCCGGACCTCGAGGCGAGGCAGGTTCGTGACCACGCTTTCGGGAACAGCCGGGTGGGTGATCTTGGCGAGTTCCAAGAGCCGGTCGGCTTGCAGCTCGGCGTAGCGCAGGGCCTCTTCATAAAGGAGTGGTCGCTGCGGCACGAGGTCACGCACGACCGCAATGTGGTTCTTGCTCACGAGAACTCCTTTGGTGGGGGAAGTTCCGTGGACTGAGCAGGGGAAACGTCTTCACGTTTTGGAAAGACGGTGGCACCTCTTTCAATGCCGTAGTGGTGACGGAGGAAGTCGAGGTAGCCCTCGAGGTCACGAACCGCATCATCATCGAGGCTGTAGCGCGCTCGGAAGTAGCCAGTGAAGGCCTGATCGGTCGTCTGAGCCTTCGAACCCGATGCGACGGCCAATTTGCCGAGGTAGCGCGCCAGATGCGCCACGTCGTCTGGACTCAAGCCGTGGTGGCTCTGACCACTTCGCTGTGGCAGTGAGCCGGTGTATTCTGGGCTCGGTTTTGCTTGTAATAACTCCTTGTGCATATCTGTAAAACTCCTGATTAGCCCTAGTATTTTCCCACGATAGGCTCGGTTTGTCAAGTCGGATATTTGTTGTAATACGCATGTTTAGTGGTGGATCTATTTGAGGGTTCCAGCGGAGAACCCCAGGGGCACCGAAGT
>CAIQWC010000003.1 GCA_903875425.1 uncultured Actinomycetes bacterium | reverse complement strand
GGTCATCGGCGATTTTGGTCAGCGATACCGCCAAGGTCTTCAGTGCGCCGGAAGCAAATACCAGTGCATCGTGAGCAGCAAGGGCTGCAAACTTATTGGGCGCAGTAATGAAGGGAAGGTCGCTGAGCTCAGCAATCGCCTGAGCCACACGCTCACCGAATTCAGGATGGGTATTGAGGCCCGTGCCCACGGCGGTACCGCCGGCCGCGAGTTCACAGAGTTGTGGGATCACCTGATGGAGACGAACAAGATCAGCGTCGAGCTGGCTGACGTAGCCAGAGAATTCTTGCCCGAGCGTCAGTGGGGTCGCGTCCATGAGGTGTGTGCGACCGATTTTAGTAATTCCTTCGAACGCGGCCTGCTTGGCCGCTAGAGCGTCGCGCAGCGCACGCACCGAGGGGATCAGTCGATGTGTCAACTCGGCAACCGCCGCAATATGCATCGCGGTCGGAAAGGTGTCGTTGCTTGATTGAGACATATTGACGTGGTCATTGGGGTGGACGGGCTCTTTTGATCCTCGTACTCCCCCGGCAATCTCGATCGCCCGGTTCGATATGACTTCGTTGACGTTCATATTGGTCTGCGTACCAGAACCGGTCTGCCAAATCTTTAGAGGGAATTGGTCATCATGCTTGCCGGCTGCTACCTCGCCGGCGGCCTCAATAACTAGGGCCGCCTTAGCCTCATCGAGTTTTCCTAAATCGCGGTTAACCTGCGCCGATGCCTTCTTCAAGATGCCGAAGGCATGAACAAGCGGCGCGGGCATCGTATCGTGACCAATGGGGAAGTGGTGAAGCGAGCGAGCAGTCTGTGCTCCCCAATACACTTCATCGGGAACTTCGATTTCCCCCATACTGTCTGACTCAATCCGGAATCCCACGGCTACTCCTTGGTTTAGCGATACATCTCCGATTTCGAAGGCTAGCCCTTGTCGAGGCTTCCTCTTGCCGGAGTCCGACATTCAGATAATGAGCAACGAGTTCGGGGTTAGTTCCCCTTCGAAGTTTGCCATCGTGAGCAGCGATACGGCTTGTTCTCCTTGAGGATCTACCATCCACGCTTCATCACCACACCAAGCGATTACCGATACTGCGTTGCGGGGCTGAGGTCGATTAGCGGCATCATGCAAGGTGAGCGAGTCCAAATGGAGGCTCACTTGTTCCGAGCTGAGAAGCGAAGCCGCAGCCTTAGCGTGATCAGCGACCTGTGATCGGTTGGCACCGGTAATTACCAAGACTGTGACGGAGGCTACATATGTCAGGGCTGTTATTTCACGAGCGGCCACCGGCCCCCCTCGTCCCCCATCGATATCGACGCACACGCCGAGGGCTGCGGTCCCCTCGTAGGCGCCAAGCGCGACAAGAGGATCGAGCGCTTCATCGCCTTCGACAAACTGGCACACCGCCAAAGCCTGCGCGCCCTTTTCCGCCCACCATTTCGCGCTCGCTCGTGCATCGCGCCACGCAAGCGTCTCGGCGACGACCCAGGCGTTGGGGATCAAAATCAGCGACCCTGATAGTTGGCTTCGCGCTTCTCCATAAACGCCGCCATCGCTTCAGCAGCATCTTCGGTCGACAAACTCGCTACCTGGCACAGAATTTCCGCCGTAATGGCGTCATCGATACTACGGTTTTGTCCGTCATCGATGAGTCGCTTCGACCGTGATAGTGCCAGTGTTGGTCCCTTCGCGAGCGCAGCGCTGAGTTCGTCAACCACGGCATCGAGCTCATCAACGCCAACCATCCGAGCGATCAAGCCAATATGCAGCGCAGTAGGGGCATCAATGATGTCACCCGTGAGGGCTAACTCTTTGGCCTTGGCAAGGCCCACGAGGCGGGGAAGCAGCCAGGAAGCTCCAAAATCTAAGGTCAAGGCTCGCTTGGCGAAGATCATAGAGAAACGAGAGCGTTCTGTTGCAACCACAATGTCACAACCCATGGCGATGGACATGCCCGCGCCAACGGCCAAACCATTTACCTTGGCAATAGTTGGAACGCGGAGGTGATGCAGAGCGCGAGGCAGTTCGTGGGCCTGGCGCATCCACTCCATCTGAGCGGCCTCGCCCTTATCGCTACTTGGCAGCGAGGCGACATCAGCACCGGTACAGAAATCGCCGTTACTTCCTGCCAACACCAAGCAACGATCCTCTGGGTTGGACTCAATCTCGACGATAAGGCTACGGAGCTCGTCGAGGGTCTCGAGGTCAAAGGCGTTCTTGACCTCAGGGCGATTAAAGCAAGCGCTCACCACTCCATGCTTGCGTTCTACTAGTAATGCCATAGTTCTCCCCGTTCTCACGACCGCGCGCTTGCGCCAAAAGCCTACTGCTCAGGCACCTCATCAAAGGCGGACTCCGGGAGGCGCTCAATGTTGACGTCACGTGTCGTCAGGACTCTGACTTGGGGTACAAATCGCGCCGGTCGGTACATATCCCAGACCCAAGCGTCTCGGAGATGTACTTCGATAAGAGGAGGATTAGTTCCTGGATGCACGCTGACATCAACCTCATTCGTAAGGTAGAAGCGACGCTCCGTCTCCACGATGTGAGAAAAGAGTCGGATGACGTCTTTGTATTCAGTGACGAGCGCTAGTTCAATGTTCGCCTCGTAGGCGCCCAGATCCTCTTCGCTCATGGGATCCGCAGATCCGTCAGGCCCTAGGCCTTGACGACGCGGCGCTCCTTGATCTTGGCAGCCTTGCCGTGCAAGTCGCGCAAGTAGTACAACTTGGCGCGGCGAACGTCACCGTAAGATTCGACTTCAATCTTTTCGATAATGGGCGAGTGCACCGGAAGGGTACGCTCCACCCCAACGCCGAAACTCACCTTGCGAACAGTGAAGGTCTCTTGCACTCCGCCGCCTTGGCGCCGAATCACGATGCCTTGGAACACCTGAACACGCTCGCGGCTACCTTCAACGACCCGGACGTGAACCTTGACGGTGTCTCCAGGCGAAAATGCCGGAATGTCTTGACGAAGCGAATCGCGATCGATCATCTCGGTGGGGTGCATGACGAATCCTTTACTCAGATTTTTTATCTCTGCGGAGCCAAACGAGCTTCGAGAGCGGAATAACCACTCTAGTCGCTTTTTGGAGCACCTTCTAGTTCGTCCAAGCGCTGAAGAAGCGCCATTTCGGCAGCACTGAGCCCGCCGCGAGCTTCTATCAGGTCAGGACGACGCTCAAGCGTGCGTTCTAGGGCCTTGGCGAGCCTCCATGAAGCGATTCGGCCATGGTCTCCGGAAAGGAGCACCGGCGGCACGCTAGCGCCCGAAAACTCCTGAGGCTTGGTGTATTGCGGGTATTCCAAGAGTCCCTCAGCAAAGCTCTCGGTCAGCGGCGATTCCTCGTTGCCGAGTACACCGGGAATGAGCCGAGCGGCCGCCTCGATGATGACGAGGCCTGCGAGTTCACCCCCGGCCAAGACGAAATCTCCAATCGAGAACTCCTCGTCTACGTCGTCATCGAGTACCCGCTGATCGAATCCTTCGTATCGCCCACAAAGGAGGGAAAAAGAACCACTATCAGCGAGCGCTTTCGCGTGAGCTTGGGTAAATTGCTTTCCCGAGGGTGTAAGCGCAATGAGGGGTCGCGCAACCCCAGCTCCGCCGTTGGCGCTCCTAATGACGCTGGCAATGGGACCTGGCGTCAAGACCATGCCGGGGCCTCCTCCAAAGGGTGTGTCGTCCACACTTCGCCTCGCATCATGGGCGCCATCTCGAAGGTCATGAATCCCAAGGCTGAGTAGACCCTGCGCTTGAGCGCGACCCAGAATTGATTCGCTGGCATAGGAGCGAATCATCTCGGGGAAAATCGTAATGACGTCGATACAGAGCTTCATAGGATTTAGTCGAAAAGGCCTTCAGGGACATCGACCAAGACGCGCACACCGGCCACGACGTCGACCACAAAACGAAGCGGTACCAGTGCCCCGGATTCCAACACCAAAAGATCACTCGCTGGGTTATTTTCCATGGCTGTGATTTCACCGTGGTCTTGACCTGTTTGATCAATAAGGCGCGCGCCGATCATTTCGTGGGCCCACAAGGCTCCTTCGATGGTGAGCGGTTCTGCGCGAAGCACCAGTCCGCGTAACCCTTCAGCCGCCGTTCGACTATTAATTCCCTCAAGCCGAACGAGGTAGCCCGTTCCCTGAGGTTGGGAGGAAAGCACCGTCACGCTGCCTTGATCAGTAGAAAAGACAGAGCCTGGACTTAATCGCTCTGGAACGGTGCTCCAAAGAGCCACGATCACATCGCCCTTGAGGCCATGGGCCCGGGCGATCCGACCTACGTCGAGCAGGTCGCTCATCGGTGATCAGTCGTCGACGATGTCGACGTTGGTGCCCTGACCCGATCGAGCACCTGCTGCTGCCACGAGCGTGCGAATTGCCTGGGCGGTGCGTCCGCGGCGCCCGATAACACGTCCCATGTCGTCGGGTCCAACGTGGAGCTTGAGAGATACTTTGCCGCCGCGCTCTTGGGCGTCGATGACGACAGCATCGGGATCACTAGCCAACTGTCGTGCGAGGTAGGTAAGTACTTCCTCCGGCATTGAGGGCGAACCGTCATTAACGTCGCGGTCTAGTACGTCGCCTTCAATGGTGTTGATATCGCCGTCGACGTAATCGCTCATCAGCTGCCCTTTGAGGCCTTGAAGGCCTCTAGCGCGCCAGAGGCGGTCAAAATCTTCTCAACGCGCTCGGTGGGTTGTGCACCGTTCTTCAGCCACTTAATAGCCTTTTCGTTGTCAATCTCGATCACGGTCTCGGGGTTGGCCTTCGATGCACCACGAGGGGCGTAGGTGCCAAGGATCTCGAGAAAACGACCGTTGCGGGGCGAACGGCTGTCCGCTGCTACGACACGGTAGGTCGGCTGCTTTTTCTTTCCGATGCGCACGAGGCGGAGCTTGACTGCCACGGAATTTCCCTTCGGGGTTTGGTATCAATCGAATGAGTCCACACCGCGGAGCGGGTGGGTCTGACAATGTTAGCGGTCTTTACGGGGGGTGGCTCTCCCCCCCTTCTTTTTCTTGTTCTTCGAGCCGGGACGTGTGGGGGCGCTCGACGCCCCCACGGGGGCTCCCAAGCCTCGTAATTCGGGCGGGAGAGACAGATTTCCAGCCCCCTCCATGAGGGCCGACGGGTCCATTCCTCGCTGGTTCATCATGGCCTTAGCCGCCCCCAGGCGACCCTTCCCCATACCCCCAGCGCCGCCCATAGAGCGCATCATCTTTTGCATTTGCTTGAACTGGTTCAGTAGTTGGTTGATATCTTGCGTTGTCACACCAGCACCGTTGGCGATGCGTCGACGCCGCGAGCCGTCGATGACAGAGGGGTCGTTGCGTTCCGCCTTTGTCATCGAGTGAACCATGCCTTCGAGGCGGTCAAGGTGGCGATCATCAATCTGGTCAGCGGCTTGACGCATCTGTTTACTCATCCCCGGCATCAACTTCATAATTCCGCCCATTGATCCCATCTTGCGAACCTGGCCGAGCTGATCAAGAAAATCATCAAGAGTAAAGGTGCCCGATATCATGCGGCCCGCTGAGCGAGACACCACGTCGGCATCCATGGTCGCCTCGGCTTGTTCAATCAAGCTCAACATGTCACCCATGCCAAGGATTCGATCCGCCATACGATTTGGATGGAACAAGTCGAGGTCTTCGACCTTTTCTCCGGTCGACGCGAAGGCAATCGGTCGGCCAACCACCTCGGCCACACTGAGCGCGACGCCGCCACGTGCGTCACCGTCGAGCTTCGTAAGAATCACACCGTCGAGTTCGAGACGCTCATGGAAGGCCAGAGCAGTTTGGACTGCGTCTTGACCGATCATCGCGTCGATTACCAAGAAGGTATACGTAGGCTTCGTCGCCACCGAAACCGCAGCAACTTCATCCATCAAGGCTTCGTCGATTGCTAAGCGGCCTGCGGTGTCGACGATGACAACGTCACGGCCGACGCGAGCGGCTTCATCGAGTCCGGCCTTCGCTGACGCGACGGGTCCAGCGGGATCACTGATAACGGAGACGCCAATGGCCGCACCGAGCACCTCTAGTTGTTGGACAGCTGCAGGGCGTTGAAGATCAGCAGCCACTAAAATGGGGTTGCGTCCTTGCTGTTTGAACCACCGCGCTAGTTTCGCCGCCGCGGTGGTCTTCCCAGCTCCTTGCAGTCCGGCAAGCAAGATAACCGTTGGGGGTCGCTGGGCGTAGGTGATCTTGAGCGTTTCCCCGCCGAGGATGCGGATAAGTTCCTCGTGAACCGCCTTGATTACTTGCTGTCCCGGCGAGAGTGCCTTGGAGAGTTCAACTCCTACGAGCCGGTCCTTGACGCCAGCGACAAAGCCACGAACTACCCCGAAGTCAACGTCAGCATCAAGGAGCGCAGTGCGGATCTCGCCGAGCGCCTCATCGAGGTCGGCCTCGCTCAGGCGGCCACGACCTTTGAGTCGCTTAGCTATTGAATCGAGGCGATCAGAGAGGGCGTCAAACATCGAGTACCAAATCTACCCGAGGCTTTGCGTCAGCGACTCAAGAGAGCATCGACGAAGGCGTCGGGATCAAAGGCCACGAGATCCGGTGCTCGTTCACCGAGACCAACCAATTTGACAGGAATACCCAGTTCCGCCTCGATCGCAACCACGACGCCCCCCTTGGCCGATCCGTCCAACTTGGTCAGCACGACACCGGTTACGCCTGTGGCTTCGAGGAATTCGCGTGCTTGGACAAGACCGTTTTGACCAGTAGTGGCATCGAGCACCAAAAGGGTTTCTCTCACCTCACCGGGTTCGCGATCAGCCACTCGGCGAATCTTCTTGAGTTCCTCCACTAAATTCACTTTGTTGTGCAGGCGGCCTGCCGTATCCGCCAAAACCAGTCGTGCGTCGCGAGCCTTTGCTCGTTGAATAGCGTCGAAGATCACCGCGGAGGGATCAGCACCCTCTGCGCCACGAATCACTTCCGCGCCCGAACGCTCACCCCAGTTTTCGAGCTGCTCACCAGCGGCCGCGCGAAAGGTGTCCCCCGCGGCCAGCACAATTTTGTCGCCCGCAGACGCCCTTGCCGTCGCGATCTTGCCAATCGTGGTGGTTTTCCCGACGCCGTTGACGCCTACGAACAGCCATACTGCTACGCGCCCTTGACTCGAAGCATCATCGAGATCACGATTAATCGCCGTACCATCCGCACTCGTCGTCAAGAGACGCAAGAGTTCATGGCGCACTAAACCAAGGAGGTCTTCTTCGGCACCGGCCTTCTTCGCCGCTGCGACGTGAGTCAAGATCCTCTGCGTTGTTGAAACGCCAATATCCGCGCGAATGAGTGCTTCTTCTAGATCGTCTAAGTCGCCTTGATCGATCGTAGTGCGGCCCACTTTGGAGCGGATAGCGTCAAAGATTCCGCGTGATCGTCCAAGACGTTCGCGATACGAGGGCGACGCCTCGTCATCGTCCGACCCAAGGGCTGCAGGCTCGGCATCTCCTTGATGGCGCAGCGCATCGTCAGGATGGGACGCATCGCTGATGCCCGGTGCCTTGGGCTCATGAAGAGATGCCGGGCTCGGAGCGCTACCGAGTCTCGCCGCGGAGCGTGCGTTGAGAATTCCAAATCCGATTATCGCGGCGACCACCACGATCGCAGCGATAACGATGGCGATGATCACGCCGGGACCTGGGCCTTAGGAACCTTTTGCGATACGACTTGGCTAGACCCGCCCGGTGCCATCGTGACGCCATAGAGCGCGTCACCGGTCTCCATCGTGCGCTTTTGGTGCGACACCACGATCAGCTGAGCTTCATTCCGGAATTCCTGGAGAAGGCCGAGGAAACGGTGCAAGTTGACATCGTCAAGTGCGGCTTCAACTTCGTCCATCAGATAGAAGGGGGAAGGGCGTGAACGGAATATAGCGAACAAGAACGCCAGCGCCGCCATCGATCGCTCACCGCCTGAAAGAAGTGAAACACGTCTCACGTTCTTGCCCAAAGGACGAACTTCAATTTCGACACCCGTATTGAGTAAGTCATCGGGGTCGGTGAGTACCATGCGTCCTTGTCCCCCGGGGAACAACAACGCGACGAGTGCACTGAAGTGTTCATTGACGTCAGCGGCTGCCGACGCAAACGTGTTCATGATTTCCTCATCAAGGGTTCGCACCACCTCTTGAAGATCCCGACGTGCGTCACGAACATCACTAACTTGGGTTTCTAAGTCGCCTGAACGCTCCTCAAGGACGCTGAGCTCTTCGAGTGCAAGTGGGTTAATAGGTCCGAGTGCGTCGAGTTGTGCCTCGAGACTCAGGGCTCGCTCCTCGGCCGAGATGTTCTCGGGTAGTTCGGGCAGTGGTGCCTCGAGAGCCATCAGTGGATCTACGTCAAGATCCTTTCGAATCAGCTCTACGGTGGCCTCCAGGCGAATCGCAACCTCGGCTGATTCGATTTCGAGTTCGCGGCTACGCCCCTGGTGGGCGTTCAGGGCCGTCTCGGCACCTGCACGATCGCGACGAAGCTGTTCGAGGCGCTCATTGGACGCTCGCATCGATTGCACCTCAGCCTCATAAGCGCTGCGGCGGGCAGCCAGCAGGCTCTCGAGTTCTCCCCCGCAACGCTTCGTGATCTGTGCGAGGCGCTCGATAGCGGCTAGGTTCGCTTCAAGCCGCAAGCGTCGCGCCTCGGCTTGGTTTCGTGCTTCCACGTGTCCGGCTAGTCGGCGCTCCACCTCTTCGAGGCGCTGAGAAAGCGTGCGGCGACGCTCTACTAATTCAGCGGTACGAACCTCGAGTTCTTGCCGCATGGAGCGAACTTGGTTTCGATGTGCTTCTAGGGTCGCGGCGGCTTCCGCGGCCCAACGGGCCCGCTCTTGAGCCACCGATGCTGCTTGCTCGAGCTCAGGGAGCCGCTCGGCTACTTCTCGAAGCGCCGTACGCTCAGTTTCGAGGGCTTCGGAAAGTTCGGCTTGCGATGCTGCGGCCTCGGCGCGTTCAGCGACACCTCGCTCAATCGCCGCGACAGCAGTCGCAACTCGAGCTTCTACTACCAGCGCATCCGCGCTAAGGAGGTCGAGCTCACGACGGATCTGAGCCAATGATTCCACGGCAGCATCGTGCGCTTGGCGAGCTTCACCACGACCGCGTTGCGCGGTCTCAGCTTCTTCGCTTGCTTTCGCCGCCGCTAGCGTGGCTTCGGCTACGGCCTGTGCCGTAACGACACCCGTACCAGCCGTAATCCTCCAGCCCGAAGAGCTAAACCGGTCTCCCGTTTGCGTGACCACGACTAGTTCGGGACGCTCGAGCGCTAAATCGATTGCGATCTCGACACTTTCTACCCGAACGGCGTGACCAAAGAGCTGATCGAGAACTCCCGAGAGATCACGGGGGGCTCCTTCGCGAAGCGATACGTGGCTACGCACTGGCTCGACACCGCTCGGAAGATCATCGATGCTTTGGCTACGGCCTCCCGCTGCCAACACCAAACCGTTTGCGCCGTCGCGACGAAGACGCTCCAAGGCTTCCCGAGCGGAGCTACGTGAATCCACGACCACCGCGGCCACGGCGGCTCCCGCCGCAGCTTCAATAGCTCGTTCCCAGCCAGGCTCCACCACCATGAGCTCAACGAGGGAACCAACGACACCCTTGAGTTCTTTCAGGGCAGCTTGTGAACTGCGACCGCTCAACTCATCGAGGGCACGACCTAATGCCTCGGCCCGAGCCGAACTCCGAGCACTTTTTTCCTCCGCTTTTGATGCTGTCTCCTCGGCGGCCTCGAGGACCTGCGCTGTTTCAGCCTCGATGCTCTGGGCGGCTTCAAGGGTCTCAGCAAGCGATGTCGCTCGCTCAGTCGCACTCGTGAGCGCTGCATCGGCCTCATCGCGCAAGCTCTCTGAGTGAGACAACACTTCCTCAATGCGACCAATGCGTTCCGTTACCTTGGTGAGTTGCTCGTTACGCACACTCGCTGCTCGCTCGAGTAGTTCGGCGCGCTCCGACGCGCGGCGTAGCGCCTCAAGGGCATCTTCGTCCTCTCCGCCTCCCCACGTGGCTTCATACTCATTCTCAGCACGCTCGAGTGCTCCCTCTGCGTCACGCAAGGCGCCTCGCTCAGGGCTGAGCGCTTCTACGGTCTCGTCCACCACCATGATCTCCGAGCGGACTTTGGCGGAATCGGTTTCCAGAGAAGCCACCACATCTTCGTCAGCCGCTGCGTCAAGGCTCTGCTTCACCCGTTGTGCCCGCTGCTCAAGAACGGCGTCGAGGCCACGGGCGCGTTCTACGAGCCCTTGCACGTCAGCCACCGACTTCGCGAGATCTTGGGCTTGATCGTGGGTCAGATTCGCAGCCGTCGCAGTTGCCTGCGCATCGAGCTCAGCGAGCTTTTGTCGAAGCTCATGTTCGGTAGTTCCTGAGGTGCGCAGCAGCGTAGCGATTTCCTCGCGACGTGCTTGGTAGCGTGCGTAGTCACGACCAGCAAGGTGGAGCCGCAGTGCATAGCGCTCTTCGGCGAGGGCTCCGTATTGACGAGCGGCGACTGCTTGGCGTTCGAGGGGCCTCATCTGGCGACGAACCTCGCGCACCAAATCACCGAGGCGTTCGAGGTTCTCCTGCGTTGCAGCCAATCGTCGTTCAGCCCGCTCTTTGCGGCGACGGTGCTTCAAAACACCCGCTGCTTCTTCAATAATGGCTCGGCGCTCTTCGGGGCGAGCATCAAGCACATTGGCGAGTTGGCCTTGACCAACAATCATGTGTTGCTGGCGACCAACGCCTGAATCACTCAGCATCTCTTGAATGTCAAGCAAGCGACACGGTGCACCATTGATTGCGTACTCGGAATCCCCTGAACGAAACAAGGTGCGACTGATCGTGACTTCTGCCATATCCACAGGAAGGCGACCGTCAGCGTTATCGATCGTTAAGGCAACCTCGGAGCGACCGAGCGCGGGACGCGACGATGTCCCCGCGAAAATAACGTCTTCCATTTTCGCGCTTCTCATGGAGCGCGGGCCTTGAGCGCCAAGCACCCAGGTCACAGCGTCAACAACATTTGACTTCCCCGACCCATTGGGGCCAACCACGACCGTAATGCCGGGCTCGAATTCTAGGGTCGTGGGGTCAGCAAAGGACTTGAAGCCCTTCATGGTTAAACGCTTGAGATACATCGGGGAGAACCTAGCAACCCTGCGGGGGGCG
Source organism: uncultured Actinomycetes bacterium (assembly GCA_903875425.1). Classification (GTDB taxonomy): domain Bacteria; phylum Actinomycetota; class Acidimicrobiia; order Acidimicrobiales; family RAAP-2; genus CAIQWC01. Next base: position 58,052 of record CAIQWC010000003.1, on the reverse strand, counting down.
AGGGAGCAACACTGCTACCGCCAAGCCTCGCCGGTCAGATCTGGCAGTGTTCACACACGTAGATCGTCCGGGTTCCGGACTTGATCTTGACGATCTCGCGGCGGCACCGCCGGCACGATTCACCGTCTCGGCCATGGACTTCAATGAACTGGCCGAAGTTACCCGTCTTGCCAAAGACGTCTCTAAAGGTGTTATCGCCCTCAATGCTGGCCCCCGCATGCTTGATGGACTCGGCCAGCAGCTCGACGAGACTGCGCCAAAGGCGCCGAACTTCCGTTGTCGATAGGGAATCGGTCAAGCGGGAGGGATTGAGCCCTGAGCCAAACAGAATTTCGTCGGCGTAGAGGTCACCGACGCCCGAGACCATTTCTTGGTTGACCAAGAAACTACGAACCGAAACTGATTTGGCTCTGAGCACAATGGCGAAGCGCTCCCAGCTCATGACATCTTCCATGGGGTCAAAGCCCAACATGGCCAGTTCTGGAACCCGGAGGCGGGTGTTGCGACCTTCGCCGCCCACGGCGATTGCCGCAGAACCTGAAATGGTCAAGGTTGAACCTTCCGCTGGCGGGAGCGATACGAACATCCGAGCCTGACCCTTGGGATCTACGAGGCGAAGCTCACCACCCACCGTGAAGGACATGATCGCCGCGGTGTGCTTCTCCTTGGCTTCCTTCGCTGACTTAGTACGCCGCAGCTGGCCGGTCTCGCCCAAGGTGATGACCCAGGCATTTCCCGAATCCAAAGCGCACACCAAGGAGCCACCGAGGCGCATGACGTCTTTGACGATTCGACCTTCGAGCAAATCCCGGAAGCCCTTGGCTGTCTTGTTCATCGCCACCGTCTTTGAGTTCGTAATGGCGGCGGCTTTAACCTTGCGCCCAACGATTTCTTTAGAAAGTTGTTGTCTTATTACTTCGATCTCAGGAAGCTCAGCCACCCTCAACCACCTTCCATGCGGCCGCTGCCGCCTCTTGTTCTGCGAGTTTCTTAGATCGTCCTTGACCACTACCCATCAAGGCGTCGCCAACGAATACCTCTGCTCGAAAGGTGGGATCGTGGTCGGCGCCTGTGGCGATCAGGACATAGCGTGGCATGTGTTGGGTCGTAGCTTGGGCCCACTCATTGAGTTTCGACTTCGCATCTTCGCCCCCTGGATTGGCTACCGCCGCCGCTATCCAAGGTTCGAGTTGCGCAATGGCGAAGCGACTCGCCTCCTCGACTCCCCCGTCGAGGTAGAGCGCGCCGAGTAAGGCTTCAAAGGCATCAGCCAAGACCGAGGGCTGCTCGAAGAGAGCCTCGGTCTCTGCGCCGCGGCCCATCCTGAGCGCGGGTCCTATCTTGAGTTCGCTCGCAACCGCAGCCAAGACAGCTTCGTTCACGACGCCGATACGGATCTTGGACAACTGACCTTCATTGAAGCTTGGACAACGCTCGTAGAGGTGCCGAGCAACGGCCAAATCCAAGACCGCGTCACCGAGGAACTCAAGCCGTTGATTCGATTCGACATCGTGTTCTACGGCATAACTCGGGTGCGTCAGGGCAAGTTCCACCACACCAGGATCGGTAAAGTGCAGATCCAAGCGAAGTGCCAGCTCTTGGGCTGTTTCGGCCACGAGAAGAAGCAGGTCAGTCCGTCCCGAGCTTGGCCGACACGTAGTCGACAGCATCTCGAACGGTCTTGAGGTCTTCAAGGTCTTCGTCGTCAATACGGAAGCCCACGGAGCGCTCCGCGAGGTCCTCTTCGAGCGCCTCAACGAGCTCAATCAAGGCGAGGGAATCTGCGTCGAGATCGTCAGCAAAGCTCGATCCCTCAGCAATAGAGCCGGGCTCAATCTCCAAAATGTCCGCCAATTGCTCACGAATCAGGTCAAAGACCTCTTGGCGGCTCATGGGAGCGCCTTCGGAATGGGTTTCTGCAGGCACGAGAACGTCCTCTCATAACTTGGTATCGGTAGCGATGGGGCGCATCATAGCGATTTTGGAATGGACTATGGCGGATTAGGCCCCTGATATGGCCTGACGCAGCGACGCGGTAACGCCGCCGACGGCCATGTCATGGCCTACTTTAATAGCGTTCATGATGGCTTTCGCTGAAGAAGAGCCGTGACTGATGATGCAAACGCCCTCTAAGCCCAGCAACATCGCACCACCGGCATTATCAGGATCAAGTTGTTCGGCGATGGGCATCAAGTACGGCAACAACACGTCGGTGGCTGCTTTGGTCTCGTCGTTCGTTCCAAAAATCTTGAACAACTCACCGAAGAGTAAGGCCAGGGTGCCTTCCATGGCTTTGAGCGCCACGTTTCCGGTAAATCCATCGGTGACCACCACGTCAGTCGAATTACCTAGGAGGTCTCGACCTTCGCAGTTGCCTACGAAATGTAGCCCTGAAGCGCTGAGCAGCTCATGGGTTTCTTTTACCAGCGCCGTGCCCTTCTTCGATTCTTCACCATTAGAGAGCAAGGAGACCGTCGGATTCTCGATGCCGTAGCGGACCGTAGCGAAGGCAGACGCCATTCTTGCAAACTGAACCAACATCGCCGGCGTGCACTCGGTATTAGCTCCCGCATCCACGAAGGTTCCGGGTTGGCGACCAAAACGCGGGAGTTTCGTCGCGATACAGGGTCGCTGCACCCCCTTGATACGACCCATGCGCAAGAGCGCAGAGCCCATGGTGGCCCCGGTGTTTCCAGCCGACACCATGGCGCAGGCTTTCGCGTCGCGCACGAGCTCAGCCGTGCGAACGAGCGAGGAATCCTTCTTTGTCCGAACCGACGAACCCGGTTCGTCATCCATCGCAATCACCTCGGTACATGAAACGATGTCAAGACCAAGGGTGTCACCGACGAGGGCGGGTGGCCCCACTAGGACAACGTCAATACCGAATTCCTCTTGGGCGCGCTTGGCGCCGGCAATAATTTCGCTGGGGGCAAAGTCGCCTCCCATGGCATCAACGGCAACGGGCAACGTCGCCAAATCCGTCAACTCAGTCGACCTCGATGGCCTGGCGACCCTTGTACCAACCACAACTAGGACAAACGATGTGGGGCACCTTCGCGGTAAGGCAGTGAGGACACACCGAACGTGATGGTGCGCTCAGGGTCCAGTTAGCAGCACGACGGCTACGAGTCTTGGCCTTAGAAGTCTTGCGCTTGGGAACTGCCATGGTCTTTTTCTCCGAATTGGTCGCCGATCCTCGCAGATCAGCGGTTCATCACAGGGGCGAACTATCTATCGCGCTACGCCTGATCTGGCGAACGCAGGGTCTCTAGACTAGCCCATCTCGGATCCATGGGCGGATCGCAGCCACAATCGCCCTCATTGCGGTCTGCTCCGCAGGTCACACACAGGCCCTTGCAGTCCTGACGGCATAGGGGGGCAATAGGGAGTTCGAGGAGCAGCGAGTCTCGAACGAGTTCGAAGAGATCCAATATTTCCCCCTCCAAGGGGTACGCCTCATCTTCGTCGGAGGCGCCTTCTAAGAAACGCTCCCGCACCGCCACTTCCAACGCCCCCCCAATGGCGAGTGCGCAGCGTCGGCACTCGCCCACCCACGGAGCGCCCACGGTAGCGGTAACCACCACGCCTTTGTGTATCGATTCGAGCTGTCCTTCAATGCTTGCCTCTGCACCCGGCGCGACCGAGGACTCACCACGGGTAACGGCCCCATAGAGATTCTCGGGATCGAACACATCACAAATCAGAAACGCTTGCGTCGCGCCTAGTTGGCGCCGCAACGCGGCAACCCCGATAGAGAAGGCCGCCATGGCCATGCCTAGCGCTCGTCCTGATCGAAAAAGTCAGCACCCTCTTGCTCATCGCCGAGTTCGATGTCAGGAGCCATTGCCGGATCAAGAGCGGGCTTGAGTTTGTCACGGCCAGCTTCAACCGTCTTGAGTACGCGGTTCAATACGATCTCCATACCAGCGAGTTTCTGATCACAGTAATCATCTGCCTCGTTTCGAAGGCGACGCGACGATTCTCGCGCATCTTCGACAATACGGTCGGCGGTCTCTTGCGCCATACGAACCAGTTCAGTTCGAGAAACCATGCGCTCAGCGTGTTGCTTGACTTGCTCCATTAACGCATCGGCTTCCCGTCGTTGTCCAGCCAAGAATTCCTCTTTTTCGCGCAGTAACCACCGCGCCTGTCGGAGCTCTTCAGGAACACTCGCGATGACTTCGTCGAGTAAATCGAGTACTTCCTCACGGCTAATCAAGACTGATCCCGACAGCGGCATAGGTTTCGCAGTCGACACAAGGTCGATGAGATCACGCAGCAGGGTTTCAATATCGCGGTTCTGCACAGGGGCTGCGGTATACGGATCTCTTTCGGCACCGTACTCGTCGTAACTCATTGGTGGGGTACTCCAAACTTTTCAATCAGTCGTTGATTCACCGGGGCCGGCACAAAGGCCGAGACGTCACCGCCGTAGCGTGACACTTCTCGCAAGAGACGCGATGCCACGAAAGAGTGAGCCGACGACGTGGGGATAAAAAGCGTTTCGACTCCTGAGAGTTGTCTGTTCATCTGGGCCATTTGTAACTCAGACTCAAAGTCGGTGACCACGCGCAGCCCTTTGACGATGGCGCTGGCGTTAACATCACGCGCCACATTGACAAGCAATGTCGAAACCGAAACGATTCGAACGCTAGGCAGGTGAGCGAGCGACTCGGCGATCATGTCCTGGCGCTCTTCGAGTTCAAAGAGTTGGGTGGACTTCTGGGGGTTGCGAATTGCGGCCACAACGACTTCATCGAAGAGCTTGGTGGCGCGCTCGACGACCTCAAGGTGGCCGTTATGAAACGGATCAAAGGACCCGGGGACAAGAGCAACGGTACTCACGAGACGCTCTGCTCATCTGAAGTGGGAATCATCACGCTTACGAGCGTACTTCCGTAGCGCTTGTTCTTCAGGAACGCCCACCCTTGTGGGGGTTCAGGCTCTACGCGAGACTCAATGACCAACCATCTCGCATCCAAGGTCGCGATAATCGGCGTCAGATTAGTCATCGAGTACGGCGGATCCATGAAAATCAGGTCGGCCGCAGGCGGTACGTAGGAGCCAAGGCTGGCGCGCTTAAATTCCGCGTTCGCGTCATCGAGGCCCACCGCACTGAGATTCTCTCTCGTCGCGGCAATGGCTGCGGGGTCTTCGTCGACGAAGAGCACCTTCTGCGCGCCACGACTCAACGCCTCAATACCCAACGCTCCTGAGCCACAAAACAGATCAACGACGACGAGGTCGTCGACGCCACCGAGGGAGCCCAGAATGTCGAATATGGCCTCTTTGACTCGATCAGAAGTCGGCCGAATGGTGCTCGGCAGTGATGCCTTGAGCGCTCTGCCCTTTGATTGACCGCTAATCACTCTCACGACAGAGAACCTAGCGAAACTTTAAAACGACGTGGCCACTAGCTCTTAAAGAGAAAGGCAGCATCATCTGGATCGAGGGTGAGTTCAAGTTCATCAGCGAGCTGTTGACGTCCCCCCAAGGATCCATCTTCACCAACAATTTCAATGGCTAACGCACGCGCCATCTCCATGAGATCTTGGTCTCGGCTTAGTTTGGCAAGGTTCAAGTCGCTACGACCTTTTTGACGACTTCCCAGAATCGTGCCTTCGCCTCGAAGATCAAGGTCAATTTCCGCCAAGGCGAAACCATCCGTCGTCGCTTCGAGCGCCCCTAAGCGCGTCTTGGCGTCAGCGGATGTCTCTTGGCCGGCGAGCAAGAAGCAGTAGCTCTGCTTTGCGCCACGGCCCACGCGTCCCCTGAGTTGATGGAGTTGCGCAATGCCGAAGCGGCCCGCGTCTTCGATAACCATCACCGTGGCATTAGGAACATCTACGCCAACTTCAATGACGGTGGTAGCAACGAGTACATCAATCTCATGCTTGCGAAACGCCGCCATCACCGCTTCTTTATCTACCGTCTTCATCTGCCCGTGCATGAGGCCAAGTCGTAATCCGGCAAGCTCATGACTGCCGAGTCGTTCGAACTCCTCGCTCGCTGAACGAGCCGCTACTCGGTCTGATCCCTCCACCAAGGGACACACCACGTAGGCCTGCCGACCATCTGCGATTTCTTCACGCACTCTCTCCCACACTCCAAGATCTTCCATTTCCGTTCGCACCCAGTGGGTCACGATGGGAGTTCGACCTTGAGGCATCTCATCGAGAACCGACATCTCGAGGTCGCCGAAAGCCACCATGGCCGCGGTCCGCGGAATTGGCGTAGCGGTCATGATGAGTAAGTCTGGGTCCGCACCAGCCCGAGAGCGTCGACCGCTTTCGCGCAGCGCCGCCCGCTGCTCGACACCAAATCGATGTTGCTCATCGACCACCACAACGCCTAAATCGCCAAACGACACATCGGCGCTGAGGAGCGCTTGCGTTCCAATCACAATGTCGACGTCACCGCCAGCGATGCCCTCGGCGATAACACGCCGTTTGGCTACCGGGACGCTTCCTGTCAGGAGGCGGACATCGAGGCTGCGGGTACCGCCCAAATGCTGATCGTCTTTGATAACGAAGTCTTGGAGCAGGGCTGAGATCCCGAGGTAGTGCTGTTCGGCCAATACTTCGGTCGGGGCCATTAATGCTGCTTGGTGGCCACCTTGAACTGCAGCCAGCATGGTGGCGATCGCCACCACGGTCTTGCCCGATCCCACATCGCCTTGAAGGAGTCGATTCATCGGCAGCCCTGATGCGAGGTCGACAGCAATCTCCCCGATGACCCGTCGTTGGGCGCTCGTGGGTTCGAAGTCCAGCGAGCTCAGAAATTGGCTCACGAAACTCTCCTGGTGCGCACCTCCCTGCGCCTCGGAAGGATCAACGCGGTGAGCGATACCTCTGGCGTCGCGCTGAAGTTGTGCGCGGCGAAGGCGCAGCGCGAGCTGAAGACGAAATAGTTCGTCAAAGGCGAGGCGCCGGCGAGCAGGTTCTACTTCCTCAAGCGATTCGGGCTGATGAATGGCCCGCATCGCGTTACCGCGATCAAGCAAGTCGAATCGATCAAGCTCAGTTTCCTCAAGAGGATCAGCAAAGGCCACCGTGCGACGAAGTGCTTCTTCGATCAATACGCCGTAGTTCCAACTGGTGAGACCCCCTTTGGCGGACTGAGGATAAATCGGGATGACACGATCAGTTTTTTGATAGCCACTGCGCTGTCCTTCGGTACCGACCAGCACATCGACAACAGGGTTCGTCATTTGGCGCTCGCCTCGGAAGCTATCAATCGTCCCATCAAAGAGTGCTTCCGTTCCGAAACGAAGCTGCTTTGCTCGCCAGGCCTGGTTAAAAAAGACCACCCGAAGGACACCCGTGGCATCAGCGACTTCTACCTCGACGAGCGAACGACCTTGCTTGGTCCTGCGAGGGCTGACTCGTTGCACGGTGGCGAGCACCACAACTTTTTCACCGGTAAGCGCATCGGCAACGTCGGCTTGGCGAGATCGGTCGATGTAACGCCGGGGATAGTGCCAGAGAAGATCGAAAATTGATTCAATTCCCGCTGCCTTCAGGGCCGAGACTTTTCGTGGCGACGCAGTGCTTAAGTGCTCGACCTCGATGGCCGAGAGGTATCTCAGGCTTCGGCCTTCGCTCACTCGATCCCGAAGAGGTAGGGGTAGAGCGGCTGTCCTCCATGGTGGACCTCAACGGAGACCCCTGGGTGCTCTTCCGCTAGCCACTCACTAATGCGCCGAGTGTCAGCCGCTGATGATCCTTCACCTTCGATCACGGTGATCAGTTCATGACTCTCGGTGACTAAGGCGTCAAGCAACTTTGTGACACATACGCTGAGCGAATCAGCGATGGCAAGAATGCCTTCTCCGGATAGTCCAATCCAATCGCCCTGCCTTACCGAACCGAGGTCTACCTCGGTGTCTCGAACGGCTTTGGTGACCTCCGCGGCAACTACGGAGGAGGCCATCTCGCGCATCGACGCCGCATTACTCACAACATCAGCATCGGGGTCGTAACTCAGTAAGGCCGCAAAACCTTCAACCATGCTTTGGGTAGCAACGACGCTCACCTTGACGTCAACGAGATCATTGACTTGAAGCGCCACGGGGATGATGTTTTTGTTGTTCGGCAAGATCACCACACCAGCCGATCCCGTTACCTTCACCGCTTCCACGAGTTCTGCAGTCGACGGATTCAGCGATTGTCCGCCCTTCACTAGCTTGGCAACCCCAAGCGACCCGAAAATTCGTCCAATTCCATCGCCACTCACCACTGCCACGACTGCGGTGGCAGGGGGAGGACCGGCGGGCTCTTCGCGCTCCTCGGCAGCGCCTTCGCGCACCCAGCGCTCTTCGACCACTTGTTCCATCAAGTCGGTAACCCGAATGTCCTTTGGTCGCCCTACCTCAATGGCGGCCTCGACAGCGGCGCCGACATCGTCGGTATGAATGTGACAGTTGTAGATACCGTCACCACCAACCACCACAATGGAGTCACCGATTCCAGCCCACACCTGCTTAAAAGCGGCGATGGTGTCATCGGGCGCTTCAAGCAGGTACATCACTTCGTAGCGAAGATCAGTGATTGCATCATGACCACCGTGGGGGGTCGTCTCCATCGCGTTTAGTTTGATTGAATCAGGTGATGGTGACACCGGTAGCGCGTCACCTGCACAGTGGTGACAGAGTGCATCGAGCAACAAGACAAATCCGGTTCCACCCGAATCCACGACGCCGGCTCGCTTCAAGACCGGTAGCTGTTCGGGCGTGTAGGCCAAAGCTTCGGCCGCCTTCGCTCTGGCCCCGCGGGCAACATCGCCCAAGCTTGCTGAACTCGCTGCTGCGTCGGTCGCTCCCTCGCCCGCGGCCTTGGCCACACTAAGTATCGTTCCTTCGACTGGTCGAACGACCGCGCGACGTGCCAACACGTCGGCATGGCTGAGGGCCGTAGCGAGCGCTACTCCGTCGATAACCTCAAGAGACGTGAAGGTCTCAGCAATACCCCGCAACATTTGCGACAAGATCACCCCAGAGTTGCCCCGGGCGCCCATCAGAGATCCGTGGCTTATGGCCTTGCACACTGACGCCATGCTCGAACTGGCATCAAGCGCTTCTATCTCAGCCACCACCGATTCAAGGGTGAGCGCCATGTTGGTGCCCGTATCGCCGTCGGGCACCGGATAGACGTTGAGCCGGTTAACCACCTCTTGGTGGCTACGCAGCAGGTCTCGGAAGGTTTTGAGAATCTGGGCGACATGGGTCGGAGAAAGGGTGGCGGGGCCGCTCATCGCCGTTGATGCTAATCTGTCAGTTCGTTCTTGGCGGGCACTTTCGTGACCCGCCGCCCACTGGTGGCCAAGGTGGCTACCTATCAGGAGGTCCCCAACATGGCTGCTGTCTGCGAACTTTGTGGCAAGAAGCCCAACTTCGGCATGAATGTGAGTCACTCACACCGTCGAACCAAGCGTCGTTGGGACCCTAATATCCAGCGCGTGCGTGCCCTCATTGGCGGTACCCCCCGTCGCGTCAACGTCTGCACCTCGTGTTTGCGAGCTGGGCGAATCACGAAGCCGCAGCGTCGCCAAATCCCTGCCAGCAAGTAGGCATCATGGCGTGATCTCGCCCTTAGAGGCGATGATCAAAGCCTGACGGCTCTAGTACCTGACCATTCAGCCACATCCCCCTGGTCTTGACAATGTTGCCCACCGACCGTGGCGATGGGAGTCCCGCCTTGGCAAAACCTTTGATGAGCTCCTCTGGTGCATTCGTCACCATAATGAGTTCATAGTCCTCACCGCCGCTGAGCGCTTCGGACTTGCTCGCGCCGTCGGCTACCCATAGTTCGTGAATCTCCACCCCGACGCCTGAGAGCTCAGCCACGCGGCCAAGATCGAGGCTGAACCCATCTGAAATATCAATGGCTGCGCTTGCCCCAAGAGCGCGTGCGAGAGCGCCCTCGCGCAACTTCGGACGGGGCCTTATGTGTCGCTCCACCAACGCTTGCTCGAGTCCTTCTCCGCGACGGGCCAGCCTAAGACCCGCCGCTGACGCCCCGAGGGCACCGGTGAGCAACACGGTGTCGCCCACTCGCGCACCGCTACGAGTCAGCGCTGAGCCATCAAGCAAGCCCAGAGCCGTGACCGAAACACTTAACTCAGAGCCTGAGCTCACGTCACCACCAACAATGGTCGTCAGCCCTGCTTCAGCTGCTGCTTGGGCGCCTTCCATGGCCAAGATGAGGTCATCGGCCTTGGGGCCAATTACCGTCACGAGAGCCCTCCAGGGTTCAGCCCCCATGGCTGCGATGTCCGAAAGCGTGGCCATCATGGCCCGCCAACCCAGGTCGTGGGAACCAAATAATGCAGGATCGATGTGGACACCCATCACGGCCGCATCGGTGCAGGCCACCAGCGCCTGGCCAGGCGGGGGCGACAAGATAGCGGCGTCGTCACCGAAGAAAATCTCCCCCTCAGCCGCCGTGTCGCCGACCCCTATCAAATTGCGGATACGCTCAACAACGCCAGATTCTCGGTTGCTCGGTCCCGCGGGGGGGGCGGGGTTTTGAAAGGCCGAGGTCATGGTTTATTGCCTAGCACGACGCTCTGCCGCAAGACAGGACGTTGATCTTCGAGGAGGAACGAAGTCATGTCAGTGCCAACGAAGAATGCCAAGTTAATCAATTGGGTTAATGAGGTCGCAGCGCTCACCAAGCCAAATGCCATTCACTGGTGTGACGGTTCCGCCGAAGAGTACGACCAGCTCTGTCAGTTGCTCGTCGACCAAGGAATCTTTACCAAACTCTCTGAAGCCAAACGACCCAATAGCTACTACGCCGCATCCGACCCCGCCGACGTAGCCCGTGTCGAAGACCGTACCTACATCTGCTCTGAAAAAGAAATCGATGCAGGCCCCACCAACAACTGGGCTGATCCAACCGAGATGCGTGCAACCTTGCACGGCCTCTTCGAAGGTTCGATGAAGGGCCGCACCATGTACGTGATTCCCTTCTCCATGGGACCCCTCGGTTCGAGCATCGCTCACATAGGCGTTGAACTCACTGACTCCCCCTACGTAGCCGTTTCTATGCGCATCATGACTCGGATGGGCCAAGGTGCCCTCGACGTTCTCGGTGACGACGGAGACTTTGTACCCTGCTTGCACTCGGTTGGTCATCCCCTCGCCGAAGGCGAGCCCGATATGCCTTGGCCCTGCAACAAAGAAGTTAAGTACATCGTTCACTTCCCCGAGAGCCGCGAGATCATGTCGTATGGTTCTGGATACGGCGGTAACGCTCTGCTCGGCAAGAAGTGCTTTGCCCTTCGTATTGCCAGCGCTATGGCCCGCGATGACGGCTGGCTCGCCGAGCACATGTTGATCTTGAAACTCACGTCACCGGCGGGCGAAACCAAGTACGTCACCGCCGCTTTCCCCTCGGCCTGTGGCAAGACCAACCTCGCCATGTTGATCCCAACCCTGCCTGACTGGAAAGTTGAGACCGTTGGCGACGATATTTGCTGGATGAAGTTCGGGGCTGACGGACGCCTCTATGGCATTAACCCCGAAGCTGGCTTCTTCGGCGTGGCTCCTGGCACCTCGATGCACACGAATCCCAACGCGATGTTGACCGTCGAGGCCAATACGCTCTTCACCAACACCGCACTCACGGCTGACGGCGACGTGTGGTGGGAAGGCATGGATGGCGAGCAGCCAGAGGGTCTTACCGACTGGCAGGGCAATAGCTACGACCCTGCATCGGGTAAGCCCGCCGCGCACCCCAATGCGCGATTCACCGTGCCCGCAGCCCAAGATCCCGCTATTGCATCTGAATGGCAAGACCCCATTGGTGTGCCCATCTCAGCCGTACTCTTTGGGGGGCGGCGTGCATCAGTCGTCCCGCTGGTCTTTGAATCATTCAACTGGGACCACGGTGTCTTCCTCGGCTCCATCATGGCGTCAGAGACCACCGCGGCCGCTGCGGGAGCCGTCGGGAACCTACGTCGGGATCCTTTCGCCATGCTGCCCTTTTGTGGCTACAACATGGCCGACTACTTCGGACACTGGCTCGACGTTGGCGCCAAGGGCGAGGCGTCGAAACTGCCCAAGATCTTCTACGTCAACTGGTTCCGCAAGGATGCTGAGGGTCGCTGGCTGTGGCCAGGCTACGGGGAGAACTCCCGCGTCCTTGAGTGGGTCTTCGAGCGCGTCGCCGGACGTGCAGCAGCCGTCGAAACACCCATCGGGTACCTCCCAACCCCCGAAGCGATCAACGTTGACGGCCTTGATGTCAGCGATGCTGATTTGGCGGAGCTGCTCCGTGTTGATCACGACGAATGGCGAGCCGAGGTACCCCTCATTCGTGAGCACTTCGCCCAATTTGGTGATCGGTTACCCGGTGCGTTACTTGAGGCCGTCAACGACTTAGAGCGTCGCTTGCGTTAATCGTTGGCTTGCATCCGCCGACCCTTAGGAACCCGTCGAATGCGAGCAATCAGGTACCAGATCGCCGCCATGCCAGAAATGGCGGCGATGATCCAATCGCCACTCACAAATGACAAAGCGATAGCAACCGGTATCACGGCCCCAATCACCCAGATCAGTTGCTGACGGGTGGCGAAGCGGGCGAAGGCTCGACCTTGGGCGGCTGCGGGTACGTAGCGTTGCGTCATAGCATCAAAGCTTGGTTGGCCAATAGCTCCGACAATACCCACCATCAGACTCAGCACGGCCTGCACGGGTAATCCCCCAAGCTCGGCTGCTCCGATGGCGCTCAGGCACACCATCACGAGACTCAACAGCAACATTTGGGGCTCGCGCATGAAGCGACGAAGTCGAGGAACGAGCGCGAGACCGATCAGTGCGCCTACTCCAGAAGCCCCGAGTGCCAAGCCGTACCAATAGAGCGCTGCGTGAGTTCTCCTGAGCCCGAAGGCCAATAGGAATACGAGGAAACCCGCCACCCCTCGTAAAATCGAATTGGCGCTCAAACCCAGGATGACTTCAGGATGCGTCACCGGAGCAAGAGCCACGAGATCTGGGTCATTCCCGTCCTCCCACGCATCGGCTTCGTCATAGGCTTCGTCGAAGCTCGGCACCTCCCATGACATCTCGGTATGGTCCATAAAGGCTTCGGAGCGATGACGACGCTTGGGCAAGATGAGTCGTAACCCGGCAAAGCCAGCAATGACGAACACCACGGTGTCAAAGATGAGCACGCTCTCTGCCCCCGCTGTCTTAAGCAAGGTGATGCCTGGAATAGAGATAGCGAAGCCCGCGAGGGTGCCGAGCAAGGTGAGTTGTGCATTCCAACCAGCGAGGCCATGACGCTTCCCTTGGGTGGAGCCCTCGTTCAAGTACGCATCGGCTGCTTCGTGGCCACGGGCTTCGTGGTCGGCATCGGCAATTTCGGGAACCAAAGCGCCGCGAGTGACCAAGTACAGCTTTGAGAGCACCAAGATCAGAAACGCTTCAGGGAACAGCAAAAACGAATGAATATCTCGGGCCATAAAGGGACAAAGAGCCGCGCGGCCGATGGCCGAGAAGACCACCATTGCCTTGCGCGCTCCCCGTGAGCGGTCGATCAATGGCCCGAGCAAGGGAGAGACCACGGCAAAGGGGGCGATCGTTAGGAGTAAGTACAGCAATACCTTGGACTTGGCCTCAGTTGGCGAAATCGAGAAAAATAGTGATCCCGCTAACGAGATGGTGACCAGCATGTCGCCCGCGATCATCAGCACTTGAACCAGGGCCAGGCGACCGAAGGCAGAGCCCTGATCAAAGAGATCAGCAAAGGCTTCGGCCCCGAGGGTGCGGAGTCGAACGATTCGAGAACGCACAGCCATAGTGGCCCCAAGCCTAGGAGGCGTAGCCCTCTACTTCGGTGAGGCGCCTAATCTCGGCTCCATGAACGCCACCATTGCTCCCCACTCCGTCACCGCAGCGCTCGTGCTCAGCCTCGTCGTAGCGAGCGCGGTCATGGCTACCGCATTTCTTCTCGGGCTCGCCCGGGGTCGCGTCAGAGACGTCGACGTCTTTTGGCCCCTTGGCTTCCTCGCCATCGCTGGAGCGACGTGGCTCTATCAGACTCGGCCCTATCACGCTTCAGCGCTCACGGTGCTGGTAATCATCTTGGCCTGGTCACTACGTCTAGGCGGCTACCTTGCCTGGCGTTCGCGCGGAGAGCCCGAAGACGCCCGCTACGCAGCCCTGATCGGTGATCGACGCGGTGCAGCGCGCATCACGAGACTCATCACCGTCGTCTATGGCCTTCAAGGGATCATCATGGTCATCGTAGCAAGTCCCCTCGTCGTTGCCATCTCTGAAAACACGGCCTTCACACCCCAACTTCTAATCGGCGCTTTCCTAAGCGTGCTTGGTATTGGTCTTGAGTTTTTGGCTGATGCACAACTTGCACACTTTCGAAAGCAGAACCGACAAGGCGTGATGCAAACAGGACTTTGGGCACACAGTCGCCACCCGAATTACTTGGGGGAAATCTTGGTGTGGTGGGGACTATTTTTCATCGCCGCTAGCACGTGGCAAGGAGTACTCACGATCGTCTCCCCCATCACCATGACATGGCTTTTAATTAAGGTTTCAGGCAAGGAACTTCTTGAGCGCCATCTCATAGAGGTGAAGTCGGGATACCACGACTACGTTGAACGGGTACCTGGCCTCATGCCGAGTTGGCGACGGCGTTAAGAGGCGCTACCTTCGCTGGCGTTGAGTCGGTCATTGAGCAGACCGAGAATTCGCTCAATTTCAGCGTCTTGGGCTTTGAGATGCTTTTGAATCTCGCGGGCTTCATGAAGCACGGCATCGGCATCTTTGTAGGTCGCTTCAGATCGTTTATCAGCAGCCCTCGCTTGAATATTCTGGCCCACGATGATGATGGGAAGAAGCACTAACTGCAAGAAGCTTGACGAAATCCAAACCACAATTTCGAAGAGTGATCCAGACGAAATCGTCGAGGGAAGTGATAACAAAGCAATCAAGGCGAATGCGTAGGCAGCCCACATGGTTCCAACCACCAGGGTGATCTTCAGCCCTACCTTCGCATTGAGTCGGGCAAAAAATCCTTCGCCGACTTGCGCTTGGTCACGGACCTTGATCGGCTTCTCGAATTTTCGCTCTTCAATGCGAGGATGTTGGTTATGGGCGTAGTCAACAGGCATAGCGAAATGTTCCCAAAAAACACTCCGAAGACTGGGGATACCCGCTTAGTTTTCTGAAACCATCAACGCAGCAAGCGTGGTGGAACTCATGGGACAGATTCGAAGCCTGCGTAGCGTGTTGGACCCAGATCGCCACGTGCGGCTCATCTAAGTATCAAAAATCTTGGTGACAAGAATTTCAAACGAGTCGTCAACGACCTGCTCAACCCCGAGGACTACGGCAGCAACCTCAAATCAGGCCTAGCGCCCCTTACCTCTCTACCTGAGCCCTCAACTTCAGATTCGACGGTGATCGCCCCTAGTCGCCATGTCTGCGATGTGTAGTTCTCGGTGCCAGAGCCGTAGAACTTGGCAAGGGCAAGGGCCTCAGAACGGGCTACAGCAAGGTCTGGAGCGTCAATGTGGAAGGTTCTCTTGTGGCGGCCATACCGACCGGTGACGAGATAGCGCATGGCGACAGTATGACCGATGGGTGCGACTTTGAGGAAAGAATCGGAGAACGAATCGGAGAACGAATGACACAGCCAGACGAAAAATTATGGTGCGAACCGCAATTCATGTTTCTCGGAAGGTGGATTAGAGCCAAGGTACTAAACCATGGTTACTAAACTCCAGTGGGGCCGGTGGGGCTCGAACCCACGACCGAGGGATTATGAGTCCCTTGCTCTAACCGACTGAGCTACAGCCCCTAAGACTTATTTTCGAAAGCCTTCTCTTGCAATCGCGAGACCCGATGACTTCTTGCGTCCGTATTTCGCCGGCAACACTAAGCCACCGAGCCTTTCGATCAGCGCCCAGCCTACTTGCAGTACCTCGGCCTCGGCTTAGTGAGATACGCAGGGCGTGCAAAGCAACAGCTCGTCGACTCAACGGGAAACCGAAACTAGGACCTTTGTCGGCGGCGGCGTCAGGGAACTGGCTCTCACCAACCTGCTGGCCGAAGGTGGAACCCCGTTTTTTATCGCCAGTATCTCCAAGGCTCCACGCATGGCGGCATTGAGGGTGCGTGCGGTTCTCGCCTCCTTAACGAAACCAAACAAAGATGCGTCTTGTGTGCCAAGAAAAGCCTAGGAGAATGAAATTAAAAAGTTTTTTTATGGGATACTCATGAGGTGATCGCGACTCAACAACTATTTCTAAAGACCCGAGGTTTACGAGCCATCTCTGCGGTCATCGCGGTCCTCTTGGCTTCGATCACCGCCCTCTCAAGTGTCTCGGTGGCTGGAGCGGCGTCGAACGCTCCTCAAGCCACCTGGAACTCTTCGAGTGGTCGGTGTTCAGGCAGCGATGGACTACCAATCGGCACCATGACTTCGGATG
Source organism: uncultured Actinomycetes bacterium (assembly GCA_903875425.1). Taxonomy (GTDB): domain Bacteria; phylum Actinomycetota; class Acidimicrobiia; order Acidimicrobiales; family RAAP-2; genus CAIQWC01. The sequence continues at coordinate 41,594 of CAIQWC010000003.1, read as the reverse complement.
GAACAAACGTTTGGGCACCACTGAATGGATCTCAAATTGCTGAAGTGAAGCCATCAACAAATGATTTTTCTTGCTGGAGCGATCTCTCGCTCGCGAATAACTACGGCAACTTAGGAACCCTGACTGCAACACCAGGCATTGCCTACGCAAACGGTTCCGTGTGGGCATCGGGGCACAATGGGTCAAACATTCCTTATCTCATCAGAATCAACCCACTAGCAAGTGGTGGTCCTGCCATCACGGGGGAATGGCCACTGACCAACACCCCAGCGTTCGCGGCTCAAATCCTGTTCGACGGGACCAGCTTGTGGCTTCGCCTCGGTGACGGTTCCCTCCTGAAGGTGGACCCAACAGCAACGGGAACTCCTAGCGTTACCCCAATCACTGGGGAGCCTGGCCTCGTCTCTGCTGAAGCATTAGTGGGGTCAAACCTCTGGCTCGCCTATGGAACCGGGAGTTCCGATGGACTCGCCGAGTACGCCGTTAACAGCTCCACGACGGTATTGCGCCAACCCCTAGTGACAACAACGACTGTCAACGATGTCTTTTCTATGTCTGCGGATTCGACGCATCTCTGGCTACTCTCTGTCCACAGGCTTGACGAACTTAATCTTTCCGATGGTTCAGTCGTCAATGCGGGTATTGATGCCGGGGTGAATACAACTATGGTGGCGGCAGACGGCACCTACACATGGGTTGCTGGTGGATCATCTGCTCCTGGCACATTGACCGGATTTTTAAGCAGCGATCCATCTTCTTCAACGACCATCGACCTTACGCTGCCACCACCAACCAACGGCGGAGCCGCCTCCGGCGTGTACTTCGATGGAACGAATGTTTGGGCTGCAGAATATCTCGACGACACAATTGAGCGACTTATGGCCTACCCTTCTGCGCCGGTCATCACGGGTGCGACAGTCCAAAAAAATGGGGATGCAACACTGACGTGGACACCGCCGTCGGTCAGTGGCAATGCCCCCGTCAGCGACTACACCGTCGGCATCTCCCCTTCTCAAGGAGTCTCGATCTCGGAGACTTCAATGAGCTCAGTGGTATATCACGGCCTCAAATCTGGCACCACGTATACCTTGAAAGTCAGAGCCTCTAACGGTGCCTACCTCGGTCCTTGGGCAACGACAACCGTCTCGGTCGCTCCAGTTCCTTCCGTTGCCCACTCAGTAAGCGAACTAGCCAAGACCGGCAGTCCTTTTGGACCTCTCCTTGGTTCTAGCGCCGCACTGACTGTTGCCGGCGTTCTCCTGCTTCGGCGCAGACGTTCGATCAGCTAGTCTCGCGCTCCGTGCCAAACAAACCGCCAATGTTGGAAGCCTGTTTCACAGACTCACCAATTAAAGGCGCTGCGAAAACCACGAGCGATATGCGCCCGAGATCCGCCGCAACGATCCCAAACAAGACCAGGTCAATTCGCTAACAAAAGGTAATCTCTTTTTTCCCACCACTCCCGGAGAACCCCACGTGCCCCAGGAATATCAGACTTGTCGCTCAGGAGAACAAAGGCCTGATGAGTCCCCTGTTGTGACCGACTGAGCTACCGCTCCGTTCACAACTAAGGGTGTGTGGCCAATATCGAGAGGTGGCTTAACGAAAGCGCTATCTCGCCAATGGATGGCCGCTACGGTGCGCCCTCGGCCACCCGTGCCGTGTTCACAACACACCAACTCCGCCAAACTCTACCGATACGGTTGCAATACCGGGAAGAAGCATCAGGTTGCAACTCGTGGCAGCAAGGGTTTTGGGTAACGCAGTCGTGTTAAGGAGTGTCAGCCGCTCGAAATACGGTACCGACGACAATCCTCTGGTCTCGGCGCTCGTTCTTTTGCACCCCGACAAAATCCAAGGCCGCAACGTGGTGCATCAGCCCTGGTTGGAACTAGCCAAGGATGTAGCGATCAACCAAAGCGGCCCTCAATGTACTCAAGGGTACGTGGGTCAGTAGGTTCTGAGAAAATCTTCTTCGTAGGAGCAAATTCAATGAGCTCGCCGGCCCTGTCCTCGCCCATCAACAAGAATGCGCAATCATCAGATACACGAGCGGCTTGTTGCATGTTGTGAGTGACGATAACGATCGTCACGCGATTCTTGAGTTCGCTCATCAGTTCTTCAATACGCTGAGTCGAAATAGGGTCAAGCGAGGAGGTCGGCTCATCCATCAGCAAGATCTCCGGTTCAACGGCCAGTGCTCGGGCGATGCACAGACGCTGCTGTTCCCCGCCCGACAGCGTCGAAGCGTGTGCCTTCATCCGATTATTCACGCTGTCCCACAGAGCAGCTGAGATGAGCGCCGACTCTGCAGCTTCGTCGAGTAATGCTTTCTTCTTGATGCCATTAAAGCGCAGCCCCGAGACCACATTGTCGTAGATCGACATGGTAGGGAAAGGATTTGGCCTCTGAAATACCATGCCCACGCGTGAGCGAAGCAAGGTGGTGGGGATTCCCCCGTTATAGATGTCGGTCGTACCAAGAATGATTTCGCCCGTTACCTCAGCACCCTTGGTGAGGTCGTGGAGTCGATTCAGCGCACGCAGCAAGGTTGTCTTACCGGAACCCGACGGTCCAATCATGGACGTCACCTTGTTCGTGGCGACCTCAAACGTGACGTTTCGAACCGCGGTTCGTCCGTTAAAGGAAACCGCCACATCCTTGAGGCGCATTGCTGGCGCGAGATCGAGTGCAAGGCCTCCACCGTGCGTACCTGAATCTGAAACAAGTTCAACGCTCTCCATCGGTTCCTCCATTAGTGACGTTCCTTCCTCATACGAGCTGAAATCAAACGACTACCTAGACTCAAAGCCAGCACTAAAACCACCAAAATGAAGGCAACGCCCCAAGCAGCGGTGCGTTGGCTCGCATAAGCAGAGCCTGCGTAGTTATAAATCGTGGTTGGCAGGGCTGGCATGGGGTGCAAGGGATTAAATTCGAAATTCAGCGATGCACCGATTACTAACAACACCGGCGCCGTCTCACCAATCGCCCTAGCGAGCCCCAAGAGAACACCCGTAATAATGCCAGGAGCGGCGGCGGGGACTACGACTTTCCGAATCACCGTTGATGATCGTGCTCCGAGCGAAAGACCTGCTTCGGTCAACGTTGCCGGTACGCTTCGAATCGCATTTTCTGAGGCCTTCGTAATCACGGGAATCATCAATATCGCCAACGCAAACGATCCAGCCCATCCCGAATAGGTGTGGGTGGTCAGCACGATGTAGGAGTACGCAAAGACCCCTAAGAGAATCGATGGTAAGCCGGTCAAAATTTCAATTACCGCCCGAAAGCTATTTGCGATCTTGTTGTCAGATTCGGCCAGGTAGATGCTCACGATGATTCCTACCGGTATGGCAAGTACCGCTGCTAAGCCAACGATGACCAAGGTGCCCACGATCGCATTACCGACTCCGCCGATATTATTCTGCGCGAAGATCGTCGGCTGTACCGGAGTCTTCGTGATGAACCCCCAAGTGATCGCTGAAATACCTTTCTCGATAATGGTCAAGAGCACGAAGAATAAGGGAACGAGCGCTACCACTAAGCACGCGATAATCGAGCCAGTAAAGATACGATTACGAAGCTTCCGGCGTCTAATCGAGGCTGCAGCCATGGTTTGTACCGTGCGACGCCGATCGTAGATCGGGTCGGGAGGAAGTTGTAGGAGATCAGTCACGCTCATGCGCCGACCTTTGCCGTACGGCTGACCAGACTTCGCGCAACCGCATTAACCGAAGCGGTGAACACCATCAAAATTAATGCACAAGCTCCCAGCGCAGCGAGTTGTGGTGCGGAAGCATCGATAAATTGCGTCGCGATAATTGATGCAAGCGTGGCACCCACTGAGAACAGTGAATGCGGCATTTGCGGACTCGATCCAATCACCATGGCCACCGCAATCGTTTCCCCCAGTGCGCGACCAGCACCCAGCGATACCGCACCCAATATGCCAGTCTTTGCCGTTGGAAGTACCACTTTCACGAGTACCTGGGATCTCGTGGCTCCCAGCGAGAGGCCGCCTTCAATAAGTTCAGTAGGTACGGCAGCAAAAACGTCACGAGAAATAGCCACGATGGTCGGCAGCACCATGACGGCAAGCACGAGACCAGCCAAGAGAAGACCGAGTCCTTGCGTCGCGCCCGAGAAGAGCCCGATGCCACCAGTCCATGATTGAAGCGCGGGCTCGATGGTATTGGAAAAAATTGGAACGAGCACGATCAGTCCCCAAAGGCCATAGACCACCGAGGGGATCGCCGCAAGGAGCTCCACTAAACTCGTCATGAACGTACGAACACGTCTCGGAAGTAAAAAGGTAATGACGAGCGCTGTACCGAGACCAACGGGTACCGCGATGAGTAGCGCAATGAACGCTGTAATCAAAGTTCCCAAAATGAGCGGAGCGGCTCCATACTGATTCGTACTTGGCGACCACGTGGTGTTGGTTATGAAACCAAGGCCTTGGCTGCTCCAGGTTGGGAGCGATTGGTGAACAATGCTCCAAATAAAAAGAATAATGACCACTGCAAATGCGATAGCAACACCGCGTACGAGGAAACGGAATGGCAAATCAGACTTGGCCTTGGGGCGATCCCCCAAGGCCAAGTCTGAATTCTTAAACGCTGAATTGTTGATCACGTCAACCATTAGGCAGTTCGAATACTCCTGTTTTAGTACTACTTAAGTAACTTGTTTCCACTGCCATCGACCACCTGAAGCAGGTTGGTGCGGGCCAGGGCCTGAACGTTAGCCGGGAGGGAAACGTAACCCTCTTGGGCCGCGTAATCCTGACCGAAAGACGCAAAACCAGTGGGTGCTGTGTGGCTGAGCCAGTCAAGGAACTTAACTGCAACCGTACCGTTAGCGGAGTCGGTTTGGGTCTTCTTGATGATGGCCCATGAGTAGGTCGAAATCGGCCACGAGTGGGCGCCACCTTGGTTGACAATAGAGAATCTCCAGGTCTGGTTATCAGGAGCAACAGCACCCTTGTGGGCAGCCGCAGCAGCGACCGTCGTGGTGTTGCACTTGACAACCTTGCCGGCTTGGTTGACCAACTTGGCCATGCTCAAATGGTTACCCAAGGCAATGTAGCTGTACTCGAGGTAACCAAGCGTCCCTGGTTCAGAACCAATCGTTGCAGCGATACCACCGTTGCCAGCAGCGCCCAAGATGCCGTTACCCGCAATGCTGACCTTCGATGGTTGCGTTGCCCAAAGACTTGGCTGTGCGTTATTCAAGTAGTTCGTGAAGGCAAAGGTCGTACCCGACGAGTCGCTCCGTGCAACCGCAGTGAGGGTGGTGTTCGGAAGCTTGCAGTTATGCTTCACTACCCACACCGGGTTAACCGCGCAGATCGCCGAATCGTTCCACTTCGTGATTTGGCCCTTATAGATCTTGGCAAGAATGCCAGAGGTTAATACCAAGCCACTCATTTTGTAGTACACCGACTTCGAAATAGTCGGGTTATTGAAGACGATGGCAACGCCGCCAAGGGCCACCGGTACCTGAACGAAGTCTGCAATATTCTGATCCCAGTGGCTCGATGCCTTAGCATTAAGATCGAGGGTCCGAAGGGGAACATCAGAGAAGCCAAGGATTGCGGTTCCGGTTACAACTGCAGTTTCGCCCGCTCCCGAACCTCCTCCGCCGTAGGCAGAGATCGTTGCGTGCGTGTTTCGTGTTCCGTAGGCCGGCTGGGCAACGTTCAGCAGCGGGGCGTCGAATGTCGATCCTGCTGAGGTTACGGTTCCTGCGGCCGATGTCAGGTCATGGCCTAAAATTGGATCGGTTGCCGCACCCGATGGGATAATCAGCGCAGCCGAGATAGCGAGGGTTGCTCCGGAGAGCACCAGGCCTCGGGTTAGCTGCTGAGTAATTCTCATGAAATGATCTCCTTTGGTTGTTGAACTCCGAGACTCACGGTAGATCAAGGCCGCCTGAAATTTCCGTGTAATCGATGTTCTAAGCAAGATCTTTAGGTAATCTTTTGATGTCTTTTTCTCAGAGGCGGCCAGCACACGAACATGTAGGTTTTTCCCTAAAATCCCCTGGTTCCGGTCTCTCCAAAATCTGAGGAAACAAAATGTGGAGATTTTGGACTGCACAACGCCAACTCCGGCCATGGGGCCGGCCGCCACTACCGAGGCCCTATCGAGCCGTGCCGGACAGAGCTATACCTAGTGCAAGCAAGATTCGGGCTGAAACCAAGGTTCTTGATTTCTCCGATACGGTTGTCGAACACCAACGTGTCTGAGGAAATGGATATCACCTTGAAAAAAGTCACTGTTGCCCTGGCGGTAATTGCTCTTGCTAGTGGTTCTCTGGCCTTTGTCGGTTCTATGGCTTCTGCCGATACCCGTAGCCATGCTGCTTTATTCGATTCAAGCAGCCCTACAACGTCGACGCCGTCTACAAGCGACACCACTTCTACGTCGACATCCACCACCACGACAACCTTGCCTCTCGAGCTTCCTCAACGAGGTTGGTCCGTTCTCGCCCGATCCCCACGAGGCGTCATGGTGGACAGAAGAACGATTATCTATGCAGGCATTCCTTACACCGTGGTGCGCTTTAGGGCTCGCACCACTGCGTTTCACCTTCACGGAGGCACCATTGATCCTCCCGGGACCTCAAGCGGAGTTCCCGCCGATGCTAAGCCGGTAATTTCGGACGGAGAACTCCGCGTTGGCGTCTTGGCGGCCTTTAATGGGGGCTTCAAAGCAGATGCGAAATCGGGGGGCGTCATCCTCGACGGAAAAGTTATCGAAGCCATGCAACCGGGAATGGCTACCGCATGTATCAATAATCTTGGTCAACTCAAGATTGCGGCATGGGGGGCTGGGTTGCCGCGTAAAAATTTCGCAGCAATCTCTTGTCGCCAAAACCTTCCCCTCATGGTGGCTGGTGGCCAGCTCACCGCGCTAGCCGAGAACCCGGCTTGGGGCAACTGGGGAGCCACCCTTGCCGCCATCGGGGCACAGCCGCGTTCGGGCCTTGGCCTCGACGCGAAGGGCAACGTCATCTATATCGCCACCATGACCGGAACGCTCCCCGCGCAGCTCGCCCACGCTGAGGTTGCAGCAGGGATCGTCACCGGGATGCAGCTCGATATCAATCCCGAATGGCCCACGATAGGTGTCTTCGGTTCGGCGCAACACCACCGCTCGACCAAATTCATTTTGACCTTGCCGGGCTACAACAAACCGCCGGCTGATTACATGTCGAGTTCGGCACGAGACTTCTTTAGCGTCATGGCCCAGCCCAATTCGTGGACCTGTTCAGTATCGACTCCAGGGCTTCGTAACAATACGATGACGGCCCAACCCCTATCGATCAGCCCAGGCTGTTAAAACAGCGTTAGCGACCCTCTGGCGGTGGCTCAGGAGGTCGGATGTCTGATTTGACGTAGACGACACCCCCAAAGACGATGGTGTAAAAGGCGACAACCACGACCATCATGACAAGATTCGTCGTCACGTAGATGGGAACTGCCAACACCACCAAGAACGCATAGAAGCCGATCAGCACTTTTGCCTGCCACGTGAGGGGACGGAAGCCAGGGAACGTTTCGGCTCTCGTGAACCAAAGTTCTTGTTTGGACTCAGCCATAGTCCCCTCCGGCAACGGTCAAAAGGCTCTGTGTGACAACGCTCCGAGGGAGAGACTCGAACTCTCAACCACACGATTAACAGTCGCGTGCTCTGCCATTGAGCTACCTCGGAATAACGAGACCCGAATCTAGCAGGCCCACCAAAGGCTTCTGCCTGCGGGGTCTCTAATCGGAGACCCCCAGAAAGGTACGGAGCGCTGCCGCGTTCTCTGGGCGCCGCAACTTAGCCATAGTTTTGGCTTCAATTTGACGCACGCGCTCCCTTGTAATGCCGAATTCCCGACCTACTTCTTCCAAGGTCGCCACCCTGGTGCCGCCAAGCCCGAAGCGCATCGCCACCACGAGACGCTCTCGCTCACTGAGATCACCGAGTACGCCGCGCAAGGTGTCTTCGAGCAGATGCTTAGACGCTTCCTCTTCCGGGCTTGCTGTCGTGGCGTCTTCGATCAAGTCCGAAAGCGAGAAATTATCGTCACCCACCGGCTGCTCAAGGCTCACCGTATCTTGGTTAAGTCGAAGAAACTCACGGACTTTCTCGGCGGTCATGCCAAGTTCTTGCGCTACCTCGTCTACGGTTGCGTCTCGCCCTAGCTCCTGGGTCAACCGTCGCTGAGTAGCCACCGCACTCGTGATCTGTTCCATGAGGTGAACGGGGATTCGAATGGTTCGAACCTGGTCAGCGATTGCTCTCGTGATGGCTTGACGGATCCACCAGGTGGCGTAGGTGGACATTTTGAAACCGCGCTCGGGATCGAAACGCTCCACCGCACGCATCAGGCCGAGGTTGCCCTCTTGGATGAGATCGAGAAAGGCCATGCCTCGATTTCGGTACTTTTTAGCGATAGAAACAACCAGGCGCAGGTTGGCGCGGATTAACTCGTCGCGAGCTTGCTCACCTCGCCGAATCTGCAACTTGAGATTTCGGATTTGCCTAGATCCAAGAAGTTGCTCAGCCTCGGCCTCCACGCTTGCTTCATGGAGTGCCAAGCGTTCGCTAGCAACTAAACCTTGCTGCAAGGTCCTTGCCAACAGGGCTTCGTCATCCGAGCTAAGTAAGGCCGTATGGCCAATTTCCGCGAGATAGGCGGAAACCGCGTCCTCGCTCCCCTGGCCTTTTATTTCACGTCCACGCAGCCTTGCCGGCTGAATTTCTGGTTCCACGCTTTCATCGAAACGATAACCGCGCTCGGTCAGGTAGCTAACCATGGCTTGAAAGTCTTGATCGTCAACGGCGAGTTCATCGACGAGCTCGTCGAAGACTTCTTGCGTCAGTGTTTCCGCACCACCCCGTTGCGTTAGCGCATCATCGATCTGCTGACGGAGTACCTCCGTCAATACATGCTCATGCATCAGTACCCTCAAGGTCATGAGCGAACCATTCAAGAAGCCAAGCTTCTGCCTCGACAGTAGATTCTTCGTTGCCCAGATCCTCTATCGCTAGCTGTAAAGCACCAATCGTTTTGGCCGCGACAGAAACGTCGCCTTCGCCTCTTCTGAGCCCCAGTTGGAGCTCAGCGATGCGCTGGCGAACGAGCACGCGGAGGAGTTGCGCTATCACCGGCCCTACCGGATCGCTTACATCTTCATCAATGGTGGGCTCTTCGACGGTGACCCGGCGAAGCAGGGCGGCGGCGGCAGGTGGGGCTGCCGCAATCGCATCGGCCACCGTCTCGGTCGCCAAGAGCACTTCAGCCGCCTTGTGCTGATCCTCGTTAGAAAATAAGAAGGCTTCGAGTCGCCCGGCCACGAGATCTGGCCGATGAACCGCCAAGCGCAGTGCCTCAAGTCCTGGTCGATCGCGAGGGTCTTCGACCACCGCTTGCTCAGAGCGCTCTTCACTGCGCTCTGCTTGGCCCGAGTTGGTGCGCTCATGCGTTGCGAGGATGCGCTCACCCGTTCGATGCTTGACGAGACGATCCCTCAGCATGGCAGCGTCTAGACGACAGTGGTCAGCGACATCAATGAGATATTGATCGCGGACTAACTCATCGGGATGTTCTGCAATAACGCTCAAGGCTTGTTCAGCGGCCCGAGCGCGGCCTTCAGGGGTGTCGAGATTACTTTGATCAAGCACCCGGTCTACGCGAAAACGCAAAAACGGTTTCGCGTTAGCCACAGCGTCTCGCAGTGCTCCTGGGTCTTTGCGAGCAAGGTCCGCTGGGTCCGTGCCCACGGGGAGTTGGCAGACTGCCACATCAATATCGTGCTTTCGCTCCCACTCATAGACACGACTCGTCGCATTCTGGCCCGCAGCATCGGCGTCGTAGGCAAGCACAATTCGTTTGGCGAAGTTACGCATTACGGCGAAGTGCTCTTCGGCCAATGCAGTGCCACAGGTCGCTACCGCTCGAGGTAATTGAGCGCCGAAAAAGGCAATGACGTCGGTGTAGCCCTCGCAAACAATGATCTCACTGGTTTCTACGATCGCCTTCTTCGCCCAGTTGAGTCCATAGAGGGTGCGACGTTTTGAATAGATGGGCGTTTCCGGAGAATTCTTGTATTTAGGTTCAGGGCGCTCCGGCAAGGGTGCTCCTGGCTCTATCGGCAAGATTCGACCGCCTACCGCGATAGCGCGGCCACCTGGATCAAAGATCGGGAAGACGATCCGTGCTCGCAAAAAGTCTTGTTGGCGACCCCGTCGATTAACGAAGCCCAAACCGGATTTCTCCAGAATCTCGTCGGAAACTTTTAAGTGCTTCGCTAAGTGATCCCACTCGTCAGGTGCCCAACCCAATTTGAATTCACGCACCGTTTCGCCGTCATAGCCACGGCTGCGCAGATAGTCACGAGCCCTTCCGGCATCGGGCGATGACAAGAGTCGCTGGTGAAAAAATTCCACCGCTTGTTCCATGGCGCTGAGTAGGTGAGCACGATCCTTGGAGGCACCCGAAGCCTTCTCGTCTTCGTGGAGGATGATCCCCGAGCGATCTGCCAGGAGACGAACAGCATCGATGAAATCAAGACCTTGGGTCTCTCGAACAAAGGTGATTGCATCGCCTGATTTGTGGCATCCGAAGCAATAAAACAACCCTTCCTCGGCATTCACCGAGAACGAAGGGCTCTTCTCTCCGTGGAAAGGACACAGACCACTCCATCGCCGACCAGCCTTCTTGAGCGCGACTTGCTCGCCAATAAGCCCGACAATGTCAGTCGCCGCTCGAACCTGGGCGATCTCTTCGGGGGGCACGGCCATCAAGAGAGGGTACCGCCGGAATAGCGTTCGTGTTCCACCATGCTCTAGGCCCAGCCCGAATCCTGCGCTTCTGGGTGTTAGCGTTTCTCGTTCATGGGCGAGAACAACGCAGAGACCGAAATTGCGGCCTTCATCGTGCCCTCCCATAACGAGGAAGCGCGTATCGCCTCTTTTCTTCAGGCCTTTGAGGCCAAGATCAAATCCGGCCATTACCGGGTGATTGTTGTGGCTAATGGCTGTCGCGACCGAACGGCCGAGGTTGCTCGATCATTCCCTGGCGTTGTGGTCTACGAGACAGATATTGCTAGCCAACTCGAGGGCTACAACGCCGGTGACGATCTTGCTGGAGATATTTACCCGCGCTTTTACTGTGACGCTGACGTCGTCATGAGCCCTGAAGAAATCGATCTGCTCGTTACCGCAGCGAGAAGGGAAGAAGCTGTTGCCGTGGCGCCCCGTGTCGTACTTGACTGGTCAGCGTCGAGTTGGCCAGTCAAGGCGTACTACCGCATGCGCGATCGCTTCCCGGGGCACAAGAACTGGGGCATGCACTCGGTTGCCGGAAAGGGTTTCTTTGGCACGAATCGAGCAGGGAGGGCTCGCTTCGACCGCTTTCCTAACTTGATTGCCGGTGACTATTTCTTTGACGAGCATTTCTTGCTTGAAGAACGCATCATTGTCCCTGAAGCCGTTTCCGTTACCCGGGTAGCAAAAAACTTACCGGGACTTATCCGTGTACGCACCCGCGTATCGATGGGCAATGCAGAAATGACGGCATTTTTATCCACCAAGTCTTTTCCGGCACCCCTGCATTTTTCTCCTCCTCCCCGGCCAAGGACACGCGAGCGAGCCCGACGTCGACTCTCGAAACTCCTTCATGATCGCTGGTGGTTCAACGCCGCGGGCGTTACGTCCATTCCTGACGGACTCTGCTATTGGTTAGTAGAGCAAGCTGTCAGGATCAACGTGAGACTTAAGTCAAAATCGACGCAATCTCAGATTAAGTATCGCTAGAGACCCGTTCATCGCTAACCTTGAGACGATGACGGAACTTGCTGTCGAGGCCACCGGTCTCTACAAGACCTTCCGCAAGGGCCAAGTAAAGGCCCTTGACGGATTTGACCTCACGGTAAACCGTGGGCAAGTTGTGGGGCTCCTTGGACCCAACGGTGCCGGGAAAACAACCGCGGTTCGCATCTTGTCCACCACGTTGCAACCCGATAGTGGCACCGCAAAGATTCTGGGCCTTGACGTTGTCAAAGACGCAGCCAAGGTTCGGCGGATTATTGGTCTCGCGGGACAATTCGCGACCGTCGACGAAAGTTTGACGGGCATCGAGAACATCACGATGGTGGGAAGACTCTGCCATCTGCCCAGCGACTTTGTGAAACGTCGCGCCACCGAGTTACTCGAGCAGTTTGACCTCGCCGACGCTGGCGGCAGAACGCTCAAGACCTACTCAGGCGGCATGCGTCGCCGCTTGGACCTCGCTGCCGCCCTTGTCTCCTCACCACCAATTTTGTTTTTGGACGAACCCACTACGGGCCTTGACCCCCAGAGCCGTCTGGGCCTCTGGGAGGTTATTGAAGGGCTCGTGCGTGGCGGCACCACGGTGTTGCTCACCACGCAGTACCTCGAAGAAGCGGATCGCCTCGCCGAGGACATTGTCGTCATCGATCAGGGTAAGGTCATCGCCCACGGAACCCCAGCCGAGCTAAAAGCCGATATGGGGGCCACGGTGCTGGCTATCAGCACTGGTTCCCCCGAGGAGGCTCGTCAGGCCGCAGATCTCCTCACCGACCTATCTCCCAAGCCTCCCCACTTCGACGGCAACACCGTCGAGCTAACCGTCGAAGAAGGGCCCAAGCGAGCCGCTGAGGCCTTACGCCGCCTTGACTCGGGCCAGGTAGCTGTCGTAGGACTGACGCTGCGTGAGCCCAGTCTCGATGATGTGTTCTTGTCCTTGACGGGCAAGCCAACCGAGGTCGATACCCAAGCAGTTGTCGAAACCAGTACCAGCCGAGGGCGCCGCGCTTCCAAGGAGTCACTATGACCGATATCGCCTTTGCGCCCCCTTCCTCGGGCAACTTCCTTACGTGGACGATCAGTGACATCGCCGTCGTCACCAAGCGCAACCTCATCCGTCTGATGCGAACGCCTGAGGCCCTGTTTTTTTCCAGTTTGCAGCCCATCATGTTCGTGCTGTTATTCCGCTACGTATTCTCCGGCGCAATTCCTGTTCCCGGCGGGAGTTACGTGAATTTCCTCATGCCGGGCATCTTTGTCCAGACCATGTGTTTTGGGGCGATCTCGACGGCTATTGGATTAGCCGAAGACCTTCAGACGGGTCTGCTCGAGCGATTTCGCGCTTTACCGATGTCCCGCGCTGCTGTCTTGGGAGGGCGAACGTCGGCTGACGTATGTAGAAACATCTTGGTGATTTGTATTCTCACTGCTGTCGGCTTTGCGGTTGGTTTTCGCCCTAGCGGTGGGGTCGGAAACTATATCGTCGCCGCGCTCCTGATGCTGTTTTTTGCCTATGGGCTCATGTGGGGTTTTGCCATCATTGGCTTAACGGCGGCAAGCGCAGAAACTGCCCAGCTCATGAGCTTTCCCCTCCTGTTCCCCCTGACCTTCGCTTCGTCGGCCTTCGTACCCACGGCGACGATGCCTGGTTGGCTACAAGCCTTTGCCAACAACCAGCCCGTCACCATCGTCGCCGATGCGGCGCGAAGTTTGATGCTCGGTGGTCACTACGCCATGCCTGGCATAATCTGGAAATCTCTAGCTTGGTCAGCCGGTATCGTGCTGGTGCTCGCTCCCTTGGCTGTCCGTCGCTACCGGAAGATGGCTTAGATCTTCGCGGTTCGGCTGATTAACTCAGCCACGAGTCCCTCGATAGGAACTCGCACCTGCTCAGTGCTATCGCGGTCACGCACCGTCACACAGTTGTCATCCAGACTGTCGAAATCGACCGTGACACACCACGGTGTCCCCACTTCGTCTTGGCGACGGTACCGACGCCCAATGGATTGAGTGACGTCATAGTCACATTGGAAGTGAGGCTGCAGCATCGAGAGCACCGCTCGAGCGGTGGGCTCCAATTCGTCCTTTTTAGACAAGGGCAGCACGGCAACTTGATAGGGCGCTAAGCGCCAGTCCAACTTCAAGACACTACGAAGTTCGCCACCAACCTCATCTTCTTGATAGGCCGCAATCAAAAAGGCCATCATGGCCCGAGTGGCCCCCGCCGCAGGCTCGATCACGTAGGGCGTATACCACGTGTCGCTCGTTTGATCGAAGTATTGAAGCTTCGTTCCGGAGGCCGCCTCATGGGCCTTGAGGTCAAAGTCTGTCCGGTTCGCGATACCTTCGAGCTCGCCCCAGCCCCAAGGAAAGGCAAACTCAACGTCGGTAGTTCCTGCCGAGTAGTGACTTAATTCGTCATCGTCATGGGGTCTCAGGCGAAGTTTCTCTGCCGGCATTCCTAAATCGAGATACCAGTCGTGACGAGCCTTGATCCAATATTCGTACCAGGTGGTGGCTTCTTCGGGTGGTACGAAGAACTCCATTTCCATCTGTTCGAACTCACGAGTTCGGAAAACGAAGTTCCCAGGAGTGATTTCGTTTCGAAAGCTCTTACCAATCTGAGCGATGCCAAAGGGCGGCTTCTTTCGCGTCGTGGTCTGAACATTGAGAAAATTAATAAACATGCCCTGGGCGGTCTCGGGGCGCAGGTACGCCACCGAAGCATCGTGTTCGACGGGACCAGCGTGGGTCTTGAACATCAATTGAAAATCTCGAGCTTCCGTTAAGTCCTTGGATCCACACTGAGGACAGGTATCGCCAATGTGATCAGCGCGGTGGCGTTCCTTGCAATTACGGCAATCCACCATGGGGTCAGAAAAATTGCCCAGATGACCCGATGCTGCCCATACCGTTGGTGGCGACAGGATCGCTGCATCCAAGCCCACGACATCATCGCGATACTGAACCATCGATCGCCACCATGCGTTTTTGACGTTGCGGAGCATCAAGACGCCCAACGGGCCATAGTCGTAGGTCGAGCGGAAACCGCCGTAAATTTCAGCGGAGGGGAAGATGAAACCACGTCGCTTGGACAGGTTTACGACTTTCTCCATCAAGCTCGGGTCGTTCGTTTCACTAGGGTCACTCATGGCACAAGAGCCTAGGGCCTCAGGAGCGAGGCTCCGTAGCCATTACGCGGTGATCTCGAGCCGGCGTGCAATCTCGTCGGCCATAAGCCGTCCTCGCGGGGTCAACACGACCCGATCTCCACGAAGGCTAACGAACGCGTCTAGCTCACGAGCATTGGGCAACATCTGGGCTGGCACGCCCTCTCGTGTTCTCAAGGCCAGCGCTGCCCGCTCCAAGTGTGCCGCAGCAGCATCGACGAGTTCAAAACCGGCTTCTGTCGATATCTCTAATGCCACATGGTGGAGCCAGGTGTCAAGGTTCGCAATTCTCCATGACCGTCTCCCGTGGTGATGACCATGGGCGGCTGGCCCGACGCCGAGATAGTCACCTTGGTTCCAGTACAAAAGATTATGTCGACATTCGTGCCCGGGTTTCGCGAAATTCGAGATCTCGTAACAGCCATAGCCGCGCGCTTCGAGTGCCTCACTAAGCAAGAGGTAGCGGTCAGCGAGCGTTTCTTCATCAGGGTGTCGCCGTCGGTCTTTGCCGAGCGCTGTGGCGCGCTCTGGAGTTAGTAAGTACGCCGAAAGATGCGGTGGCGCGGCCCCATGATCAAGCACCGTCTCGATACTTTCCATGAGATCCCTATCGCTTTCGCCAACGGTTCCGACGATGAGATCCATAGACCATGACACAAAGCCAATCGCGTCAATCATCTGACTAAGCGCTCGAGCACCATCAGCGCGGTGTACTCGCCCTAGTGCCCTGAGCACATGGGAGGCAGTCGACTGAATCCCGACGCTCAGTCTGGTCACACCCGCCTCACGGATATCTCGAAGGTAGGTGGGATGGGCATCCTCAGGATTGAGTTCTAGGGTCACTTCGGCATCATCGCTACGGTCAATGACGCTCAAGATGCGAGCTACGTGGTGAGCGTCCAGCATTGATGGGGTGCCGCCTCCAAAAAATACCGACGTGGCTGGACGCTGTTGTTCTCGGAGCTCTCGAATCACGCCATCTACGTATGCTGCTCGATCATGGTCCCGATCGATATAGGTGACAAAAGCGCAGTAGTCGCACCGTTGCCGGCAAAACGGGACGTGGAGGTATACCCCGTAGTCCGAGTTGGCCTTGGTCACGACTTGCCGCGGGCTTCAGCGAAGCGAGCGAGCGCTTCTTCTCGTTCCGCTTTCAACTCAACGATGGCTTCAGGGTACGCCTCGGGGCGAAGCAGACCGCTTCCCCCTCCTGGCTGGTAAAGCTGCGGTGGTTCCACGCTAGCTAGTTCGGTAACGTAACGCCGAATGTAGCTACCGGCCACGTCAAAACGTTCGGCCTGAGCGATAGGTGAAAAGATGCGATGAAACGGCGCAGCATCAGTACCGGTCCCCGCCGTCCACTGCCAACCGTGACTGTTAGAGGCGAGATCTCCATCGATCAGTCGATCCATAAACCAGCGTGCGCCCCAACGCCAGTCGATGTGAAGGTGCTTAACCAGAAAACTCGCGCAAATCATGCGCGTACGATTATGCATCCAGCCTTCGGCCAAGAGTTGCCGCATGCCCGCATCAACGAGGGGAATTCCCGTCTCGCCACGAGCCCAGGCTTGGAAGTGTTCGACAGCTATCGGGCCGCTGTCCCACCGTAAGCTACGCAATGATGGCTGCAAGGTTTCCCTCGCAGAGCGAGGTTCGTGAAAGAGGACATCGGCATAGAACTCGCGCCAAGCAATCTCCGAGCGGAAGGTGACAGATCCTTCGTCATCACCAGCCACCGCGTTGAGTGCCGTTCGAGGGTGGATACAGCCAAATCGTAGGTAGGGACTTAACCCTGAGGTCCCAGGCTCTGCCATCATGTCGCGCATCGCTCGGTAGTGAAGCGCCTTGGCGCCAGCAAACTCATTGAGTCGATCCAACGCTGCTGCTTCGCCCGGCTGAAAGGAGCCTGGGGTAGCGTCGTGTGCAAGCCCTTCGAAGCGCGCAGGCCTCGAGCGTCCTGCGTCTTCGACAATTTGGCTCGTTGTGGCCATCGAGGGAAAGTCCACCCAGGACACCTCAGGAACGGGCAGCACGATGTGGGGGCCTAATAATTCCCACCGCCGACGAAAGGCAGTAAATACCTTGAGGGGTGCTCCTTTTTCCGACAGTACCGTGCCAGGGTCGACGGCGTAGGACGACCCCACGCGCTCGAAGGCAATGCGGTCCAGTCCCAAAATTGCTTCGACACCACTGTCTCGTCGCTGCCCATAGGGTCCAAAATCAGCGCTCACCACAACTGCCGGTGCGTTCAGCCCTTGGGCCAAATCGGGAATAACAATGGTCGGATCACCCTTCAAGATAACAAGATGACCATCCATAGAGTCATTGAGTGCGTCGAGGCAGCCCGCTAAAAACTGAGCTCGTGGCTTACCCGACGGTGCCAAGAGGGCATCGTCAAGGACAAAGACACCGACGACTCCTGCTTCGCCGCCGAGCTTGACCGCTTCATGGAGAGCGGGGTGGTCGCCGAGACGAAGATCGCGTCGAAACCACATGATCGCGGGGCCATTACTCACGCTCATGATCCTAGGGACCGTACGCTTCGAAGTCGCCTATCGAGGTGAATTTCCATAGCTTCAACGCTGATTGCCCTTAGTTCGAGCACTCCTTCGGGTGCCGTCTCTTCTAAAACCGTGCCGAGATCTCCACCGAAGATCCGGCGCAACAACCCGAGCGCCTCAGGAGATACCGGTCGACCCTGACGACATGATCGACATAACACGCCGCCTTCTAAGAAATCGAACGCCACGATGCCTTGGTCTTCGCCGCAAGAGACACATGCCTCTACTTCAGGCCGAGCACCATCAAGATCGAGGACGCGAAGAAAATACGCCGCGGCAACGAGTTGCGGATCCTTGCGGTCATCGTTCAGGACCGTTAGCGCTCGAATGAGCGTTTCTAGAAGGCGCTCGTCGGGATGGGCATCTTGGGTGACGTGGTCAGTCACCTCAAGCATGGACATTGCCGCGTTCATGCGGTCGTAATCAGAGCGAATCGAGTTATAACGATTAAGGACTTCGACTTGGTTGATGACTCCTAGTTCGCTACGACCCTTCCAAAAGGCCACATCGATGTAGGTGATGGGTTCAAGGCGCGCCCCAAAACGAGAGCCAACTTTACGGACTCCCTTTGCTACACAACGAACCTTGCCGTGAGCTTGGGTCATGATCACCACGATGCGATCTGCCTCACCGAGACGATAGGTGCGAAGCACAAGCCCGATATCGCGGACCTGACTCACGGGGCCTCGCCGGGGGTGTCTCCCCGATCACGGTGAGGGTCGTTGAACTTTTGGGCTTTGTACTTAATCCCCAGTACCGAATTTAAATAGTTACCGAGACCTACGAGCAATGCGACGGCGGCGATAATCACAAAAAATACGAGGAAGCCGTGGAGCACAAACATCACAGTGCCAAACACGCCAAGGAGAAAGCACGCACCGAGTCCGAACAGAATCCACTTAAGCATCAGGTCTCCAAACCTCCGTAGCGCCGCTCTCTGCGCTGGTACTCCAAGACCGCTTGGTAGAGATCGTGTCGACGAAAGTCAGGCCACAGTACATCGGGAAAGATCAACTCTGAGTAGGCGATCTGCCAGAGTAAAAAGTTCGAGATACGAAATTCCCCCGACGTGCGAACGACGAGGTCGGGGTCGGGCATCTCAGGGTGATAGAGATACTTGCGAATCTGTTGCTCTGAAACCTTCGCCTCACTCACTCCATCAGCCACCATGGCCTTGACCGCATCGACAATCTCCGCTCGGCCGCCGTAGTTGAAGGCCATCGTCAAGGTCAGACGGCGATTATCTTGGGTGAGCGCCTGAGCTTCATCCATGCGCTTGAGTACTCGCTTCGGTACGCGCCAGTCACGACGACCGGCGAATTGAATTCGCACGCCTTTTTCATTGAGTTCATCGCGTCGCCTCATGAGTAAGCCTTCGTTAAATCCCATGAGGTAGCGGACCTCGTCGACGGGACGCTTCCAGTTCTCCGTTGAGAAGGCATAGAGCGTGAGCCACGACACGCCCAGCTCGAGCGCTCCATCGACACAGTCGACCAGGGCCTCTTCGCCTGCGGCGTGACCGTCCGTGCGGGGCAAGCCCCGCTGATTGGCCCAGCGGCCGTTTCCATCCATCACGCAAGCCACATGGGTCGGAATACGCGAAGCATCGATCTCAGAAGGGATTGTAGGGTCCAAGAAGGTCTCAAATTGCTGTTTGGGCGTACGAGGCACACTTCGACGCTAGTGGGTGGGCGTGGTGGTCGTTGGTGGGAGGCCCGGAATTCGCTACGGTGCTAGGACTGTGTCTAAGCATTCCCCCATCATCACCACCCCGGCCGAGGACTTAGGCGCTGTGACTGCGGCCTTGCCTGGCGGCGGGGAGTCTCGCCACGGTCAAGTACGTATGGCAGAAGCCGTGGAGGACGCCTTCGCCGATAAAACCCACCTCATCGTGCAGGCGGGAACGGGCACCGGTAAATCCCTCGCCTACCTCGTACCCGCAATTCGTGCGGGTCAGCGCGTAGTCATCGCCACGGCCACCAAGGCGCTCCAAGAACAACTCGCCAAGCGAGATGCCCCCTTGGTAGCGGCTGAACTCGGCGGTGCTTCCGTGGCAGTGCTCAAGGGTCGCCAGAACTACGCCTGCCGTCAACGAGTCGTCGAGTTGGGGCTTAGGGGCTTCCAATCAAGTCTCGAGGACCAAGAAGAACAGGTGGCCGAATCGGAGCGCCTAGTCCCTCAGGTGAAGAGGCTGATGACGTGGGAGGGCACCACGGTCTCAGGCGACCGCGCAGACCTAGCCGAGCCCGTCTCCGATAAAGCGTGGTCCATGGTCTCGGTAGGGCCCCGCGAATGCCCTGGTGTCTTTACCTGCCCTTCGGGCTCTCGGTGCTTTGCTGAACGAGCTCGAGCCGAAGCGAGCGAAGCCGATATCGTCATCACTAATCTGCACCTCCTCGGCGCGGACTTAGCGTCAGCTGGCTCTGTGCTTCCCGAGCATCACCTCATCGTCATCGATGAGGCCCACGAACTCGAGGGCGTTATGACCCAGTGCCTTGGCATTGAGTTACCCCCTAATCGACTTCGTACGGTGGCGGTTTCCGCGAGGCCCTTGCTTAAAGCCGACCCCACCGTGATCACAGAGGTCATCGCGGCCAGCGACGACCTCGCCGATGCGCTGCTCGCCCATCCTGATGCGGCACCCGTTGAGCTAAGCCGCGATGTCGCACTCGCTTCGGTGCTCCAACGTTGTGATCAAAGCCTACGTAAGCTCCTCAGCTCACTGAGAAACGTTGATCCCGGCACCAATACCGAAGCGCCGAGAACTATTTCGATGGCGACGGCACTCATCGAAGAGATCGGCCGGATCACGGCACAGCGGCCCGGAGAAGTTTGCTGGGTGCAAGGATTTCGCTCGCAACGCCACCTTGTGCTCTCCCCCATTGAGGTCGGACCGCTGCTTCATGAACAACTCTTCGCCGAGTCGACGGTGATTCTGACTTCGGCGACGATTCCTCCGCGTTTTGCTGAGCGGCTGCGCCTAGCAGACGGCGAATATCGCCACCTTGACGCAGGAAGTCCCTTTGACTTCGCCACGCAAGGTTTGCTCTATGTCCCCGAAGGCCTCGGTGATCGCAAAGCGGGCGACGCCGAAGAAAAAATGGCCTCGGAAATCATTGAACTGGTCAATGCGGCCGGCGGACGAACCTTGGCCTTATTTACTTCATATCGAGCGCTCGATATTGTCTCGTCCATCGTTGAAAAAGCGGTCGAACATCCAATTTTGGTTCAGCGCGACGCTTCGAGTGCTCCCCAACTCATCGAGCAATTTCGCGAGCATGAGGACGCCTGCCTCTTCGCCACGATGGGCATGTGGCAGGGCCTTGACGTGCCCGGTCGAAGCCTTTCGCTCGTCATCATTGACCGACTCCCCTTTGGTCGTCCCGATGACCCCCTCTTGCAAGCTCGGCGTTCAGCGGTAGGAGACAATCGAGCCTTCAGTATTATTGACTTACCCCGTGCGGCAACCTTGTTGGCCCAGGGTGCTGGTCGATTGATTCGATCCATCCTCGACGAAGGCGTCGTAGCCATTCTCGATGATCGCCTAGCCACAGCGGGGTATCGAAAGGTACTCCTCGAGGCACTGCCGCCCTTTAAGCGAACGCGAGATCGCGATGAGGTCCTCGCATTCCTCCATCGGATCGCGAAGGCTTAAAAACCCAAGCGGTCAAGTACTTCGCTGCGACCTTGCCAGCCCTTCTCCACTCGCACATAGAGCTCGAGGTGAATACCTTCGGCGAGTTGTTTCCGAGCCGCGATACCAACTTCTTTCAAGATCTCGCCACCCTTACCGATGACGATACCCTTCTGGCTGTCTCGCTCCACGAGAATCTCGACGCGAATACGGGGAAGCTCGTATTCGGTTACTCGACAATAAATTGAGTGGGGTAATTCATCGTGGCAACGACTCAAGAGTTGCTCTCGGACCACCTCTGCAATCCAGTCCGTTTCGCTCTGATCGCTCGCCATGTCTTCGGGGTAAAAGGCCGGTCCTTCTTCGAGGAGTTCAATGATGCTGTCCAACAGCCGCTCTACCCCCTTTCCGCTCCGAGCGGAAACGGGGAAGTATTCGATAGCATCGGTCGTTGCAGCAAGGACACCGTGGCCGATCTCGTCGACTACCGCGCTGACTTTCATGAGCTGATCAGCCGTACCGTTCGCGCCGGCTCGGTCAATCTTGTTGACCACGACATAGAGCGGTAGTTCAAAACGCCGGGCCGCTTCAATGCTGTGATTCAGCACTAAGCGGTCACCAGGACCAATGTCGCTGTGGGCTTCTACGAGCGCTAACACGAGGTCAACGCCTTCGAAGGCGGCAAAGGCCGACTCATTCAACCGCTCTCCGAGTTTGGTGCGGGGCCGATGAATACCTGGTGTGTCGACGAAGACCACTTGGGCGCGATCATCAGTGAAGACACCACGAATCTGGTGGCGCGTGGTGTTTGGTTTCGCTGAGGTGATGGTTACTTTTTCCCCAACAAAGGCGTTTACTAAGGTGGATTTTCCTACGTTGGGTCGGCCGACGACCGCCACGAATCCTGATCGCACTAGGCGTCCTCGCCTGATGACGCTGCGAGCACAATCTGCACGGTCTCGATCTTTCGACCATCAATCTCCATCGCCGTAAGCCTGGCACCGGGCGCTTCTACCGATTCGCCAGCTTCGGGGAAAGCGCCGAGTAAATCCATAAGCAGGCCACCGATGGTGTCGAAGCCACCCTTGGGTAGCTCGTGACCAATGAGGTCGTCGACTTCATCAATCGACATGCGACCTGGAACGAGGTAGGTACGGTCATCAATCTTCGATGCCGTTGCTGAAGCCTTGTCGAACTCATCGTCAATCTCGCCAATGAGCTCTTCGATTAAGTCTTCTAAGGTTGCTACGCCTGCGGTACCGCCGTATTCGTCCACGATCACCACGAGGTGGATACGCTCGCGTTGCATTTCGCGCAACAGGGCTGTGACGGGTTTCGTTTCTGGTACGAAGGTGGCGCTTCGAAGGTGGGTGATGATCAATTCATCGCCTCGGCCATCTCGCTCCAAGCGCATCAGGTCGCGAATGTAGGCCAGCCCCACAACGTTATCGATGGACTCCTCGTAGACCGGAAGCCTCGAGAAACCAGCTTCGAGAGCTTCAACGAGTGCTCCGCTGACAGTAATGGTGTTCTCTAGTGCTACGAGATCAGGACGCGGTACCATCACTTCTCGAACCACCGTGTCGCCGAAATCAATTACCGAGTGGATAAATTGGCGCTCTTCAGAGTCAATGACCGATTCGGCTTGTGCCACGTCAGCCATGGCGAGCAGCTCAGACTCGGTAACCATAGAGATGTGAGCATTCTCCCCTCGGCGACCAAGAATCAAGTCCGCTAAGCCAATTAAGACCGTTGAGATGGCTTTGATGACGGGGAACTTAATGACCGCTCGCACCACCGGGGCCGCCGCCAAAGCAGCGCGCTCGGGGTGATGGACCGACCAGTTCTTCGGTACCGCTTCAAATAATACGAAAATCACGATGACTTCGAAGAGCGTGGCAACGAGCACGCCCCACGAGCCCAACCAGTTGGAAGCCAATACGCCAATCAGCGTCGCGGAGACCAGCTGGCAAATCAAGACGAGCAGTAGTACCGGATTAAGAAACTTTTCGGGATGTTGCACAAGGTCGACGAGGGCATCAGCGCCTCGTCGACGTTCCTCTTGCAAACTTTTGGCTTTGACTCGTGAGGTGCGAACGAGCGCCGTTTCGGCCGCCGCTAGCGCCCCGGACGCCAAGAGCAGCGCCGCAATGATGATGACGTAGACGATGTCGACGCCACTGAAGGTGGCGGCAATCACCCTTGTCCTTTGGATGAGGCAAAGGCTGTGAGTAATCCTTGCTCACGAGCTTCCATGGCTTCCGCTTCGCTGTCTTCCCCGTGATCCCATCCCAAAAGGTGAAGGGCTCCGTGGACCACCAAGAGGGAAAGTTCCTCCTCGAGGGTCGCCTCGTGTTCTACCGCATTGAGCGCAGCGACGCTCGGAGCGATCACGATATCGCCGACCATGCGCAGTTGCTCCGGCGCACTATCACCACCCGGCCCTGCATTTCCAGCATCGGGATTTCGGCCCGGTGGCCGTGGCTCGTCATCGATGGGGAAACTCAGCACATCGGTGGGACCAGCCTTTCCCATGTGTGAGTGATTGAGTGCGGCAATGGTGTCGTTATCGACGAAGAGCAAATTCACCTCTGCAGGAGGCCTGACGCCTTCAGCCGCCAAGGCGAAGGCAAGGAGCTGTGTGAAAGCCTCAAGATCTATCTCGAAGTCCTGCTGTTCGTCAGCCCCGAAGACATCGATATTCAATGCTCATCCTTTTGCGACGCCCGATCGTAGGCGTCGACAATGTCGGCCACAATCTTGTGTCTCACCACGTCACGCTTCGTGAGATGAACGAACTCAATGTCATCGATGTGGCCAATAATGGCTTCAAGACCCTGTAGTCCCGAGCGTCCACCGGGAACATCGACCTGGGTGACGTCACCCGTGATGACAGCTTTCGAGCCGAAGCCAATACGAGTGAGGAACATTTTCATCTGCTCGGGACTCGTATTTTGAGCCTCATCCAAGATAATGAAGCTTGAATTCAGGGTACGGCCTCGCATGAACGCCAAGGGGGCAACTTCAATGGCTCCCTTTTCGATCAGACGTTGCGCACCTTCGGCCTCGAGCATGTCGAAAAGGGCATCATAGAGTGGACGCAAGTACGGGTCGACCTTGGCCATCATGTCACCGGGTAAGAAACCTAGACGCTCACCTGCTTCGACCGCCGGTCGCGTCAACACGATGCGCTGAACCTTTTTTGATTGCAAGGCCTCGACCGCTAGGGCGACAGCAAGGTAACTCTTTCCAGTACCCGCGGGACCCAAGCCGAAGGTGATGGTATTTTTGGCGATCGCGTCACAGTAGAGCTTTTGGCCCGCGGTATTGGGGCGTACCGGCTTGCCCCGCGATGACTTCATCACGGTGGTGCCCATGACCTCAGAAGCGCGAAGGTTTTGGCGAGCCATATCGAGGGAGCGCTCAACCTTCAATGAGTCAAGGGTTTGGCCAGATTCGAGCAGAATGACCAACTCATCAAAGAGCCGGGCAATCTGTTCGGCGTTAGGGCCAATGATTTCAATTTGATTACCTTGCACCGTGATGCGTGAATCAGGAAATGCCTCTTCGACTTGGCGGAGCTGTTCATCGCGGTGGCCGAGTAGGGCAGCCATGAGATGAACGTGCGGCACGACCGCAATCGCAACCGGAACACCACTTGGTGTCGCGTCAGTACGGATAGAAGAACTCATCCAGGGGGCCATTCGAGGTGTCGGCCACCGAGAACGTGAAGGTGGAGATGAGGAACCGAATTCTGCGCGTCCTTCCCAACATTCATAACTAAACGGTACCCGCGATCTTCAGGCTCTATGCCTTCAAGGCGAGCCACCTCTTGAGCAGCGCCAAACATAGCCGCGAGCGTCTCCGCATCAGCCACGGTGACGTGATGAGCATTTTCAATATGGCTTCTCGGGATCACTAACACGTGTGAAGGCGCCGCGGGAGCAATATCGCGAAAGCAATAGACGACATCGTTTTCATAGACCGCGATCGATGGGATCTCGCCTGCAAGAATTTTGCAGAACAAGCAATCAGCTGCTGGGGTCACCAAGGTTTTGCGTCTCCTCTAGGAAATATCACTCAGGGGAACCGTACCGCTTCGAAGCCATCCAAGAAGCGCACCAGCGGCTACCGCCGCGGTCTCAGTTCGAAGCACGCTTCCCGCTAACTCCACGCAATCGATGCCGAGGCCGCGTTCTGACTCACTCCATCCCCCTTCCGGCCCAATGGCGATGGTCGAAACTTCCGTGCTTATCCGCCTGCCCCCTAAGGCGCCCATCGCCAGACCGGGGCCGACGAGATCTGCCAAGCCGAGGGGTCCCGTGATAGTCGGTAAGTAAACTTGTCGTGACTGACAGGCTGCTTCCACGCTTACGCGCTTCCAGCGCTCGAGAACTTTGATCGCCTGTTGCTCGTCCCAGCGAATCGCAGCATGGTCGGTAATGAGCGCCGAAATAGTGCCTGCGCCGAGTTCCGTGAGTTTGGCCACCGCCCATTCGGAACGCTCGCCCTTAACCGGTGCCATCGCTATCGAGAAGGAGCTGCTCGGTGGTTCGTACTCAATCTCCCCCACCGCCTCGATATCATCTCCCATCAAGACGCACACTCGCCACCCACCAAGGCCATCACTAGCAACGATTTCTTCGCCATCGCGCAACCGCCGGACTTTGATCAGGTGGTGGCAATCGAGATCATTCATGCTCGGACTCTTGAGATCATCGGTAAAGACTTGTGCCGAACAGATCGCCCGTCGCTGCGATCCGGGACTGCTCACGACAAGGCCGAGCGAATCTTTGACAAGAGACCGTGGTGTTCCTCGGGAGGGTCGATAGCTTCGCCCCGTACCTCAGCTAGTTGTGCAAGCAGCACCATTTGCTCTTCGCTCAGTTGGGTTGGGGTATCGACGAGAAGATGAACGTAGAGATCCCCACGACCCCGGCCATGCAAGTGCGGTACCCCTTGGCCCTTAATTTTTGTCACCAACCCAGATTGGCTACCAGGATCGACGCGAACGGTGAGGGGTCCTTCCAAGGTTTTCACCTCGATCGACGCCCCAAGGGCGGCTTGACTTACCGCAACGTGAACGGTGGTGTGAAGATCATCTCCCGAACGCTCAAAGCGAGCGTCATCAGCCACGCGAAGGTGCACGTAGAGCGAGCCCCGGGGACCACCACGGGGTCCTGCGGCACCGTGATCGCTGAGCCGCAAGGTGGTACCGTTCTCAACCCCTTGCGGTACATCAACGGTGAGCGTTCGCTCTTGCGTCACTCGCCCATCGCCGCGGCACTGAGAACACGGCGAAGCAATGACGCTCCCGAAACCCCCACAGCGTCCACACGGTGCCGAAGTCACCATCTGGCCCAGTAGTGACTGGCGGATACGGCGAACCTCTCCAACACCGCCACAATCACTGCAGGTCGAAGGCGCTGAACCTGAAGCGGCGCCAGTACCCTCGCATTCGGGGCAACTCACCGGAATTCTGACGCTGAGATCGCGTTGCGCTCCAAAGGCGGCTTCACCCAAATCAAGGTCCATCACTACTTCGACATCAGAACCAGCCACGGGACCACGACGGCGAGCACCAGGTCCTTGGCCTCCCATTTGAGAGAAAAAAGCATCAAAAATATCGCCAAAACCCATGCCTGAATCAAAGGGAGATCCGCCACCTTGCATGCGATCGCGAGGATCACCGTAGGTGTCGTATTGCTGGCGGCGCTGAGGATCCGAGAGCACTTCGTAGGCCATGGAGATTTCCTTGAAACGCTCCTCCGCCGCTGGATCGGGGTTCGTATCGGGGTGAAGCTCGCGAGCTAGGCGCCGATAGGCCTTCTTTATCTCGTCGGCACTGGCATTTCGAGAAATCCCAAGCAGAACGTAAAAATCGTCAGCCACGAGCCGTCTCTCCTGGTATCGAGAGGCCGCGCTCGGCGCCAATGTGCTCGGCTAGTTGACGACTTACGACTTCCGCTGCTGCCATTGCCTGGGCGTAGTCCATACGCGTTGGTCCTAACAGGCCAACAGCACCCGCGGATACACCATCGATCTCGACCGGGGCAACGACGACGGCGCAACTCGCGAGTTGCTCGTAGCCATGCTCGGAACCAATCGCTACGCTCAACCCACTATCGAGCACGTCACGAAGGAGCGAGACCACGACGAGTTGCTGTTCAAGGATGCTCAGTACACCTCTCACAGTTTCTATGGCGTCGAAGGAATGGGCGAGACGCGACGATCCCCCGACGTACACCGCCTCGATATCTGCATTGGCTGCCGCCATCAATCCAGCTGCTGCCATGGACACCAGCTCATCGACCGCTCTTGTTCCCGATTCGCCCAGCACAGGTGGGACTCCGAGCGTGATACCTACTAGTTGATTATGGAGATTGACCGACGCGGCACCTATGGTCACGTCGTCGAGTTCTTCGGCGATTTCAAAACTAAAATTCTCTACCGCACCATCGCTGAGCACGCAGAGCGCGATGACGCGTCGAGCGCCCAGGTTCACAATCTGTGCAGACTTAACAGTTGTGGTCTCGTGGCTGGGCCCAACAACTACGGCTGCATATCGAGTCATGTCTGAGAGCAGCGAGGATGTGCGCTCAAGAACGTCCTCGAGTCCGCCTTGAACTTGCGTGAAGAAGTTGGAGACTTGCGCGCGTTGGCCAGGCTCAAGGTTGCCCGGTTGCGCCAGGTGATCTACAAAGTAGCGAAAGCCCTTATCGGTTGGAATACGTCCTGCACTGGTGTGTGGCTGAACAAGGTATCCCTCGCGCTCGAGGGCAACCATTTCGGAGCGAACCGTGGCCGAGGAGACTTGAACAGCGTTGGCGTTAGCGACGTGGCTGGAGCCCACGGCTTGGCCAGTACCGATGTACTCCTCAACCACGGCTTGAATAATGGCGGCCTTACGGTCGTCGAGATCGTCGTCACTGCGACGTCGGGTGTTGGGTTCAGAAGCAGTCATCTAGCACTCAAGTCTACCGAGTGCTAACCAATTCCGGCGCCTAATCCTCGAGTTTGAGGGCGGCCACGAAGGCTTCTTGGGGAACTTCGACCCTTCCGAGGTTTTTCATGCGCTTCTTGCCCTCTTTTTGCTTCTCTAAGAGCTTGCGCTTTCGCGTGATATCGCCGCCATAACACTTAGCCAAGACATCTTTGCGGCGCGCCCGGACCGTTTCTCTCGCGATGACCCGGGCCCCGATAGCGGCTTGGATGGGTACTTCGAACATCTGCTGGGGGATCAGTTCCTTCAGACGTTCTGCCATGCGGCGGCCGTAATACTCGGCACTCGAGCGATGCACGATCGTCGAGAACGCATCAACGGGCGTGTGGTTGATCAAGATGTCAACGCGCACCAACTCTGACGTCTGGTATTCGGTGGGCTCATAGTCGAGCGAGGCGTAGCCCTTGGTTCGAGATTTGAGTGCATCGAAGAAGTCCATGACAACCTCTGCCAAGGGGATCGCGTACACGAGTTCCACGCGCTCAGGACTGAGATACTCCATCTTGGTCATGTCCGCCCGGCGTGATTGGCACAGCTCCATGATGGTACCGGTGTACTCCGAGGGCGAAAGAATCGTGATTGACAGCATTGGCTCGTCGATGTGATCGAGCTTCGTTGATTCAGGTAACTCAACGGGATTATCGATCACCTGCATGGAGCCATCGGTGAGAAACGCACGGTAGACGACGCTTGGTGCCGTGGCGATCAGATCAAGGTTGAATTCGCGCTCAAGGCGTTCTTTCACGATCTCCATGTGAAGGAGGCCGAGGAAGCCGCAACGAAAGCCAAAACCCAAGGCGTGTGAGCTCTCGGGCTCAAAGGTCACGCTGGCATCGTTGAGCTTGAGCTTGTCGAGGGCGTCGCGCATGTCGGGTAGATCATCGCCATCAATGGGATAGAGGCCACAAAACACCATGGGTTTGGGGTCGCGGTATCCCGTGAGAGCCTCGGTGGCCCCGCCAATCGCTGTGGTGACCGTTTCACCCGAACGCGCGTCCACGACCGACTTGATGCCGGCGATGAGGTAGCCAACTTCACCGGGACCAATGGCGTCGAGGGGAACCGGCACCGGTGTGCGAGCACCAATTTCTTCGATTTCATGTGTCTTGTTGGCCTGAATGAATCGGAGTTTGTCTTCGCGACGCATGGTGCCAGTCATAACCCGCAAGGAGGAAATGACTCCTCGATACTGGTCGAAACTTGAGTCAAAGATCAGTGCTTGGAGCGGAGCATCGGGATCCCCTTGGGGCGCGGGGACTCGATCGATGATGGCGCGCAGTAATTCCGGAACACCTTCTCCGGTTTTGGCAGAGATGGAGAGTACCTGTTCGGCTGGGATGCCCAATACGTTTTCAATTTCGGTGGCGCAGCGACCAGGGTCGGCAGCGGGCAGATCGATCTTGTTCATGCACGCCACGATCTCGAGATTGTTCTCGAGCGCTTGGTAACAGTTCGCCAAGGTCTGTGCCTGAATACCTTGGGACGCATCAACCAAGAGCACCGCACCTTCACAAGCCGCTAGGGATCGAGAGACTTCATAGCCAAAGTCGACGTGGCCAGGGGTGTCGATGAGGTGAAGGGTATGGCCCTCGAAGCTCACGCGAACGTTCTGGGCCTTGATGGTGATGCCGCGCTCGCGCTCAATATCCATAGAGTCCAGGTACTGAGCCCGCATCTGGCGCGCGTCGACGGCCCCCGTGATTTCAAGGATTCGATCGGACAGGGTGGATTTGCCATGGTCGACATGGCTGATAATAGAGAAATTGCGAATTTTGGCAATTTCAAGTGCAGTGATGGATTTTTGGGCAGCCACGAGACCTTTAGGCTATCGGTTCTGCGGGCGACAGCCCCCTCGTTGCGTGCCTGCTAGCATGGAAACTCCGTATGGGCCCCTCATCGGGGTGTCCCGACGGATCGAACCCAAGGATTTTTTCGTGGCAAACATCAAGAGTCAGATCAAGCGCAACCGTCAGAACGAACGACTTCGCATTGCGAACAAGGCTGTGCGCTCTGAGATCAAGACCCGGACCAAGAACGCGGTGGCAACGGTAGGTAGCGAAGAGAATGCCGAAGCAGTACGTTTGGCAATTAAGCGGATCGACAAAGCTGCGGCCAAGGGTGTCATCCACAAGAACCAGGCTTCCAACCGCAAGGGACGCCTCATGCGTCGCCTCAACGCGCTCAACGCCGCCAAGTAACACCCTTGGGTCGACCTAGTTCGAGCCCACCTCACGGGCCAACCTCGTTACCAACACTTCTGCGATCGCTTGTTCCGACAGCCCTGACATTCCCTTGAGATCCAAGTCAGCGTCCCCGATCAGATTCAGTGCCTTGACGATCTTTTCGTGATCCATCTTTTTGGATAAGGCAAAGAGTTTCTTCCCTGGGAATGATGACACGCCTAGTAATTCAGCGGCCTCGTCTCCCGAGCGCACCCCTGAGCCATCGAGGCGGGCAACCCGAGTGAAGTATTTATCGAGCAGCGCCACCACTTGGTGGGCTGACGTTCCCCCAGGGCCCATCATGCGTGTCAAGGTGTTCAGCGACTCACCCACCTTGCCGTCTTCGATCTTGCCCGTGAGTTCATAGATAGGGACATTGCCACGAGCGCCTAAGAATGGCTCAAGCATTGCAGGATCGATGGTGACGCCATCTCCATAGGCTTGCGCCAAGGTATCGAGCAAGCCGCCAAGGCGACCGAGATCCTCACCGAGGTGTTCGGCGAGCGCTGCTGCTGCAGCAGCATTGAGTCTTACGGGAGCCGATTTCAGGTGCTCCGAGAGGTATTTCTTCTTCGCGGCCCCCTGAGATACCGCGACGTCGATGAGTTCACCGTGAGCGTTAACCGCCTTCGTTAAGCCCACAGGCATCTTGCCTCGCCACTGGGCCATCACGAGAAAGCACGTCTCAGGGGCCTGCGCCATGGAATCAAGTAACTGCTTGGCTCCGTCGGCATTGACTCGTCCAACGTCGCGCAGCACCACAATGCGGCGGTCCATCAAGAACGGAGCGGTCGTAAAGGCGTCCACCGCGGTTGCGACGTCAAGAACCTCGTTGACTTTCCCCGCTCCCCCATCGCCATGTTCTTCAACCACGAGCGTGGCATCTCTCGTGCCGATCAGGGCTTCGAGGACGATGCGTAACTCGCTCGCGACGACGGCTTCGTCGTCACCTTTGACCAAGATCACCTGTGCGGTGTTGTTCACCGCGACTCCAAGACCTGTGCCAAGGTGTCACGCACGCTCACCACACCGGCAACGTCATGGACTCGCAAGATACGACACCCTCGTAAGATTCCCAGTGCATTCGCAGCTAGCGATGCGTCCCGTCGTTCCCCAACTTCCAAATCAAGCAGTACGCCAAGACAGGTCTTGTTCGAAGCAGAAAGTAAGAGGGGGTAACCCTGCGAGGCGAGTTGGTCACTACCTCGGAGCAAACGAATCGACTGCGATGCAGTTTTCCCAAGGTCTAAGCCCGCATCAATAATGATTCGTTCTTTCGGTATGCCTGCGGCGTGAGCTTGGGCGGCACGATCTAGCAAAAACGTCGTGACGTCCTCCAAGAGATTGTTGTACTCAGGATTGGGATCAGCCACCCGAGGTTTCAGGCGAATGTGCGTTGCCACAACCGAGGCTCCAGCAGATGACGCCACCGAGAGGTATTCGGGATCAGCGAATCCCGATATATCGTTACCAACGACAGCACCTTGTTCAAAGCACGCTTTCGCCACCGACGCTCTCCAAGTATCGATAGAGATTGGGACATCAAAGCGCTTGGCAATTTCAGCAACTGAACTAACAACACGATCGAGTTCTTCGGCTTCCGTTACTTCTTCACCGGGCCCGGCTTTTACCCCGCCAACGTCGAGCAGATCGGCTCCGTCAAGAACGAGTTGTTCGGCTTTTTTTAAAAAGGAATCAAAAGCAAAATTCGCACCTTGATCGAAGAAGGAATCCGGAGTCCGGTTAAGAATCCCCATCACTAAGGCACGTGACGAGGTGTCGTAGACGCGGGATCCAAGGGCCAAGGTTGGAGCGGATATGGGAGTGAGCACAGGTAAAGACTAGAAGAGTCGGGAGGTTAGAGCCTTGCGGTATCGCGCCGTTTCTAAATTTTCTGGCCCTAAGGCCTCCAGCAGATCCAGATATTCCTTGCGAGCCCCCTCATCGCCATGAACGACATCAAGTAGTGCCTCGAGTGCGGTCGTGATTGACGTCGTGGAGAGATCAACATCGGCTTTCATCAAGCGGGCCCGGGCAGCCAGATTATGTAACTCGGCGTTCTCGGGCACACGAGCAATGACACTAAGCGCTTCGTCTGGCTCGTCGCGAGCAAGCAAGAGCTCAGCGAGTTTCGTGGTCGCTAGGACATGAGCGTTATCAATCGCTAAGGCTCTACGGAGCGATCCTTCGTCTCCGAGCGCGGCCAGGGCGTCGGCCTCGTTGGGAGCTACGCGATCAAGAAACGCCTCGATCTCAGCTTCGGGCCGCGAGCCGACGAATCCATCAATCACGATCCCATCTTTAAGGGCATAGACCGCAGGGATCGATTGCACCTGGAACATCTCAGCCGTCATCGGACTCGTGTCTACCTCTACCTTGGCAAGCTCCATCTGGCCGGCCCGACGCTCGACACCCGCCTCGAGAAGAGGGCCCAAGGTCTTGCAAGGCTCACACCACGTCGCCCATAGGTCAACGATGACAACGATCTGATGGGATCGTTCGATAACGTCAGTCTGAAAACTGGCATCCGTAACGTCGACCATGGCCCGAGCGTACTACTCAGGACCCGATTACCCACCGTGACGCACTAGCGTCAGTGCCGTGGAGGAGCAAGGAACCATCATCGGTATTGACGTGGCGAAGGTCAGTGCATGGCTCGACGCAACCATCGATTCCTTCACCAGTCCCTACGTCTTTACCCTTATTGCAGGCGGTCGTTCTAATTTAACGTACCGAGTCACCGATGCTTCGGGCCGCGTCCTGGCCCTTCGCCGACCTCCAACGGGGCACATCTTGCCGACGGCTCACGACATGGTTCGCGAGCACACCCTCCTCAAGGCACTCGAGCGCGGTGCGATACCAGCCCCGCGCGTCTACGGGATCTGTACCGATCCTTTAATCAATGAGCATCCTTTCTACCTTATGGATTTTGTAGACGGCATCATCTTGCGAAACGAGACCGAGGCCATGGCTCAGAGTGCGGAACTTCGCGCTGCAGCGGGTTCCAACCTGGCCCACACGCTCGCCGAACTTCACCGCGTGGTGCCAGCCGACGTGGGGCTCGGAGAATTTGCTAAGACCGAACATTACGTAGCGCGACAATTAAAACGCTGGTCACGTCAGTACGAGCAGATGAAACTCGACACCGTCAGCGATGGCCTCGTA
Organism: uncultured Actinomycetes bacterium; assembly: GCA_903875425.1. Taxonomy (GTDB): domain Bacteria; phylum Actinomycetota; class Acidimicrobiia; order Acidimicrobiales; family RAAP-2; genus CAIQWC01. The sequence continues at coordinate 8,011 of CAIQWC010000003.1, read as the reverse complement.
GAGAAGGTCGCTGCTCGACTCGGTGAATCCATCCCCGACCAGCAAGCCGGCACCATCGTCCACGGTGACTACCGCCTCTCGAATACCGTGATCGATGCACAAGGTGCGGTAAAGGCAATTCTCGACTGGGAGATTTGCACCTTGGGGGACCCCTTGGCTGATGTCGGCATGATGCTCATTTACTGGCCAGAGCCTACCGATACCCTGTTCGCACTCACCGATGAATCCCCCTCGGCCGCTCCTGGCTTTGCCTCTCGCGATGAGCTGCTCGCCGCCTACGCAGCGGTGAGTCCCTTTGACCTCTCTCAGATCGACTATTACCGCGCCTTCGCCTTTTGGCGTTTGGCCTGTATCCTTCAGGGTGTCTACTTCCGCCAAGTGAGCGGAGCGGGAGGCGGAAATCGCGGTTCTGTGGCCCACTTTCCCGCCCACATCGCAGCGCTGACCCAAGCCGCCGCAGAACTGCTTGACTAAGGGTTCCCATGAACGAATTTGACTCAGAACTTCTCTACGAACTCATCGAGGATGTCAGCCTGAACGAAGCTGCCCTCATCATCGCCCTTGAGGGCTGGATCGATGCTGGTCTTGGTGCTTCGTCGGCTATGAATGCCCTCCTCGAATCTGGTCCGACCACCTTGGTGGCCTGCTTCGACGCAGATGAATTTCTGGATCAGCGTGCTCGACGACCCATCGTGCGCATCGTCGATGGCGTTAATCAAGGGCTTAGTTGGCCGGAGATTGAGCTACGCGCCGGCAAGGACCTCGACGGTAATGATGTGTTGTTCCTTATTGGGCCAGAGCCCGATACTCGCTGGGCTCCCTTCGTTGATTCTGTCATCGACCTCGCCCAGCGTTTTGACGTACGAATCATTATGGGGCTCGGTGCGTTTCCTGCGCCTGCGCCCCATACTCGACCGGTGAAACTCGCTGGTACCGTACCAGTCGAGTCGAGACACTTACTCGAGAATGTTGGCATGGCCGCGGGCGAGATTGAAGTTCCCGCTGGCATAGGTTCAGCAATTGAGTTGGCATGTGGAGAAGCCGGTATCGATTGCATTACCTTGTGGGCACGCGTCCCCCACTACGTTGCCGGTATGAGTTTTCCGCAAGCCTCAGCCGCTCTCATTGAAGGAGTCAACGTGGTTGGCGCTCTGCGCTTCGACGCAGGAGAAATGCTCCGGGCTGCTGATTCGTCTCGGCGCGAAGTTGACGACTTAATTTCTACGAATCCAGAGCATGAGAGCATGGTCCACTCGCTTGAACTCACCTTAGATGCTGCGGAAGGAAACACCTTGGGGGTCGATGAACTCCCTACTGGAGATGAACTCGTTGCCGAATTTGAGCAATTCCTTCGAGAAGAGGGCAATTAAGCCTGCGTATCGTGCGCGGTAAGTCCGAGTTGGAATCCTTCAAGAAATATCGTTGCCTCATCTTGTCGCTCGAATCGGTTAGCCAGGCTATGGAACGCCGCTGAGTGATCATCGACGGCTAAGTGCGCGAGTTCGTGCACCAAGACCGCATCGAGCACCCAAGCGGGAACTAGCTTCAGACGATCCGAAAGCCGAATTTCTCCCGTCAGAGGTGTACACGAACCCCAGCGTTTCTTCTGATTCGACACAAAGCGCACCGAACGGGGTTCAACCCCAAGGTCGTAGCGGCCACTGAGTTCTTGGGCTCGCTCCAGTAAACCTTGGTCGCCCTTGTGGAGGGCGGGTCGATGCTTGGAGGACTTTTCGATGAGCCACTGAATGGTTGGCTCGCGATCTACCACCAACATCCGAGCCGGCAAGGCTACGACCAAGGTCGCTCCCTCCCACCAGGCAGTGGCGGTACGGCGTCGTTTTGCTGAGTAGCGAATCTCTAGAGCTGGCGTGGTCAGGCTCGCTTGGCGATATTCAACCCGTAGCGCTTGCGCTCTAGCCATCAGCGAACGATATTTACCAGTTTTGGAGGACGCGCAATGACGCGCGATGGTTCCCTACCACCAAGTTCGCTCATGATCGCCTCATCACCTAGCGCCAAGGCAATAGCAGCATCGTCTGAGATATCAGCCGCAACCTCAAACTTGGTTTTCACCTTGCCATTCACCTGCACCACCATGGTGACGGTATCTTCGGTTACGAGGTCAGGGTCGTAGGTGGGCCACTCTTGCTCGTGTACATGAGTTCCGTGACGCATCTCCCAGAGTTCAGCGGTTACGTGTGGGGCCATGGGTGCGAGCAACTGAATCAGGGTGTCAACGGCATGATTGAGGACATCTTCGCCGAGTTCGGATTCTGCACGTGCCTTCATCGTGGCATTCAGTAGTTCCATGAGTCCAGCTACCGCAGTGTTGTAGCTCCAGCGATCAAGGTCATCGGTAACTTTCTTAATGATCCTGTGCGTCATGCGACGCATCTCGTCGTCTTTGCCCCCGGAACCCGAAATGACGTCAGCGACAGCCAAGCGCCAGAGACGATCAAGGAACCGTGCGCAACCGTCAATAACTTGGTCGGTCTGATCGGTCCAGTCAAAATCATCAGCAGGGGGGCCCACAAAGAGATGGAAGAGCCGAAGCCCATCGGCGCCCACCGTCTCGTAGTACTTCGTGGGAGCAACCAAGTTACCTTTCGATTTCGACATCTTGGATCCGTCCATACGGATCATGCCTTGGGTGAATAAGCGCTTGAACGGCTCGCGCTCGATGCCAGGAGCGAAGCCCACATCAATGAGGGCCTTGGTGAAGAATCGCGCGTAGAGCAAGTGGAGAATGGCGTGCTCAATGCCACCGATGTATTGATCAACAGGCATCCAGCGCTGAACGGCTTCTGGTGAGAAGGGCACGTCATCGCTAAAGGGATCGCAGAAGCGGAGGAAGTACCACGACGAGTCAACGAAGGTATCCATCGTGTCGGATTCGCGACGCGCTGCCTTGCCACAATGAGGACAGGTGGTTGATATAAAGCCTTGGTGGGTAGCCAAGGGGCTCTGTCCCGAGGGAACGAAGGCAACATCGTCAGGCGCTAGCACCGGCAACTGATCATCGGGTACGGGGAGGGCACCACAGGTATCGCAGTAGACGATTGGAATTGGGCAGCCCCAGAAGCGTTGTCGCGACACCAGCCAGTCACGAAGTCGATAGTTGACGGTACCTCGCCCTATGCCTTCAGACTCGAGCCACGCAATGGCCTTCGATTTCGCAACTGGAACGCTGAGGCCATCAAGAAATCCCGAATTTACTTTTATCCCACTTCCCGTGTAGGCCCCTTCAAAGTCAGCGGGGAGACCGCCTTTGGGTTCGGTGGTTCGAATAATCGGTAGGCCATACGTGGTGGCGAAAGCAAAGTCTCGCTCGTCTTCGGCTGGTACCGCCATAATGGCTCCGGTGCCATATCCCATGAGAACGTAGTCGGCTACATAGACGGGGATGGCTTGGCCGGTAAAGGGGTTGATGACGTTTGCCCCCGTATAAGCACCCCGCTTATCAAGGGTCTTATTGTCCGAACTCGTACGCTCAATTTCAGATGCCCCCGCCGCGGATTCACGCAACGCATCAACGGCAGATCGACATTGTGCGGTGGTGATGGCTTCAACCAAGGGGTGCTCAGGAGCAAGTACGGCGTAGGTCATACCAAAACTTGTATCAGGTCGCGTGGTGAAGACCTCAATACCAAGATCGTCATGACCTTCAACCTTCAAGGTCAACTCAGCGCCTTCACTGCGACCAATCCAGTTTCGCTGCATGGTCTTGACGCGTTCAGGCCACTCAAGATCATCGAGCATGGCGAGGAGTTCATCGGCGTAAGCGGTAATTCGGAAGAACCACTGCTCCAAATCGCGCTTCTCGACAATGTCGCCGGAGCGATCACAGGTCCCGTCAGCTAAGACTTGTTCGTTTGCCAAGACCGTTGTGCAGCCAGGGCACCAGTTAACCGGTGCCATCTTCCGATAGACCAAACCGGCTTCGTAGAACTTCAAGAAAATTGCCTGACTCCAACGAATGTAGCGAGGATCGTGACTACGAACTTCGCGGCGCCAGTCATAGACTGCGCCAAGTTTGCGAACACTGGCCCGCAACTCTTCAATACGCTCGTCAGTGAATTCTCGAGGGTGACGGCCAGTCTTAATTGCTGCGTTCTCAGCCGGCAGGCCAAAGGAGTCAAAGCCAAAGGGCGACAACACGGCGAAGCCCTTCATTGTCTGATATCGGACGTTTAAGTCACCGAAGGTGTAGTTACGCACATGGCCTTGATGAGCCGACCCCGAAGGATAGGGATACATGCACAGCGCATAAAACGACGGCCTAGGGTCGTCGTTATCGACCTCATAGGTCCCGTTCTCGAGCCAAAAGGCCTGCCATTTGGACTCAATCTCAGTTACTCGAAAGGCTCTTGCCATTGGCCAATGTTAGGCCACCGCGTTACGTCACTACCCCTAACGAGGCTGGCTCATACCAATCCTTACTCAATCACGGTGATCAGCGCCTAACTGGGGTCGCTACTACCGGTCAAGAGCATGTGGCCAGCTTCGATGGGAAGTGCGACTCCGGTGATCACTGCAGCCTGATCCGAGACAAGCCATAGCGTCGCGTCAGCGACGACCTGAGGATCGAGCATGCCGACATCTTTAAGTGCGTGGAAGGAGTGTCCTGCACGAACAAAATCGTCACGCGTGCCACCCTCATGGCCGGCAAACAAGTCATAGGCGCCCTGCCAATTCAACATCACCGTGTCGACGGCTCCGGGGCAGACCGCATTGCAACGAATCCCATGAGGGGCGAGTTCAAGAGCCACGTTTTTCATGAGGCCAAGCACACCGTGCTTGGCAGCAACGTAGTGGGCATAATTCATGCAGGGCTCCATACCGTTGATTGAGGAGGTCATGATGATGACGCCGGAACCTCGCTCAATCATGTGGGGAGTCACCGCTTTGGTGGAACGCCAAACCCCGCTCAAGTTGATGTCGATCATGTTGTCCCATTCACTATCGGTAATCTCCCAAAACGGTGCCAAGCCCCAAATACCAGCATTCGCGATCAGGATGTCAATGTTTCCGAACTCAGTAATCGCGCGGCTCACCGCATCATCGAGTTGGGTTTGTGACCGTACGTCAGCTTGAATGCTGAGGGCACGCTGGCCGAGGGCTTCAATGTCACGAACCGTTTCGGCTAACTCATCCTTCGTCGCACCGGGAAACGGTACGGTGTCGATCGATTCGGCGAGATCTAACGCAATGATGTCAGCACCGGCCCGAGCAAGGGTCAGCGCATGGCAGCGTCCTTGACCTCGTGCGGCTCCGGTAACGAATGCAACCTTGCCTTCAAGAATTTTCATGTCGATCTCACTCCCCCTTAGATTTGCCGAATCGTTCGTTCACCATCCGACAGCGCCTCTTGGCACTAGGTAAGCAAGATATCTGATACTTAGAATCTCCGCACATCAAGCTCCTTGGGGCACGATGCTCCACAAAACACAGCTAGGTGCCGCGTAGGCCGAAGTTCAAGAAAGCAGCCATAATGAGGGGGCTACAGCACGCGCTTGCTTGTCAGTATCTTCGCTCTCGCACCATGAGCAAGGATGGATTACTCGCTATGACAAGCGTTAGCGAGTCAGTGAACCCTTGGCAAAGGAATGAGCGATGACCACAGAACCTAGTAAGCACCGAGACGATAGCGAGAAGGAAAAGGACTCGCTATCACCGTACGCCAGCGATAACGTCTCCCATCATGGGAAGCTGCCATGGCTAACCCCAGAGATGCTCGACGAGGCCCAATCGGCGCTCTATGAAAAAATTACGGGTGGTCCACGCTCAAAGAACTCGGCGCTTTCCATCACCGATTCGTCAGGTCGGCTGGAGGGTCCTTTTAACGCCATGCTGTTGAATCCCGTACTCGGCGATGCTGTGCAGCAACTCGGCGCCGCGGTTCGCTTCCACACAGGATTTACTGATCGCGAACGCGAAATTGCCATTCTGACGCTTGCGGTAGCCCAACACAGTGCTTTCGAGTTCTACGCCCACTCAAGGATTGCGCTCAAATCAGGCCTTAGCCAGCAAGAGATCAACGCACTTGAGCGAGGTCAGTTCCCAGCGACGTTTTCGTCCGAAGAATCCCTCATCATGGCTACCGTCCTTCAACTCCTCGAGGAGCACGATCTCGATGATCTCTCACAAGAGCACTTCGTTGAGGTCTTCAGCGATCAGAGGCTCGGAGAGTTGCTGACGCTCATTAGCTACTACCAGCTTCTTGCTCTGTCGTTACGGGTATGGCGGACACCCCTGCCGGCTCCGACACAAAGGCTTGAATAGTTGTTCAGCGCCACACCGGCTGATCCAAGATGCACGTCACATGGGCATGATCGTGCTCCTGGTGGGGAATCCAGGGATAACGTCGGCTACACATGGCGCTCTAGGCAAGCAGTAATCTCTAGCGTAATGACAGGGCCGCAGAAAGATCCACACGATGCCCCTGAGTCAGACCAGTAGTTCGAACCCACCTAGGTATGGCATCAGCCAACTCTTTGTACTTGCTTCAGGATTCAGTTCCTTTGGAAGCTCGATGGCGTGGATCGCGACAACATTTATCATTTTTCATCAAACCCACTCCGTTTTGTCGACGTCATTTCCCTCTATTTGCTTCTTTGTTCCTGCCGTCTTACTCGGACCGCTTTCCACTCGCCTGTCCTCGCGATTTGGGGCGACCAAAATCTTTATCTTCAGCGAGACCGCAGTTGGGCTCGTAACCGTGCTTCCCGCCGCAATGGCCATGGTTGGCAAGTTGCATATGGTGACGCTGCTGATATGGGAGTTTGCACAAGGAAGCGCAATTGGGCTTCAGGGGCCCAGCAAAAATATGCTTATCCGCAACCTTGCTCCTCTCGCCAAGGTCCCTGAGTACAACAGTAAAATTCTGAGATCTGTTGCTATCTCAGCCGTCATCGGATTTCTCGCAGGTGGCGCCCTGCTTGACATCTTCGGCCCCCTGTGGACCTTTATCATCAACGCGTTGAGTTCCCTTGCTCTCGCCACGGTGGTACTGCCTCGGTTCCATGACCGGACCCACAACCTAGAACACGAGACCATGAGCCTCGCTTTCCCTGTTCTAAGGAAAAGCCCAGGGCTAAGGAGTGCCTTTTTGATGTTTGCAACGGTCACACTGGTGGGGAGCATCGTGGTGCTGTTTCCGAGTATCGCAGATCATCTAGGCAAGGGGGCCTCCGGCGTTTCCATCTTGAACATGGCATTTGTTTTTGGCGGACTCTTCATTGTTGGATCTATTCGATTTCTGCATCAGCGAGTCAAGTGGAGCGCTGTTATTTGGGTGGGCATGGTCATGATGCTCTTCTTCCTCATTTTTCTTGTGATGAGCTATTACGCGTCGCTAACTCACACCCTGAGCTTGATCCTCGTTGGGTTGGTTCTACTTCCTCTCGGATTTCTGGTCTCGCTACAGACGTCAATCCTCACTGCGCTCGTCCAAGTGAGTTCTCAAAAAGAATCAGAGACTTCTATCCTCGAGTTATTCGCTCTCCTGCCCATGATCATTATTCCTGTCAGCGAGGCACTCATTGGTTTGTTGTCGGACAAGTTTTCAATCAATATTGCATTGATGTCCGTTGGGGCGACGCTCCTCGGCGTTTTTATTTGGGGAATACTCACCCACCAGAAACAGTCACTTGCAGAAATTAATCAGCAGGAGATCGTCACTCCGCTGAACCTGATGACAGCGCTCAGAGGCACGATCCGTCCGCAACGCGGTGAAAGCACTACCCGCTAAGTCTGAGATAGATCGAACAGCGAAGTTACCCTCGAGCCTCCCCTCCAAGGGGCGATCGCTGCTGCGCCTCCGACGAAGGGGGGGATTCGTCACTGCTAAACTAATTCGTCCACGGGGGTATAGCTCAGTTGGTAGAGCACTTGACTGGCAGTCAAGGGGTCAGGGGTTCAAATCCCCTTACCTCCACCATTGAAACTCACTTCTTCAACAGAAGTGCAACCATTTTGCAACCGAAAATTTGAAATTGGATCATGCGGT
>CAIQWC010000002.1 GCA_903875425.1 uncultured Actinomycetes bacterium | reverse complement strand
CCGCCAAGAAGGTTGCCCCGAAGAAGGCTGCTCCCAAGAAGGTGGCCCCGAAGAAGGCGGCACCCGCCAAGAAGGTTGCCCCGAAGAAGGCTGCTCCCAAGAAGGTGTCCCCGAAGAAGGCTGCACCAGCCAAGAATGCGGCACCGGCCAAGAAGGTGGCCCCGAAGAAGGCTGCTCCCAAGAAGGCTGCTCCCAAGAAGGCGGCACCAGCCAAAAAGGCGGCACCAGCCAAAAAGGCGGCACCAGCCAAGAAGGTTGCACCAGCCAAGAAGGTTGCACCAGCCAAGAAGGTTGCACCAGCCAAAAAGGCGGCACCAGCCAAGAAGGTTGCACCAGCCAAAAAGGCTGCGCCAGATAAGAAGGCGGCACCAGTCAAGAAGGCAGTAGTAGCGCCCAAGGTGTACGCCAATCCCTACATCAAGGACACAAAGTTTACGGACAAGATTCAGGCGATCGTCAAAGAAGAGAAAGTTCGCGTCGCGGAACTGCTCGCGGGTCGTCTCGCGGATGCCCAGGAACTCGTCTCCAACGACAACGGCCCCCGCGAAGTTCAATTTGATGATGAGTCCGGCGAAGGAGCAGGTGCAGCCGTTGATCGTGAGTTCGATCTGATGCAAGCGGCCAAGCTTCAAGACGAACTCGACGAATTCGAAGCGGCACTGAATCGCATAAAATCTAAGCGATACGGCATGTGTGAGAAGTGTCAGAAGCCTATTCCCAAGGCGCGCCTTGAGACGGTGCCCGCAGCTCGAATCTGCGCGCCCTGCGGTAAGCCCAGCTTGGACTGGCGCTTCTAATCTGTCTGAGGTGACGAGTCAGCCGAGCAAACTGCACTGGCTGTCGCTCGTAGTAGCGATGGCAGTAATTCTGCTTGATCAGATAACGAAGTCAATTGCACTCCACACGCTGGCTAGCGGGTCCGTCCACCTCCTCGGACCATTCTCGTTCACTTTGGCGTACAACTCAGGGTCATCATTCTCGCTGCTACAAGGCTCCACGGGCCCCCTGATGGTGGTGGAGGTGCTCTTCATCGGGCTTCTTGGTTACCTTGGTGCTCGCAGTTCGCATCGCTGGACGCAGTTGGCTCTTGGTTTGATGCTTGGAGGGGCGATCGGGAACTTTTTAGACCGCGTGTTTCGGGCGCATCACGGGTCAGTTGTCGATTTTATTGCATCGACCTTCTGGCCCACCTTTAACGTGGCGGATGCCTGCATAAGCGCTGGTGCTGGAATCATGGTGGTGGTCCTCGTGGTGGACCTCATCCGAGGAGGAACACAGAGCGATGCCTGAGCCAGAGAATTCAGAAGCCCTTCCGGACGGTTCAGAAGTTCTCGAAGTCGTAGTTCCCGCCCTCATGGACGCCATGCGTATTGATAGAGCGCTGGCCACGATCACGGGGATGTCGCGGTCAGAAATATGCCGGGTTATCGAGTCAGGGGCGGTCATGGTGGACGGCACGGTCGTCAGTAAAGTTTCCACGCCGCTCTTTGAGGGGACCCGCTTAGAGGCAGTACTGCCACCCTTAGATGATGGAACCGTTACTCCTGACGCGAGTGTACTTATACGGGTGCTCTACGAGGACGAAGACGTGGTGGTGGTTGATAAGTTGGCTGAACAGGTCGTGCACCCTGGGGCAGGAAATAAAGGAGCCACCTTGGTTGCGGGGTTGCTCGCTCGCTATCCCGATATCGCCGACCTCGCCGAGCGTGGTTTCAGCGAAGCGAATCGTCCAGGTATCGTGCACCGCCTTGATAAGGGAACCTCTGGGTTATTAATGGTTGCTCGGACTCCGCGAGCCATGGAGTCACTCTCGGAGCAACTTGCGGACCGAAGCGCGACGAGACGCTACGTCGGGGTGGTGGAAGGTCTGCTTGAATCAGATCGCGGCGTGGTGGACGCTCCGATCAGCCGTAGCGCCTCATTACCCACCAAGATGGCAGTCCGTAGCGACGGCAGAGAGGCTCGGACCGGTTATGAGGTCTTAACTCGCTTAGCGAAGCCCCAGCGCAGCGTGGTAGGCCTCTCGTTGGAAACGGGTCGCACGCATCAGATTCGAGTCCATATGGCAGCCATTGGAAACCCAATTGTCAATGACGGCCGCTATGGGAAAAAAACCGAACGTAGCCTTGACGCCCTTCGTCTCGCTCTTCATGCCGGGCGACTCGAGTTCAATCACCCCGGCGATGGTCGCCGAATTCAGGTGGTGTCTCCATGGCCGTCAGACCTCAAGGCCCTTGGTGGGGCCGAGGAAGCGCAAGTGTTCCTTGATCGAAAGGTTTAGACCTCGGAGCGAAGGGCTTCAATGGTGGAGTTGGCTCGCAGGGCCGCCAAGGCTTCTGTTTCAGCTCGCCGAACTCGTCTCACGCCGATACCCATGGCATCAGCCGTTGCCTGAAGTGATGTAGGCGTAGCGCCATCGAGGCCGAAGCGTCGCGTAAGTACGGCTCGCTGAAGCTCAGTCAGGCTGCCGAGGGCTCCGTGAAGCTCCTCGTCAGCCATGGACTGTTCCACGTCGTTGGTCCAATCGTGGTCTTCGTCGGCAACGAGATCACCCAAACTGGTACTCGAATCGCTCGAAGCAGGCTGGTCCAAACTCGCGGTGACACCGGCAATGCCTGAAAGATTTTTTCGCTCAGCCAAGGTCATACCCGTAGCTTCAGTCAACTCGTCATCCGTAGGCTTACGCCCCAAAATAGCGCTGAGTTCAGCGTTGGTTGCCTCCAAGCGCTGGAGTTGCTCACCGACTTCTAGGGGGATGCGGATAGTGCGCCCGTGTTGTTGCACGGCACGCTGCAGCGCTTGGCGAATCCACCAGGTGGCGTAGGTGGAGAACTTGAATCCCTTTTCCCAGTCGAACTTCTCGACGGCGCGCAAGAGACCGAAGGTACCCTCTTGGACCAAGTCCACCAGCTCCACACCACGGTCTTGGTAGCGCCGGGCCCAGTGCAGCACCAATCGTAAGTTCGCCGCAACCATCTGCTTCTTCGCTTCTTGATCACCGCCCGCTACTCGCTTGGCGAGCTCAATCTGCTCGTCATAGTTGGGCATGGGATAGCGATCCAGGTCCCGAAAGAACATGCCCAACGAGTCCATGGATGATGCTGATGACTGTGAGGGGGAACTCATAGCCTTCTCCTATTCGTCGGCCCAGAAGGGGATCTGGGAGTCATTGCGATGGTACTCGCATGGTTTCGTTGAAACTTCCTAATCAGTAATAACACATATCGGCGTAGGACTATTCCCAGCAGCGTAAGAAGATCGTATGAATGAGGCCATCTGGGGGAGATGGCCTAGCCCAGCGGCGCTAGGCCACGGGAACGCGCAACCATGTCGGCCAAGGAAAGGGACTGGAGTTCGCCACGGATGCGGTCGCTGATCTCCCCCCAGACCGAGAGCAAGATGCATTGGCCCTCATGATCACAGGCTCCATTTTCGTGGGGCTGACCAAAGTCACCCGCGACAATTGGTCCATCGACGGCGGAGACGATCTGAGCCAAGTTTATGGTCTCGGGTTCGCGAGCCAAGACGTAACCGCCCCCCACGCCTCGTTTGGAGCGAACCAAACCAGCCCCCTTGAGCGCCAAGAGGATCTGTTCGAGGTAGGGCTGGGGAAGGCCCGTGCGTTCAGCAATGTCTCGAACCGAGGTCGGGGCTTCGCCGCCGCCATGCAAGGCAAGACTCAACAAGGCACGGCTTGCGTAGTCACCCCTGGTCGAGACCTTCATGCCTTTAAGGTTACCCTCAAGCGCTCCGGTATCCGGATCTAGCATGGAGCGTTCATGACTCCCGAACCAACGCTCCCTCGATATTGCGATCGAAGCCTGAGTGATCTCCTCGCCGCGGTCACGGGATCGTCCACGAACCCCGGTATGCAGGACATTCGAAAAGCCTTGAGCGGCGCTCGATCGAGGGTGATGGTCATTGCCGACGGCCTTGGCGCTCACCAGCTCGAGGAGTACGCCTCACTTGCGCCCAACCTTCACGCAGCACAGCTAGAACCTGCCACCTCGGTCGCCCCTACAACTACCGCCGCGGCACTGACCTCGCTAACGACGGGCTGTACACCAGGTCAGCACGGCGTTATCGGATACAAGATGCGCGTTGGTGACGAGCTATTGCAAACACTGCGGTGGAGTATCGCTGGCGTTGATGCCACCGAGCGAGTTCGACCAGAAGCGATACAAGTCTGCGAGCCGCTCTTGCGCCAAGACGGGCATGCGGTGGCTTACGTGGGCAAGGCTCAGTACGAAGTCGGGGGATTCACTCGAGCGCATCTGCGAGGAGCCAACTACCACGGCATTAGTGATCCCACACAACTCGTCGACGTGGTGACTCGGGTGGTCAATGACGCCCCCTTCGTGATTGCCTATCACGACGCCATTGACCATGTCGCTCATGTTGATGGTCTCGGCAGTAGCTACCAAGCCGAACTCGTGCGCTTAGAAATGATGGTGAACGATCTTCGCGAGCGCCTCGCCGATGATGTCGCCATCGTGGTGGTGGCTGACCATGGACAAATCGACGTGGGTAGCACTCAAGTCGAACTTCCCCGAGCCGCATATCCCCTGATCGCGTTCATGAGCGGTGAAGGTCGCTTCCGTTGGCTCCATGCCGTGGTCGGGGAACAGCGCGCTTTGACTGCGATGCTCAAAGATGCACTGGCGCAAAGTTGCTGGGTCTGGACTCGTCGAGAAGCAATAGACCTGGGACTCTTTGGCCCCGACGTGAGCGTGGATGTCGAGGAGCGATTGGGGGACCTCTGTGTCGTGCCCTTCGTCAATGCCTTCGTCCTTGATCCAGCCGAAGCCAAGGAGCTACGTATGCGTGGACGCCATGGATCACTAACCCCCGCCGAGATGCTGGTTCCCGTTATCGTGCGCTAGCGCCAACGAGTCGCATGGCAAGTGATTAGCATTGAGGGATGGCCGATGAACAAAGTGTTGACCAACTTTTAAGCCCAGACGAAGTACTCTCGCCCGAGCAAGCAGATGAATCCGATCAGGCATTACCCGAGACCGTCGATGAACCGGCCAAGGTCATGCGTATCGGCTCCATGGTGAAGCAACTCCTCGATGAGGTCCGTGCGGCCCCGCTCGATGAGGCGGGTCGATCTCGGTTGCGTGAGATCTACGAGACATCGGTGAAGGAGCTCTCCTCGGGCCTGAGTCCCGAGTTGGCCGCGGAGCTCGCGAGTCTGACCCCGCCCTTCAGCGACGCAGTACCCTCGTCGTCAGAGTTACGTATCGCCCAAGCGCAGCTCGTAGGTTGGCTTGAAGGCTTGTTCCATGGGATTCAAGCGGCACTGATGGCTCAGCAGATGGCTGCGAGGGCACAGCTAGATCAAATGCGCCAGCATGGTCTACCTGACGGGTCCTCGCCCGACGGTGTGCGTCCGGGAACCTACCTCTAATCGCCCCCTTGGCCGTTATCCCATCGCGACTAGGCGGTGAGCATCTCGTCAGCGTCACTCATAAGCACTGACGTACTAGGGTGCGGCCAGTGGGCGAGCTAGCGTCGCCGCGTTGTGAACGGGAAGAGACGACCATGAGAAGCATTGTGTTTAGTAGGCGACAAGGCAGGACATCGCTGATGGTCGTTCTCGCTACGTCGCTGTCTTTGGGGGCGGCGGTCAACGTCGTGGCCAGTGGCGTCGCAGAGGCCAAAGGAGTACCGACTGCGCTGTATGGGGTGTCATGTCCCACTACATCTCGGTG
>CAIQWC010000001.1 GCA_903875425.1 uncultured Actinomycetes bacterium | reverse complement strand
CGATTACCCGTTACAAGGTAACCGTAAGCCCCGGGGGTAAGTCCTGTACGACATCGCGGCTTACCTGCACAATTCGTGGCCTCAAGCCCAAGAAGCGCTACACCATCTCCATCCGAGCTACCAACGCTGCGGGAACCGGGCCGGTAGTAAGCCTGAGCCACGTGAAGGGCTGACGCGGCCCCCCTCCAGGGCCGGTGTCGTGCACCGGCCCTGCGAAGCCGTTGCTAGGTTTAGGCATGCTTAGTTACAAACGCCGTGGCGGTGTGCAGCACCACCTAGGTGGGTCCGGCTGGGCACCCAAAGGATGGAGATGGAAATGGCCCAAGGTAAAGACCTCAATCACGAACCACATGCGGTAGTCGCAGGTACGAAAACGCCTCAACCTGGTGACATCGTCATTGATCTACTCCATGGCATTACTCCTGAACCCATTGTCGGTACGGGAGCGCCAAGCCCTCTTGAAGAACCCGATAGCCCTATTCCTGAGATTGCCCTCATTGCCATGAAAGATCGTCGACACACGCAGTGGTTTAAGACCCTCACCGGCGAGCTTGGTGACGACCTTGAGCTCATCGTTGGCAAGGGGGCCGACGCGATCTATGTGATTAGCGACCGTAAGCACCACGCCATGATCAGCCGCATCGTCGGGGCCTCGGCTTCCTGTGGCTACGCCCTGGTTGGTCGTATCACGATGGACCACCTCCAAGAACTCGTCGATGAGACATTACGAACCAAAGATGCGTTCAGCGTCGCTGAGCACATCGAGTTAGTCGGTGTTGCCGTGTTGCCCGGCATCGCCACGGCAAACATCATTGAAGTGGCCACCTATGAACATGCAGAAGCGATACCCGCGGAGTACCGCGTCGGGCATGCAGCACAGCACTTTGCCAAGGATCTCGACATCACGGCCTACTAAGCGCGCGACGCGTTGAGGGCAGATGATCTGTTACATCCCTCGTGCACAATACGTGAGTGATGAAGGTGACGGGAGAGACGAGTCCAGTAGCGGTAAGTGTTCGATCATTCTTGGGTAATTTGCCCGAATTACTAGCGGCCATGATGCTAGATCCTCGGGTTCTTGTCGCCATTGCTGACTACGAGGACCATCGCTACGTGCAGTTTTGGGTCGAAGGTAACTTTATTGTGGCGGAGGTTATCTCGAACGTGAATGTCGTCGAGGGTGATGCGCTAACCAAAGAGCAAGAGGCACAACTGATAGCCGCGGGATGGAGCATTCCTGATCCAAAAGCTGGCCGACCCAACTGGCATCGTCAAGAATGGGGTCTCACTGCAGTCGTAACGCTTGCCAAGGCCGCCGCTGACGCTTCAACCAGGATCTTGAGACAAGGCAGTACGCCCGACCTTCAGAAGGTGATGCTCAAGACCTTCCCGGTCCAGAAGCGGAGGGTGAAGCGGCGTCATGGCGAAAAGGCAGCGAGTAATACTCAAGATGCCATCGATGCCAAATTCGAGAACTTGATTCAGGGTTGGAGTTGAGGCCAGCCTTCCAATCTGACCTAGTCTGCGCTCACGAGTTCAAGGTTGCGATTAGCCGGATCACCCGCTGATGTGATTGCGTAGCGTTCCTCGACACGGCCAAATTTCCAGTAGGCGAGAGCGCCGAGCCAGGTAATCATAAACATCCCAACAATAATGAAGCCTGCAGTATTGATATTCACGGTACTGGCCGCAGCAAGGGGGCCGGTTTGAATATTGAACTCAGTAGCGAGCAGGCCCGCTACTTCGATAGAGGCGATAACCACGCATATGGCAATCGATAGTGTCGTGATAACAAGGTTGTAGTACACCTTGCGTACCGGGTTAAAGAAGGCCCAGTCGTAGGCGAAGACCATAAGAACGGTGTCACCCGTGTCCATGAGGCTCATACCAGCGGTGAATAGTATGGGGAGGCACATAATGGCGTACCAAGGTAATGAAGCGGTAGCGAGGACGGCGGTCGTAGCGAGTAGTGCCACTTCAGTTGCCGTGTCGAACCCTAAGCCAAAGAGCACGCCAACGGGATACATCTGCCACTCGGAGTGAATGCTTCGGGTCAGGCGACCGAAGATTCGGTTCATGAACCCACGTTTTATCAGCTGTGCTTCCAATTCTTGCTCATCAAAGTTTCCCTGCTTCATGGCTCGCATCACTCGATTGATGCCCATGAGAATCGATACGTTCAACAAGGCAATCAAGAAGAGGAAACCCGCCGACACGAGCGTTCCAACGAGGCCTCCCACCGAGCTCAAGGTGGCGTGGTGGCCGTGGAGTGAACCCCAGACACTTTGCTCGGCGATCACGATGCCAGCACCGATGGCGACCACCACGGTGGAGTGGCCGAGTGAGAAGAAAAAGCCCGTGCTTAGGGGCCTTCGCGATTCGGCTTCGCCACGGCGATCTTGGAGGAGTTTGCGCGTGGTGTTATCGATCGCCGAGAGGTGGTCCGCGTCAAAGGCATGGCGTAGACCCAAGGTGTAGGCCAAGACCCCAATGCCGAGTCCTAAGCCCCGATAGTGGCCAGGAACGACGAAGCCTAGAAATACGCCCCAGCCGACAATGTGAAGTGCGGCGATAACACCGACGAGCCAAGCGGTCGTGCGCTTCTCGTAGGGTGATAGCTGGTTGAATCGAGGCGATCCCATGGCCTCAGTATAGATGCAATAAGTTCGCAATAAGCAAGTCACGCGCTAGCGGGTTTTGCGGCGTTGATCGTGGCCAACTGCTCATTGAGTTGGGTCATGAGCTCATCGGTGGTGCCGTGATAGTGCGCGAGACTTACGGAGAGGTGGAATCGAACCCACTCGGCCATTTGACTGCCATACGAGATTACGGTTGGATGTTGGCGATTACTCACCGAGACAGTGAGTGTCCCGGCTTCGTCATCTTGATCTGCGCCGAGCATCTTGTCGAAGGCGCATTCGCGGGTTTGAGTAGTACCTAAAAAGACGATGCGTTGGTCCGTGATGTACATGGTCCCCGTGCCGATAGCGGTAGGGGTGGGTGTACCTTGCACGTAGTGCCCACGCGTCGCGCCTACGTGGTAGCGGATGGGGTAGTTACCAATTTTGCCGACGGGGATGGAGACGCCCGCATTTCCGCCAGCGTAGTGACCCGCGCCCTTTCGTTCTTCAACGAGCGCACAGTTTGCAAGGCTGCCAAAGCAAGTTTCGCCACGGTGCATGATGAAGCCGTCAGGTGCGAATCCGGGTCCAGAAGCGAGTTGAATCATCGCGTTGACGACGTCGTACTGGCTTTGCCACTCCGCCATCGCCGTTGCCGCCCGTTGGCGAGCCTGCCCCTGCTCTTGCTTTTGCTTCGCCGCTAAGCGGCGGGCCTTGAAATTCTCAAACATAGGTACTCCTTCCTCTAGGAACAATAGCGAGGCGTTAGGGCCCTACGTTGGAGCGCAATGTGGTGGCGGAGTGGCCGTGGGTCTGTAAGCATCGCTAGGGTGCGTTTCAAGACGATCACTTCTCCTGCCGTCATGGCTCTTGCGTTTATCGCCTTTGCAGCGGGATATGGTCAGTTTGGCGCGGTAGCCGCACTCGGCGAAGTCGCTACGGCGTTTGGTCATGGTATTGATGGCCACTCGGTGGCAGCCCAAGCAGGCCTCTCGGGAGTGGTGCTCGGCGGAGGCCTGGCAATCCTTCGCTTGGCTGCTCTCGGCGGTGTCGCCCTCGCCGCACTCTCAGATCGCTGGGGGAGGCGCCGAAGTTTGGTGCTGTGGTCCGTTGTTGGTCTTGGGGTCACGGTCTTCGCCGCGTTCAGCCCGAGCTACTGGTGGTTCGTCGCCATCTTTGCGTTGGGTAGACCATTCTTGTCGGCAGCTGGCGCTATCACCCAAGTCGCAGCCTCGGAAACTGAATCGAGCGTTCATCGGGCGAGCGCACTGGGCATTGTGACAGCGGGCTACGGCCTTGGTGCCGGGATTAACGCACTGACTCATTCTTTGCTCCACGGACCATCGATGTTTCGACTCCTATTTTTGACCACCGTACTTCCGCTGATCGGATTGCTCATCGCAGGTCGTTGGGTGGTCGAGTCAGTGACCACGACAGAGTTAGCCTTCATGAAGAAGGCTGGCTTTGGCCACATCCCCCATAAAGAGCGCTCACGCTTCGCCACGGTGATGGTATTGATCTTTTTAGTGTCATGGGTATCGGCCCCCGCGTCGAGTTTCATTTACCTCTACGTAGAGAATGTGCGTCACCTCGCACATGGCATTGAATCAGTCATGATTGTCGTGGCGGCCCTTACTGGCCTCAGCGGTCTGCTTGCCGGTCGAGCGGTGGCTGATCGATGGGGTCGTCGACCAGCGGTGGTCCTCGGCATCTTGGCGATTGCTGTGATGGCGGTAGTGACCTACTCAGGTTCAACCGGGGCAGCGGTTTTTGGCTACCTCGCTGGGGTCTTTGCTACTGGATGGTTGGCTCCGGGTGGTACCGCCTTCACCAATGAGTTGTTCTCGACGGAAGTGCGTGCCGTGGCTGCGGGTTGGGGCATCGCTGCCGGAGTACTTGGCGCTGCGGGTAGTTTGATGAGCTTCGGCGCCATAGAACAAGCAGCCAGTAGTTTTCTTATCGCAGCCCTCGGTTCCTCTGTCTTGGGACTCGTGGCCGTCGCTGTGGCGATGTGCCTTCCGGAAACTCGCGGGATATCGCTTGTCGGTACGCTTGGATCGATGGTGGGCCAAGCGAACCGGCCAGAGTACCTATGACCCGGTGGCGGCGATGAGTGACTCTTTCTACTCGTTTGATGTCTTCGTCGGCGATCGTCACCGCGGCAATTCAGCCGGCGTGGTGATTACTCACGAGCCTTGGCCGGACGCATCCATGCAAGGCCTCGCAAGCGAATTGGGATTTTCGGAAACCGCATTTATCACTATCGATCCAGGAAATCTTTACCTCCGTTGGTTTACGCCAACTACTGAAGTAGATCTCTGTGGTCACGCCACGGCAGCTACCGCCGCCGCACTCGTGGCCCACGGGGAGGTGGCGCCGAATTCTGAGATTGCAGTGGTGACTCGATCAGGGACGCTTCGGTGCGGATCTGACGGCCACCACGCGTGGGTAGCGCTACCTGGGCTGTCCTGCATTCCCGTTGCTGTGCCTGCCTGGGCGGCGCTGGCTCAAGCGGCATGGGAGGCCCCTGGCTGGACGCTGCTCGAGTTCGGCGACCGAGATTCGCTTCTCTCGATCTCCTCATCATCATTGGCTCACGTCGGTATCGGCGGACTCATCGCAGCCTTTGTTATCGAAACGCCGACGCAATGCGCACTCCGGGTCTTTGCTCCTGCACTAGGTATCGTTGAGGATCCGGTAACGGGTTCGGCGCATAGCTATATCGCGCCTCTGCTGCGCGATCGAATAGGAGCGACGCGTTACCGGGCTGAGCAATGCTCACAACGTGGTGGCATCGTAGAGGTGCTGCACGAAGCCCAAGGGGTCATCGTTAGCGGTGTGCTTGCATTAACAGGACAGGGATGGAAAGACCGAGGTGATTACTGAGATGACATACGAACCCAGTGACCTGACCCGGCTGCGTCGGTTACCAGAAAAGGCGGTCTACGACGAAGCAGGTATGAACGCTATTTTGGATGCTAGCAACGTCGTTAACATCGGCTACGTCCTCGATGGCGTACCGATGGTACTCCCCACGCTCTATGTGCGTGATGGTCGCAGTTTACTAGTGCATGGTTCGCGCTCATCGAGAATGTTGCGAACGATACTGCGTGCCGAGCGCATGACTGCCACCGTTACGATCATTGACGGTATCCGAGTTGCGCGCTCAGCTTTTGAAAGCTCCATGGCTTACCGAGGCGTCTCCATGTGGGGCCATTGCGAGCTCATTACCGATGACGTACTCGCACGTCGAGCGTTAGATCGCCTCATCGATGCTGTACTACCTGGTCGCAGTCAAGAGATTCGGCCTTCAACAGAGCGCGAAGTCAATCTGACCTCGGTACTTCGTTTCCACATTGAAGAAGCGTCCGCGAAGGTGAGTGCTGGTTTTGCTGATGACGCAGAGGACGATATTGAGACCTCGGTATGGGCTGGCGTCGTACCAATGACGATTCGCTACGGAACGGCAATTGATGCTCCCGATGGGCCGGTAGGCCGGGGAGAGATCCCCATTCCTGCCTCGGTGACACGCTTGCTCAAGGATCAGGCGTGAGTGAGCTCGCTGTACTGATTGCGGCCTTGGAACCCATTGATGAGAATGAAGCTGAATCGATCAGCGCTACCCTCGCCCTGCTCAGTCAAGCAGGTGACCATTTCGACGAAGCAGCGAGCTCCGTTCATCTCACCGGATCAGCCTTCATCGTCTCCGAGCGAGGCATCGTGCTCCACAAACACAAGAAATTAGGCATCTGGGTCCAACCAGGCGGACATGTCGATCGTGGCGAGACCCCGGCTGAATCTGCGCTCCGTGAAGCCGCTGAAGAAACGGGCTTACCGGTTCGCCACCTGGCTCCTGGACCGTTACTCGTCCACGTTGACGTTCATGCTGGTCCGCGTGGCCATACCCACCATGATCTTCGCTATCTCATTATCGGAGAACCCCTCGAGCCCAACCCTCCTCTTGAAGAGAGCCAAGAAGTGGCGTGGTTTACCTTTGCCCAAGCGCGTCAACGCTGCCACCATGGACTCGTGCAAGCCTTGGGTCGGGTAGAAGCGCTGTGGGGTGATCTAGATTTCTCTCAAGGTTCAGCAAACGGCAATAGGGGAGCAGACGAGTGAGCGAGGGATTTGTAGCGTTACGCGCGCTGGCTGAAACCGATGAGGAACGCTCACGCTTAGACCAGGCACGCCATTCACTGCCGGCGAAGGTCGAAGGTGACGAATTGATGGCGCAAGCGCAAGGTTTGATGGCGGCGAAAGCAATGCTTGATGACGAGCGTGCTCCCCTGGCCGAGATTCTGGGGGCGCTAGAAACAGAGATCGAAGGTTTGCGGAGTCGACGCGAGCAAATCATTGCTCGCCTCAGTGCATCGGTGGGCGCCGGAAAAGAACTCGAAGCCATGGATGCTGAAGTCACTCATCTGAGCGAGGCCATTGACGATCGTGAAACGACTGAACTCGAACTCCTTGAACAGATAGCGCCGCTCGAGGATCGTCTCGGCCGCATCGAGGCAGAACTCCACACCTTGCGCGTCCGCCACCAAGTACTCGAAGGTGAATTTAAAACACAGAGTGCCGAGCTCGAGGCGGCACGAGCGCTCGTGCTTGCTCGTCGTAGTGAGCTTGCTGCAGTAATTGAGCCTACGTTGCTACTTCGTTACGAGCGCATAGCGGCGAGAACCGGTGCTTCAGGAGCATGCTTAGTGAACGCAGGCCACTGTGGTGGCTGTCACATTGAATTAGCGTCGGGGGAAGTTGACGCGCTTCGCCATCTCCCGCTCGATGAACTGGGGACCTGTGAACAGTGCGGCCGCTTGCTCCTTCGAACTGAGCAGGTTAACTAGAGCCATGCTTGTTTTGATCCGCCATGGTGAATCCACGTTTAATCAAGCAGAGCGCTTAGCAGGCCGCGTGGAAACGCCGCTCACAAAATTAGGCCAAGAGCAGGCGCAGCGGGCTGGCACGGTGCTCGGTAATGTCAACGAACTGCGCTCAAGCCCCCTTGGTCGAGCAACGGAGACTGCCCATCTACTCGGAACCGGTCTAGAAATACTCACCGATGAGCGACTACTCGAATTGGATTTCGGCGATTACGACGGCATGGAACTCAGTGACGTTCCCGCGGCGCTCTGGGAGCGTTACCGAGACGATGCACACTTCGCCGCGCCTAACGGAGAATCATTGGCCTCTCTTAAAGCTCGCGTGGATCCCTTACTCGATGAGCTCTTTGCCAATGATGGCGAGGGGGCCCGACGACACGATGGCGACGTGGTCGTAGTTAGTCATGTCTCTCCGATCAAAGCAGCAGTCCTCTGGGCTCTTGATCTACCACCTCAAGCCACGAGTCGCTTTTATTTGGCCAATGCATCCATTACTCGAATTGGCTGGGGTCCCCATGGACCGGTAGTCCACGGCTTCAATCAAGTGCCATCATGACACCAGCCACCCAAGAAGCCGGCAAACTGATTCCATGGTGAGACCTGTGACGTGGTTAAGTGATGGCGAGTCGGAGCCTCTGGTTCACCGCCGTAGCATCTCGGTTGACGTGATTGATGATGGACCGTTCCTGGAACTCGATTGTCGACTTCTCGATGAACGCCCCTGGGCCGATGATGCACCGGAGAATCAACCAGTAGTTCACCATATGAGACTTCGCATCAAAGTAGAGAAGGCGAGCTTGGTGATTACCGCCGCCGACGCTCAGATGCTCATGCATCCCCAGGCTGAATGTATCAATATTCTCGGCGAGTATCAACAGCTCGTTGGTCTCTCCGTAGCGAGGGGATACAACAAGAATATTCAAGAACTCTTTGGTCGAGAGCGGGGATGTAGTCACCTGGAATTTATGTGCAAAGCCATTGGATCAGCCGTCTTGCAGGGACTCTATTCAAGTGGACGCTATGAAGACTCACAGCTAGGAAAAGAATTCGATTTACCCGAGAACGCCGATGTCGTACTTCGTAATACCTGCCATGTTTGGACTGACGGTGGTCCAGGATTTGCGAAGCGGGCCTTGGGATGGAAGCCAGGTATTGGCGGGTGGCCTGCGCCTGAGCTGGTAGAGATTCGGCGCTTACTGGGCGAGGTAACGCGTGATGGGGACTCTGAAAACGAGAATGCGCCTCAGTGACCTACTGGGAGATGAACTCACCGGTAGGTCACTGAGGCGCCTGGCCCCCCCAGCCATTGGTTGCCACCATAGGAGTGAATGGGCCAAGATGCAAAATGAGCCAACGTCGCCAGAAACGAGAGGAACAATGCAGCACAGAACACTAGGAAATCAGGGCCTTGAGGTGTCGGCCTTAGGTTTGGGATGTATGGGGATGAGCGAGTTCTATGGCGCGGCCGATGAGGCAGAAGCCATAGCCACGATTCACGCGGCTCTTGATGCTGGCGTTACCTTTTTGGACACCGCTGATATGTATGGTCCATTTGAGAATGAACGACTCGTCGGCCGGGCTATTGCAGAGCGCCGATCCGAAATTATTTTGGCCACGAAATTCGGCAACGTGCGCGATGAGTCCGGCGCGTTTCTCGGCATCAAAGGCGATCCGAACTACGTGCGCGCATCATGCGATGCGTCCCTATTGCGTCTCGGTGTTGACGAGATCGATCTGTACTACCAGCACCGAGTGGACACATCGGTACCCATTGAAGAAACCATTGGAGCCATGGCTGAGTTGGTTGATGCCGGTAAGGTCCGTTATCTCGGTATGTCGGAAGCAGCGGTAGAGACGCTCGAGCGTGCGGTTGCTGTTCATCCCATCGCCGCGCTCCAAACGGAATACTCGCTGTTCAACCGCGTTCCCGAAGACGGACACCTCATGGCTTGTCGTCGTCTCGGTGTGGGTTTTGTGGCCTATAGCCCGCTCGGCCGCGGAATCTTGACCGGTGTCTTCAATAGTCGAGATGATATTCCCGACGGTGACTATCGACGTAATGCTCCTCAATACTCGGAAGAAAACTTCGACGCCAATAGAGCGCTGGTGGCTTCGGTCGAAGTCCTCGCTAGCGAACGTGGCGTAACGCCCGCTCAGATTGCCCTTGCGTGGGTCATGGCACAAGGCGACGACATCGTTGCCATTCCCGGTACGAAGCGTCGTCGCTACTTATTCGAGAACCTCAGCGCAGCCGATGTAGAACTCAGTGGTGAAGACCTTGCGGCGCTCGATAGCGCCGTACCAAAGGGATCAGTAGCTGGCGACCGCTATGCGTCGATGGCCACGGTTAACCGTTGAGCTGGCTGACAACACCGTCGTCGAGCCAGAGCGTCTGATCTGCCGCAATCGCGAGCTCTGGCTCATGAGTGATGATGAGTACCGTTGTCGTTTCACGACAGTGCGTAATCGTCGCCAAGAGATTGGTCGCTTGCTCTGCATCAAGGCCTACGGTGGGCTCATCGAGAATCAAGATCGCTGGCTCGCGAAGTAAGGCCCTTGCGATGGCGATGCGGCGCAGTTCGCCACCCGAGAAGGTGGCGCCCCCCTCACCCACGGGCATATCGAGTTTGGCAACGTCAGCAAAGCCATCCAAGCCCGAGGCACGCAGCACGTGCACAAGGTCAGCATCGGTGGCGTTGGCCTTGGCCATTCGAAGCGCATCGGCAAGGGTGGTACCAAATAAGACGGGGTGCTGATCGACCACGCTCATGTGCTGCCACCGAATGGCGGGCGCCACGGTGGCAAGATCGACCTCTCCGAAGTGGATGGAGCCGCCCGTAAGGTCGATTAAGCCCATGAGGGCGGCAGCCAAGGTGCTCTTGCCAGATCCAGAAGGCCCACGCAGCACGGTCAGGCTGTTAGGAGCCAGGGAAAAAGAAGCCTCGTGGAGAATCTCGGGGCCCTGTGCATCCGCCGCGAGGCAAAGATTCTCAATGACGAGGGCGTGAGGACCCGCGGGCCAGGTTTTACCGGCCTCGCCCCATGCTTGCATCACCGGGGCAGCGGTGATCAGGGAGAGTCTCGATGCCGCCACGCTTACCGAGGCCCAGCTCACCATCGCAGGTAAGGCGGCGAGCATGGCTTCGAGGCCAGCCAACACAAACAAGATGATCGCCACGTTGCGAACTGCATGGGGAGCGTGGTGACTGCCGAGGTGGCGCATCGTAAAGCCGGTAACGGCGGCGATAATGACACCAGCGCTCGTGGTAACGGCGGCGAGTATTTTCGTTGACCGTTGGGCGGCTTGGCTTCGTCGTTGTTCGGCAGCCTCAATGGTCTCCATGACTACCCGGTCCATACCTGCCATCGTGAGCTCTACAAGGCCACCAAAGAGATCACTGGTGGCAGTGGCACTCTGGGAGCGAGCGCTTGCTTGCACGCGAGCGAGTTGAGAAAGGGGAAGTAGGGATGATCCAATGACCACCAAGAGCAAGACTGCACCGGTAGCGCACATCAAGCCCGCGATGGGATCTAAGAAGGCTACGGCAACGATGGCGATGCTAACGCTGGTGGCGGCGGAGAGTAGCGGCCCGATACTTGAGACTTGGAGGCCTTCGATGGATTCGAGATCCTCGATTGTGGCATCGAGAAGTTGGCCAGAGGCAACCGTCGAGAGTGAACCAGGAATGCGTCTCGCGATTTCGTCGAAAAGCCAGAGTCGAAGTTTAACGGTGGCAAAGACTGCTCGACGGTGACTCGCGATTCGCTCCTCGAATCGAACCGGGGCACGTAAAAACGCTACGAGCTCAATCGCGATCAGGAGTCCTGCCAGTACTACGAGCGAATGCACGCCGGCGGCTTTGGCGAGTAAGACACCTGAGCCAACGACGAGACCAAAACTCATGAGGCTTGAAATTAAGGCAATGCCAATGCTCAATCCGATGGAGCGAGGCGAGATGCCCCCTCGCCTGAGCCAAGGACGAATCGACGAGTGGCTCATGGCGTGGCCTCCGCGGCCACGAGAGACAAGGTGGGCGTCGCGGGGTCAAGCAGGCTTGCTCCGTGCGCGACTTCGACAACCCCCACACCGCTAAGTCGGTCTTGCACGCTAGCGCGAACTAGGTCGACGTGGCTGGGATCGAGGTGTGAGACAGCTTCGTCGAAGAGTAACCACCGGCGAGGGGTGAGCATCACGCGAGCGATCGCTAAGCGCTGCAGTTCTCCGCCGCTTATTCCTGCGGCACCTTCCCCGAGATGGGTTTCGAGGCCACGGGCCATGAGGCGGGTGAGGCCTAGCGATTCTAGGAGATCAGAAATCTCGCTATCAGGAGCGCTGCGACCGAGTAAGACGTTGTCTCGTAACGATCCGGCAAAGAGATGGGGTTGTTGGGGCACGAGTCCAACGCCTTGGCGCCACCATGCGAGGTCCACGTCGTCGAGGGGATGACCGCCAAGCCATAGTGTTCCGCGCTCGGGGCTTCCTAAGCCTGCGATGAGCATGAGCAAGGTTGATTTGCCAGTACCCGATGGTCCCCTCACGAGGAGGTGCTCAGCATCGTCGAGGTAAAGCGAAATACTCGATTCCATACCCGATACCCAGACGTCACGAAGTTCGATGCCACCGCTGCTAGCGCGCACGGTGCCTCTAGCACGAGTAAGCGGTTGTTCCAAGAGCTTGACGATGGTCTCGCCGGCCGCTCGTCCTTCGCTTGCCTCATGAAAGGCAGCGCCTGCGCGCCGAAGCGGGAGGAATACTTCGGGCGTAATTAATACGATGGCAAAAGCGGTCGTTATCGAGAGCGTACCTGTGACAAGTCGGAATCCGGCGAGCATGGCCACGAGGCCAACGCCGACCCCGGAAAGAAACTCGAGTCCAGCCGAAGACAAGAAGGCGATCCGAAGGCTGTCGACGATACTGCCAGCGGTAGCGGTAGAGATACTTGCTAGCTCGTCGCGGGCAACGTCAATTTCACCGAGAGCCTTCAGCGATGGTGTGGCTCGGATAATCGAGAGTATTCGTGCTGAAAGCGAACCGAGTCGCGACCATTGCACCGCGCTCATAGCAGTTGCTTTACGACCGAAGTAGATCATGATCGGTGGTAACACCGCGAGGAGACCAAGGGCAATGAGGAGCGAGGGCCAGTCGTAAAGACCAAGGAATACGAGCGCCACGAAAGGCGCGATGACGGCCACGACGACGGTGGGAACATATCGAGCGTAGAAGGATTCGAGTTTCTTTAATCCCCGGGTGGCTTCCAGTACCATACGCCCTCGCTGGCGCAGGGAGTGCTCGCGAAATCCTTCGTTACGTTGAAGGATGAGCAACTCTCGGCGAAGCTGGGCCACGGTGGCTTCACCAGCATTAGTACTGAGATACTCGCCGAGTGCGGCCACGATGAATCGAGCGGCCATGAGCACAATGAAGGTGTTCACGAGATATTGCGTGAGGGCGTGGTGGTTGACGACATCGCCAAGGATGGTGGCGAGGACAATAGCTTGTGCCACCACGAGGCCCGAGAGTGTGATGCCAACTGCAATTGCCAGTGAAAGCACCTTGCGTGATCGCCGGTCACGAAGGAGGAGTTGGCGGTCGAGTGTTGAACGCGGTGTCACTGTTGAGCACCTATGGAACGAACGTGGGGCAGGGAGCGGGCAGGACCATCGAGCCAGTGGCGTAATGCACGGGTGGCGAGAACATCATCTTCGTTGTAGGCGAGGAGCCGTTCGCGCGCTTCTGAGGAGTCGTCGCGTGTTGCCTCCTCGTACCAAGCGATCGATGCTTCGCCACTGGGGTCTTCATCGCGCCACGTGAATCCCGCATTGCCTGCGAGGACCTTAAGGCCGAGCGGTCCTTCGGTAATCAATTGGTCACGGGCTAATTGGTGTAGATCGACCCACTCGTCGGACGAAAAAAATCGGCGTAACGCGCGGACCGAAGGGATGCCTTCGCCTCCGGTATTGGCAGCCCTCACCATCTGGCCTTCTTCGGCTGGCTTCCAAAAGCAATAGACACGAAGACTGCACCGAGCTGTGGCCGCTATGGAGCGCAGGCCACTTAACCACTTCCAGAAATCGGCAAAGAGTTGGGCTTCGGCCTCGGGGGTTAAGGAGTCAAAGGTGACAAAGGCTCGATATCCTTCCTCGACGCCGTTAATGGGTGTCGTCGTCGATACGTAGGCGCCCCATAGGTAGGTCGCATGGTTGTAGCTCTCCATATCAACATCAATCTCGATGTCGGCACGGCTCGCATCTAGTTGCTCTGGATCCACTTGGAGAACTACGCCGCCAGCAAGGTAAGCGCGAGCCCTGCGAATAAGTCGACCAAGGTCGGTCACACTCGATACCAGTGACAAGGTCGTTTGATCCTGATTGAGCAAGTCTGAGACCGTTGTTAAGCCAGCGCTGGCAATATGGCGACGCACGCCCATGCGGTTACCAACAATGTTCTCCAAGAGGTCAGATGCTTCAGCGCTACGGGCACGGTCTAACACGATAGGTAGCGGCATGGTGGTATCTCGAAGCCGTTCAGCTAAGTCGGTGATATCAAGATCAAGACCAGCGAGGGCTGTTCGCGTAGTGATGCCAGCACTACGCAGAGCGCTGAGGACATCGGGGGAGACCCAACGGACCAAACTGACGTCGTCGTTACTGCTGAGTTCGTTGTAGCAGAGTGCTGAGTAAGGACAAGTTTCGCAGTCTTTATGCCACCAGGGTGCTCGGGCCCTAGGAAGGCTCCGATCTGCGTTTCGCGCCACCGTATCAAGGGCGAGACTCATGCGTTCTTGGAAGCGGCGGTCATAGAGATCGCCAATGCTGGTTTGGTCTCGCGTGACCGCTGCGTCGAGGTCGATCCACCACAGACTTTGGGAGCCATCGATAACGCCTCCGAGGAGTCCATCGACGCTCCCTGCGTAGCCGAGGTGTTCGAGGATGCGTCGATAGTGCATCAGCTGCATGGCGTCGTTAACCCACACTGAACCTTTTCGCAGACGCGTGCCTAGTTTCGTACGACTCGATGCTGGGAAGGGGTCGGCGAGGGGAGAATATTCTAAGGCGCCGTTACCTGCCTGAGCGAGAAGGTGCAGTTTGATTTCGACGGGTAGATATCCGTCATCGACCTTAACCAAGACATCGGGACGGCCAATACGACCATGAACTTCGTCTGCCGGAAGCCATCCATTCACAATGACCTTGTCGCCACGCTCAAGCGCAGTAGCCGTGGCAGCCTGTGCTTCGTGGCGGTCGACTCCGCTAATCACGGTGACCCCATCATTGAGGTGGGCGATGAGTTCGGCGATGACCGCACCTTCGTGGTCCAAGCCACCCGCGATGCGGCGGCGCTGCGCTTCGCTGTAGTGCTGACGCCCACTGTGATCAACGGCATCGTCGAGGGAATGCTGCAGACGTACCTCGCAGCGAGTAGTGGCATAGGCGTCCAACAGGGGAGGTCGTTGGGAACGTGTTTCTGACACGTTGCCATGCTACGAGGCTTCGCGCCTCATGGAGCATGTGGTGGTAGTGAGTCGGCCTGTAGGCGGGGTTCTGTCCACCTCCCGAGGGAGGGTGGGTGGCCATCCATCTAAGCGGTCCACCTGGGGACGCTCAGTTGCCTGAGCGGGCGAGCACCCAAATCCCCTGTTTAACCTTGCTCCGGGTGGGGTTTACCCTGCCAACCGAGTCACCCCGGTCGCGGTGCGCTCTTACCGCACCCTTTCACCCTTACCTGTGCAGCGGGAATACTGCCATCGGCGGTTTACTTTCTGTGGCACTTTCCTTCAAGTCACCTTGACTCGCCGTTAACGAGCACCCTGCTCTATGGAGCCCCGACCTTCCTCGATCCAGTTACCCGGACCGCGGCCACCCAGCCGACTCACCACCGCTTCCATTGTGCCATTAACTATCCGCTCAGCCAACGGCTTCGAATCGGTAGCCTCAAGGTATGGAATTGCTGAACCCGTCAACCCCAGAAGAGGCCTGGTCGATTACCAGGCTGCTAGGGGGGATAGAAGCAGTGATTACCGATGTATTCCCCAAAAACCGCACCTTGTGGGTCCGAGGTGAAATCCAAAAGATCAACGACTCCTCGGGTCACTGCTACATCGACATGGTGGATCCTGATGCCTCTCAAGAGAGGTACCCACCGGTGCTAAAGCTCAAATGCTGGAAGGGCTCTTGGATGGGGCTGAAGCGCAGCCTCGCCGAGGATGGGATTGTCTTGAAGGCTGGTACTGCGGTGAGTGTCCGAGGCAGCGTGGATTTTTGGCGAGCGAGAGGGGAAGTGAGTTTCCTCATCAATGAGGTAGACCGAACTGCCCTCTTGGGGCAAATGGCGAAGGATCGAGCTGCCCTCATCGAGAAGTTACGTGCATCAGGTGCTCTCGACGCACAGAAGGCGCTGAGCGTCCCCGAGGCACCCGTCATCGTTGGGCTCGTTGGCAGCCCAGGTACTGAGGGTTTTAATGACTTTCTCGGCCAAGTAGCGGCGACTGAACTCGGGCTACGGGTCGTGGTAGCGAGAGCGACAGTGCAAGGGGCGACCGCGCACCAAGAAGTATCGAGTGCGCTTCGTCGCCTCGACGAATACGGCGTCGATTTGATTTGTTTGGTTCGAGGTGGAGGCTCGAAGGGCGATCTGACGGCCTTCGATCACGAAGCAATCGCGACGACGATTGCCTCACTCGCAACACCGGTATGGACAGGAATCGGCCACACCGGAGATGAGTCTGTGGCCGACCTCGTCGCGAATGCTAGGTTCGTCACCCCGACGGCCTGTGGCGCAGCCGTGGCGGAACGACTTGAATCCTTTGTCACTCGACTCGCCCAAGCGGCGTCACGTATTCACCACGCAACACTTGATCTCTTGGCCGAGGCCAGCGCACACATCAACGATGCGCGCCGACGCTTAGTACTCGAGCCACGCTTAGCGGTTGAGCGGGCCCAACAGCAGCTAGCCCGCAAGGGGACTGCGCTCTTGAGTCGCGTCACAACATCGATTGACCGATCCATGGCTGAAGTAGACGCTAACCGTAGAGTCTTAAATGCCTTAGATCCCAACCGTCAGTTGGCTCGAGGATGGAGCATCACGACGACCTCCGACGGCGAAGTTCTTCGGTCGGTGGCGCAAGCCACTCCAGGTAGCACCATCGTGACGCGCGTCAGCGACGGCAATATTGAGTCTACGGTTTCAGCACACGGGAATACAGAGAGGTAAGCATGGCGTCCAAGACACCGAAAGATCCATCCACGATGACCTTTGCCGAGGCATCGTCGGAGCTCGACGAGATCGTGGAGCACTTTGAAGAAGCAGATATCGATGTTGATGACCTCATCGCTCGCCTCGAGCGGGCTACGCAGCTCGTGGCTGAACTCGATAGTCGCTTACGTGCAACGAAATTAAAAGTGGAAGAAATTGCGCCACGGCTTGAACAAGCGACGCAGTCACTTGCTGGCGGAGGTGCCGTAGATCTTGAGACCGGTGAAGTACTTGATGACTGATCGCCTTTACTTCCGCCAACTCTTAAGTGGTAAAGACTTCGCTGACGGTAACGATGTCGCCGAGCAAATGCTGAACTTTACCTACTTGATCGGAGACCTTGAAACCCGAGAGGCACTCATCGTCGATCCTGCCTATCGTGTCAGCGACCTTCTCCATGCGCTTCGAGAAGATGACATGCGCCCTGTCGGTGTTCTCGCTACCCATTTTCACGCCGATCACGTTGGCGGCAACTTATTCGGACACGACATTGAGGGCATCGCACAGCTCTTGGATACCGTCAACGTACCTATTCACGTGCACGCTGACGAGCGTGAACTGATGACGGCTACGACGGGAGTGAGTTCTGAGCTCGTCGCTCACCACTCTTCCGATGTTGTTCGAGTGGGAGCGATAGCTGTCGAGCTCATCCATACGCCTGGTCATACTCCCGGCAGCCAATGTTTCTTGGTGGAGGGCCGACTGGTGTCG
Organism: uncultured Actinomycetes bacterium; assembly: GCA_903875425.1. Taxonomy (GTDB): domain Bacteria; phylum Actinomycetota; class Acidimicrobiia; order Acidimicrobiales; family RAAP-2; genus CAIQWC01. The sequence continues at coordinate 10,775 of CAIQWC010000001.1, read as the reverse complement.
GGAGATACCTTGTTTCTCGAGGGCTGTGGTCGCACGGATTTCCCCTACTCTGACGCCACGCAGATGTATGAATCCTTAACGCAACGCTTGGCCAAGGTTCCTGATTCCACCCTGCTGTTTCCCGGCCATCGGTATTCGCCCGCGGGTTCTCAAGCCATGGGGGAAACGCGTGAGAAAAATTGGGTCTTCAAACCTGACAGTCTTGAACAGTGGCTAGGCATATTCGCATGAGTTCGAACCTTAGATCCATCGGCATCGTTGGCGGCTCACTCGCGGGGCTACGAAGTGCTGAAGCACTGCGAGCTGAAGACTACGACGGCTCCATCACCATCATTAGTGCTGAAGATCACCTGCCCTATGACCGACCACCATTGAGTAAGCAAATTTTGCGGGGAACATGGGCATCGCAACAGTCACAGTTGGTCGATGAAGAAAAACTTTCAAGATTGGATATCACCTTCTTAGGTGGTACGCCAGCATCAGCATTTAACGCAGAGACTCGAGAAGTCGGCTTGGCCGACGGTACTTCCATGGCCTTTGACGGCGTGGTTATCGCCACCGGCGCACAACTGCGCCACCTGCCTGGTACCCAGGGGCGACCCCACATCTACGGATTACGCACCCTTGATGACGCCGTTGCACTTCGTGACGGACTGAGTGCTTGTGAGCCAGGTTCCAAGGTCGTCTTAATTGGCGCAGGCTTTATCGGGCAAGAGATTGCTACGGTGGCGGTAGGGCTCGGTCATCGAGTCTCCCTAGTGGAAGGCTTGCCACTTCCCCTACTTGGCATTGTGGGCGAACCCGTGGCCAGCGCCCTGCTCGCGTTACCAAAGCATGGGGGAGCAGAACTGGTTTTAGGAGTTGGGGTCTCAGACATTGCGGCGGCAACCGATACCGCCGCTGCCGGGGTCGTCGTACTCCAAGATGGCCGGCGCTTCGATGCTGACGTCATTGTGGTCGGTATTGGGGTAACGCCCTGTACCGAGTGGTTGGCCGATTCCGGGCTCACCCTAGAAAACGGAGTTGTGACGAACGATTGCCTGATTGCTGCTCCGAAGGTAACCGCAGCGGGTGACGTTGCTCGATTCCACTGGATCGCTCCGGGACGAGACGAACTTGCCCGAATTGAGCACTGGCAAATGGCGGCAGATGGGGGTGCTCATGCCGCTCGTTCCTTGCTTGCGGGACAAGACGCGACACGCTTCTCACCGATCCCCTTTTTCTGGTCGGATCAGTGGGGTAAGAAAATTCAAGCAGTCGGTCGTCCTGACGCGAAGGATGAGGTGGTCTTTGTCGAAGAACCTGACGACGAAGGTCGATTTATTTGCCTGTATCGACGCGGTGATCTCCTTGGCGCCGCGCTCGGTGTTTCGCGCCCCGCCAAAGTGATGGGCTATCGAGCACTCCTGGAGCGAGGAGCCAGCTTCGATGAAGCGCTTGCTCACGCGCGCGCTTGAATTACTCGGAAGGGTGGGTCAGTTGCTCAGGATCGAGCAGTTGATCGAGTTCGGCTTGGCTAAGAAGGCCGAGGCCTAGTACGACGTCTACGACGCCACGGTTTTCGCTTAGGGCGACCTGGGCCACCTTGGTGGCCATCTCGTAGCCAATGGTGGGGCCGAGTGCGGTAACTAAGCCAATCGAATTCTTAACCAAAGCAGCAAGATGGTCTTCATTGGCCGTTATGCCAACGATGCATCGTTCATGCAAGGTGTGGCAAGCCTGGGTGAGATGCCCTATCGAGCGGAAGAGGCTATAGGCGATGATGGGCTCGAAGGCGTTGAGTTGTAATTGCCCACCTTCGGCCGCCATCGTGATGGTTACGTCATTACCAATCACTTCGAATGCCACTTGGTTCACTACTTCTGGAATCACAGGGTTGACCTTGCCCGGCATGATGCTTGATCCAGCTTGTCGAGGGGGTAGGTTAATTTCTCCAAAACCGGCGCGTGGTCCCGACGAAAGGAGGCGCAGGTCGTTCGCAGTCTTGGACAACTTGACCGCAACGCGCTTGAGAACACCGGAGACCTGTACAAAGGCCCCGACATCTTGGGTGGCCTCGATGAGGTTTTGCGCGGGAATAAAATCCGCACCGGTAATTGCTGCGAGATGACGAATCGCCAAGGGACTGTAGCGCCGGTTGGTATTAATTCCGGTTCCAATCGCGGTACCGCCAAGGTTTACCTCAAGCAGGTGCGTACGAGCCTCGCCAAGGCGATCAATGTCTTCGCCGAGCATGACGGCAAAAGCGGTGAACTCTTGACCCAGGGTCATGGGAACGGCATCTTGGAGCTGCGTCCGGCCCATCTTGAGCACGCTACAAAATTCCTCGGCCTTAGTCTCGAGAGCGCCTCTCAAGGCCACCATGGCGGTAAGGAGGTCACCAATGGCGTTGTGAACCGCAACGCTGAGCGCAGTGGGATACGCATCGTTAGTACTTTGGGACAAGTTGACATGATCTAAGGGATGAAGGTGGGCGTAGTCGCCCTTTTGGAAGCCAAGTAACTCAAGGCCGCGGTTAGCGATTACTTCGTTTACATTCATGTTGGTGGACGTTCCCGCCCCGCCTTGGATGGCATCAACACAAAATGACTCACGAAGCGCACCATTACGAATTTCAATGCAGGCGTTGACGATGGCGTCGGCGATAACAGGATCGAGGATCCCGAGCTCACAGTTCGCCATAGCGGCAGCTTGTTTGACTGCGCAAAGTCCATTAATTAATTGGGGATAGTGACTGATGGGTGTGCCGCTGATCGGAAAGTTTTCGAGGGCGCGCAGGGTATGGATTCCCCAGTACGCCTCCGAGGGAACGTCGCGCTCCCCAAGTAGGTCGTGCTCGACGCGGACGCTGTCCTTAGCCATGGTGTCCTCCTAAAGCGATGGTGGCCTCGTGGCGAGGGCCTAGACCTTCGACCCTAGGCCTCAGCGACGCTGCTGTCTGCTGAGCCTTAGAAGTCGATAGCCGATAGGCCCGGGATGGTGCGCTCCGAGCGACGCCTCGCTTCGAGGTAGGCCTCTCGAGCTAGGCCTCGGAAGAAAGGATCCATAGTGGGCTCCAGCGTCACTCGCGGCCTCCAAAGCCGAGCGATGTGGTCGAGGTCGGTAAACATCCCTATGCCGAGTCCCGCCGCATATCCTGCGCCGAGCACCGTGGCCTCCAAGACGGGAGATACTTCGAGAGGTCGCTCGAGAGCATCGGCGAGCAAGGAGAGAAAGAGCGTATTCGAGGTCATGCCTCCATCTACGCGAACACGCTTAATACTGAGTCCGCTATCTTGTTCCGCCGCATCAACAAGGTCGCGGGCGCGCTGAGCGATACCTTCAAGCACTGCTCGCGCAATCTGGCCTCGTCCGCTGCCTCGAGTTAGCCCCGAGAGCAGCCCACGGGCACCAAAGTCCCATATCGGTGTGCCGAGGCCAAGGAGGGCTGGCACAAAACAGACTCCGTCGGCGCTCTCGACACTGGCCGCCACGGCTTCACTCTCTTCGGCGCTGGCAATCATTCCAAGGTCATCGCGAAGCCACTCGATACAAGAGCCTGCTGATAGCGCGATTGCCTCGAGCCCCCACGTGGGGGAGGAGGCTAGTTGCCAGGTGGGGATAGGAAAGGTTCCGTTCTCATTGCGCTTGGCCTCGGCCGGAGCATCGGGGCCAGTGACAAGATCCAACATCGCACCCGTTCCGATCGTGAGTTTTGCGTCGCCGCGGTACACGCAACTCTGCCCTAGTAGTGACGCTTGTTGGTCCCCGAGGATGCCGGTGATAGGAGGTGAGCCCGAAAGGGCTGTTGCGCGGGCGAGATGACCCATCGAGTCCACGATGGTGGCAAAGAGAGAGCGGGGAAGTGTCAAGGCTTCGATGGTCGGGTAATCCCAATCGCACGTCGTTAGGTCAATCAAACTCGTCACGCCAGCATTCGTGAGATCGGTGATGTGCGAGGCCCCTTTGGTGAGGTGCCAGATCACCCAAGAATCTAAGGTGCCACATCGAAGGTGTTCGAGCGGGTAGCGCTCAGCATCAGCGTGCTCAATTAGCCAAGCGATTTTCGTAGCTGATGCGTTAGGGGCAAGACGGATCCCCTTGGCTTGAAGCTCAAGACAGGTCCCGACTGTTCTGAGATCCTGCCATCCGATACCAGGTCCGATGGCTTTCCCATCTCGTGCATCCCACACCACGGTGCTTGCTCGCTGGTTCGCGATACCTACGCAACCCGCCGCGCCTAATTCCTCGATAACTGCTGCGCTGAGGCTGGTGACAGCCTCGATAATGGCCTGAGGGTCTATCTCGACGAGTCCAGGAGACGGGGTCTGGGGCAGCACTGAGCGCGAGCGCAGCGCATGGAGATGGCCGTATTCGTCGACGCCGCCACAGCGAACTGATGAACTTCCAATGTCGATAACCAGTGCGTAATGGTTTGGATTCATGTCGGCCTCCAGGGTGCTCCCGCAACGGCTCACAGTCTGCCCCGATCATTCCCTACGGGGAAATCTACCGGTGAAATCCTCTATAACTACTGGTCACAGGGTATTTATTGAAAATAATGGAAAAGCACTGGACAGGGAGCGTTCGCTTTGAGAACATGGCATTGCCAGAACGCCCCCCCAAGGTCCGACTGGTATAGACCCCCAAACAAGGACAACAGTCATGGAAACTCTCACCTGGCGCGCACAGTCTGCCTGTGCCGGCATCAACTCTGACATTTTCTACCCCACCAGTGAAGACGAGTCGGAAGCGCGTGAAGCAAAGGCTATTTGCAATGCTTGCCCCGTAGAAACGGCCTGCTTAGAATTCGCCCTCTCCCAGCGCGAGCGTGAAGGCATCTGGGGCGGTACCACCGAGCGTGAGCGCCGCCGCATTCTGCGTCACCGTCGCAAGACTGCCTAAGACTTCCCCGGCGTCGTTGTGCGCCGGGTAAGTTTCACCCATGCCTGAGACACCCGCCCTAGGACGCTTTAGCTCAATCGCCGGCGTTTTGGATGCGCTGATTGAAGGAACATCGCTTACCAAGGCCGAAGCAGAAGCCACCATGAACGCCGTCTTTGACGGTGACACTGATCCAGCACTCGTGGCAGGGCTTCTCGTCGCTTTTCGGGCCAAGGGCGAAACGGGTGATGAACTCGGGGGCATGATTGCTTCCATGATCAGCCACGCCACTCGCGTCGAACTCGATGGTGATGCAATCGACGTTGTTGGTACCGGTGGCGACAACAAGCATTCGGTCAACGTATCGACCATGGCGGCGATCACGATCGCGGGAGCGGGGGTGAACGTTGCCAAGCACGGTAATCGCTCGGCGTCGTCATCGGTAGGGTCAGCTGATGTACTTGAGGCGCTCGGTATGACCATAGAGCTCAGCGCCGAGGCCGTACGGGCCTCGATTGCGAGCTCCGGCTTTGGCTTTATGTTCGCGCCTCGTTTCCACCCAGCGATGCGCTATGTAGGACCGGTCCGTAAAGCCTTGGGCGTTAGAACCACCTTTAACGTTCTTGGCCCCTTAGCTAACCCTGCGCAACCTGCCTTCTACTTGCTCGGCGTAGGCGCGCCTGAAGTTCACGACATCGTGGCGAAGGTCCTCGGGGCTAGGGGTGTTCGCCGGGCTTGGATCGTACGTTCCGAGGATGGTTTTGATGAACTCACCACGTCAGCTCCATCGAAGGTGATCGAGATTATTGGCGACGGTACTGGTAGCTATGAGGAGAGATCCTTCACCCTAGATCCTCGCTCACTGGGTTTTAGCCCAGCGGCGAGCGACGCACTTCGAGGCGGTGACGTGAGGCACAATGCACAAGTAATGCAAGATGTCTTAGGCGGAAGCCCTAGTTGCGTCCGCGATGCCGTAGTACTTAATGCAGCGGCAGGCCTAGTCATCGCCGGACACGCTGTGGAACTTCCAGAGGCTATTGCCCAAGCCGAATCATCGATCGACAGCGGTCGGGCCGCCGCAGCGCTTGAAGTAGCGATCTCGGTGAGTAATGAGTAACGACGCGCGCTGAAATCTCAGCGCTCGCGTAATCAGATATCGATAAGTGCGCTCGTGCCGGAGTCGCTTCGCCTTGGTTTAATCACTGGTGCTCGCGAGGTGCCACTGGTGACATTCGCGGCACTGGTAGACGGTGAGCTCGATCTTCTCCTCGTTGAAGAGCTCTTGTGCCGCTACCTCGGCATGGCCACGTGACATGTACCCAACCTTGGCTTCGCCGTCTCGTCGAAAGTGGCCTCCCCCGAGATTGACTGCCCGGAGCGGCTTCGGAGATGGGCGGCGGGATCGACGGGGCATGGCTACAGTTTGCCCTTTCGCGCCGGTAGCTCGTGAATCGCTAAGTTATCGTTATGGAAACTGATGGCTCAACCCTGATTCAGCCCATCGTCGAGAACCAACTCGATGACGGTAACCACGAGCGCTTTAGCCATATTGTGCTTGAGGGCTTCACGCCCAAAGGTAGCGAAGAATTAATTCCTGTTGGTAACTCCGTGGTCGAAGGGATGATTAACGGGACGGCTGTCAAAGCGCTCTGCGGAAAGCTGTGGGTACCCGGTCGTGACCCGGGTAAGTATCCGATCTGTCCTACGTGCATTGAAGTTGCGGAGTCGAAAGGCTGGAAGATACCCGGTCGATAATCGTTTTCTCGTTCATTGCTGTACAGAGTCTAGAAATAACAAAAGCCCCACCCAGTTTTCTAGGTGGGGCTTTTGTTCAGGTCCTAGGGACTAGATGATGCGAACAGCCTTAGCCTCGTCACCCTTGCGGCCTTCGCCGAGTTCAAACTCTACGGCCTGTCCCTCTTCGAGCGAACGGTAGCCGTCACCCTCAATGTTGGAATAGTGCACGAAGATGTCGTCGCCGTCGGGGCGGGTGATAAATCCGTATCCCTTTTCGTTGTTAAAAAACTTTACGGTGCCATTTGGCATAATTACGTTTCCTTTTCTTGTTGTTACTTGGTTAGCGTGAAATCATCCAAACGGAGCGCGACGAGAGTGCGATACGAAAAGGGGACGGGAAAAAGCGAGAGAGACCTAACGGGTTGTGCCGGTTCCGGCGGATGACTTCACAAACACAACGCTAGCCCATGTACGACGAGATTCCCAACGGTATGGCTATTGGGGGTCGTGAGACTCCAAAACCGCCTGAACAATGCTCGCAGCATCGATGCCAAAGTGGGCTCGTAAGGCCTCTCTGGTGTCAGAACAGCCGAAACCGTCGGTGCCGAGCACATTGAGGGGACGATCTAGGTAGGGACTGATCTGGTCGGGGACCAAGGTCACGTAGTCAGAAACCGCAACTAGCACTCCTGGAGCATCACGTAAGGCCTGAGTCACAAAGGGCGTGCGCTTGGCTTTCTTGGCTTCTCGTGCCTCGTCACGTAATGCCTTATACGACGTCACCGAGTAGAGCGAGACGCCTATGCCATGATCGGCTTCTAAGATCGCTGCAGCAGCTAGGGCTTCGCCAGAACTTGATCCCGAAAATAGGATTGAGGCTTGTCGATCCAGGGCTGCGCCTGCTCGGAATCGATACACACCCTTCACGATACCTTCGGCACTACCCTCGGGCATGGGTGGCTGTGTGATGTTTTCGTTGTACAAAGTCAGGTAGTAGACGACATCGTTTGGATTGAGCCCGTACATGTCGTCAAGTCCATGATCTACGATGACGGCCACCTCGTAGGCGAAGGCTGGATCGTAGGCACGAATGGCGGGGTACGCACTCGCGAAGAGCAGGCTGTGGCCATCTTGGTGCTGGAGACCTTCGCCAAGCAGGGTCGTTCGTCCTGCGGTACCACCCATCAAGAAGCCCTTCGCGCGAATGTCTCCGAGTTGCCAAATGGCGTCACCGGTTCGCTGGAAACCAAACATGGCGTAGTAAAAGTAGAACGGAATCATGGGATAGCGATTCGTTGCATAACTCGTAGCCGCAGCTTGAAATGATGCCAACGCGCCCGCCTCGGTGATGCCTTCTTCGAGAACTTGGCCGTTGGCGGCTTCACGGTAGGAAATCATCATGTCGGCATCGACAGGAACGTAGTTCATGCCGTCGGGATGGTAGATGCCGACTTCGGTGAACATCGACTCCATGCCAAACGTTCGCCCTTCATCGGGGACGATGGGTACGACGCGCTCACCAAGGTTGGGATCACGAATCAGGTCACGCATAATGCGCACCCCCACCGACGTCGTCGATACCTTCATGTCGCCAGAACCCTCGAGATAGGGAGTTACGAGATCTTCTACGGGTCGAGGAAGGGGCTCGTGATTGACGACACGCTTTGGCAGTGATCCACCCAAGGCTTGGCGGCGCTCCATCAGGTACGTGTGCTCGGGGCTTCCTTTTTCAAGGGTGACGTAGGGCGGAGCCTTTTCAGAAATGTCATCATCGCCAATTAAGTCATTGAGTTTCAAGCGATCGCGCATTTCGATGAGGTCGTCTTGCGTCATCTTCTTAATCTGGTGGGTGGCGTTACGTGCTTCCACCCGGGCACCGAGCGCCCAGCCCTTTATGGTGTGGGCGAGGATCACAACGGGCTGGCCGTTCGTTTCCTTAGCGCTGCGGAAGGCTGCAGCAATCTTGGTATGGTCGTGGCCACCGCGAGAGAGCCGTTCGATGTCTTCATCGCTCAAGTGCTCTACTAAAGCGAGAAGGCGAGGGTCTTGGCCGAAGAAATCAGCGCGCACCTGAGCGCCGGGAGCGGTCGCAAGTGCTTGGAACGCACCATCTGGCGTTTCGGCCAGAGTATCGAGCAAAATTCCCTCGACATCGCGCGCAAATAAATCGTCCCAGCCGTGTCCCCAAATAACCTTGATAACGCGCCATCCAGCGCCGAGAAAGGTGCCCTCGAGCTCTTGGATGATTTTCCCGTTACCGCGCACAGGTCCATCGAGTCGTTGCAAGTTGCAGTTAACGATGAACGTTAAGTTGTCGAGGTGTTCGCGACCCGCGACACCGAGTGCCCCGAGAGATTCTGGTTCGTCGCATTCGCCGTCACCGAGGTATGCCCAAACGTGGGACTCAGACGTGTCAACAAGGCCACGGTTTGCGAGGTAGCGGTTGAAACGCGCTTGGTAGATCGCCGAGATAGGGCCAAGACCCATCGAGACCGTGGGGAATTCCCAGAACTCAGGCATAAGGCGAGGGTGGGGATACGAGGAGAGACCTGGACGATCCGTATCAATTCGTGACGCTTCTAGACGGAAGTGGTCCAGGTCTTCTTCGCTGAGGCGACCCTCAAGGAAAGCGCGCGCGTAGATTCCTGGCGAAGCATGGCCTTGGAAAAATACTTGATCGCCGAGATGGTCGCCGTCTTTGCCGCGAAAGAAATGGTTGAATCCAACTTCGTAGAGGGTGGCCGACGATGCGTAGGTGGCGAGGTGACCGCCAATGCTTGGTGCAGTGGCGTTGGCGCGCAGCACCATGGCGACAGCATTCCATCGAATGAGGGAACGGATCCGATGTTCTATAACCGGGTCACCGGGATAGTCGCCCTCGGAGGCTGGATCAATAGTGTTGAGGTAGGGCGTTGAAACCGTAGCGGGGAAGCCCACGCCCATGGCGGCTGAGCGCTCGAGTAGCTGGAATAAGAGGTAACGACCGCGAACGGGTCCATAGGCCTCGACGGCAGCATCGAAGGCTTGAATCCACGCTTCGGTGGCCGAGTAGTCAGAGTCAATGAGTTGGTTAGCAATGCCGGGTTCAGACAAGACGACTCCAGTCGTTGGTTTCGAGTTGATTCTTGATATCGACGAGGAAGTGAGCAGCAAGGGCGCCATCGATTGCTCGGTGATCCCACGTCATTGTGAGATTCCCCATAGGTCGAATACCGATGCCCTTCCCGTCTGGTCCCGCCACCACGACCGGACGCTCAACAACACGGTCAGTCGAGAGAACTGCGACTTGGGGCGGGGTAATAATCGCAGCGGTCATGAGTGACCCGGCAGATCCGTTATTGGAAATGGTGAAGGTTGCTCCGGAGATGTCAGAAGCGGTGAGCTTTCCGTCACGTGCCTTCTCGGCGATCTCGCTAATTGCGGCGGCTAGGTCACCAACACTCAACGTGTCGGCGTGGTGGATAACGGGGGCGATAAGGCCGGCATCGGTATCGACGGCAATGGCGATGTTGATGTCGCTATGGATTTTGAGTCCGTCTCCTTGGACTGATGCGTTGAGATGCGAAAAGCGCGTCAGTGCTTGTGCTGTTGCATAGGTCGCGAAGGCCAGGGCTGTAGGCAGCGGCCCTTGGCCCTTAGCTTTGAGTTCTCGTCGAAGGGTGAAGATGCGGTGATGGTCGGCTTCAACCAAGGATGTGGCGTGGGGAATGGTCGAAGTAGATTGCACCATTACTTTTGCCGTGATGGCGCGAATGCGACTGAACGGCTCAATATCTTCGTCTATCAAGCCCTCACCAGGCATGGGGGGAAGCGGTACATCATTGGCGTCGCGACGTTGAGCACTTAGGCTGCTTGCTAACGCTTTCTTGGCCGGAACCTGGGTAGCGCTCTTGGCGGCTGACCCCTTTGCTGGCGCGACGGGCTTTGTTGGAGCTGTGCCGCTGACGGCTTCGATAACCGCTACTGCATCACCGATGCCGACCACGCTGCCCTTAGGGGCTAGGAGTTCTCGAATGGTGCCAGTAAAAGGGGAGGGAACTTCTGAGTCAACTTTGTCGGTTGCGAGTTCAAAGAGGGGTTCGCCCTTGACGAAGCTTGAGCCTGGTTCAACGAGCCACTGAGCAATGGTGCCTTCGGTAACGTTTTCCCCGACTTCGGGCACATTGATGATTTCG